>DNUE01000076.1 GCA_003508005.1 Desulfobulbaceae bacterium
ACGTTGTCCAGGAAATAGCGGTCATGAGTGACGGCGATCACCGTGCCCGCGTAGCGCTGCAGGTGATCCTCCAGCCAGGCCACCGACTCGGCGTCCAGGTGGTTGGTCGGCTCGTCCAGGAGCAGGATATCCGGCTTCTGCAGCAGAAGCCGGCACAGGGCCACCCGCCGCTTCTCGCCGCCGGAAAGAACCTTGACCTGGGTATCGCCGGGCGGGCAGCGCAGGGCGTCCATGGCCATCTCCAGCCGGCTGTCAAGGTCCCAGGCGTCCAGGACGTCGAGCTTCTCCTGCACCTTGCCCTGGCGATCGAGCAGCTCGTTCATCTCCTCGTCGGACAACGGCTCGGCAAACTTGGCGTTTATCGCGTTGAACTCCGCCAGCAGGTCGACGGTCGGCTGCACCCCCTGCTCCACGATTTGCCGGACCGTCTTGTCCGTGGGCAGATCAGGTTCCTGCTCCAGGAAGCCTACAGTGAGGCCAGGGGAGATGGCAGTCTTGCCGTTGAATTCCGTATCCACGCCGGCGAGGATGCGGAGCAGCGACGACTTGCCCGAACCGTTCAGGCCCAGGACCCCGATCTTGGCCCCGTAGAAATAGGAGAGACTGATGTCCTTGAGGATCGGCTTCTTGTTGTAGAACTTGCTGACCCTGATCATTGAGTAGATGACTTTGTTTGGCTCGCTGCTCATACCTGTTCCCTTGTCCCTGTTGCCAGTTTCATTCCCTGCGGTTCCGACCCACGGCCGCCGTGCGACCAGCCGCCGCCGGTTGTTCAGCCAGCATCTACCACGCCGCCGGGGCAAAGTAAAGACCGAGGGCCGAATTGATGCCGGCCCGCCTTGTCTTTTTCCGGCAGGAGATATTATAATAAATTTGGATCAGGCCGGTTATCAAAAAAAAGGAGGGTCCCTATGTCGACTGGCGAGTTCTGCACCCGGGAGGTGGTCATCACCGAAAAAGGCACGAGCATTCTGGAAGTTGCGCAGCTGATGCGCACCTATCACGTCGGCGATGTCATCGTGGTGGAGCGGCGCGGCGAACAGGCGGTGCCGGTAGGGATCCTCACCGACCGGGACATCGTGGTGGAACTCATCGCCCAGGAGGTGGACCTGGCTTCCGTCACCGTCGGGGACGTCATGAGCTACGACCTGCTCTCCGTCCGGGAGGACGAGGGGATCTGGGAGTCCCTGCTGCTGATGTGCGACCGGGGGGTGCGGCGCATCCCGGTGGTGAACGAGGCAGGCGGCCTGGAGGGGATTCTTGCCCTGGACGACATGATCGAGCTGCTCGCCGAGGAGCTTTCCCTGCTGGCCAGGATCGCCGGCAGAGGACCGGACCGGGAACGGAACAAGCTGGCGTAGCGCCCAATGATCACCATTGACAACCTGCTCAACCGCATTCAATGGGACCGTGAGTTCGGGCGGGGCGACTTTAAGCTCGGCTATTATGACCGGATTCTGGAGGAAATCGTCAGGGTCTCTTTTTCCGAGATCATTTTTCCTGCGGGAAGGCGTGATGCCATCCAGGTCCTGACCCTGGACGGGGTGATCCACTCCATCCCGCTGCACCGGATCAAGGAAGTGTACAGGGACAACGAAATGATCTGGCACCGTGAACACTGACAACCCTCATCAAGGGAACACGCTGACCAACCACCACTGTGATTTCAATGTGCTGCATGGCCGGCCGCTGCAGGAACCCCGCTTTGAGCGATTTTGACAACTGTGGACGGTGATGTGGAATTAACAAATTCTCAACAACCAAAAGCAAGCATGACCGCACTGAATAGCAAGGCACGGTTCTTTCCTGTTTCCTCCCGAAATTTTCTTGCGGTCCTGGTCCTTGCTCTTCTCACCGGGTGCGCCGGGTCAAATGTCCCTCAGTTCGTGTACCAGTGGACCCCGGACGCCGTTCCCGCTCCCGGGAGCATCGATGCCGGGGCCCTGATTGAAACCGAGCATCAGCTCTCCCCGGAACTGGCCCAGACGTGGCGAAACTGGATGAACACCGAGCAGAATATCGTCAATTACCGTGCCGCGGTGAGCGATGCCCTGTTCGAGGACATGCGCCGCTCGAATATCTTTGCCGGCGCCACCCGGTCGCCCCAGGAGCCGCATGACCTGCTGGTCAGGATCGCCAGCGCCGAGACAAAAAAGGAGGAGCACTACCTGTTCACCGTGGCCGTCAAGGTCATCGATCCCCGGTCCGGCAAGGAGGTGCTGGCCTACAGGCGGGAAGCCGACCTGGGCACCTCCTTTTTCTCGAACAACCTGCATCTGCGCAAGGAGCTCTCTCAACAGCTCGCCGATATCCGCACCGCCATGCTCAACGATTTCAGCGGCGCGGAGTCGCCCGGCCGTCTCGCCTTCTTCGCGCCCCGGCCGGAAGCTGCGCCGCCCTCCCAGCCGGAGCCGGCGGTCGCAGCCCCTCCGTCGCCGGTTGCAGTCCCTCCGTCGCCGGTCGCAACCCCTCCGTCGCCGGCGATGAAGGCGCCGCCCGGGATAAAACCCAGCCTCTGGGTCCTGGCCATCGGCGTTTCAGCGTATCAGGACAGCAGCCTCAATCTGAAATATGCGGACAATGATGCCCGGTCGATCGTGCATGCGCTCATGGAGCAGGAAGGCAAGCTCTTCTCCGAGGTCAATGGCAAGCTGCTGCTGAACGAGAATGGCACCCGCGAAAACATCCTCGACGCCATGAGCAAATTTCTCGGCATGGCCTCCTATAACGACCTGGTCCTGATCTTTATCGCGGGGCACGGGGTCAAGGACCGGCAGACCGGTTCCTACTATTTTATGACCCATGACGCCACCCCCGACAGCCTGATGACCCGGGGCCTTCTCTGGTCGACCTTCGACGAGGCCCACAAGCGCCTGGCGGCCAATGTCTCCAAGGTCATGCTCTGGCTCGACACCTGCCACGCAGGCGCGATGAATGTCGCCATGCGCGGCCTCGAGGCCGGCGAGGAACTCTCCCTGGCCCTCCGCTCCGCGGAGGGGACCTATATCCTAACGGCCAGCAAGCCGGGGGAGAATTCGGAGGAAGGAGAGGCCTTCCGGCTGGAACACGAGAAATCCGGACATGGCGCCTTTACCTACTCTCTCCTGGAGGGACTTACGGGCAAGGCGGACATGGACGGCGACCGGAGCATCAGCGTTTCCGAGCTGAGCAGCTATGTGGCGAAAAAGGTGCCCCGGCTGACTCAGGGCCGCCAGCATCCCTATTTCCGGATGTCCGGCACAGATATGCCCATTTTCATGCAAGAATAATGAACAGAGCCCTTTGTCTGCTTGCGGTGGCATCGCTCTGGCTCGCCGCCGGAAAAAGTCATGCCGGGGAGCAGGTTGCCGCAGGCGCGCAACTCGATGCCTTTTTGCCCGCAACCAGTTGCATGGGCCGGGTTTCGGGAAACGGCGCCGTCCTCCCCGAAAAAGGCCGCCTGCTGCTCCTGGCCCTGCCGGCGATTCTCAGTGGCCCGCCGATGTTTGCCGATGAATATCCGCCGGCGGGGAACCCGGATGGCGCATGCGCTGTCCCCCCAGAGGCCGGAGCGGAGAACACCTCCCGTCCCGATCAGGTCATCGGCAACGGGACGCCGCAGAGCTGCACCAGCGAAGCGGTGGTAGCCGCGGTCGCCAAAGGCGGGATCATCACCTTTGCCTGCGGTCCTGATCCGGTCACCATTGGCATGCGGCAGACCGCCAGGGTGGTCAACGACACCGGGCCGAAAATCGTCCTGGACGGCGGCGGCAAGGTAACCTTGAGCGGAGACGGGGTCCGGCGGATACTCTATATGAATACCTGCGATCCGGACCAGGTCTGGACCACCTCCCACTGCCAGAACCAGGACCACCCGCAGCTCACGGTCCAGAACCTGACCTTTGTCGACGGCAACTCCAAGGGCGAGGTCGAATATGATGGCGGCGGCGCCGTATGGGTCAGGGGCGGGCGGGTGAAGATCGTCAATTGCCGCTTTTTCAGAAATGCCTGCGCCGATTCGGGGCCGGATGTCGGCGGGGCGTCCGTCCGCGTGTTCAGCCAGTACGAAAACCTGCCGGTCTATGTTGTGCACAGCACCTTCGGCGGGCGGGACGACCTCGGAAATGTCTGCGCCAACGGCGGGGGATTGAGCAGCATCGGGGTCTCCTACACGGTGCTCAACTCCCTGTTCACCCATAACCGCGCCGTCGGCAGCGGCGCCAATCCGGCCCGGCCTGGAACCCCGGGCGGGGGCAGCGGCGGCGCGATCTATAATGACGGCAACACCTTTACCCTGGAGCTGTGCGGGACCCGTATGGAGCAGAACCACGCCAATGAGGGCGGCGGGGCCGTTTTTTTCGTCAGCAACGACCGCTCCGGCACCCTGATCATCAGGGATTCGCTCCTGTCGCGCAACCCCAGCGATGGCTTCGAAACCGCGGGATATCCGGGTATCTTCTATCTGGGCAGCGGCGATCCCCAGGTCTTCAATTCGATCATCGAATAATCCGGGGACCCTTTGCCCTTCCTGACCGCGATCCCATGCGCTCAGTCGTCGAGCAGCAGGAAAAGAAAGGGCAGCCGCCCGCCGCTGTCGGCGTTCCAGGCCCTGCCGTCGCGGTGATAATTGCCCCTGGCGGTCGGCCAGGGCAGCATGTTTTCCGCGGAGCCGGGCACCGTATAGATGAACATGCCCGCGCCGAAGGTCTGGACCAGGATTTCCAGGGTGGCGTTGCCGTCCGTATCCATGACCGTCGGCGCCGCCGGCGCCCCCTTGCCGTTGCCATTGGTTCCCTGTTCGGGCAGTTGCAGATCGTAGAGCACCGTGCCGTCCGCGTCAAGAACCATCAGGTAGCCGTGCGCCTGGCCCGGGGCGGTCTCCTCAGGATCGCCGTAGGTGGCGAGAATCAGCTCCGGCCTGTTGTCCCGGTTGAGGTCGGCCGCTGCGATTTCCGAGCTGTACATGATCCGCCGGCCGTGCCGGATGTCCCGCCGCCACAACCTGACGGCATCCGGCGAAGTGCAGGAGATATAGCCGTCATGGGCCCCATAGAGGATTTCCGGCCGCGGATCGCCGACAAGATCGACGATCGTCGGCGCGGGCGGATTGGCTGGCGGATACCAGGTCCGCTCCCCCCTGGGCAGGGGAGAGCCGGAGGAGGGCAGGATCTCCCAGCCCGGCAGCCGCAAGGCGCTCTGCGCGCCGTCGCCGTACGAGCCCTGCAGCACCATGAGGGAATGGTGCTTGCTGTCGTAGGGAACGCCCTTTTCCACGTTCGCCACGGCGACCACCTCGTTTCTGCCGTCGCGGTCGATATCGGCCACCGACGGCGGGGACTGGGTCCACTGCAGCCATTTCTGCGAGGAGGGATGGGGCCAGACGCCGGTATGCAGGTGGTAGTGATCCCGTTCCACCGCGGCGTCGAACCAGCGGATGAACTGCCCCCAGTTGAGCCGGCTGCCGAGATATTCCGACGACCGGTTCGTGAAATAGGAGGAGGCGAGCATGCTCACCCCGGTATGCTCGAAGACGTTGATCTGGTGGTTGTCAAAGGTGACGACGATTTCCTTGAAGGGATCGTCATCAAGATTGCCGATGCCGACATTGAGTCCGTAGCAGCCGTAGCCGTGGTTGCCCGGGCCGTTGGCATCCGCGTCGTTGCCCGGGCCGCTTGCCGTATTGTAGCGCGGCCAGGCCTGGAAGCTGAGGCCGGGCGGCTGGTAGAGGCCACCGTCCGGCCTGAAGACGAAGACCTGCGCCCCGGCCGGCTCGGTCTGGGTGGTGGTGGCGACGATCTCGACGGCGCCGTCGTTGTCCAGGTCCCCGGCCGCCAGTCCCCGCACCTCAGGGCACTGGCCGGCGGAACAGGTTGAGGCCGGCCAGCCGGGCTTCACGGAGAGGCTGTTGTTCTTCCATTCGTAGGCCGCGACCTTGCCGTTGCCGCCGCCGACCACGATTTCATACACGCCGTCGCCGTCGAGGTCGTCGCAGACGGCCGGGGCGTAGATCCGCCCCTCATGGGGGCAGGAAGAACATGAGGGGACCCTGGCCAGTTCGTTGCCTTCCTTGTCCCAGACGAAGAGGTCGTAGAAGGCGCCGATGATCTTGCGCTCCCCGGTGCCGAGGTCGTGGACCATGGGCGAGGCGAACCAGGAAGTGCCGGTTCCCTCGATCTGCCTGGCCAACACCGGCTTCTGCACCGGCGCGGCATGCGAGGAAACACCGATGGACAGGAGCGGCAGGAGGAGCGAAGACAGGAAAGGACCTTTGTTCATCGTTGGCACCTCTTTCGCGGCAAACCGGCAATGGACTCGCCGATCCGGGCAGAGACCCCCTTCCCCTCATCGCGAGCTTGCCCTGGGCGACACGGCTCAACCCTTTGCAAATCCCGCTTCCCCTTTCCCTGCATCGCACGGCCTGAACAATGCCGAGATCCGTTTATTCAGGAGCACCCTGCGTTTTCTACTTTCCCATGATTGAAGGGAGAAAAAGGTTCCACGGGAAGGGCTTGTCTTCATTGCAGTCGCCGGAACTGTCGACCGAACAGCTATCATTGGTGCAGGCGCCTGAACTGTCCGTAAAGCACTTGTCGCTGATGCATCCGGCCGATGAGTCCGCTATGCATTGATCTGTTTTACACACTCCAGAGGAGTCCTCTGTACAGCTGTCGCCGGTACAGGACCCTGATCCGTCCTCTGTACAGGTATCGGTTGCGCACGATTGCGAAAAGTCATCACTACAGCTGTCGGTAGTACAACTACCCGATATATCATTTCCACATTGGTCATTCGAGCACGCCCCGGATTTGTCCAATGAACACGCATCGCCCCAGCATGCCCCCGAGGAATCCCCGGTACAGCTGTCGGTTTTACAATATCCCGAAGTATCCGATTCGCACTGGTCGGCCATACAGTTATATGACTTGTCCGAAGTACAGCTGTCGCCCGCACACGTTCCCGATATGTCTTCCCCGCACTGGTCGTTGGTGCAGGCGCCGGATTTGTCAACTTCGCACTCGTCGTTAGTGCAGGCACCTGACCAGTCCTCGTTGCACACATCCCTCTGTTCGCAGCCCTCGTTGGCGTCGAAACTGCCGCAGGTGTCCTCATCACAGCCCGCCGCCCTGGCCCGGCCGGAGAAACAGGTGGCGTTGATCCGGTGCAGGGGCAGGCCGGTCTCGGCCAGGCTGACCGCGACATAGCCGCCGGAAAGGGTCAACAGCCACTGAATGAATTTGCGTCGCTCCATTGGTCAGTCCTCCAACTGTTGGTGGTGCTCTGCCACAAGATACGGTTCCGAGGCAATGCCGGGACTGGTCTCTAGCTGGGCCTGCCTGCTCGTCCTAGTGTCCCAGGATTGCCGGGAGAAAAAGATTCCACGGGAAATTCCTGTCGTTGATGCAGTCGCCGGATTCATCAGCCGAACACTCGTCATAAGAGCAGGTGCCGGAGCTGTCACATTCGCACTTGTCGCTGGTGCAGTCGCCGGACGAGTCCGCAGTACACTGGTCGCCAGTGCAGTCGCCCGATGAGTCCGAGGTGCATAGATCTGTTGCACACGTTCCCGATGAGTCCGGGAGACAGCTATCGCCGGTACAGTCGCCCGATGAGTCCGCGACACAGCTATCGGTTTCACACGGTCCAGACGAGTCCGCAACACACTCGTCGCTGGTGCAGTCGCCGGTTGAGTCGTAGCTGCATAGATCTGTTGCACACGTTCCCGATGGGTCCGCACTACACTTGTCGTTGGTGCAGTCGCCGGACGAGTCCGCAGTACACTGGTCGTTGGTGCAGGTGCCGGACGAGTCATCGTAGCACACATCCCTCTGTTCGCAGGCCTGACCTGTATCGCTGTTGCTGCAGGTGTCCTCATCACAGCCCGCCGCCCGGGCCCGGCCGGAGAAACAGGTGGCGTTGATCCGATGCAGGGGCAGGCCGGTCTCGGCCAGGCTGACCGCGACATAGCCGCCGGAAAGGGTCAACAGCCACTGAATGAACTTGCGTCGCTCCATTGGTCAGTCCTCCAACTGTTGGTGGTGCTCTGCCACAAGATACGGTTCCGAGGATGTCTCGTACATCCTGCTCAACCTGGTTTTGGCCAGCTCCTGCAGGTCCGAGCTGACGGCCATGGCGCATTCGACCAGGTGGCGGGTGATCAGGCAGCTCACCTCGCTGTCGGGGGTCGTCAGCGTTCCATGGGTGGTCAACGCGTGGTGCCAGCAGCCGCCGCCGCAAAGATACCTGGCCCAGCATTCCCTACAGACCGGCCGGGCGTCCACGGTAAGATTCAGGACGGTCCGCTGCAGGCGGTCGTCAAAACCCTGCCTGAGGTCGCCCATGCGATACTCCTCCAGGCCGACGAACCGGTGGCAGGGATAGAACGAACCGTCCTGGGCAAGGGCAAGATAGGTCCTGGCCGCGCCGCAATAGTGGGCCTGCCTTTCCTTGACCTCGCTGGTGTGGCGGATGAATTTCACCAGGTTTGTATAGTTGAAATACCTGTTCTCGCGGGCGCTCCGCACCAGGAATCGGGCCACCTCCTCGTGCTGCTCCTGCAGGATTGGCACCTCGTCCGCGGTGACATTCAGCCCGTCGGGGGGGCCGATGGCCGGCTCGGCATGCACGGAGCCGAAGCCGAGATCGTGCAGGTGGCGGACCGTGTGGAGCAGGTCCAGGTTGGCGCGCGTTATCGTGGCGCGGACGGAAACGTTGCCGGGGCGCGCGGCGAGGAGGCGCTTGACTCCGGGAAGAATGGCATCGTAGGAGCCGCTTCCGTTCCGGAGGACACGGTTGCGGTTGTGGGCCTCCCGTTCGCCGTCCATGGAGACCTGGCAGCTGATCCTGTTGCGTTCGCAAAAGGCCACCGCCTCTGCCGAAAGGAGCAGGCCGTTGGTGGAGAGGGACAGGCGCGCCGTTTTCCCGGTTTCGCCTTCCCTCTGCCTGACGTAGCGGGCTATCCTGCCCATCAGGTCGAGCTCAAGCAGGGGTTCGCCGCCAAAGAAGATCACGCTCAGCTTTTTCTGGGGCCCGGAGGCGGCGAAAAGAAAATCGACACCCAGCCGCGCCGTCTCGAAGGACATGCCCTTGCTGTGCGCCCCGTACAGATACGGCGCATCCTGCCAATCACCGTCGCCCTGCACGCCGTAGCAATAGCGGCAGCGCATGTTGCATTCGTGGGTCAGCATCAGTTCGAGGTGCCTGATGCCCCTCCGCTTGACGAGGGACGGCTTCGGGGGGGCGGTATCCCGGAGAAACTGTTCCTGCCTGAGAGAGTAGACAGCCTTTTTGATTTCCTCCTCAGCGTACTTTGCCTGAAGAAGCCGGACCGGATCCTCCGGAGGAGATTCCTGGGAGAGAAGGGACACCAGGTCGGACACAACCGGGGTGACCTCATAGAACAGCATGGTTTCGCAATTGAAAAGGATGGTTTTGCCCAGCCTCGAAAACAGATGGTGTTCCGCGATGTGAGGGTCAGGAGGGTCAGGGATATCTTTCATGCTCAACCATCATAGCCAGAGCACTCTGGGAACATACATGGGGCCGACCGGGCCCTGCCATGGCTGCCATGACCAGGCACACGGCGTGTTTATTAATTTTAGCACTTCACGGCTATTTCGACAAGACAATACCTGCTCGCCCTGTCGGACTTCCATTTCAAGGCTTCCCTCCGGCTGCAGGCCTTTTTTTTTCTTGAATTTGTTCGGCAACCCCTCTACCATCGAACCGGTTGATCCGCTCTTTCACCCCCGATAAAGGGAAAATACTCATGCCCAGCAAAACATGCCCGAAATGCGGCAAGAAAAGCGACAATCCGGCATCCTGCACCCAGTGCGGCCTTGATTTCGCGGAATATGAACGGACCAAGCTGGAAATGCTTGGCGAGGTCCATCGGCTGCTCGGCGAGAGCAGGTTCATGGAGGCAAAGCAGGTCGCCGAAAAGCTGCCCGCCCAGTTTCCGGACAACCGGACCGACTTCGTCCTCCTGCTCTCCAATATCAACCGGGACATCAGCATCGTCGAAAAATGCGAGCTTGCCCAGAAGGCCTACGACGAGGGCGATTACACCCAGGCCGGCGTTCTGCTCAGAAATATCAAGGCCTTTGACAGCACGCTGAACGAGCGGGTGGTCAGCCTGCGGCGCAAGGCGGAACGTCCGCTGCACGACAGCGAGCAGTTTCAGCGGGCGAAGGAGGCCTTCGACCAGGGCAACTACCCCGCGGCCAAAGCGCTGTTCAAACAGATCCGCAGCTCCAGCCACCAGGAAGAAATCGCCGGATACCTGCAAACGATTGACGCCCGCACCAGGGAGGTGCTCAACGAGGCCATCGACTGCATCAACAGCGGCCGGTTTGCCCAGGCCGAAACCAGGTTTGCCGAACTGCAGCAGACCTTCCCCGATCTCCAGAACGAAATCGCCGGCTATCTTGACCTGCTTTCCCGGCGGGCCGAGATCAGGGAGCGGATAATGGCAGCCGCGAACAGGGCCCGGGCGGAACAGCGACTGGTGGAAGCGAAGATACTCTATTCGTACCTGGGCCTGCAGTTTCCTGAAATTCTCCCGGAAGTGCGGCCTCGGCTCCAGGAGATCGGTCCCCAGACGGTGGTCAGCCTGGCGGATCTGCAGGAGCTCGGTACCTTGGACCTGGCTGCTCTGGGGGTGGAGATCGGCGCGAGCGCGCCGGGCCGGGCCGCCGCCTCAACTGATCTGGACGGGGACATTCCCCGGGACCGTCACCCCGCGGACATTGCCGCCATAGCCGCGGTGACCGGCAACAGGCCGGCCGCCGCCGATGAGTTCACGCCGCCCCTGGAGATCAACGTCGAGGAGATCCCTGATTTCATCTTTTAGGTTTATCGGCTCTTGAGTAACAACACCTCAACAATAAAGATCAGGTCAACCCCGGAACAATTGATTTGTGGTTGAGGGAGAAAATGGAAATCTTAACGATTGACTTGAGAGGCATGCCTCGGCGACAGGGCACATCCTCTCGAGAGAAGGGTATGCTCTGGTTGCACTGTCTCAGAGTTTGGGAATATGGACTCGGCTGATCATCAGCGAGCCTGTAACGGCAAACATGAGAACAAGCGGATGAAGCCTGAAGCCGAACAGAGTGATGTCGCCGAACCACAAGTTCTGGCCAACGGCGCCGAACCATGTCGCCAGCGCGAGAATACCGATGAGGAGAATCGAAACCGGTATTGGTGTTCCTTCGAAGTACTTCACTTTGCCAGTTCCTTGGGACAGGGTTTCTGCGGTGACGTTGTACCGAGCAAGGCGTGAGACGCCGCAGGCGACGAAGTAAGCCAGGATGACCCGGTCGTAGAGACCCTGCATGCCGCAACCGTACCCGATGATTGCGGGAGCTACTCCGAAGGAAATGACATCGGCGAGAGAGTCGAGTTCTCTCCCCATTATTGAAGTTTTCTGCCTCCATCTGGCGATGCGGCCGTCTAAGACATCGAATATCAGCGCAGCGAAGACGAGGCTGCAGGCGAAGTAAACGTGCCTGGCGTCATGCTGTTCGAGGTAGGTCATGATGGAGAAAATCGCTCCTGTGCCGCAGACGGCGTTCGCAAGAGTGAACCAGTCTGCCAAGTGGAACTCTCGAATCATCGAGAACCGCTTTTTCGGAGTATTTGTCGTCATGGAATGTGCCTTTTGCGCTGTGCGTCGAATGATGAGGATATTCCCCGCTGGCAACGAGTGAAGTTTCGTAACCGCATTGAGCTGTTGCTGGAGTTTGAGAGAGCATCACGTGAGAGGCAATTGGGCGCCGGAGAGCAGGTGCGGATGGCATAATCCGCAAGCATTACCTGGCGGGCGGTCCGGTTTGCCGAGAGATTAGCCGTCACGATAGCCATGCCGCTCTGAACTTTTTTGCGTGGGCTGCCAAGTGCGGGAATGGTCGGCAGCATTTCCGATGCTCGTTGTCGTTAGGCCGAGAACCGGAATTGCGACAGGTCCGCGATTTTTGGACGGCACCCTGTTTGCCCCGTGGACGCTGGTGGAAGCCAACGACAGGAACTTTGCCCGCATGAAGGTGCCGAAGGCCCTGGTTGAAAGAATCGAAGCGATACTGGAGGAGCTGTACGAATCGGGGATCGACTGCCTGGACAAGCCCAGGAAACGCCCCTGATTCTTCCTCCGCGCCCATCGCTCGCTAGGCAAGAATATTGTATCGCTTTTGGCCGGGACGATTGTGCAAACCCTCCGTTATTCCTCGTCATCGGGGATGTTGAAATTCTGGAGATCAACCTCTCCCTGGGGCTTGGTGTAGTACTTGTCCTTCACCCAGTACCCGACCTTGGTCTGGCCGCCGGGGAAGGTCAGGATGCCCTGGCCGTGCTTCTTGTCGTCCTTCCAGCCGCCCTTGTAGCGGTCACCGTCGGAATCGGTATAGATGCCCTGGCCGTGCCGCTTCTCGTCCTTCCACTCGCCCTCGTACCTGCTGCCGTCAGGGTAGGTGAAGGTGCCCCGGCCGTGCTTCTTGCCCTCCTTCCATGCCCCTGTATAGATACCGCCATCAGGGTAGTGATAGGTGCCCTGGCCGTGCTTCTTGTCGTCCTGCCACTCCCCTTCGTACTTGGTGCCGTTGGGAAAGGTCAGGGTGCCGATGCCGTGCATGTTGCTGCCTTTCCACTGCCCGACGTAGGTTATTCCCTCAGGGAAGGTGAGGGTCCCCTGGCCTTCCATGAGGCCGTCCCGCCACTCCCCCTCATAGCGGTTGCCGGAAGGGAAGTTATACGTGCCCTTGCCGTTGCGCTGGTTGCCGCTGAATTCTCCCTCATACACGGTCCCGTCCGGAAAGGTGAGGGTGCCCCGGCCTTCCATGTCCCCCTCCAGCCACTGTCCCTCATACTTCCCGCCCTCGGCCAGAAAATAGGAACCCTGGCCGTGCCGCTGCCCGTGCCGCCACTCGCCGTCATACCGCTCGCCGTCAGGATGCACGAGCGTTCCGCGGCCGTGCCTGCCGCCCTTTTGCCATTCGCCGGTGTATTCCCCGCCGTAGGGGTAGGTATAGACGCCCTGGCCGTGCCGTTGATCTGCCTGCCAGCCGCCCGCAAACCTGCCCCCGTCGGGATAGGTGTAGGTGCCTTGCCCGTGCTTCCTGTTCTCCTGCCATTCCCCCCTATACTTTCCGCCATCCGGGTAGATGTAGGTTCCCTGCCCGTGCCGCTGATCTTCCTGCCACTCTCCCTCATATCTGCCGCCGTCGGGAAAAAGACAGGTCCCCGGTCCGTGCCGCCGGTCGCCGCGCCATTCGCCGTCATAGCTGCCGCCATCGGCTGAAACCAGGACACCGCGGCCGTGCCGCTGATCTTCCTGCCACCCTCCTTCATATCTGCCGCCGTCGGGAAAAAGGCAGGCCCCCGGGCCGTGCCGCTTGCCGTCGCGCCACTCGCCTGTATACTGCATCCCTGAAGAAGAGGAATAGGTGCCCTGCCCGTGCCTGGCTCCCTTCAGCCACTCGCCCGCATACCTGGAGCCATCGGGATAGACATAGGTGCCTTGGCCGTGCCGCAGGTCAGCCTGCCAGCCGCCCTCATACCTGCCACCGTCGGGCCAGGTAACAGCCCCCTGGCCCTGCTTCCTGTTCGCCTGCCATTCGCCATCAAAGCTGACGCCGGAGGAGTAGCTGCAGCGGCCGTGGCCGTGCCGGACGTTCTCCCGCCACTCGCCGTCATAGGTTTCCCCGCTGGGAACGAGGGCACCCCTGCCGTGCCGCAGGTCTTGCCGCCATTCACCTACATACTTGCCGCCGTCCGGAAAGGTATAGGTGCCAAAGCCATGCCGCCGGTCATCATGCCAGCCGCCCTCATACACGCCGCCGTCCGGATAGAGATGGGTGCCATGGCCGTGTCGCTTCCCCTCCCCCATCTCGCCTTCATAGATCCCGCCGTCGGGATAGGTGATCTGCTCTGTCATCTCTGAACCATTCTCAAATGCGTTCATTATCGCCGATCATGTCCCGGAGGACAGACAGCGTCATCCCTGGACAACGCCGTTTCCTCCATCCCGTTGACCGGCGCCGTCCAAGGGATACCCCTCCTCGATATAATGCCTGGCCCCCCTGCTGTTCAACACGCTGGAATACAGGAGAAACTCGTTGACCGGAAATTCCTCGGTGCTAAACAGGCCATGCTGGGCGAGATACGCCCCGATCCGAGGGGCCGGGGTGTTTTTCAGGCGGGCCAGGGTAATATGCGGGGCAAACTTGCGGTCTTCCGGGGCAAGACCAGCCCGGACGAGAACCGATTCAATCCGGTCGTGCAGGCGGCGCAACTGCTCGTTTTTCCTGATGCCCACCCAGACAACCCGGGGCCCGCCCCGGGGCGGGAAAAAACCGATTCCCTCGAGCCGCATGGAAAAGGCCCCGGCGCGGACTTCCCCCAGTATATCCTGGACAAGAATCAGCACGCCGCCGTCCACCTCCCCGATAAAGCGCAGGGTCAGGTGCAGCTGCTCCGGCTCAACCCAGCGGGCACCGGGCAACCCGGAGCAAAGGGCGCCAAGCCGCTCCCTGATGCCACGGGGGAAATCAATGGCCACAAAAAGTCTGGGCATGGGTATCAGGCAAATATGCCTGCCAGTTATGGCAACCATGAAACGGACCACCTGCATCCTCCGCCGCCAGGGAGGGAGGGATGGCCAGGTGTTCCCACCGCTTCAGGTTGCTGAAATAATTGTTCATCTATTCCAGGTCAGGGCGGGCCGCATCCGCCTTTTCACTATACCAGCCTTGTTGGCAAAACCAAATCATGAAATATACCGGCGGCACGAATAAACGCGTGCCGTCCCCCTGCCCTGACCAGGAACAATGGCGATCATACGCAGCTAAATACGAAATTTCAAGAAGGTAGCTCCACATTCAGGCTGAAATTCCTTTTATTTTCCGCCCAATTTTGCTACCCTGTCCTTTGGACAGATAACCCAATCAGGTGCTACGGCGCCTCTCTCCAACTTGCGGAGGAAGAGCATGAGCCAGGATCAAAAAAAAGTATGCCCCACCTGCAACGGCGCAAAGGAAATTGCGGGCAGCTGCGAATGCAGTTCTGAATGGCGCGGTAGCCAGGTCGGGGAGGAGTGGCAGGACTGTCAGTGCACCCCCACCATCCCCTGTCCCACCTGCAACGGCACGGGATTTGTCAAGGCGGACGCGTCCCTGCCCGCCTGACGGCCGCCGCATCACCTGGAAGCGGGCGGGGAGAGAAAAAGGTCCTTGAGCTTGAGGAAATAGTCAATCCCGGACCAGATCGCCACCACCAGGGATACGTAGACGATCATCAGGCCCAGGCGGTGCAGGAAGGGGAGGGGCAGCAGATCCAGCGGAAAAATCAGGGTCCCCACCCCGATATACTGAATAATGGACTTGATCTTGCCCATACCGCTGGCGGACACCACAATTCCGGTGGTGGCGGCAATGCCGCGCAGTCCGGTGATGATCATTTCGCGGCACAGGATCAGGAGGGCCACCCAGGCCGGCAGCCTCCCCAGGGGAATGAGCATAATCAGGGCGGTGGTTACCAGAACCTTGTCCGCGAGGGGATCCATGAGCCGGCCAAGGACCGTTTCACTCTTGTAGCGCCGGGCAAAGTAGCCGTCGACCCAATCGCTGCTGGCGGCCACGGTAAAGACAATCCAGGTCAGGAACCCAAACCACATAGTCTGCTCCACCATGAGCATGATTGCAAGCAGCGCCGCCAGAAAAAAACGTACGGCGGTGATGGTGTTGGGGAGGTTCAGGATAGGGTTCACAACGATCAGTTGACGGTTACCAGCTTGCCCATCGTGATGTTTTTTGACAGGGACACCGGGGCGCCCGCGTTCTGCTGGTAGGACCGGTAGTGGTGAATGACCTTGCGCACATAATCCTTGGTCTCAGGGATTTTCGGCAGAGGGCCGTTCTTGGCGACATTTCCCGGTCCGGCGTTGTAGGCGGCCAGGCTCAAGGCCAGATTGCCGTTGTAGGAATCAAGCAGTTCCCGCAAATAACGGGCACCCCCGGAAATATTCTGCGCCGGATCAAAGGGGTTTCTCACCCGCATGTTTCTGGCCGTTCCCGGCATAAGCTGCATCAAGCCCTGAGCGCCCTTGCTCGAAACGGCAAAGGGGTCAAAATTGGATTCTGTCCTGATGATGGCCTTGATCAGGAGCGGATCGATCTCATGCGACAGGGCCGCCTTGCTGATATGCTGCTCATACTTGGCGGGATTCTGCGGAGTAGTGCGGCGCCCTCTCTGCCAAGTCTCCCGCGCTGAAACGCTTCGGCCCGGTTCGGTGTTCAGCTCTTCCAGGCGTGCCTTTTTATAGCGGCTGTCGGTCGGCGCATTGGTATAATGGCTGACCCCGTTCTTATCCACAAACACATAGATTTCCGCTTGCACACCGTTGGGCAGGGCCAGGGCAGCAAGCAGCGCAATGCAATAAAGGAGTCGCTTCGCGTCCATTCCGTTATTTCCGCCGTTTTTCCCAGTCGGCCAGGAACTGTTTCATGCCGATATCGGTCAGGGGATGCCTGGCAAGCTGGGCAATGACCTTGAAGGGGATGGTGGCGATCTCGGCGCCGATGAGCGCAGCCTCAAGGACATGCACGGGATTGCGCACCGAGGCCACAATGATCTCGGTGTCAAAGCCGTAGTTGCGGTTGATGGTCAGGATGTCGCTGATCAGGTCCATGCCGACCTGGGAAATGTCATCAAGACGGCCGACAAAGGGGCTCACATAGGCCGCGCCTGCCTTGGCGGCCAGCAGGGCCTGGGTGGCGGAGAAAACCAGGGTGACATTGGTTTTGATCCTTTCGGCAGAAAGCGCCCTGACCGCCTTCAGCCCCTCCTCGATCATCGGGATCTTGATAACGATGTTGTCGCTGAGCGCCGCAAGCTCTCGGGCCTCCCGCAGCATGCCCTCGGCATCCAGGCTGATCACCTCGGCGCTGACCGGGCCGTCGACGATGGCGCAGATATCTTTCAGGATTTCGATAAATGGCCGCTGTTCCTTTGCCACCAGCGACGGGTTGGTGGTCACGCCGTCCACCATGCCCATGTCCAGGCCTTTTTTGATTTCGTCGATATTTGCGGTATCAATAAAAAACTTCATTCCTCTCCCTTTGTCTTCCCGGTAAACTTATCACAACACGCCTCGCTGCAGAAATAGTAGGTGATGCCGTCCCTGCGCAGGCGGATGGCCTGATTTTTCGGCACCAGGGTATGGCAGACCGGGTCTTCAACCAGGACATCCTGCACCTTGGGATCCTCCTGATCTTTGTCCTCCCCCCTTTCCGCCTTGTTCCCCACTGCTGGCTTCTTCCGGCCGACCATGCTTCGCAGGAGGAGCCAGGCGATCCCGCCCAGCACGGCCAGGACGACAAGGCGAATCACGCCCATTGCCTGCCTCTTTCCGATGCGCCCGCCGCTCCCACCATAAACTCATTATATCGCTGGAACTGAAAATGTCTAATAAAATTCACCTGCTGTAAAGATTGAAGGCAAGGCTCGGTGATTTTACTGGTCAAAACAGCCCTGTCCCTCCCTCCGGCCACGCTGTTTTCAGGCAGGCGGGGTTGTCCTGTTCCGCAAGCAGGGCCTGCAGCAGCTCCCGCACCGTATGACCGAGGGAGGGGTGACGCAGATCCGGGGCAATCTCGGCAAGCGGCAGCAGGACAAAGAGACGGTGGTGCAGCTCCGGATGCGGCAGCACCAGATGCTGGTCGGCAAGAATGAGATCGTCGTAGAGGAGAAGGTCAAGGTCAAGGATCCGGTCCTGAAAGCCCCGCGCCTCCTCGTCCCGCAGGCGGCCAAACCCCTTTTCCAGGGACAAAAGGCGCCCCAGGAGCTCCAGGGGGGGCAGCCCGGTCCGTACTAGCCCTGCGGCATTGATGAACCAGTTGTTGCTGACCATCCCCACTGGTTCGCTCCGGTAGGGGCTGGACAGAGAAACCGGGACAATGCCGGGTTGACTGGCCAAAGCCTGCCAGGCCTTCCCCAGGACCCGCATCGAGTCGCCAAGATTCGAACCGAGGCCGATGTACGCCGTCTTCAACAAGGTGGCTAACCGGCAAGGGGACGCGGGTTGGAGCAGCGGGAGGCCGGCTAGAAATCCGCGAGCCCGAGCACGTCGAACATGCTGTACATGCCGTTAGGCCTGCCCGCCACCCAGGCGGCAGCCAGGGCCGCGCCCCGGGCGAAGTTGTCCCGGCTGTGGGCCCGGTGGGTGATTTCGATCCGTTCCCCGGCCCCGGCAAAATAGACGGTATGCTCGCCGACGATGTCCCCGGCCCGGACCGTCTGGATGCCGATCTCCTTGTCGGTGCGCGCGCCGATCATCCCGTTGCGTTCGAAAACACCCACTTCGGCCAGATCGCGGTTCAGGGCGCGGGCAGCCATTTCACCGAGCTTGAGGGCGGTACCCGAGGGGGCGTCCTTCTTCAACCGATGATGGGCCTCGACGATCTCCACGTCATAGGCATCGCCGAGGATGGCCGCGGTCTTCTCCACCAGCTTGAAGAGGACATTGACGCCCACCGCCATGTTGGGTGCCTGCACACAGGGAAAAGCCTTGCCGGCCAGTTCGCGGATCACGGCCAGGTTTTCCTGGGTCAGGCCGGTGGTGCCGATGACCATCGCCCGCCCGTGCCGGGCCGCCAGCTGAACAAAGCCCATGGTCGCCTGATGGAAGGTAAAGTCGATGATGACCTCTCCCTTGCCGATCACCGCCTCCAGTCCCGGGGCAATGGCCACGCCCACCTTGCCGAACCCGCCATTTTCGCCGACATCCTTGCCCACCGCGGGACTGTCAGGATGTTCAAAGGCGGCCGCCAGCTCCAGGCCGGGATAGGCATGGACCATGGAGCTGATCCGCTGGCCCATGCGGCCGGCGGCACCGGCAACTATTACTCGTGTCATCTTCGTCTGCTCCCCTCCGGGTAATGGAATCTTTCGCTACGGCCCTAGCAGTCTGCTGCCGCCGGGCGTAAACAGTCCTATCTCAGGCCGACCTCGGCCATGGCCTTTTTCAGGGTCGCAAGGCTGGCGTCATCCATGCTGGTCATGGGCAGGCGGACCTCGCCGGAACGGATCTTGCCCATCAGCTCGAGGGCCTTCTTGGCCGGGGCCGGGCTGGGGTAGCAAAACATGGCGCCCATCAGGCTGAACAGCCGGTAATGCAGCTCGTTGGCGCGGGCCAGGTCGCCGGCCAGCGCCGCTTCCATCATCTGGGCCATGCCCCTGGGCTCCACGTTGGAGGTGACGGAAATGACCCCCTTGCCGCCGATCAGGACCGTGGGCATGCAGGTGAAATCGTCACCGGACAGGACGATGAAATCCTTGGGGCAAAGCCGGATGACCTCGCTGATCTGGTTCAAGCTGCCGGTGGCCTCCTTGATGCCGATGACGTTGTTCAACTCCCTGGCGCAGCGGGCCACGGTGGCGGGGAGCATGTTGGTCACTGTCCGCCCGGGCACGTTGTAGAGGATAAGCGGTATATCCACGGTCTCGGTGATCGCCTGGTAGTGCCGGAAAAGGCCCTCCTGACTTGGCTTGTTGTAATAGGGCACCACGGAGAGGACAGCATCCGCGCCGCTCTCTTTGGCGCTGTGGGTCAGTTCGATGGCCTCGCTCGTGCTGTTGGCCCCCGTGCCGGCGATGACCGGCACCCTCCCCTTTACCGCCTTGACCGTCAGTTCGATCACCTTCTTATGCTCGGCGAAATCCAGCGTGGCCGACTCGCCGGTGGTGCCGCAGGGCACGATGCCGTGGGTGCCGCCGGCTATCTGGAATTCTATCAGGTCCTGCAAGCCCTGTTCATCGACCTTGCCATCGATAAACGGGGTAACGATGGCAACGATTGCCCCCTCAATTCTGCTCATATTTTCCTCCTTGTTTCGCAATCGGTACTCTCTGTTCCGGGACGCAATTCATAAAAGTGACAATAGACTATCATGAGAGAGGGCTAAGGAAAAAACCCAAAATGAAAGGTGCGCAAGCTCTGAGAAACGAAGCGTGCGCCCGGGACTCCGCCTTGACGAAGGATGGGCGAAACGCTGCAGCTTTTTTTTGCATCGCCGTCAACTTACAGTAAGGCTTCGGGGCTGAGTTCGCCGTTGTAGATGACATGCGCCGGCCCCTTGAGAAACACGTTGGTCGCGGCCGGACCGTCTCGGAGTTCAAAACTGATGGCCAGCCGTTCGCCGCCCGAAGTGACAATGTCAACCGGCGAGGCCGCCTTGCCGATGACTGCTGCCAGCAGGGCAGCGGCAGTCGCCCCGGTCCCGCAGGCCAGGGTTTCGTTTTCCACGCCCCGCTCATAGGTCCGCACCTTCAGCGCACCGCCTTCCAGGAACTGGACAAAGTTGACATTGGTGCCGGCAGGCATGAAATCAGGGTGAAAACGGATCTCGCGGCCCAGGGCACAGATGTCCATTTCGGCGAAATTATCAACAAACAGCACCGCGTGCGGCACGCCTGTATCAACCGAGTGGAGGAGCAGCGTACGGTCGGCCAGCGCAATCCGGCGCTCCAGCAGAAAATTTTTCGGCGGGGTCATCAGGATGCTGACGTTCACATCTGCGACCTTGGCTTCGATGATCCCGGCCAGGGTGACAAAGCGCATGTGCGCCGGCGCGATCCCCTGCATGTAGGCGAAGCGGGCGGCGCAGCGAGCGCCGTTGCCGCACATCTCCGCCTCCGATCCGTCGCCGTTGAAAAACCGCCACTGGAAATTCGCCCGATCGGAGTTCTCGATGAAAATCAGGCCGTCCGCCCCCACCGAAAAGCGGCGCCGGCAGACCAGGCGCGCGAATTCGGGCATCAGCTCACCGGCTATCCTGGAACGCCGGTGGTCGATCAGGATAAAATCATTGCCCGTGCCGCTCATCTTGACGAAAGGCAGCGGCGTCTGCATAAACTTCATCGGCCAGTTCCCTCCGGTATGACCTCGCCCCTGATCAGGTCGGGGTAACTCTCCCGGGAGCGGATGACCTGGAACCGGTCCCCCTGGACCAGCACCTCGGCAGCCCGCGGCCGGGAATTATAGTTTGAGGACATGGAAAAGCCGTAGGCGCCGCTGCTCATGATGGCCAGTAGGTCGCCCTGCTCCACCAAGGGCAGCATGCGGTCCCTGGCCATAAAATCGCCAGTTTCGCATATGGGTCCGACAATATCGACCTGCAGCGGGGCAGAGGCAGTCTGGGTGACCGGCACGATATCATGATAGGCCCCGTACAGGCTGGGCCGGGTCAGATCGTTCATGGCAGCGTCGATAATCACGAAACGCTTGGGCTTGTCGCCGCCAGTATTGACCTTTGTGTACTGCACCTCGGTGACCAGGATCGCGGCATTGCCGACTATAACCCGGCCGGGCTCAAGGATCAGGGTGCAGGTCAGATCGCCCAGTTCCTCCTTGATCGCCTGTGCGTATTCATGGGGATGAGGCGGCTGCTCGTCGGAGTAGGTGATGCCCACCCCGCCGCCGAGATCGAGGTAGCGCAGCCCGATCCCTTCCCCAGCCAGCCGGACGATAAATGCCTTCAGCTTGCGCAGGGCCTCGAGGAAGGGATCGAGCTGGGTAAGCTGCGAACCGATATGGCAGCTGATGCCCTGCACCGAGATGTTCGACATGGACCTGGCCCGGAGATACTCGGCAAAGGCCTCCGTCACCGGGATCCCAAACTTGTTCTTGGCCAGGCCCGTTGAAATATAGGCATGGGTCTTGGGATCTACATCGGGATTGACCCGGAAGGCGACCGGCGCGACCACCCCGAGTTCCGCCGCCACCTGCTGCACCCGGTCCAGCTCCTGCGGGGATTCCACATTGATCATCAGGATGCCGGCACGCAGTGCCTCACGCAGCTCGGCCGCCGTCTTGCCCACCCCGGAATAGATGATCCGGTTGGCGGGGACCCCAGCGGCGAGCGCCCGGAACAGCTCGCCGCCCGAAACGATATCCGCCCCGCCGCCCCGCCGCGCGAACAGGTTGAGCACCGCGATATTCGAGCAAGCCTTGACTGCAAAGCAGGTCAAATGGCCGATGCCGGCAAAGCCGCTGTCAAAGGCCTGGAAATGCCGGGTCAGGGTTGCCTCGCTGTACACATAGAGCGGGGTGCCCTCCTGGCGGGCGATGTCCCGGACCGGGACCTCCTCACAGTACAGTTCGTGGTTGCGAAAATGAAAATGATGCATGGTTGAACCTGGACAGACAGCGTTTCCTTGCCGGTTTTCCCGTCAGTTGCGGACCTTGACCTCCGCCGAGGGACTGCTCTCGTTGGGCGGGCTGGCGTTGTCGAGGCTGGTCACTGAATAAAACCACATTTCCGCCTGGGGCGGGGCCTGATCGTCAAACAAGGTGGCCGGCACACTCACCTCGCCAACCATCGTCGCCCGCTGTTCATCCGGCAGCCGCCGGTACACCCGGTACCCTCGGACAGACCGATCTTGGCCCTCGTTCCAGAGAACCTTCACTCCGGCAACGGTACGGATGGCGGTAACGCCTTCCGGCGGCGTGCTGGCGGTCCGGTCGACGGGCACAGCAGTTGCCGGTGCGGTGACGCCGCCGCCGACCTGGCCCTTGTCATATATGGTCACGGCCTGGACCTTGTACTGATAACTCCGGCCTGCCTCCACCTCGGTGTCGGTATAGGCGGCCTTGTCCAGCAGCCCGTCCAGCGGGGCAAAGGGGCCGCCGGCCTGGCTGCGGAAGACCTGGTATTTGACCGGCTCAGGGATGATCGAGCCATCCGGATGGGTGGTCACCGGCAGCCAGCTGAGGCTGATTCCGTTGCCTGAGGTCTCCACGGCGAGTTGTCCGGGGGCCGCCGGCGGGATATTCCACAGGAACGACACCACGTTGGAATCCGCGCTTTCCGCCCACCAGCCCGACCGGGAACGCACCATGAAGAAATAGAGATGACCCGGCCGGAGCAGGGTCGAGGCATAGGTGGCGGTTTTCGGCTTGCCCTCCGGCACGACGCCGCCGGGAATCTGCATCGGTTCGCCGAAGGGGATGGGACAGGTGTCGCAGTAGGACGCGGCAGGCACCACCGCCCGATACAGGTCAAAGGCGGTGATATCGCTTACCTCCTCACCCCTGACGGTCCTGGCCGGATAGGTCCAGCTGAGGGTCACGCCCTTTTCGTCAAGTACATAGTTCAGGTCGGTGATAGCCGTCGGCACAATATCCTGGGGCGGAACCGGCATGGTTTTCAGGCCGCAACCGCCAAGCAACATCAGAACCAGCAGCGCGCAAAGCGCCGTCATGCCCGTGGCAGCTCGTCGGCTGCCCGAATTTCTTTCTGACATCATCATGCTATCCCCATTTTTTGGTAATACTCGCAAATAGTGAAAACACGGATCTTCCGCCACCGTGCTCCATTCAGCCCGACAACTCGCCGGCAGCGAAATCCCGCTTATTGCGCTGCCGACAATTTTTGTTCGATACGCACCAGGGCCTCTTCCACTCGCTTCCTTGCCGTACCGCCGGGGGAAACCCGGCTGTTCACCGACCCTTCCACGGAAAGCACCTCCATGACGTCCTCCTCGATCAGCTCGGAAAACGCCTGCATTTCGGCAAGCGCCAGATCCGCCAGCTCCACCCCCCGCGCCTGGCAGTGGGCCACGATCCGCCCGACTACGCCGTGCGCCTGGCGAAACGGCACATTTTTGCGCACCAGGTAGTCGGCGAGGTCGGTGGCGGTCATGAAGCCGCCCCGGGTTGCCGCCTTCATCCTCTCCGTCCTGAACGTCAGGTTGGCCAGGAGCTCGGCGGTGATGGCCAGGCTGGCCTTGACCGTGTCCAGGGCGTCGAAGAGCGGCTCCTTGTCCTCCTGCAGATCACGGTTGTAGGTCAGCGGCAACCCCTTGACCGTCATCAGCAGTCCCATCAGCGCGCCGGCCACCCGGCCGGTCTTGCCCCTGATCAGCTCCGGGACATCCGGATTCTTTTTCTGCGGCATGATCGACGAGCCCGTGCAGTAGCGGTCGCCGATCTCGACGAAATCAAATTCCTTGCTGGCCCAGAGCACGAGTTCCTCGGCCAGGCGGCTCAAGTGCAGCTGGATCACGGTGCAGCAGAACAAAAACTCCAGGGCAAAGTCGCGGTCGCCGGTGGTGTCCATGGAGTTGGCGGTGATCCCCGAAAAACCGAGCTCCGCGGCCACGAATTCCCTGTCGATGGGCAGACCGGTGCCGGCAAGGGCCGCCGCGCCCAGCGGCAGAACATTCAGGCGCCGGACGCAGTCGGTGAGCCGCTCCCGGTCCCTCTCGAACATCTCCACATAGGCCAGCAGGTGATGGGAGAGCAGCACCGGCTGCGCCCGCTGCATGTGCGTGTAGCCGGGCATGACCGCGCCCAGGTTGGCTCTGGCCTGCTCCGCGAAGCTGGCCTGGACCCTTTGCAGAAGCACCCTCAGACCTTCGCCCTCCTCCCGCAGGTACAGGCGCAGGTCCAGGGCCACCTGATCGTTGCGGCTGCGGGCGGTGTGCAGCTTTTCCCCGGCCGCCCCGACCTTGTCGGTCAGGGCCTTTTCGATATTCATGTGGATATCTTCCAGCTCGGGTCGGAAGACAAAGGTGCCGGCCTCGATCTCCGCCAGGATCTCGGTTAGCCCCAGCTCAATCGCCTCGCCCTCGGAGGCAGAAATCAGTCCCTGGCGCACCAGCATCCGGGCATGGGCCCGGGAACCGGCGATATCGTGCCGGTACAGCCTGGAATCGTAGTGGACCGAGGCGGTGAACCGCTCCACCGAGGCCTCGGTGGCCTCCGCGAACCGGCCGCCCCAGAGCTTGCCCGATGCCCTGTCCTGCTGGTCCGCCATGCGCTACTTCTTTCGGCTCATCGCCTGAATCTGCAGGCGTAAGCTGTTCAGCTTGATAAAACCGGTGGCGTCTGCCTGATTGTACACCTCGTCCTCCTCGAAAGTGGCTAAGCTCTCGTGGTACAGGGAGTTGTCGGACTTGCGGCCCACCGGGGTGCTGTTGCCCTTGTACAGCTTGAGGCGGACCGTGCCGTTGACCGTCTGCTGCGCCTCGTCCATGGTTTTCTGCAGAAGCCGCATCTCCGGGGAAAACCAAAAGCCGTTGTACACCAGCTCCGCGTAGCGTGGGACCAGGGAATCGCGGATGCGCAGCACTTCGCGGTCCAGGGTGATGGTCTCCAGGTCGCGGTGCGCGGCGCGCAGCACCGTGCCGCCCGGGGTTTCATAGACACCGCGCGACTTCATCCCGACAAAGCGGTTTTCCACCATGTCCAGCCGGCCGATGCCGTTGGCGCCGCCCAGCTGGTTGAGGCGGGTCATCATCGCGACCGGCCCCAGTGGTTCGCCGTCTATGGCCACCGGGTTGCCCTGAGCAAAGGTGATCTCCACATAGGTCGGCCGGTCCGGCGCCTTTTCCGGCGCGACGGTCAGCTTGAACATGTCCTCCGCCGGCTCGTTCCAGGGATTCTCCAGGATGCCGCCCTCGAAACTGATATGGAGGAGATTCTCATCGGAGCTGTAGGGCTTCTCCTTGGTCACCGGTACCGGGATGCTGTGCTCCTTGGCATAGGCGATCAGCTTGTTGCGGGAATCAAGTGTCCAGATCCGCCAGGGGGCGATGATGGTCAGCCTGGGATTCAGGGCCAGGTAGGTCAGCTCGAAGCGGACCTGGTCGNNCCTGGTCGTTGCCCTTGCCGGTGGCGCCGTGGCTTACGGCATCCGCCCCTTCCTCGGCGGCGATGCGCACCTGTTCCCGGGCGATGACCGGCCGGGCCAACGAGGTGCCCAGCAGATACGAGCCCTCGTAGATGGCATTGGCGCGGAAGGCCGGAAAAATATAGTTGCGGACAAACTCCTCGCGCAGGTCGGAGATGATCACCTTTTCCGCGCCGGTGGCCAGACCCTTGCGCCGCACCGCGTCCCAGTCTTCCTGCTGGCCGAGATCCGCGGCAAAGGCCACCACCGGGCACTGGTACTCTTCATGCAGCCACTTGAGGATGACCGAGGTATCAAGGCCACCCGAGTAGGCCAGCACAATCTTTTTCACACTCATCGTTGTCCGTCGCGCCGGCGGGCGCCTCCCTGTTGCTTGTCTCTCCCGGTGCCCAGGCTTCGGGATCCGGATATCCGGACCCGCATGCCTCAGCGAATAAAATGCTCAAGAATCGCCTTGTGGATATGCATCTTGTTCTCGGCCTGATCAAAGGCCACGCTCTGCCGCCCCTCCAGCACCTCCTCGGTGATCTCCTCGCCCCGGTGCGCGGGCAGGCAGTGCATGACAATGGCATCCTTGTCGGCGCAGGCCAGCAGATCGCCGTTCAGCTGATAGCGCTGGAAGACCTGCCGTCGCTTTTCCTGTTCGTCCTCCTGCCCCATGGAGGCCCAGACATCGACGTTAATCACATCGGCATCGCGCATGGCCTCTCTCGGGTCGTCCAGCACAATGATCGGCACCGAAGACCTCTTCCATGCCGCCTGCAGCACCTTTTCGTCAGGCTCATAGCCCTTGGGACAGGCCAGAGTCAGAGGAAAGCCGAAAATGGCCGCGGCCTCGATCCAGGAGTTGGCCATATTGTTGCCGTCCCCCAGCCAGACGATCTTCAGCCCCTCGGTGCTGCCCTTCTTTTCCATGACGGTCATCACATCGCTCAGCACCTGACAGGGGTGATAGAGATCGGTAAGGGCGTTGATGACCGGCACTTCGGAATAGCGGGCCAGTTCCTCCACCACGTGCTGGCCGAAGGTGCGCACGACAATGGCCTGGACATAGCGGGCCAGGACCCTGGCCATGTCCTTGAGCGGCTCGCCCCTGGTGAGCTGGCAGTCCTTGGATGACATGTGGATAACCTGGCCGCCGAGACCGTACATGGCCGCTTCGAACGAGACCCGGGTGCGGGTGGATGGCTTTTCAAACAGCATGCTGATGGTCCGCCCGGCCAGCGACTGGTGGCGGATCCCCTGCGCCGCCTCACGTTTCAGGACCAGTGCCCGGTCGACCAGGGCGGCAAGCTGGCTCTGCTCGAAATCCTTCAGGGCCAATAAATGCTTCTGCATAATCATTTGTTTGCTTTGAATACGGCCCTCCGGTCACAGGCAATAACTGGCTGTAACAGCCATCCTGTTCCAAAACGGACCAAAAATTTAGTTTATACAAAAAATAAGCCCACTTGCAAAGAAAATTCAAAATTACCGTTCTTTTCCGCAACCCTGTCAGGACAGGGCAGGCAATAGCTACCGGAGGATATTGCAGGAGGGATACGCCAAATGGCCGGGAAGAGAGGGCGCAGGGGAAGCAAGGTTCGACATGCGGAACCTGAAGCTGGGCCCTTGTCCGGCTGGAGCCGGACAAGGGCCGACAGTACGATCAGCGAAAGACTTAGGCCGACCGGCGCGACGCCGCTCAGGAGTTCAGGCGTGCCATTACCCTTGCCAGCCGCTGGACCATGGTGTCGATCTCCGCGGTGGAGACCACCAGCGGCGGGACAAACCGCAGGACCCTGTTGCCGGCAAAATTGATCAGCGCCCCCTGGGCAAACATCTCTTCGACGATCCTGGCACCCAGGCTGATCCCTTGCTCGGTCAACACCAGGCCGAGAAGCATGCCCCTGCCCCGCACACCCGTGGCCAGTTCCGGAAACTGCCCGGCCACCCCGGCCAGCTGCTCCGCGAAATATTGCCCCCGTTCTCTTACCCCATCCAGGAATCCGTCTGCCAGCATGAGGCGCAGGACGGACACTGCCGCTGCCGCAGCCACCGGGTTGCCGCCGAAAGTCGAGGCATGGGTGCCCACGGTGAGTGAAGCGGCGATCTCGTTCCGGGTCAGCATCGCGCCGATGGGCAGGCCGTTGCCCAGGGCCTTGGCCACGGTCATGATGTCCGGGGTCACACCCAGCTGTTCATAGGCGAACAAGGTACCGGTCCGGCCCATGCCGGTCTGCACCTCGTCAAAGATGAGCAGCAGGTTGTGACGGTCGCAGAGCGCCCTGATCGCCCGCAGGTACTCCGGCGCAAGCGGCCTCACCCCTGACTCGCCCTGCAGGGGCTCGCACAGAATGGCGCAGGTCCTCTCGTTGATCAGGCCCTCGATGGCTGCTGGGTCTCCGAACTCCGCATGAACAAACCCCTGGGGGAGAGGCTCGAATCCCTGGTGAAAGCGCGGCTGGCCGGTCGCGGCCACCGTGGCCAGGGTTCTGCCGTGAAAGGATCCGGCCAGGGAGATAACTTCATAGCGCCCCGGCCCGCTGTGGATCCGGGCGAGCTTCAGGGCAGCCTCGTTGGCCTCGGCCCCGGAATTGGCCATGAAGACCTTGTCGGCAAAGGTGTTGGCAACAAGAAGCTCGGCCAGCTCAATCTGGGGGACGGTGTAAAACAGATTGGAGACGTGCAGCAGGGTTCCTGCCTGGCGACACACCGCCTGGGTTACCGCCGGATGGCCGTGCCCCAGGGCGCAGACCGCGATTCCCGACAGGAAGTCCAGGTATTCCCGGCCGTCCGCATCCCAGAGCCGGCAGCCCTCTCCCCTGACCATCGCTGCCGGAAACCGGCTGTATGTGCCGATGAACACCCTGTCACCCCTCTCTTTCCACTCAGCGTTTCCGCTCATTTGACGATCTCCGTGCCGATCCCCTCGCGGGTGAATATTTCAAGCAAAATGGCATGCTCCCTGCGGCCGTCGACAATATGGGTCTTTTCGACCCCGCTCTCCAGGGCCTTGGTGCAGCAACGGACCTTGGGGATCATGCCGCCGGTGATGACCCCTGCATCGATAAGGCCCTCCACCTCATCGCGGCGGATCGTGGACAGGAGTTTTCCCGCCTGGTCCTTGACCCCTTCCACGTCGGTCAGCAAAATCATTTTGACCGCCTTCAGCTCCGAGGCGATGGCTCCGGCCACCAGGTCAGCATTGATATTATAGGCCTGGCCGTCCTCGCCCACCCCTACCGGGGCGATGACCGGAATAAACGCCCGGGTGTCCAGGGTCCGGAGGATTTCCGCGTTCACCCGGGTCACCTGGCCCACCCGCCCCAGATCGATCAGTTCCGGCGGCCGGGCGGGGTCATCGGCCTTGATCTTCAACTTGAGCTTGCTGGCCTGGAGCAGGTCGCCATCCCTGCCGGAAAGGCCGACCGCCTTGCCGCCGCAATGGTTGATCAGGCCGACGATCTCCTTGTTGACCTTTCCCACCAGGACCATCTCCACCACGTCCATGGTCTCTCCGTCGGTCACCCGCATCCCCTGGACATAACTGGAGGTGATCTGCATTTTCGCCAGGAAGCGGTTGATCTGCGGACCGCCGCCGTGCACGATCACCGGATTGATCCCGATGTATTTCATCAGGATCACGTCCAGGGCGAAATTACGCTTCAACTCGTCATCGACCATGGCGTGCCCGCCGTACTTGATCACCACTGTTTTTTCATTAAATTCGCGTAGATACGGCAGTGACTCGATAAGCACCTTGGCCTTTGCTATGCTTTCCTTCATCTCGTTGCTCCCGCAGACAGTGAATGGACAGGAATAAATTTTTATTTTACCGCTGCATTTTTTCCCTGTAAACACTTCTCTTGCTCTCCCCTGCCGGGAACGGCGCAGAGGTATCTCCTTTACTTTTCCCTAAGTACCAGGTAATATCCTGCAGATTATGCAAGAAACAATCCTGAAATTGAGACTTGATTATTTTTTACCGGAGCACTCCATGAAATTTCTACCCTGTTTCAGCATCTTGTTCCTTGCCCTGACAGTTGTCTGGGCTTCCGGCCCCGCCCTTGCCGCAGGACCTCTCAGCAAATCTTCAGCGCCCATCAACATCGAAGCCGACCGCATGGTTTCCCAGGAAAAGGACAATTCGGTGATTTTTTCAGGAAATGTCGATGCCCGCCAGGGGGACCTGATGATCAGGACCGACGAAATGACCGTCTACTACACCGAGGATGGAAAAGCAAGCGGGCAGGGCTCCAGCCAGGTCAAGAAGCTAATCTGCCTGGGCAATGTCCAGATCTCCCAGGGTTCCTGGCTGGGCACAGGCAAGCGCATGGACTACTATGCGGCGGACCGCAAGGTCATTCTTTCCGGTGATGCCAAGGCCTGGCAGGGCCAGAACATGGTGGCGGGCAAGACCATAACCTATTTCCTGGACGAGGGCCGTTCCATCGTCGAGGGGCCGGCCACGGCTGCGGAAACCGGGCAGAAGGACAAGGGTGGCAAGACGGGCAGGGTCAAGGCCGTGATTCAACCCAAGGGGGAAAAGACGCAATAACATGACCGCACGCGCTGTCCTCGAAACCAAGGGACTCATCAAGGAATACCGGAACCGCCGGGTGGTCGACCAGGTCAACCTCCAGGTCAAGAGCGGCATGGTGGTGGGCCTGCTGGGGCCAAACGGTGCCGGCAAGACCACCACCTTTTACTCCATGGTCGGCTTTATCCGCCCGGACGGCGGCCATATCTACCTCAACCAGGAGGATATCACCGAGCTCCCCATTCATCAGCGGGCACGGCTGGGGATCACCTACCTGGCGCAGGAGCCCTCCGTGTTCAAGAAGCTGACGGTGGAGGAAAATGTTCGCATTGTCCTCGAACCGCTGGGCATTCCTGACAATGAAATCGATACCATTATCCGGGAGCTGATGGCCGAACTGAAAATTGAGCACCTGGCCGCCAATAAGGGACACGCCCTTTCCGGCGGCGAGCGGCGGCGGGTGGAAATCATGCGGGCCCTGGCTACCCGCCCCCGCTTCATCCTCCTGGATGAGCCCTTTGCCGGGGTCGATCCCTTGTCCGTGGCCGACCTGCAGCAGATCATTCGGGAACTGAAACAAAAGGGGCTGGGTGTCCTGATTTCCGACCACAATGTCCGCGAAACCCTGCAGGTCTGTGATTTCGCCTATATCGTCAACAACGGCCAGATCCTCACCAGCGGTGCGGCGGACGACATTATCGTCAGCGAGGTGGCCCGGAAGATGTACCTGGGAGACAACTTCAGCATGTAGCAGCGCCATGACCCGGACCGAACCAAACCGCATCGACCAGCATCCCGTACGCCCAGGCAGACCAGGGCAGTATTTCTGCCGGAGGGACTGAGATGGCCTTGGAGCTTCGCCAACAGCTCAAGCTTGCCCAGAAACTGGTGATGACGCCGCAACTGCGGCAGGCGATCAAGCTCCTGCAGCTCAACCGCCTCGAACTCACCGATGCCCTCCAGGCTGAGATCGAGCAAAACCCCCTCCTGGAAGAGGTTATCGACGAACCGAACCAGTTGGCCACCGTTTCCGACACCCTTGCGGCCGAAGAGCCGGGGGAGGCAACGGAAGCGGTCGTGACCACCCCGGTTTCCGGAGATACCCCGGCGGGCCTGGCAGAGATCAACTGGGCCGACTACAGCAACAACTTTGACACCGACTTCTCCTTTGCCCGAGAAGCCCCGGCGGCCGACGCCCCTTCCCAGTTCGACTTCATCTCCATCCAGCCGGGCCTCTCGGCCCACATGCAGTGGCAGCTGACGGATATCGACCTGAATGACCAGGAAATGGATGTCGCCCTGTTCATCATCGGCAACCTGGACCGGCATGGTTTCCTGCGGGTCGAGATCGCCGATATCTGCGCCGACGCAGGCTGTACCCCGGAAACAGCGGCGCGGATTCTCGCCCGGATCCAGGAGCTTGACCCGCCAGGCATCGCTGCCCGCAATATCCAGGAGTCGCTGCTGCTGCAGCTCAAGCGCCAGCACTTGGAGAATTCCCTGGCCTACCGCATTATCCGCGACCACATAAATCTCCTGGAAACACGCAATTACACGCTCATTGCCCGACAGACCGGGGAGACAGTGCGCAACGTGCAGAAGGAGATGGACGTGATTACAGCCCTCACCCCCTTTCCCGGCAACGAATTCAGCAACGAGCAGATCAACTATGTGGTGCCTGACGTCTATGTGTTCAAGGTGGACAGCGAGTATGTGATCCAGCTCAACAACGAAGGGCTGCCCCAGTTGAAGCTCTCGGACGAGTATCTGGCCCTGCTCAAGCAGAAACGGAACCTGAACCAGGAATCCACGAGCTATCTCCGGGAAAAACAGCGCAGCGCGGAATGGTTCATCAAGTCCCTGCAGCAGCGGCAGCGCACCATTTACAAGGTCATGGAGAGCATCCTCAAGTTTCAGCGGGACTTTTTCGAAAACGGCCCAGGCCACCTGAAGCCGCTGATCCTGCGCGACGTGGCCAACGACATCGAGATGCACGAGTCAACGGTCAGCCGGGTGACCTCCAACAAGTACGCGCACACACCCCAGGGCATCTATGAACTGAAATATTTTTTCAGCACCGCCGTGGCCACGACGGATGGCGGCGAGTCGGTCGCCTCGGAGAGCATCAGAAACCGGATTCGCCAGCTGGTCCATGCGGAAAATCCGGCCCAGCCGCTCAGCGACAACAAGATTTCCAGCCTGCTGGCCAGGGAAAATATCCAGGTTGCCCGGCGCACCGTGGCCAAATACCGTGATCAGCTCGGAATTCTGCCTGTCAAGTTCCGTCGGAAAAAATGATGGCGTCACAAAAACTCCCCAACTGCGGCGTCGGAGTCTCGCAAGCTCGCTTACCTGCGCGCCTTGCATTTGGGGATTTTTGCTTAGCCATCCCCTCTGATAACTTTTTACGAGATCATCAATAATGATGGCGTCGCAAGATCATCACCAATGAGTGACGGCGTGCTACGGTTGGCGGAGGACAATATCCTGCTGGATATGACTGCCAGGAACAAGGAAGGAGCGCTGCAGGAACTCGCCGCGGTGCTGCAGAGCAAACACCCGCAGGTGAGCCTGGAGGCGATCTGCCAGGTCCTGCGCGACCGGGAACAGATCGGCTCCACCGGCATGGGCAACGGGGTGGCCATTCCGCACGGCAGGGTTGAGGGGCTTTCGCGGATTCTATTCTGCTTCGGCCGTAGCCTGGACGGCATCAGCTTTGACGCCATCGACAACCAGCCGGTGCACTTTTTCTTTCTGATTCTCTCCCCGCTGAACGTGGCGGAGGAGTATCTGCAGAACCTGGCCCGGGTCAGCCGCTTTCTCAAACAGCCGGAAAAACGGCGCCTGCTTCGCCTGGCCACAACCAGGCAGGAGATCATCGAGATTTTCGGGCAAGCCGAGTAAGGGAACACCGGTCGCCCCCGGCTGCCTTTTCTCTCGCCGCTTCAGTTCTGGCTCCTGAGCACGAACCTAAAAAACGATACTTTTCAGCTGCGGATCATTTCCGCGATCTGGAAGGCCATTTCCAGGCTTTGCTCGGCGTTCAGCCGGGGGTCGCAGGTGGTCTGGTAGTTGAGCCCCAGGTGCTCGTCCGCCAGTTCCCTGGCCCCGCCGATACATTCCGTGACATTTTCTCCAGTCAGCTCGAAATGCACGCCGCCGGGATTGGTTCCCTCGGACCAGTGCAGTTCGAAAAAGCAGCGCAGCTCTGAGAGGATATCGTCAAAACTGCGGGTCTTCCGCCCGGAGGCGGAGGTGAAGGTGTTGGCATGCATGGGGTCACAGCTCCAGACGACATGCAGGCCGGCCGACTTCACCCCGTTAATCAGCGGCGGCAGATGTTTTTCGATGCCATTCGCCCCGAAGCGGGTTATCAGGGTGATGCGGCCCGGCTCATTATCAGGGTTCAGCTTCTCGATGATGGCCAGAATGTCATCCAAATCATACATCGGGCCGATCTTCATGCCCAGCGGGTTAAGCACGCCGCGGAGAAACTCGATGTGCGCCCCGTCGAGCTGCCTGGTGCGGTCGCCTATCCACAGCATATGCGCCGAGCAGTCATACCAGCCGCCGGTCGTCGAATCCTGGCGGGTAAGCGACTCCTCATAGCCGAGGAACAGCGCCTCGTGCGAGGTGAAGAACTGGGCCTCCTTCAGCTGTGGGACGTCGGTGGAGATGCCGATGGTTTCCATGAAATTCAGGGCCTGGCTGAGCTGCTTGGCCAGTCGTTCGTAGGAGCGGCCCATGGGCGACTGCTTGACAAATTCCTGGTTCCAGGCGTGCACCCGCTGCAGGGAGGCAAAACCGCCCCGGGTGAACGCCCGCAGCAGGTTCAGCGTCGAGGCGGAGAGGAAGTAGCCCTTGAGCATCCGCTCCGGGTCGGGGATCCGGGCGACGGGGTCCGGCACGGCGGAGTTGGCCATGTCCCCGCGGTAGCTGGACAGCTCGACTCCATCGACCATCTCGGTATCGCTGGAGCGCGGCTTGGCGTACTGGCCAGCAATGCGCCCCACCTTGACCACCGGCTTGCCGCCCGCATAGGTCAGGATGACCGCCATCTGCAGCAGCACCTTCAGGGATTCGCGGATATTCGGAGCGGTACAATGGGCGAATTCCTCGGAGCAGTCCCCGCCCTGGAGCAGGAAGGCCTGGCCGTCCACCGCCTTGGCCAGCATTTTCTTCAATTCCCTGATTTCTCCGGCAAAAACCAAAGGCGGCAGGAGAGAGAGAGACGCCAGCACCTCGTCATATTTTTTCTGGTCCGGCCATTTGGGCTGCTGCAGGGCGGGACGATTCTGCCAGCTTGATTTATTCCAGTTCGGGCTGCTCGTGGTCATAACTCATCTCATCGCTCTTCTCGGGTTGATCGCCGGCAGGTTGCCAGCAGGGGTGCTATTCCTTGTTCGTGCCGCCGGGAGGAAGAGCACACTTGGCTTCCCGGCAGCAGACTTCCACATCAAACACATTCAATATCCTGGCCTCCCGGTCCCTCTTGTCCGCTCCGGCAAAGGGTTCGAAAACCAGGCCGGAGACCATGGTCGCCAGGCTTTCCCGGTCAGGGATGGCGTCCATGCCGGTGGCGAGAACCTTGCCGGTCAGTGTCTCCAGCAGTTCCGCGTCCCGGCAGTTGGTGACCACGGCCAGGGGAATCCGGTAGGCGGGCTCCAGAAGACGCGCCGCGGCGATGGCCGGTCGTTCGCGGGTGACCAGGGAACCTGGAGCGTAACGGATGATCAAAAGTCGCCGGCCCTGGATGGTGACGGTCAGCACGATACCCGAGCTGACCCGCTGCCCGTTGAACTCGGTGTCGATGGCCAGGCGTGGCTCCAGGTCCCCTGTGCCATACCCTTTTTCCTCAAGCAGCCAACGGGTCAGCTGCTGTCGGTTCCGCTCATCGTCGGTGTCCGGCAGCTCCTCGCCGGTCAGCACATCCCGCAGAGTGCCGTAGACAATATGGTGGCCCGATGTATCGATCACGCCATGCGCCGCCGAGGGCTACAGCTCAAGCCAGGATTCGGAAAAAACGGTCTGGCCGGACAGGGCCTTATAGGTCTTGTAATGCTCCAGGGAGCTGCCCGCAAGCGTCGACGGGTCGGGATCGTTTCCGTCCATCATCCCGTGTACCAGGTCCACAAGGTTCTGGCGCTCGCCCCGGCAGATGGCCATCAGCTCCTTGTCGTAGGCATTGACGATGGCGGTGCTGATGCCGTATTTCATCAGCATGATCAGATAGGTCCGGTCCAGATACTTGCGCAGGTGCTCGGCCACGCCGTTGGAAACATTCGACAGGCCGACGGTGGAACCGGCCCCCGGGGCGATATCTGGCAGCATCATCATGAACTCCAAACCGGAACTGATCTGGTCGGCGCCCAGGGTAATCGGGGTCCCGATGGGATCGAACAGGATCTTCTCGTTGGAAATGCCGGCTGAATTGAGCGCCATCATCAGATCCACAGCCATGGCCGCCCGTTCATTGGAATCTCGGGGCATCCCGTCCGGTCCCCAGAGCAGGGCGATGACATCACAGCCGGCGGCAGCGGCCACCGGAATCAGTTTTTCCATTCTCTCCGGCTGGGCCGAGATGGAGTTCATAATCGCCTGGGTCTTTTTCCTGACAACCTGAAAACCTGCGGTCATGGCATCGGTATTGGTCGTGTCCAGACAGAGCGGGGTATCCACCACGGACTGCACCGTGTTCACCACCCAGGGCATCAGCTCCGTGCCGTCCTTGCGGGCAGGGCCGATATTCAGGTCAAGATAGGCGGCACCGGCGCTGGCCTCCTCCCGTGCCATTTCCTGGACCGGGCCGGGATTGCGCTCCTTCATCGCTCCCCCGCTTCTTTTCCCCATGATGTTGATACTTTCCGCGATTGCTTTTACCGTCTGTGCCATGGTCTGTCTCCATAAAAATATTATTTAGAGGCATGAATCGGTATTTCATTTTTTCTAAAAAAATGATAATTTATCGCGAATAAAGACAGATGTCAATTCGCAATATTCCAGGCCGCCAGGGCTTCCTGAAACACGACCGCCCTGTGTGTGCGCCGCAACTCTTTTTACGATGATCAGCGGGAAACCACCTTTCCCGGCCTGAGAAGTTTGACGGAGCAACTATGATTTTCCTGCGTGTCCTTGTCACCTGGCTGGCCCTTCTCACCCTGTCAGCACCGGTGCACGGCAAGGCCATGCCCACCCAGTTCGATGCCGACCGTAACCGTCTTATCGCCTCCATGCTGAGCCAACAGCTCTCCGCCCAGCATTATGCCCACAAGTCCCTGGACGATATTGCCCCCGCCGCCTACGATCTCTACCTGCGCCAGCTCGATCCCAGGAAGCGGTTTCTGCTCAGGGAGGATGTGGCCAGACTGCAGCTCTATGCCGACCAGATCGACGATGAGCTGCGCCGGGGCAAGGTAATCCTGCCGAACGAAGGGATTGTTTTGTTCAACAAGCGGGTCACCGAGGTCATGGACCTGACCAAGGAACTGTTGGCCGCTGGCTTTGACCCCAACCAGCAGGACTACCTGGAATTCGACCCCAAGAAAATCGAATATGCCGCCGACCTTGCCGAACTGAGGGAAAGGTGGCGCCGCATCCTGAAAATGGAGGCCCTGGAAACCTATCTCGACCTGCAGAAGCAGGAACAGAAGAAAAAGAACGGGACCACGGCACAAGAACCAGCCGAGCCAGCCACCCCGCCCCCCGCCGAGACGCTAGATCCCGACCTCTGGGCCAAGGCCCTGGATAAGGTGCGCGATAAAAACGGGCGCTACCTGGGTCGCCTCCTCGCAGAAACCAAGCAAGATCATTATGATCGCTTCTTTGACGCGGTGGCCCGGGCCTATGACCCGCATACCAACTACATGGCCCCCACCAGCAAGGAGGATTTCGACATCCAGATGAGCGGCTCCCTGGAAGGAATCGGCGCTCTGCTCAGGGAAGAGGACGGCTACATCAAGGTGGTCCGCATCATCCCCGGCAGTGCGGCAGAGCGCCAGGGAGAACTGAAGGCCGAGGACACCATTCTCGCTGCGGGGGAAAGGGGGAAAGAACCGGTGGACATGTCCGAGATGCGGATCAGGGATGCCGTCAGTTTCATCCGGGGCCCCAAGGGCTCAGAAATCATCCTCACGGTCCTCAAGCCGGACGGCGCGAAAAAGGTCATCCCCATCACCCGCGATGTCGTCCAGATCGAAGAAACCTATGTCAAGTCCGATGTGCTGGACGACGGCCGGGGCAACAAAATCGGCTATATCCGCATACCGAGCTTTTACCGTGATTTCGAGGCCACCGGCCCAGCCAGCAAGGCCCGCAATGTAACGGACGATTTCCGCCACGAACTCTACAACCTGACCCAAGACAAGGTGGGCGGCGTCATCCTTGACCTGCGCGACAACGGCGGCGGCTCCTTGAGCGATGCGGTCGCCATTTCCGGCCTCTTCCTTCCGGGCGGGCCGGTTGTCCAGGTAAAAAATGCCCAGGGCGAAATCAAGATCCTGGAGGATACCGACAAAAATGTCCTCTACGAAGGACCGGTTATCGTGCTCGTCAACAAGTTTTCCGCCTCCGCCTCGGAAATCCTTGCCGCAGCCCTTCAGGACTATGGCCGGGCGCTGGTGGTGGGCGGCGATCACACCCACGGCAAGGGCACGGTCCAGTCCATTGTCGACATGAACCGGAACCTTCCCCTTCTTCATCGAAAAACCTACGAAGACATGGGGGCCCTCAAGGTAACCATCCAGAAATTTTACCGGATCAATGGCGAATCGACCCAGTACAAGGGTATCGAGCCGGACATCGTCGTTCCCACGATCCTCGACTATCTCAAAAGCGGTGAAAAACACCTTGACTACTCGCTGCCCTGGGATAAGGTCGGGGAGGTAGATTTTACGCCCTGGACGAAAAATCCCCTCAACGCAGAGGCCGCCCGCAGGATAAGCGGGCCATGGGTTGCCTCGACCCCTGATTTCGACAAGATCAGAAAAAAAACGGCCAAGGCCAAGGAGCGGTCTGAAGCCACCAACCTGGCCGTATACCTCGCGGGCATTGAAAAAGAACGACGCGAGCTGGCAGCCCTTGCTGAAAATACAGAGCAGTCTGAGCCCTTCCTTGCCGAGCTGGGTGCCGGCCGCTATTCCGTCCCGGGCGGCACCCCCCCTCCGCTCCGCGAACAGCTGGGCAAAGACCCCTATGTCCAATTGGCTGTCTTCCTTATTTCCGAACTTGCCCTGGATACAAAAACCCTCGGTGCCACACCCTGAAGTTGTTATCTTTTTTTGTTGAAAAGATATTTCAGGCATGATAGAGGTTCCCAATGCATGAATCGCCATTCATTTTACGATAATTATTCTCGATCTAATTCAGGGCAATGAAACTGTCCGAGGCGCTGCAGGAAAAGAAAAAACAGATCCTGTCTATCTGGATAGACAGGACGCTGAACAGTTATACCTCCTCAGATTTCTTCAAGCGTTCGCAGGATCATATCGCCAACCCCGTCGGTGCCAATATTCGGGCCGGCCTCACCACGGTCTTTGAGCTCCTGCTCCAGGAGGCTGCCCCGGAAGATTACACCACGGCGCTGGATCAGGTCGTCAGGATCAGGGCTGTTCAGGATTTCACCCCGTCCCAGGCGGTTGTCCCCTTTCTTGAACTGAAATGGGTGGTCCGCCAGGTGCTGGCCGATGACAAAAAAACCAGTTCCCTGATCCAGGACCTTGCCAAACTGGAGTGTGAAATTGAGCGGGTTGCGCTGGCGGCCTTCGATATCTACACAACATGCCGGGAACAGTTGCATCAGGTGCGAGTCCAGGAACTGAAAAGCGGCAGTTACATTTTGACGGATACCCCCTGCGTATCCTCGCTCCTGCGGGAAAGGAAGAAGGGACCGGATAATATCAACTGATCGATGTATATAATCTGGACGGCCCCACCTGCCCATCCAGATGCCGGCGGAAGAGGGGTCCGCCGGGAAACTTGGCCTTTCAGCAACATGGGTTGCGCGTAATTGTTCAATTCGAAGCGAGGGAGTGATCAATGAAGTATATCTTCCCGATGGCGGCAGTCATTGCCTTGGTACTCATTTCATGGATCGGGTCCAAGATCCCCGGTATGGAGTATCTGTTCGGTGTGCTGGTCCCCTATGCGGCCATTGCCACATTCATAATCGGATTCTGCTACCGGGTCGTGCACTGGGCCAAGTCGCCGGTCCCGTTCAAGATCCCAACCACCTGCGGCCAGCAGTATTCGTTGCCCTGGATCAAGCATGACAAACTGGAGGCCCCGCACACCACCTCGCAGGTAGTGGCCAGGATGTTCCTGGAAATCGTTCTGTTCCGTTCTCTCTGGCGCAACACCAAGGCGGAGATCCATGACGGGCCGAAGCTGACCTACGAGTCAAGCAAGTGGCTGTGGCTCTTCGGCATCCTCTTTCATTACAGCTTTCTGGTCATCGTCCTGCGCCACATGCGCCTGTTCCTTGATCCGGTGCCCGGACCCATCCTGGTGGTGGAATATATTGACAGCATCCTGCAGATCGGCGCGCCGACCCTGTATATGACCGATGTAACTCTCGTCCTTGGGCTGCTCCTGCTTTTCGGCCGGCGCCTGATCAACCGCCAGGTCAGATACCTTTCCCTGGCCAACGACTACTTCCCCCTCTTTCTCATCTTCGGCATTGCGGCAACCGGCATTCTCATGCGCTTCTTCCTGCGCACCGACGTGGATATAGTGTCCATTAAACGCCTGGCTGTCGGACTGGTTACCTTCCAGCCCGTTATCCTTTCCGAGATCAGCTCGATCTTCTATATCCACCTTTTCCTGGTCAGCGTGCTGCTCGCCTATTTCCCCTACAGCAAGCTGATGCACCTGGGCGGCGTTTTCCTCAGCCCCACCAGGAATATGGCCAATGACACCCGGATTCGGCGGCATATCAACCCATGGAACCCCGATATCAAACCGCATTCATACGCCGGATACGAGGATGAATTCAGGGAGTTCATGGTCAATAACGATATACCGGTGGAAAAAGAGTTGCCCTCAAAAGCCGACTGATAGTCCGGCATGGATATAAGCTGAGAAGGAAATAGCTATGGCAATAGTAAAGGTTGACAAATTAGCAAAGAGTGTTGCCCAGGGTCCCTCGCTGATGACCGGTTCCTATCCGACCATGGACTGGATGGACGTGCCGGCGGTATTCAAGCCCGGTAACTTTGCCTATCCTGCCAAGGTTGACATAGTCAACTACCTGAACAAACAGCAGGGTTTGCACTTTCCCAATGCCCGTGAATGGTCGCCGCTGGATGACGATTGGAAGCTTCCGGAAAACTGGAAGGAGATCATCATCGACGGCCTGCGGGAGCGGCTGGACAAGTTTCGCTCCCTGAAGATCTTCATGGACTGCTGCGTCCGCTGCGGGGCCTGCGCCGACAAGTGCCACTTCTTCCTCGGCACCGGTGACCCGAAAAACATGCCGGTCATGCGGGCGGAACTGCTCCGGTCGATCTACCGCAACGACTTCACCCTGGCCGGTAAAATTTTTGGCAAAATGGCCGGTGCCAGGGAGATGACCGTCGGCGTGATCAAGGAATGGTTCATGTATTCCTACCAGTGCACCGAGTGCCGCCGCTGCTCGGTCTACTGCCCCTACGGCATAGATACCGCCGAAGTCACCATGATGCTCAGGGAACTGCTGCATCTTGTCGGGGTCGGGATCAATTGGATCCTGGAGCCGGTTTCCAACTCCAACCGGACCGGCAACCATATGGGTCTGCAGCCCCACACCTTTAAAGACAACGTCAGCTTCCTGTGCGATGACATCGAAAATCTGACCGGTGTCAAAGTGGAGCCTACTTTCAACCGCAAGGGAGCCGAGATCCTCTTCATTACCCCCTCAGCGGATGTATTTGCCGAGCCTGGCCTCTACACAGCCATGGGCTACCTGCTGCTCTTCCACCACATCGGCCTGGACTACACCTGGTCGACCTATGCCTCCGAGGGCGGCAACTTCGGCCTGTTCACCAGCAACGAAGTGATGAAGAAACTGAACGCCAAGATGTACGCCGAGGCCAAGCGGCTGGGCGTCAAATACATCATCGGCGGCGAATGCGGTCACATGTGGCGCGTGCTGCACCAGTACATGGACACCATGAACGGCCCGGCGGACTTTCTCGAGGTGCCGAAATCACCGATCACCGGCACGATGTTCGACAACACCGCATCGACCAAGATGGTCCATATCAGCGAATTCACGGCTGACCTGATCAAGCATGGCAAGCTGAACATCGACAAGAGCCGCAACGACCATGTCATCCCGACCTGGCATGACTCCTGCAACCCGGCCCGGGCCATGGGGTTGCTGGAGGAACCGCGCTACATCCTGGATCATGTGGTCAACAGGTGGCACGAAATGCCGGAAAACTGCATTCGCGAACAGACGTACTGCTGCGGATCCGGCACCGGCCTCAACACCGATGAAATCATGGAGCTCAGGATGCGCTCCGGCTTACCGCGGGCAAATTCCGTCAAATATGTGCACGACAAGCACGGGGTCAACACCCTTGCCTGCGTCTGCGCCATTGACCGGGCAACCCTGACCTCCCTCATGAATTACTGGGTACCGGAAGTCCGGGTGGCCGGGCTGTCCGAGCTGGTGGCCAATTCGCTCGTCATGGAAGGTGAACAGCGGCAGGAACTGACCGACGGTCTGCGGACTTTACTCTAATTCTCTGGCATAAGTGGAGGAACAGTGATGTACGATAGTGGCAAGATTATACCGGGACTGATCATCTTTGTCCTGCTCATCACATTTCCCATCTGGTACAACCACGGTGATGCCGGGGAAGTGCCCAAGACGGAAATGCCCAAGTACAATAGGCTGTGCGTGCTGCCGCTGGAGGAGATCCGCCCTAACCATATGAAGATGCTGAACCAGTGGCGTGACGAGGTGCTCCGCGACGAAGACCGTTCTTTTATTGCTGTGGAAGGAAAAATGTACCAGAAGAGCCTGCAGAACACCTGTATGGAATGTCACGTCAGCAAGAAGAAATTCTGTGACGAATGCCATACCTACGCGGCTGTGACCCCATACTGTTGGGACTGCCATCTGGCTCCTGTTGAGTGAGCTACCAAGGAGGATGTAAACTGATGGACAAACAGAGAAGAGAATTCCTCAAAATTGCCGGCATCTCCACCCTGGCTGGTCTTGGTGCTCCGGCAGTGGTCGATCGTCTGGTCTCCGGTACGACCCCGCTGACAGCTGCCGCTTCAGCAGAAAAGGGAAGCAGCGGCCACGGCGCGATGGAGACCCCGGCAGGTCATGGCCAGGAAGCGGTTCCTACCGGCAAGCAGTACGGCATGGTCATTGACGTGCGAAAATTCATTGCCCAGCGGGGCCTGGCCGAGGAGTGCATCAGGGCCTGCAACCAGGTGCACAACATCCCGCAGTTTCCTGACCGCAAGGATGAGATCAAGTGGATCTGGCTGACCGGGTATGAAAACGCCTTCCCGGACAACAGCCACCACCACCTCAACGAGGAAATGGAGAGAAATCAGGTGCTGGTCCTGTGCAATCACTGCGCCAACCCGCCGTGCGTCCGCGCCTGTCCGACCAAGGCCACCTTCAAGGACAAGCACGGGGTTGTGGCCATGGATTACCACCGCTGCATCGGCTGCCGCTTCTGCATGGCCGCCTGCCCCTATGGCTCCCGCTCCTTCAACTGGCTTGATCCCCGGGACCCCAAGGGTGGACTTGATGTCAAAAACATCAACCGCCTCTTTCCTACCCGCATGCGCGGTGTCGTCGAAAAATGCAACTTCTGCGTGGAACGGCTTGGCCGGGGTGAGCAACCGGCCTGCGTAGCCGCTGCAAGCAGAAGCCAGGGCATGTTCTTCGGCGACCTGAACGATCCCAATTCCGAGATCAGACAGGTGCTGAAACAGAACTACACAGTGCAGCGGAAGCCTTCTCTCGGGACCAAACCATCAGTCTTTTATATCATATGAGGTCGCCATGTTTGAAAAAGCACTGAAAGGAAACAACAACTACTGGATATGGCTGGGGTTTCTTGCCACATTCATGGCCATTGGCGCGCTCTGTTATATCAGGCAGTACATGTATGGTCTCGGTCTCACCGGCATGAGCCGTGATGTATCCTGGGGTCTGTACATCTCCAATTTCACCTTCCTGGTCGGCGTGGCCGCGGGAGGTGTAATGCTGGTTCTGCCCTACTACGTGCACAACTACAAGGTGTTCGGCCGGATCACCATCCTCGGTGAATTCCTGGCCATCTCCGCCATCATCATGTGCCTGCTGTTCATCGTCGCCGACCTCGGTCAGCCCACCCGGATGCTGAACGTGGTGTTTCACCCGACACCGAACTCCATGCTGTTCTATGACATGATCGTCCTCAACGGCTACCTGTTCCTGAACATCCTCTGCGGCTGGGTGATCCTCACCGCCGAGCGAAAGCAGATCCATCCGCCGAAATGGATCTATTTCTTTGTCTATCTCTCCATTCCCTTTGCCATCTCGATCCATACGGTCACCGCCATGCTCTACTGCGGTCTGCCGGGACGGCATTTCTGGCTCTCCGCGATCATCGCCCCCCGCTTCCTGGCATCCGCCTTCGCAGCAGGACCGGCCCTGATTGTCCTGGTCAGCCTGATCCTCAAGCGGGTAGCCCATTTTGACGCCGGCCGCGAGGCCACCGACAAGATGGTGACCATCATCCTCTACGCCGCGCTGATCAACGCCTTCTTTGTCATGCTGGAGTTCTTTGTCGGCTATTACAGCCAGATTCCGGGCCACATGCATACCCTGCAGTACCTGTTCTTCGGCCTTGAGCACCATGGACACGTCTACAACAACCTGGTGCCCTTCATGTGGGGTTTTGTCGTGCTGACCCTTACCGGCTACACCCTGATGGCGATTCCCCAGACCCGCCGCAACGACTTCTGGCTGGCCATCGGCTCCGCTTCCATGTTCATCGGCCTGTGGCTCGACAAGGGCATCGGCTTTGTGCTGGCCGGCTTCCTCCCCACGCCGCTGGAGGAGATCGTCGAGTACTACCCGACCCTGAATGAAATCATGATCACCATTGCCGTATGGTGCACCGGCTTCTTCATCCTGACCGTGCTGTACAAGATCGCCGTCGGGGTGGAGCACGAAGTCGAAGCGTAAAAACTGTTCCAGCGCTGTTCTCCAGGCCCCCGGTCAACTCCTGACCGGGGGCTTTTTTTTGTGCGCGGGGTATGCTATAAAGCGTCCACCCATAAAGACGAAGCCCTATTGGAATGACAACCCCGCACATGGAAGCTCCGACCGATACCGGGACAAATGTCCTGGTTGTTTCTTATTCCTTCTCCAGCCAGACCAACAATCTCGTGCAGGCCTTGTGCTCAGGTCTGGAAAAGGAAGGCATGTGCATTGTCTGGGAACGGCTTGTTCCGGTGCAGTCCCTGCGCTTTCCCGTCGGCACGGTGAGCGGCACCGTCCGGATGATGCTGGAGACATTTCTGCGCAAGCGCATACCGATCGAACCTCTGGCTCCCGTCAGTTTCGACCACTACGATCTGCTCATTCTCGCTGGCCCCACCTGGTCCTATAACCCCAGCGGTCCTGTTCTCTCGCTTATTGATCGCGATGGGCAGCGTCTGTTCCGGGACAAGTTTGTGCTGCCGCTCATCTCCTGCCGCGGCTACTGGCGGGTGCACTGGTGGGGGCTGAAATTCCTCCTGCGCCGCTGCGGGGCCATGGTGCCCAATGTCATGGTCTTCTCCCACCCCAATCCCGAGCCGTGGAGGACCATCGGCGTGTTCCTCAAACTGGCGGGGGGGATCCCGGAAAAAAAATCATGGCTTGCCGGCAAGTATCGGAAGTATGGTCATACCACCATGCAAATCAAGGAGGCCAGGCTCTTCGGCAAAATGATCGGCAAGGAACTTGCCGAAGGCGGAACAGAGCTGCATCTCCTGAATTTCGACACCACTATCGCCCGGCCCTGAGCAACCTAAACATTTCGCATGCCAGGACCATTCCTGCCCGTCCGCTTGAGCAATTAAAGGTGGTGCTCACTTCGCTCTTCCTCGATGCACCAGTGCCCGCAATATTGCGTCAAGCACCTCATCAAGGAATTTCCCCGCATCCTCGGCGAGAAAGCGCAGGACGAAATAGCTGTTTTCCTGGAGCAATTGGTCTTTGCGCCGATCGCGCCGGTAGGCTTGGGGGTCGGATGCCGGACCGATCGGCAATTGCCGGTTCCTCGTCGTTGAAATGATATCGGTCAAGCATCAGTTCCACTATCCGGCCGCAGTTCTGTCGTTTACGTTTCTCCTGTTCCGCGCCTGTACCTTGCAGAGAGCGCTTTCCAACACCGTGGAGATACCCTTCAGCTCAAGGGCGTCCACCATCTCTTGGGTGCTGAAATTGAAAACAACTAGAACTCGGGTTCCAGGATTTTCTTGTTGTGCAAATCGGAAGTTCAACTTGCTTTTTGCACAGTCATTGGGCTGAGAAAGTCCAAGCCTTTCCGCTCTGCTGTCGCCAGGCTTGGAACTTCCGGAGAAAACAGTTAAGTATTATGTTTCCTAAATTATGAGTTGCCACACCAACGGAGGTAATCGGTAGTTTAGGCGGGTCGTGGTCCATGGAGGCGCAACCATTCGAATTCGTCAATCCCCACGTGTGAATTCGGGCTGCCAGCTGGCTAACGATGCTTTGTGCCTTTCCTGTTTTCAAGTCGGCCATCCATTCGAGGCATTTGCCGTCCGAAGTCTGGAAAGCGTAATCTTTCTGATTTCCCATATCCTTTGCCTCAACATAGGGACAATGTCGGGGTTGCCCGGCAAGTCCTTTCTGTGCAGGCGAAATCGATAACCGAGACGATGAAGGAGGGTACGGCCATTATTTCCGGCTTCGTGTTCTTTGCTCTCACCGAGGCCATCATCCTGCTTCTAGTGCTTTTCGATACGATATCCATGGCCGTGTTAGGCAAATGTTTTTTATGACGTTAGCCTTCTCCATGTATGCCTGGTACGGCAACACGTTCAAATATCTCGGTTCGATGGCGAGCGATAAATTCGTTGCCTGGACGAAATCGCTCCGGCAATTCGATCGGCCTGCCATGGAGCACTGCTATGGCAGACCGCACCAATTCGTTATCATTTGCAAGCAGCTGCCTGGAGACAATGACGGTAAAATCATCGGCCAGCGTGATCAAGCCTCTGTCGAAGGCACGGTCATGCAGCGCCGATAGACAGAGCCCGTTGCTTGGGTTCAAGCGATTGGCTTTGTCTTTGCTCCACGGCACGATGTGACTTGCAAGAAGGAGGCGCGGCTCCGATAATCCTGACATGCAGCAACGGCCTCGGTAGCTACTCATCACGGCTCTGCGAAAGAATTGCTGTTTGAGCCGCTGTTCGGTAATAACTTGGCGTGTTTCACCGGTAAAATCTTCCATTGCCTCGGTTTCATCCATGCTGAAATTCGTTGGCAGGCGCAGCCCTTTTTCCTTCTCTATCGCAATCCTCAAACGATTGCATTGCACAGCAAGGCCTTCCCAGTCGGCATGAAATTCCGCCCATATCTCTCGATCCAACGATGAGGCGTTCCCTAAACCGGCACGACCAGTTGAAGTTATTGCCGGATCAATACTCGCGAAATTGACAAGCTTCATCGCTACAGCAGATGGTGTACGACCGATGAGTTGAGCAAGTTCAACGACTTCAGGGTTACGACTATGCAGCCTGCCAAACGGAAGCTGACAATAGAGATAAAAGGCTAATTTGAGTTGATCGCGAGTCCAACGACTATTGCTCATAATATTTCAGTTTCCGGCATACCTTATTTTCACCACTCCTGAGTATACTTGACATAATGGCCCGCCAATCAGGACCCATTTCTCAGAACCACCAAGGGCTTTTTCTATTCTTTCATTAACAGCGTCATCGGAAAGTTTTTCTGATCCAAGTTCAGCTCGCCAGGATTCCTGCCTTGCCCTCTCTGCTTCTTCTGGCCATGCAGAGAATAACTGCTCACGGGTGAGTTCTTTTCTGAGATATGAATAATATTCTTCCGGAACCTTCTTAGGGCGAAACTGTCTGAAAAAGTTTCTCAACTCCAAAGTGCGGTGGGCATACGGATCCTTTTCAACAGACAGAGATATCCTGAAGGAATTCCCGTCCTCAGCACGGAAGGCGGAAAACCCCTCGGCGAGGCCACCAGGGCCGGCAAAGAGATCGATCACCGGAATGCGGTCATGGAGATGGTGTTGTATGCTTATTATTAACCACGGAATGCACGGAAAGGTTTTGCATCGAAGTTTCGATGAAGTATTCGATGTCAAGCGGAAGTCTTTTGTATTTTGGCAAGAAGATCCAACACTGGAACCACCTGGATTCCCTGCTCAATAGGATAGGAATTTGCAACCGGGGCAACTATGTAGGCCTCGGCAATGTTTAAGTCTCGCAAGGCCTGGCGAAAACCTTTCGCCGGGTTCGGCGCGGTGTTCGCCTTGCATTCGATTCCTATGGTTCTGGAGCCTTTTTCAATCACCAGATCCAGTTCAACCCCGGTGGCGGTTCTGTAAAAAAAATGCCGCCAATCCGGGGTTGCGGCGATGACGGACTCGATAACGAACCCTTCCCAGGAGGCGCCGTACACAGGGTGGCCGAGAAGATCGTTCTGGGACGGGATATCGAGCAGGGCGTGGAGGAGCCCGGAATCGCGGATGAAGATTTTGGGCGACTTGATCAGTCTCTTTTTACTATTGGCTTCATAGGGCGGCAGAAGACGCAGGAGAAAGGTCTCGGCCAGGATGTCCATATATGAGCGTACAGTATGATGGCTGACACCCAGGGCTGCTCCTATCTTCGAGGCATTCAGCATCTGACCGTGGCTATGGGCGCACATGCGCCACAGCCGCTCCATCGACCTGGCCGGAATGTTGAAACCGAGTTGCGGGATGTCGCGTTCCAGGAAGGTCCTGATGAAATCTTGCCGCCAAACGAAGCTTGCTTCACGGCCGGCAAGATAGCTCCTCGGGTAACCGCCTTGCAGCCAGAGAAGACGGAGATTGTCCTCCCCGACCTCTTTGAGCTGTAAGGGGGTTAATTCCAGGTAGCTGATTCTTCCCGCCAGACTTTCACTGCTCTGCCGGATCAGATCCCTTGAGGCGGAACCAAGGATGAGCAGTTGTCCGTTCCGGTCCTGGTCATCGATAATTGCCCGCAGCGGGGCAAACAGCTCCGGAATCCGCTGGATTTCATCAAGGCAGACAAGTTTATCGCGATTGAGAGAAAAGAAGGCCTCCGGGTCCCGCAGTTTGTTCAGGTCGGAGGTCTTTTCCAAATCAAGGTAAACAGCGCCGTCCAGTGCCGCGATAACACGTTTTGCCAGTGTCGATTTGCCGCATTGCCTCGGCCCCAACAGGGCGACCGCCGGCATCTGCTTGAGCCGCCGGAAAACCTGCTCCGTGACGGTCCTGTCGATGAATGTTTGCATATTGGAATATATACTTCCAATTTACAATATTGCAAGCGATATTCCCCAGGGCCTTGCGGGTGCCGACGAACACGGCCATTTTCCGGGCCCGGGTCAGGCCGGTGTAGATGAGGTTTTGGTAGAGCATCTTGAATGCTGGCTGAGGATCGGAATGATCACCGCCCGGTACTCGCTGCCCTGCGACTTGTGGATGGTGATCGCATAGGCCAGGTCGAGTTCGACGATATCCTCCTTCTGATAGCGCAACTCCCGGCTGATCACCTTGCTCATCAGCTGGGTGGCCCGGCCGGTGAGCGCGGTATCGTCCTGGTTCGGATGTCCCTGGAGCATGGCACGCCGTAAAGCGATAATCGGGCCTTTCCGAGTTATATCGGCTCCTCGTTTCACCACTCCACAGGGGTAAAGAAAAAGACAAATCTTCCGTCCTCGATATCGACCTTGAGGGTCGCCCCATGGCTCCTGGCATAGAGAATATAGCCGTTCTTCTCGCAGTCACCCGGGCATTCCGTTGTATTGGGCGGGGACTCGTAATCCCGGTCCCGGTCGTACCAGGAGATGAGCATATTTTCGCCCAGCCGTTTTTCTGCTTCAGCCTTGGCCAGCGCCATGGCTTCCTGATACTCCGCCACCCTCTTGTCAGGATGGAGGAACACGGTCTCGATTTCCGGCCGACCGGGGGACGGCAGGGGGCAGCTTGCTTCACTCATGGTCATGCCTCCTCATCTGTGCATCATTGTCTCAGATGCCCCTGGTCAGGTACCATTGCCAGAGGCGGAAGATGTCGTCCTGGAAAAAGAGAAACAGCATGGCGCCCAGGGCGAGAAAGGGACCATAGGGGATCCGTGTCTTGCCGCCCTTGCCCTGCTTGAGCATGGCCAGGATCCCGACCACGCTGCCGGTCAGCGAGCTGGCGAAGACCACAAAGAGCAGGCTCTGCACGCCGAGGAAGGCGCCGATCATCCCCAGGAGCTTGATGTCGCCGCCGCCCATTCCCTCCCGCCTGGTCAGCAGATAATACCCCGCGGCCACGGCATACAGTATGCCGCCGCCCAGGAGGATGCCCAGGCCGGACTGCTGCCAGGTCAGTCCGGAAGCGGCAAAGGAGCCGGCAAAGCCGATAAGGATGCCCGGCAGGCTGATCGCATCGGGGATGATCTGGAGGCGGATATCAATGAAAATAATGACCAGCAGGGCGGCAAGGAAGAGAAAATAGAAAAAAAACTCGAAGGAGAGGGCAAACTTGGTGTATAACGCCAGGGAAAGCAGGGCCATGCAGAGCTCCACCAGGGGATACTGCAGGGAAATGGTCCCGCGGCAGGCCCGGCATCTCCCCCGCAGGAGAAGGAAGCTGACGATCGGGATATTGTCGCACCAGCGAATCGGCGTGCTGCACGCGGGGCAGCGGGACGCCGGATAGACGATGGACTCGCCTTCGGCAGGGAGCCTGAAAATGACCACGTTGAGAAAGCTGCCGACCACAGCCCCGAAGACAAAACTGGCAATGTGCAAAATCAACTCCATGTCCATCATCGGCACATCTTCTCCTTTGCAGGGCCGGCCGTTGCGGAACGGCTGCAAGCTCAACAACCTGATTATATCTTCTCCTTGTAGCGCGTTCCATGTCTGAATTCCAGGAAAAATCACCCGTCTTGACCCGGGAGCAGCTGACCGCCGACGTGGTCCGCCTGACCCTGCATTGTCCCCGGATCGCAGCCGCCGCCAAGCCCGGCCAGTTTGTCATGGTCCGCGCTGGCGAGACCCTGGACCCGCTGCTGCGCCGGCCGTTTTCCATCCACAAGGTCACGGCGGAAGGCGGGCTGGCCGTCCTCTTCAAGGTGATCGGCAAAGGAACCAGGCTCCTGGCCACTGCCGCGCCGGGCAGCAGCCTGGATGTCATCGGACCGCTTGGCCGCGGCTTTTACCCGGATAAGACCGGCCCTCATTGCCTGATCGGCGGCGGCATGGGCATTGCGCCCCTCTATTTTCTCGCGCATCAGCTCCTGGCCGCAGGTAGCAGCCACGCCAACCCACCGGTCCTGCTCGGGGCGCAGACCCAGGCCGAACTGATGCTGCTGGCCCAGGAATTCACCGAACTCGGCTATCCGGTGCTCACCGCCACCGATGACGGCAGCCTTGGCCACCAGGGTTTTGTCACCGATCTGCTGGATGCACTCCTGACAGAGGTCAGACAGGTCTATGTCTGCGGTCCCCTGCCGATGATGCGCACGGTGGCCGCCAAGTGCAGGGGGGCCGGAGTGGCCTGCCAGGTCTCGCTGGAGACCCACATGGCCTGCGGCCTGGGTGCCTGCCTGGGCTGTACCTTTCCGGCAAGCAGCGGCGGCTATCGCCATGTCTGCAAGGACGGGCCGGTGTTTTCCGCCGAGGAGGTGGCATGGAGCCGGTAACTTCAGCAACGCCCACGCCGGACCTCCGGGTCCGCATCGGTGGACTCACCCTGCGCAACCCGGTGTGCACCGCCTCGGGCACCTTCGGCTACGGCCGGGAATTCGCCTCCCTGGTGGACCTCAACCGCCTGGGGGCGATCATCGTCAAAGGCATCTCGCTCCTGCCGCGTCCGGGCAACCCGCCGCCCCGCATCTTCGAAACCGCCTGCGGCATGCTCAATGCCATCGGCCTGGAAAATGTCGGGGTGGAGCGGTTCATCAGCGAAAAGCTGCCTTGGCTGAGGCAAGTCACAACCCCGGTGATCGTCAACATCCTGGGCGACAGCATCGACGACTATGCCCGATTGGCCGGCCGGCTGGCGACAGTGGAGGGCATCTCTGCCCTTGAGGTCAATATCTCCTGCCCCAATGTCAAAAAAGGGGGGGTGGCCTTTGGCACCGTCCCCGAGATGGCGGCGGCTGTTACCACGGCCGTCCGCCAGGCAACAGCCCTGCCGGTGATCGTCAAGCTTTCGCCCAACGTGACGGACATCACGGTCATTGCCCGGGCCGTGGCCGATGCCGGCGCCGACGGCCTCTCCCTGATCAACACACTGCTGGGCATGGCCATCGATGTGCGCACCAGAAGACCCCGCCTGGCCAATGTCGTCGGCGGCCTCTCCGGGCCGGCGATCAAGCCGGTGGCCCTGCGCATGGTCTGGCAGGTGGCCAAAGTGGTCTCTATCCCGGTGATCGGCATCGGCGGGATCACCACCAGCGAGGATGCTCTGGAATTTCTTGTTGCCGGGGCCACGGCGATCCAGGTCGGCACCGCCAATTTCTATCAACCCACCGCGACGGAGGAGATCGTGGACGGGCTCACCGCCTACCTGCAGGAAAGGGAACTGACCTCGATCGGGCAGGTGATCGGCAGCCTGCAGGTGGATTGACCGATGACCGTGCAACCAACGACAGCAAGACCTGCCGGCAATATTTGCATTGCTGTGGCGCTCCCGGACACCCTGGCGGCAGTCCGGGCGGCCCAGCCTCTCTTGCCCGATGTCGATGTGGTGGAGATCCGCCTGGACGCCATGCGGCAACCAGATATCGCCGGACTCTGCCGCCAGATCTTGCGGCCCCTGCTCTTTACCAACCGGCCGGCCTGGGAAGGCGGCGCCTTCGAAGGCCAGGAAGAGAAACGTATCGAACCGCTGCTTGCAGCGGTCCGCTGCCGGGCAGCCTTTGTCGATCTGGAACTGCGCGCCGATCTTTCCCTGCGCCGGTGCCTGCTGGACAAGGTCCGGGGTTCCGCCACCCGGTTGATCATCTCCCACCATGATTTTGCCCGGACCCCGGATGCTCCTCAGCTCTCGGCCATTCTCCGGGAACAGGTGCAAAGCGGCGCACATATCGGCAAGATCGTCACCCTGGCCCACGATCACCTGGATGTGCTCAGGGTGCTGCACCTGCAGTGCGAGGCGAGGACGCGCAATTTCCCCCTGATCGCTTTCTGCATGGGCGAGGCAGGCAGGATAAGCCGGATCGTCACCCTTCTCCTGGGCGGCTTTATGACCTACGCTGCCTTGGATGCCAGCCAGGCGACCGCGCCGGGTCAACTCACCGTGCAGCAGCTCAAGGCGGCCCTTTCTGTTCTGGCGGGATCGGCCTGAGCGAGGCGTATTTCACCTCCGCCGTTTTCCGCCGGACTTTTTCCTGGTCCGCGGCCCTGGTTTTCTTTCCTTCTCCTGGCTACCAACCGGGGTTTCGTTCATGCCTGTGCCGCAGCAGCGGGGACATTCCTCCCAAGTGAGAAGAAACCGGCTTTCTCCCTGGAAATACCCAATCTGGCCGGTTCCGCCGCAGGTCCCACATTGTTTCTTCATCAATTCCCTGTAGCTCTAATCGCCCTCAGGTTCCAGAAAAATCCTCGCTTTTCCGCTCAACTCGACCTGATGATGCCGTTTTTTTTCGCTGTATTGCAAATATACTTTCCTAAATGATAAAAATTAGATAACTATCTGCGAATGCTTTTTTCCGGAAGCGGAACTCTTCATCCTTTTGCACGACCAGGAGCTACAGCATGGCACACCTTACCCTGCAAGGCAGCCCGATCCGGACCGTTGGCGAACTTCCTGCCATCAACAGCCAGGCCCCGCCCTTTACCCTGACCAGGACCGATCTTTCCGACTGCACCCTGGCCGACTTCATCGGCCAGACCAAAGTCCTCAATATCTTTCTGAGCCTTGACACCTCGATCTGCGCCGCTTCGGTCCGGCGTTTCAATGCCGAGGCCAGCGGCTTGCCTAATACCGTTGTTCTTTGTGTGTCCGCGGACCTGCCCTTTGCGCAAAAGCGTTTCTGCGAGGTTGAAGGGCTCGAGCGGGTCATCCCCCTTTCAGTCTTCCGTTCCCCGGATTTTGGCAAACTCTACGGAGTGACCATAGTTGACGGCCCCCTCGCCGGACTGCTTGCCCGGTCCATCGTCATCATCAACCCGGCCGGCACGGTAACCTATACCGAGCAGGTCCCGGAAATTAGCCAGGAACCTGACTACGAGGCTGCCCTGCAGGCTCTCGCCAAATAATGCAGGGAACCGCAGCCGTCGCCGTGCATCTAGAGGCCCCGGGCGATGAAACAGAGCAGATGACAAGGAGATAATTCTATTGTTTGCTCAATGGTTCTCCGGCCTGTCGCCGATCATCCAGGCACTGCTGGCCTCCCTGTTCACCTGGCTGGTGACCGCGCTGGGAGCCAGTGCCGTCTTTTTCTTTGCCACCATCCATCGGAAGGTTCTGGACGGTATGCTCGGTTTTGCCGCCGGGGTGATGATGGCCGCCAGTTGCTGGTCCTTGCTGATTCCGGCCATCGAAATGGCCGATGCCAGTGGCATGGTCCCCTGGTTCCCGGCGACCTGCGGCTTTCTGCTGGGCGCCGGCTTTCTCTGGCTCATCGACAAGATCCTGCCGCACCTGCATCCTGGCCTGCCGCTCCAGCAGGCGGAAGGGTTGCACACCACCTGGCGCAAATCCATCCTGCTGGTGCTGGCCATCACCCTGCACAACATCCCTGAGGGGCTGGCCGTGGGCGTGGCCTTCGGCGCCCTGGCCGCCGACCTCCCCTCCGCCTCGCTGGCCGGGGCGGTGGCCCTGGCGCTGGGCATCGGCATTCAGAATTTTCCCGAGGGCGTTGCCGTCTCTGTACCCCTGCGGCGGGAGGGATTGTCCCGGCTGAAGAGTTTCTGGTACGGGCAGCTCTCCGGTGCGGTGGAACCGGTGGCCGCGGTCATCGGCGCGGCCCTGGTCATATCCATGCTGCCGATCCTGCCCTATGCCCTGGCCTTTGCCGCTGGCGCCATGATCTTCGTCGTGGTAGAAGAGGTGATACCTGAAGCCCAACTGGCCGGGAATAACGACCTGGCCACCATGGGGGCCATCAGCGGTTTTGCGCTGATGATGGCCCTGGATGTCTCACTGGGATAATTTCTATGTTTCTCGTTTCCAAATTCGCCATCATCAAGGTCATCGTCCCTCCCCTGCTGGCCTGCATTCTTTTCGTCATCGCCTTGTTCGGCCTGGTCCTGCCTTTTTCCAAACACAACCTCATGGAGCAGAAAAAGGAAACCATCACCCTGCTCACCCAGGCCGCGATCAATATGCTCACATACTATGACCGGCGCGTGCAGGCTGGGCAGCTTTCCCTGGATGAGGCTCAGCGAAGGGCGGTGCAGCAGATTCGCGGCCTTCGCTATGGCGGCGAGGACAAGGACTATTTTTGGATCAATGATCTGAGTCCCCGGATGATCATGCATCCCTACCGACAGGAACTGGAAGGGCAGAATCTTGCCTCCTTTACCGATCCCAACGGCAAACACATCTTCATGGAGTTTGTCAACACGGTCAATCAGCAGGGAGGCAGTGGGTACGTAACGTATCTCTGGCAATTGAAGGAACGGGGCGACCGCATCGTTCCCAAACTTTCCTATGTGAAGCTGTTTGAGCCCTGGGGCTGGGTGATCGGGACCGGGGTATACCTGGAGGAGGTCCACGCGCAATTTGCGGAAATTTCTCGGGAACTTATATTTATCTCCGCCTCGATCATGACCCTGATTGTCCTCTTATCCTTCGCCATCATTTACCATGGGCTGAGCGAGGTCAACAGGCGGCGGCTCGCGGAAAAGGAACTGGAACAATATTATGAGCACCTGGAGGAGCTGGTGGACCAACGGACGAGAGAACTGACAACGGCCCTGTCCGAGGTCAGGATGCTCAGCGGACTCCTGCCGATCTGTGCCTCCTGCAAGAAAATCAGAGACGACCAGGGGTACTGGAACCAGATCGAGTCGTACATCCAGCGTTATTCCCAGGCGAAATTCAGCCACGGCATTTGTCCCGAGTGCATTCAGAAACTCTATCCCGGCTTTGACGAGGAGGAGGAAGGCGAGGAAAACGAAAAAGATTAACCTCCTTCGTGCACCAGCCAACGGCAAGGCCCGAAAAAAGGCCTTCCCTGGCCCTGCCGTGTTCAGCCCATAATCAGGATACTTGTGAAGAATGCAATATGATGACGAGGGCTGGCATGGAACGTGAATTCCTTTGCACGGGAAGCTGGACCGACAGTCATTGAGCCGGCAGCTGCGGTTTGACCTCGTGATAGACATGCACCATCCACACCACGGCGATGATCGGTGAAAACAGGTTCGCCACCGGCAGCAGGGTAAGCAGGGTGATGACCAGGCCACTGCCGTAGATCAATTTTTTATGCCGGCGGCCCAGTTCCCTTGCCCGTGGCTTTCCGAGGTGATAACCGGCAGCGTTTTCAAAAAATTCCCGGCCAAGCAGATAACTGTTCAGGAGAACGGACAACAGAAAGCCAATGCCGATGAAATAGAACGGCAAAATCAGGAGGTTGAGCAGCAGGGCCTTCAGGGTAAACCTGATATCGTGCCGGATGTCCGTCCAGAAGTGCGGCTGCTCGGCCCGCTTTTCCTCAGGATATTCAGTCTGTTCGACCTCATTGATGGTGATTTCCTGAAAAGCTGCGGAGATAAGGATGAGCAGGACCGGCAGCATGAACCACCCGCCAATCCCCAGGACAACCCCCACCAACCAGGTGATCGCGGTATCCAGCCAGGAGCGTTGCAGGGCAACCAGGTCCGCGGCCAACAAGGTTATTCCAAGAACCAGCGCCAGCACCACCAGCACAGCCAGGGCCGCGCAGACGAACATCAGGCCGAGCATCTCCCTCTTGGCAATTGAATGGAGCGTCTTTCTCGCGAGCATCACAAACGACATGGACCACCCTTCATGCAATTGACGGCCTCGGACCAAACAGTTTCTCCCCAACATCCCCCGAAAGCTGGGAAAAACACTGCTGCTGGGGCCATGATGAGAGTGGAGAATTTGCAAAGGCAATAATGAGGAGATAAAAAAAGAGGGGCCCAGTCCGGCATGTCCATCGTCCTGGGCCCCAATCAAGGAGAAACAAGTTGAAGTGCTTTCAGAATGTTGGTCAAGATTTGAAGGGGTCGGTCAGGAATGCTGAAGCACTTTCAACTGTTTGTACAATATCACTTCGTGGTACTAAAGTCAAACGCTCCCCTGAAAATTCCCTTTTTATTTTCAACACCCTGGAGTTTCGACAGAAATCAACTCCTGTATTCGAGCCTACCTGCTCACCCACTTGACCCGCACCGTTTTTTCGTCGTCTCCATAGGTAAAGGTCAGATCCCCCTGATACGCCCTGACCACCGCTTCGCCGATGCGCCGGGCGATATGCACGCCGGTGGTGGTAATCAGGGTGTGCCCGCTCTCCTTCCTGATCTGTATAATCCGCTCCAGGGCATGTTCCCCCTTTTCCAAATTTTCCTCATTTTTGACCAGGTTGAGGATTTCCTCCCGCCGCTGTTCAAAAAAAGGCCCCTGCAATTCCACGTAGCCGGCGGGATAATCATCAGCAATCCGCTGACAGGCTGGGCAGATGCAGCTCACCGCCCCTTCGGGCGCCTCGATCCAGCCCCACCTGCCTCCAGAAAAAACCGCGCCGCACTGAGGACACGCAGACGGCTCCCCCCTTTTTTTGCCCTCCCGGTAGGTGTCATGGTGTTTTTCCTTGACCAGCCGGTCCCTTCTGCCAAATTTCCCTTTGTCCATTCTGCACCCTCCCTGTTCGAAAAAGGACAGTTGCGATTTTCGTTCCTGGAACCTTCTATTTATTTATTATATCCCACCACGACCCTGGAACAAAAGCGAAAGAATACCTGCGTAACATGTGGATGATCCATGTGCAGCTGTTGTCTCGGCCTCCTGCCCAACATCCGTTATTGCCCTGCCCTGGCTTCAATATTTTTGTTACGGATAACGCCGCCTTGGTGCCATCATTTCCTCCGTCCCGTGCCGATCCCCTTGAAACAATGCCCAAATATCTTTTTTCCCTCCCCGCTTGCGCTACAAAGTGGTATATATAATATTTCATGGCCGTGAAGAAGCAAAGAGCTGACCGCCTGTGCCGAGCCTCCCGGGAAAATGCGCCTCGACGCCAAAGGCAGCCAGAGACCGATAACCCTTGCCTGCGAAACGTTGGGCTCCCTTAACGGGGAGCGGAGCAATGTGCCGACCGGCCTGACAACTACTTAACCAAAGGAAAAAAATGAAGAAACTGAACATCATGGGGAACAAGGAGTGTCTTCCGAAAGAATGCCCGCCCAATGTCTTGTCGGAGGAAAATCTCTTCCGCTCCGTGCCGCCGATCGTGCGGCAGCTGAGCAAAGGCTTTGCCTCAAAAAAATGGTCCAGTCACAACGAACCGGTGCCGATCCCTTCCAAGCTCGAGGTCGAAAAGCTGATCCTGCAGGCACAGCAGATCCTGTTCCCCGGCTATTTCACCGAGATGATCCTGAGCGCGGAAAACCTTGAATACCACCTGGGCCAGACGCTCAGTACCTTGTACGAAAACCTCGCCCGGCAGGTCAACTCCGCCATCCGCCATGACTGCTTTCGCCACAACAGGTCCTGCACCAGATGCCGGGAGCGCTCCTACGAAATCGCCACGGCCGCTATCACCTCCCTGCCGGAGATCAAGGAACTGCTCGAACTTGATATCCAGGCAACCCTGCAAGGCGACCCGGCGGCAGAGAACGCCGACGAGGTCATCTTCAGCTACCCCGGTTTCTTCGCCATCCTCATCTACCGCCTGGCCCACCGGCTGGTGAATCTGGAAGTGCCGCTCATCCCTCGGATCATGAGCGAGTACGCCTACAGCCGCACCTCCATCGACATCCATCCCGGGGCGCGGATCGGCAACAGCTTTTTCATCGATCACGGCGCCGGGGTGGTGATCGGGGCGACCACGGAAATCGGCAATCGCGTCCGCCTGTACCAGGGCGTAACCCTGGGCGCCATCTCCCTGCCGCGCAATGCTGCGGAGAAACTGCGCAAAACCAAGAGGCACCCCTCCATTGAAGACGACGTGATCATCTATGCCAATGCCACCATCTTGGGCGGCAAAACCGTTATCGGCGCCCGCTCCATCGTCGGCGGCAACGTCTGGTTGACCGAGAGCGTCGGCCCGGACACCAAAGTGCTGCTTAAGCAGCCGGAACTGATCTATCTCGGAAAAAAACAGAGAAACCATGAAAAAAGTGCACGATGACATCACCCGCGCGGCTGGGGAAACACCCTTGGTCAGGCTGAAAACGCTGAGCCGGGAGCTCGGGGTGGAAATCCTGGGCAAGATGGAGTCCGGCAACCCTCTCTGCAGCGTCAAGGACCGCATCGCTGTAGCCATGGTCGATGCTGCCGAGCGCCAGGGACTGCTCTCCAGCGCAAGCACCATTATCGAACCGACCAGCGGCAATACGGGGATCGGGCTGGCCTTTGTCGCTGCGGCAAGGGGGTACAGACTGATCCTGACTATGCCGGAGACCATGAGCATCGAAAGGAGAAAACTGCTCCGCCATTTCGGTGCCCACCTGGTCCTTACCCCCGGGGAACAGGGAATGAAAGGGGCCATTGCCAAGGCCGGCGAATTGCTGGCCGCCACCCCTGGCGCCTGGATGCCCAATCAGTTCAGCAACCCGGTCAACCCGGAAATCCACCGGACGACCACCGGCCCGGAGATATGGGAACAGACCGAAGGCCGGCTCGACTTCCTGGTCGCCGGCGTCGGTACCGGGGGAACCATCACCGGTGCCGGGGGCATGCTTAAGGAAAAGAATCGCGAGTTGCGGGTGGTGGCAGTGGAACCGGCCGCTTCCCCTGTCCTGTCCGGGGGGAAGCCCGGCCCGCACAAGATCCAAGGCATCGGTGCGGGATTCGTGCCCGATATCCTGGACCGCTCGCTGCTTGACGAGATTGTGCAGATCACCAACGAGGAGGCTTTTGCCACCGGCAGGGAAATAGCCCGCCGCGAAGGCATCCTCTGCGGAATTTCTTCCGGGGCTGCGGTGGCTGCCAGCCGCAGGATAGCTGCACGGCCTGAGAACGCAGGAAAACGTATCGTGGTCATCCTGCCCGACACCGGCGAGCGGTACCTGAGCACGGATCTGCTGGCGGACTGACCGGCCCGGAGACGGAGGCTCCTGCCCGCAAACGATGCAGCCAGCACCTAACAGAAGTCAACAAAGGGAATTCGGTGGCAACTGATCCGCAAGTATTCTTTTTCCTTGTTCCCCGGCCGATTTCAGCTATAATTGAATCAGAAGTTGCTGAGCATACTATTTTATAGAGGTATGCGATGGACGCACAGGAAAGGCGCAGTTTCCCGCGCTATAAGTTCCGGTATCCGATCATCGTGAGCTCTTCCCGGGCGATTAATTGCGCGGAAGGCTGGCATTACGGAGAGATTCTCGATGCCAGCCGAAACGGGATCCGGCTGCGGGTGAACAATTTCGGGGAACTCCGAGTGGGGACGAAGCTGCAGCTGATCTGTCAGCCGGCCAGCAATTTTGGCCCGAACAACGATTGCATGCCCATTCCGATCCAGGGCCAGGTGATCTGGGAAAACTCCAGCACCAATGAATTTGCCCTTCGCTATCTCCAGTGATCCTGGAATGTTCGCCTGAAGACATCTCCCCAACCACCTCCTCCAACCCAAAACCATTTCTTCAGGACTTGTCTTCGGGCGGCCCCTCTTCCTCATCTCCCATGACCAGAAAACCCAGTTGCCCGTCGTTTTGCGCCAGCTCTTCAATCAACCCCTGCCAGCCAGGCGGGGGGTTATGAATCTTAAAACCGATGGTCTTGTACATCCCTTTGTTGGTGGTGCGTATCCAGCAGGGATGCAGGCTCATATGGACATCCCCGGTGGGGCTGTTCACCACCGCCGAACAGCAGCCGCCTGATTCGTTAAAATCAGCAGGGACCTGGGTCAAGCGCAGGCCTTTTGCCGAGAGATCCTCGACCACGCCCAGGTATTTGCTCTTGCCGTCGGAAATCACGGCCATCAAACCAAGAATCTTGAGCCGGGGAGAAGCCCTCTCGTTCTTTTTCCTGATCTCCTTTTTGAGGTTTTCAACAAAATCAACCCACTCCGTGGGAGGATTTTCGATTTGGAACCCTATCCTTTTGAACGGCCCTTCGCCGCTGGGACTGACCCAGCGGGGATGCAAGACCAGAGTGAAGTCTTTCAGGGGAGCGTTGATCACCGCAAAACACTTGTGAACCGTTTCATCAAACCCTTCGGGAACATGGGAAACGCCCACCCCTGATTTCGACACGTCTTCAACAATAACGAAAAAGGCCGAGTTGCCGTCAGATAGGTTTGACTTGAATTCAGGGGTCTGGTACCTCTCATTTTTTCTTCGATCATCCGTCATGCTTCTTCCTTCATGCTGAACCGGCAGGGATGGACCGGGCACGACCGGTTGCGCAAAGCCGCCCGGTCGGCGCCTTTTCCTGACGTATCCCGAAAGTTCATCTTCATCCTCATCAATCCCCGGAAAGAGCTAACCCTGTTCACCTGATCCACTCTCCAGTTCCCCGACAAAGGACGCCCGTCCCGGCGTCGTGGGCCGCGAACTGGTCTGCCGCTGTTGTTCATATTTCTCTGCCTGAAACTCCGGGAATGCGTCGCATCCCGTCAGCAGAGATGTGCGTATTCCCTGTGGATGAATGAACAACCTCAAACCACTCTCCTATTTACTGTGCTTGTTCACTTGATGTCAAGAAAAGGCACGTGAAAGAAATTGTTGCGCTTCATGGACAGATGAGAAAAAGGCTGGAAAGGCAAACCAACAATCCGGCAGAAGACATTGAGCCGCCACAGGATCAGGGACCTGGGCATCAGACGGGAGCACGGTTTTTGCCTTCAATCTGCTCATTTTCCTCTCCCGCGCATGATATCGGCAACCGCCGAAATTATACCCTGAAATCAAGGAAAATGCGCCCCTGTCCTGCGGCAGATGGATGGCCGGAGGCAATTCATGACCACAACGTCGTCTTCCGGGCTGGAAAAGTTTCCAGGAAACACGGCGGCAAAGCGAGTGAATTCCTGTTTGACAGGACTGATCGGCACCGGTATACATCTGGCCACCATCTTCAGATATCGTTTTGACCATACCAAACTGCGATGACACTGCTGCTCAACTGCCAGGAACTGGGCAAGACTATCGGTCCCCGTCCCCTGTTTACCTCGCTTTCCCTGACGGTACACCAGGGAGATCGGCTTGGCATCATCGGCGCCAACGGTTCCGGCAAAACCACCCTGCTGCGCATCCTCTGCGGGCTGGACACGCCTGACAGCGGCCAGTTGACCCTGAGTAGTTCGGTCGTGCCCGGCTACCTGCCCCAGGATGACCAGCTCCCTGACAAGGCTACCGCTCTCCAGGTCCTGCTGGACACTCTCAGAGGACTGCGCCTCGAAGAGGCCGAAAAATACAACCGGGCCCAGGCCATGCTTAGCCGGGCGGAATTTGAAAGCGCCGAGACCCCGGTGGAGACCCTTTCCGGCGGCTGGCGCAAAAGGTTGGCCATCTGTGCCGCCCTGGTCCGCGAGCCCGACCTGCTGGTCCTGGACGAGCCCACCAACCATCTGGACCTGGAAGGCATCCTCTGGCTGGAAAAACTGATCAGCTCCTCTTTTCCCGGAAGCCCTGCGGCGGTGGTGATGGTCAGCCATGACCGTCTGTTTCTGGAAAACACCGCCAACCGGATCATGGAACTGTCCAACCTCTACCCGGATGGCTGCCTGCAGATCAAAGGCAATTATTCCGAATTCCTGCGGCGCAAGGAACTCTTTCTTGCACAGCAGCTCGAACAGGAGGAGCGGCTGGCCAACAGGGTACGGCGGGAAACCGAGTGGCTGCAGCGCGGGCCCAAGGCACGGACCACCAAGGCCAAATACCGGATCGACGAGGCTCAGCGCCTGCAGGAAGAGTATGCCCGGGTGAAGATGCGCAACCGGACCCGGCGCGAGGTGGAAATCGATTTCGACGCCACCGGCCGCAAGACCAGAAAACTGCTGGAGGCCAAAAATCTTGGGAAAGGCTTCGGGGGAGGGCCCCTGTTTGCCGGTCTTGACCTGGTCCTGACCCCGGGCCAGCGACTCGGCCTCCTCGGGAAAAACGGCTGCGGCAAGTCCACCCTGATGCAGATCCTGGCCGGTGGCGGTCGGGACGACGGTCCTGCCCCAGACACCGGCTCCATCAAGGTCGCGGAGGGAGTGAGGACCGTCTTTTTCGCCCAGGACCGCCGGACCCTGAACCTTGCCGCCACCCTGCGCCAGGAGCTTTCCCCGGAAGGCGACAGCGTGCTCTACCGCGGCCAGTCCCTGCACGTGGCAACCTGGGCGCAGAAATTTCTCTTCCGGCCTGACCAGTTGGATACACCGGTGGACAACCTTTCCGGCGGCGAGCAGGCCCGGATCCTGATCGCCGGGCTGATGCGGCAGCCGGCGGACATCCTGCTGCTGGACGAGCCAACCAACGATCTGGACATCCCCGCCCTCCAGGTCCTGGAGGAAAGCCTCCTCGATTTTCCCGGCGCCCTGGTCCTGGTCACCCATGACCGCTACCTGCTGAACCGGGTCTGCAACCGGGTGCTGGGCTTTGTCGGCAGCGGCCGGCTGGCCTATTTCGCCAGCTTTGACCAGTGGCGCGTCGCCCTGCAACCGCAGTCCAAGATCGAAAAAACAGCGGCGCCGCAAGGGGCCAGGGGGAAAAAGAAAAGCAGCGGCCGGCTTACCTACCTGGACCAGCGCGAGTATGACGGGATGGAGGAGGCCATCTCCCGGGCGGAAGAGGAAGAACAGTCGCTGCAGAAGGCTATGGCCAGGCCGGAGGTTGCAGCCGATCCGGTCCGGCTGCATGACTCCTGGCAGCGGCTCGAGAACATCCGCCAGGACATCGACCGGCTGTACCAGCGGTGGGACGAACTGGAGGCGAAAAAAAGCGGCCTGGCGGAATAACCCTGCCCCGGGCCGGCAGGACTGATCCACACCTGATAATCAATGACAAGGGTACCCGGACAAAAATTCGGGCAAGGTTGCTTGAGCCTGATGGGTAAATGGTGCGGGATAAAAGTTGCCGGTACAAATGCGCTGAAAGCGCGGAGGAATATGAGAACTGCCCCCCGCAGCCGAGCAGGAATCAGGGGTCAGATGCGGGTACACTCCCGCATCTGACCCCTACACAGTGCTGCTTTACCTCCACTTCCACTCGGTCTTCAGGTCGAGTTTCTTTTCTTCCTCGAAGAAAAGGACCTCATTGCCATCGAAATCGCCAAAAGGCACATACCAGAGCTTGACCTCAACCACGATCTCGTCGTTGATCAGTTCCCTGCTCGGCTTGCCGTCCTTCTGAACCTTCTTGAAAGGATACGGGATCTCGAAGGTTTCCTTGGTGGTTTTCAGCGGCGGCAGACTGGTTTCGCGCAGAAGGCCGCTTTTCTCATAGGGTCCTCTGCCCATTTCCGAGCCACGGCCCAGGCGGCTGGGGTAGGGCATGTAGATTTTCTGGCCTTTGTAGATCTCTTTCCCATCCGTTGTTTTGGCAGTCACATCCAGGACCAGCCTATTGGGGGTGGGTCAGCCGTCCGGGATAGTATGCCCGGCCTTGTTGGCGATTTCCACATTGATGATGCCCATCGGCAGAACGCCTTCTTCCGAGTTTTTCCGCCAGAACAGGGAGCGGCCTTCCACCTTGACATCCATGGCCATCTTGATCATGACCTCGCTGTTGTAGGACTGCATGTCGTGGCCAAGCCCGGATTTCACCATGTGGCACTCCTGGCAGCTCTCGCTTCCTCCCTCCGCCGTGTAGGCAAAGAGGTAGCTGCCGTAGATCGTGGCGCACTGGGAAGGATGGTCCAGCTCGAAACTCGGTCCCTGCCCGTGGCACTGTCCGCAGAAGATGGACTCGCCAAGGGCCGGGGCGACGGCCATTTTCGGGAAATCCGGGTCATCGTGGGCGCCGTCCTGGGAACCGTACACGGTATCCGGCTGAGGATACCCGTCGGCCCATTTATGGATGATGGCCATTTTGTTGTGGCAGACCCGGCAGTTGATGTTCAGGCTGGCGATGGTCTCTTCGAGCTGCTCAGCCTCCTTTTCTTTTCCTTCCTTGTTGGCCTTCTGCCATCCCTTGATGGTGGCGATGATTTCCCGGGCCACATCATCGGTGGCCTCCTCGAGCTGAGGAAGATGGCACTTGGTGCACATCCGCAGATGCTCCACGGTGATGTCCTTGTCCTCTTTCGCGCCGGAATAGGGGAATTGCTTCACCCCGACTTCCATGGCGGTGATGATGGTCGGCGCCGTTCTCGGCGTCCCCAGAATTGAATGGGAGTGCAGCGAATTCGCCCATTGCTCGTGGGCCTCCTCGTGACATTCGATGCAGCTGCTTGAATCATAGCGGTCGACCAGTTCCTGTATGGTCGTTGCCTTTGGCTGCTCGGAGGGTTTTGGCCCCCCTTCGCAGAATGCCGTGGCCGTCCAGATTGCCGATGTGGCAAGTAACGGCAAGCCAATTTTCAAAATTTTTCTCATGTTTCCTCCTTCCGTTTTTCAAAAGTACCGTTTGCTTCCCCTCTTCATGTCACAGCAACAATCCGACCCGCCTGTCATTGCTTTCCGGCAGGCGCGGAAAAGAAGCTCAGCGATCCGATCCCTGGTTTTCGATCTCGAATGTCAACGGCCAGTCGGTTTCAAGCCGTTGAAACTATTTATCTATATAGCAACAATGGGTTCTTAAAACTGAATGGAGCGTCAATTCTGTGATGTAACACTTTGTGATACTAGGATGTCAAGCCTTAAATGTGTGTTCTCCCCCATTTCAGAGAAGGGCTCAAAAAAGAACCTGGCGATTGCACAGGAACATCGCTTTATCTCCAGCGCATGCCGGAAGGGGCATGCGGACCGGATCGGCTGGTTTACTCCTTCATCACGATATTGATGGTGCCCTCGGCGACATCGATGGATTCCACCCCCTCAGCAAAGGCCTTCCAGAACCCCTGTTCCGCGCTGAATTCCTGAACCAGGTCAATGTTCTTCATCCCGCCCAGCCAGGCGTTGGGCAACGGAACCCCCATCAGGCTGACCCCCTTGAGCCTGATGATTGGCTTGCCGGCCCGGTAGGCGACTTCAACCCCGGCCCGTACCCGCAAGGTCTTCCCGCCAAAAAAGGGGAAATCCGGCTCCAGGGGAACCAGCATCTTGACGCTGACCAGATTCCGGGCCAGGTCTACCGCAAACTTGTCGGCCAGTTCAGTATTGGTGGCGATGAGGGCGTTGACCTCCCTTTCCGTGAAACTGACCTGCCGGTTGACACCTTCCTCGGAATATGCCTCAGGCCGAAGCTTGCCGTCGGCGGTGTACTCATCCGGGGCCGCCGTATCCCCCGATACTGAGGGAGCCTCTACCCCGGTGACCGCTTCCACACGCTCCAGTTTGTCCTCCAGCTGCTGCCGCTCATCATGCGTCAGGGTCACCGGGGTGAACGGCCGGGGATGAAGAAACATCCAGGCCGCCACCAGGGTGGCCATGGCAGTCAGGACCATCACCGCCGCGACGATGCCTGCCACCTGCGCTCCGGAAAACCCTTTTTTGCTTTCTATTTCGCCGCTGTTCGGGATATTGTCCATCTGTTGTCTCCATTAAAACCTGGTTTGCAATTAATATAATATAGCATCTTTTTGGGCAAAATGTCCGGGCCGGAACATAATTTTTGTATCTGCCGACATTTTTTCCTCTGGCCGGAAACGACAATGAACGGATACCTGATCTTCATCCTTTCGGTCATCGTCCTCAGCTTCCTGATCGAAGCAGGGGTTTCCCTGCTCAACCTGCGCGCCCTTGACCCCAGGCTGCCGGTCGAATTCAGCGACGTCTTTGACCGGGAGCGCTATGCCCGGTCCCAGGAGTACATCCGGGCCACCACCTGCTTCGCCCTGGTCCGGGGGGCAGCCACCACCCTGCTCACCCTGCTTTTTCTTCTGCTGGGCGGCTTCAACTTGGCGGACACCATCGCCCGCTCCCTGGGTTTCGGCAGCATTGTAACCGGGCTCATCTTTACCGGGCTCATCCTTTTGCTCGGGGGCCTGGCCGGCCTGCCTTTTTCCCTCTATTCAACCTTTGTCATCGAGGAACGCTTCGGCTTCAACAGGACCACCGCCAGAACCTTTGCCATGGACCTGATCAAAACCCTGCTGCTGGCCATCCTCATCGGCGCACCCCTGCTCGCCTTCATTCTCTGGTTTTTTGAACAGAGCGGGTCCCTGGCCTGGCTCTTCTGCTGGCTCGCCGTTGTCATCTGGACGGTCCTGCTCCAGTTCCTGGCCCCGACCTTCATCCTGCCGCTCTTCAACACCTTCACCCCCCTGCCGGAGGGGGAGCTGAAGGAGCGGATCACCGATTATGCCCGACGCCAGGGTTTCCGGATGCAGGGGATCTTCACCATGGACGGCTCCAAGCGCTCCACCCGGCTCAATGCCTTTTTCACCGGCTTCGGCCGCTCCCGGCGCATTGTCTTTTTCGACACCCTGCTGGAAAAACTCGGCCCCGGCGAAATTGTCGCGGTGCTGGCCCATGAAATGGGGCATTTCCGGCTTCGCCATGTCTTCATCATGCTGACGGCCGCCGTGGGCCAGACCGGGATCATGTTTGCCCTTCTGTCCCGCTTCATCAACAACCAGGGGCTCTTCGCCGCCTTCGGCATGGAGCATCTCTCCGTCTATGCCAGCCTGCTCTTTTTCAGCTTTCTCTTCACCCCCATCTCCCTGTGCCTGGGCCTCCTGGTCAACGCCCTCTCCCGCCGGCACGAATACCAGGCCGACGCCTACGCCGCCGCCTCGACAGGGCGGCCGCAGGACCTCATCAGCGGCCTGAAAAAACTGAGCGCGGCCAATATGGCCAACCTCACCCCCCACCCGCTCTTTGTTCTGCTCCACGCCAGCCACCCGCCGGTTCTGGCCCGCATCCGGGCCCTGACCGGTGCGCACCCGCGTGCCCAGCAGGATACCAGCCAGCCGGCAGCTCAGCGAGGCGTGTGAGCGGCAATGCCGCCGGAAATCCTGTGAGTGTCCTACCACCAACCGGGTTGGTGAGCACTATCAAAAGAAATGTTCTTATCATTTCCTTCCCCTCTTTCGTCTACCTGGCTTGATTTTTGCTTTATCAGAAAAAAACACTCCTCCCGGATGGGATAACCTGTCACGGTTGATGAGAAAGTTGCTGTTCGTGAAGTAAAGAAAGAAGTAAAATCAGCTAATAAACTTCCGCAAGCGGCAGTTCCTCGCTTGAAACTTACCATGATTAGATAGAGTGAGGAAAATCCAGCAAAACAGGAAAATCCCGTGAAACAGGAAAGTTAAAAAAAACCAAGATACTCGAGAAGCAATCGCCAAATGCGGAACGAAAATCATAACCATCGGCGTGGTCCGAAGCCGAGCTTTTCTGATCCGGTGTGCGGCATGGCAACCGACAGGGAGGATAAGTTTCTCCGTCATGATTACCACGGCCGGGCCTACTATTTCTGCAGCGAGCGACTGTTTCATTTTTAGCCGGTTCGGCGGCTCTTTCAGCTGAGGAGGAAGGGATGAAAGTCAGAGACCCTGTTTGCGGAATGACTATAGAAGATTCGGGCGCAGCGGCTACTTCGACGTACAATGGGCGGACTTATCATTTCTGCTCGCTGTCTTGCAAAGAGGATTTCGAGAAAGAGCCGGGGTCTTATTTCGGTGCTGCGAAAATCAGCCCTTCACAAAAAAACGAAGAGCCAAAACCCGCAGGATTGTTTACCTGCCCCATGCACCCTGAAGTTCGTCAGCAGGGACCGGGCTCGTGCCCCAAATGCGGGATGGCCCTTGAACCCCTGATCCCCGAGGTTTCCTCCCGCACCGAGTACACCTGTCCGATGCATCCGGAGGTCGTGCGGGATTCTCCTGGTTCCTGCCCGAAATGCGGCATGGCGCTTGAACCGCGCACCATTGCCCTTGACGGGGAGGATAAAAATCCCGAGTACGATTTCATGCGCAAGCGATTCCTCCTTGGCGCCATTCTCACTGTGCCGCTGGTGCTCATCGCCATGCGGGCGATGCTGCCGGGCGGTCATCTCATCGAAGAACTGGCCTCTGCTCGCACTCTGGGCTGGCTGGAATTGATGCTGGCGACACCGGTGGTGCTCTGGGCTGGCTGGATCTTTTTCGAACGGGCCGTACAATCTATGCTCAACAGAAGTCTCAACATGTTTACCCTGATCGGACTGGGTGTCTCGGTTGCCTATAGTTACAGTGTGATCGGCGTTCTTTTCCCGGCAATATTTCCTGACGCCATGCGTGGACACGATGGTGCTGTTGGCGTGTATTTCGAGGCAGCGGCGGTGATCGTCACCCTCATTCTGCTGGGCCAGGTCCTGGAACTCAAGGCCCGCAGCCAGACCGGCGCCGCCATCAAGGCGCTTCTGGGGCTGGCGCCGAAGACGGCGCGAAAGATTAATGAAAACGGCAGCGAGATAGATATCCCTCTGGAGCACGTTCAGTTAGGGGATGTGCTCCGGATCAGGCCCGGCGAAAAGGTGCCGGTGGACGGCACGGTAGTGGACGGCAGCAGCTCGGTGGATGAATCAATGATCTCCGGCGAGCCTCTCCCGGTCAAAAAACAGCAGGGCGATAAGGTAATAGGCGCCACGGTCAATACCACCGGCGCGCTCACCATGCGGGCCGAAAAAGTCGGCAGCGACACCTTGCTCGCCCAGATTGTCAGGATGGTGGCAGAGGCGCAGCGTTCACGGGCGCCTATTCAAAAGCTGGCAGATACCGTCTCCGGCTATTTTGTGCCGGTTGTTATCGCCATAGCCCTTATCGCCTTCGGCGTCTGGTATTATTTCGGCCCCGACCCGCGTCTGGCTTACGCCCTGATCGTTGCGGTATCGGTGCTGATCATCGCCTGCCCGTGCGCGCTGGGGCTGGCCACGCCCACCGCCATCATGGTGGGTTCCGGCATGGGGGCGGAGCGCGGGGTACTCATCCGTTCCGGAGAGGCCATTCAGATGCTCAAGGACATCAAGGTAATCGTCCTTGACAAGACCGGCACCATCACCAGAGGCGAACCGACTCTGGCCGACGTGCTGCCGGCGGCAGGTTTTGACGAGGACACCCTGCTGCAAGCCGCGGCCGGGGTGGAAGCCGGGTCGGAACATCCCCTGGGGCAGGCTATTGTGGAAGGGACCCGGGATCGCGGCCTGGAGGTACCCAAGGTCGAGGAATTCAAGTCCATTACCGCCGCCGGCGTGCAGGGGTTCATCGGCGGCCGGTTCGTCCGGGTGGGCGGTCGCAGGCTGCTGGCGGAAGCGGGCATTGATACGCAAGCATTGGAAAATTCCCTGGCCCGTCTGGAAAGCGAGGGGAAAACCGCCATGCTGGTGGCTATCGAAGACAGGGCGGCAGGGGTGATCGCCGTCTCCGACACCTTGAAAGAAGATTCAATAGCGGCAGTGGCCGCGCTCAAGGACATGGGCATCTGGCAGGTAATGATCACCGGGGATAATGAGCGCACGGCGCGCAGCGTTGCAGCCCAGGTCGGTATCGAGGAAGTGCTGGCCGGGGTCCTGCCGGAAGGCAAGGTTGATGCCGTGCGTCGACTGCAGGAAAAGCACGGTCAGACAGTGGCCATGGTGGGTGACGGAATCAACGATGCGCCGGCCCTTAAACAGGCCAACGTGGGGATCGCCATCGGCGCCGGCGCGGATGTGGCCATCGAAGCGGCCGATGTCACTTTGGTCCGGGGCGAGCTCATTAAAGTGGTGGAAGCGGTTGAACTCTCACGGGCCACCTACGGCAAAATCGTTCAGAACCTGTTCTGGGCCTCGTTCTATAACGCGGCCGCCATACCCATTGCGGCCCTGGGTTTGCTTCACCCCATGATCGGCGTGATTGCCATGACCACCAGCTCACTCTCGGTGATCGGCAACTCGCTGCTGCTCAAACGAACCCGGCTTGGGCTGTAGAAAGGTGCGTTGCTGGGACTAATGCACGAAAAGGCCCAGTCAAGGTGCTGAGGCGTCACGCAACCCGTGATCAATTTTCAACTGAGGCTGAGGCCCTTCGGGCGTCCGGCCTCAACTAGTGCATAACCAGATTTTCCCATTGACGAAACTTCAAAAACTTAACCAGGCGATACTGAGTACAATATAATAAAAATATAAAATTGATAATTCTTCTTTGATATTTTGACCTATCGTCCGGATTTTTATTGACAAAATTTATACTATATGGCTTCCTTGATGGGGCCGGCTGCTAAGGTGGGTGGAAGCGGCACTGGGTTTGATTTTTCTTCTTATGACACAATAGAAAATTTCCAGGGTTTGTATGCTGGCACGCCTATTTCTTCTGCTCCTGCTGTTGAACCTGGCCGTTCCCTCCGGGGTTCTGGCCAAGGTACCCCATCATTGCAGCATGCCAGAGGCGAAACAGCTGACCTGTCCCTGTGGTGAGGCGCCGGAAGTCCATTCCGAGGCCGAATCCCAGGACGAAAACCGTGCTTGCTGCGAAGTCGGCGTTCCCCGCCGGGAGCCTCCGGCGCATCTCCCCATATCCTCCGCCCCGCAGCCTCCCATACCTATCGTTGCCGATATTCCTTTGGTACCGTTGCCGGCCTTATCCATGGCCGCTCGGTCCGTCCACCGTTTTTCCCGAAAGCATGCCCAACGGCCAGGCCGGGGCGCACCCGTCTTTCTGTTCTGCTGTTCCTTCCTGATCTGATTGCCTAGGCAGGTTTCTGCATTTCCAATCTTTTTTTGTAGACTCTTTAGTACGCCACTGGAGTATTCGGGCTCCATGCCTGAGCGCGAACCTCCGTTTTTATTCGTCTGCCAAGCCCGCCTGCCGGACTTAGCTGTGGAACTTTCTGAACGGGGCCGCTCCGTATCTGCTTGCAAAGGCTTTCGCGGATTCCGTTGCGCAGCAAGCGCCGCCGGCGGAAGGAGGTATTGGCAATCAATCCAGATGGGGAAAGCCATGATTGAACAACTTTCCGATGAACTGCCGACGCGACCAAGGCTGACAGCGCTTCACAAGGTCTTGCCGTTGCTCCTGGTCGGCGCCTTGCTGGCCGGAGGCTGTGCCTTCAACCGACGGC
>DNUE01000071.1 GCA_003508005.1 Desulfobulbaceae bacterium
GTGACATGGACCCCGGATCTATGGTTCGGGGTGACGAGCTGCTGAAGGAATCCGGATTTGTCCGGCCTTTTTCCGTCATTCCGGGCTTGACCCGGAATCCATGTTCATCGGAACGAGAAGGCGGAAGAGTATCCGGACATTTTCAGCCCTTCGAAATGGACCCCGGATCAGTATTCGGGGTGACGAGGTGTAGCGGCGAGCCTGCTCACTCGTGGCGAAGCCTGGAACTGATCCGGCGCGCTGATCTTTGGCGGGTAAAGCGATGCCGGAGCGCACCACGTGGTTGGAGGCGGAACGTCGGGAAGTTACGGTGAGGTAAGCAGGGAGACCTGAGTTCAGGGTGATGTGCTCAGGAGTCAGAGTCCTCATAGTACCGAAGCGGCAGATGTTGTTTTCCGCATTAATCCGTTCATAAAATCCTGATTAATTGGACCGATTGGGGGCGAACGTCAGTTTCCGCATCCTGCTGGCGGGATTCCTATGCCGGCGGATTTCTCAACTGTGCCAGAAAATCGGATAGATTGCAGGAAACGCGGCGGCCATTGCCGCTCGATTCCCGGGTCTGGGACACCAGAAAACAGCGTCGCGCATCGATCATGGCGGCGGTCTTGTTCAGGCGTGTCATGTCCTCGGGAGACGGCGATGCGGTCAATTTGACCTCCGCGGCCCACAATTCCTGGCCGAAATCCAGCACCAAATCGAGTTCGTGCCGATCGCTGGTCCTGAAATAGAATGCATTGAAAGGGGTGCCCAGAGCACGGAGCTGTCCCAGGGCCTGTTCGATCACGAAGCCTTCCCAGCTCGCGCCAACCCAAGGCTGGGCGAGCAGGGCGGATCGGCTGTTGACATTGAGCCAGGCGTGGAGCAGCCCCGTATCGCGCCAGTACATTTTGGGGCTTTTGACCAGACGCTTGCGGATATTGACCTGGAAAGCGGGCAGCCGGCGGATCAGAAAAGCTCCCTCCAGGTAATCCAGGTAGTCGTTTACGGTATGATAGGAGAGGCCGAGACTCTGGCCGACCTGAGAGGCGTTCCAGGGCTGACCGTGCAGGGCGGCCAACATGCGCAGCAGCCTGTCGGTGGTTTGGGGTTTGGCGGGAAGCCCCCAGCTTGGCAGATCCCGCTGGGTCAACAGGGTCAGATAATCGAGCTGCCAGGCGGGAAACCGGCCGGCATCCAGTACCCCGCCTTCCGGAAACCCACCGTACAGCCAGAGCTGCTCAAGGGATCCCGCCGCCTCAAGTTCGGGCAGTAAAAATGGCGTCAGCTCGACCAGCGAAAGCCTGCCTGCCAGGGACTCGGAGACTTGCCGCATCAGCGCCGGCGACACCGATCCGAGGAGCAGAAAACGCCCGCTACGGCCTCTGTTTTGATCGATAGCGCCCCTCAGGTGCACGAACGCCTCGGGCCACGACTGGGCTTCGTCCAGGATAACGAGCGATTGGCCGGAAACGCACCGATCCCATTCAAGATCCAGCCGGAGGCGTTCCGATGGCTGCTCCAAGTCGAAATACACGCCGCCCATCGCGCGGGCCAGCGTGGTTTTGCCGCACTGGCGCGGCCCTGTAAGCGCTACGGCCGGATAAGCGCGCAAGCGATTCAGGACGAGTTGAAGGACTAAGCGAGGGATCATAATTTGCATTTTAGAATTAATTTTCTAATTTGCAAGAAAAAAATTCCAAAAAGAGTTGGGGACGTTGTTGATTAAATCAACTTTCACCCTTATTACCGCCTAAGCTATAATGGTAAAAAAGGAGGTTCCTATGTCGAAGATAAACGCAATACGAAAAGCCATCGAAACGCTCTCAGAGGATGAGTATGTCGAATTGAGACAATGGTTCTCTGAGAGGGCCAATAACCCATTGAATCGTAAATCAGTCGATGTCCAAAACCAGCTTCAACGCCTCTTCGATTTCCGTCATGCGATGTGCTGGCAATCGGCCGGTCGGGGTCGGTTTACCGGTTCCATAATCCAGGAAACGGGCAGGATCCAGGGAGCGGACCTGGAAACAGAGGAAGGTCGTATTTTCCGGCAATCCACTTTCCTCGGCGGACACCCGGACATTGACCGGGTAATCCTTCTGGATGCGGGATGATTTGGTGCCGACAACAACGGTGACGACCAAGGGTTGGCGGTTGATCATATCCGATGAGACCACCAGGCATGGACGTTTCCCCGACTGTTCGCGGCCCTGGATGGGATTCAGATCCAAAAGAGTTGGGGACGTTGTTGATTNNCGGCCCTGGATGGGATTCAGATCCACGAAATAGATTTCACCGCGACGAACCATCGGTAAGCCCATCCATTTCCATCTCTTTAAGGCCCGCCTGAATAACGGCGCATTCGGAAACCACCTCTCTGTCGGCCGCCATCATTTCCATCGACTTGGCAAAAGCCTCGCGTTTGCGTGCGGCGATGAATTCCGTCAGGGCGAGGACGACGACCCGGTTGAAATTCTTTTTCGGCTCGTCAGGGGCCACCGCCATGGCCTCGGTGGCCAAGGATTCGGGTAGGGCAACGCTGCGCCGGATCGATTTGGATGCTTTTGATGCTTTCATGCGACACCTCCAGTGTGAAAATACGTAACACTACTGGTGTGCTCTGTCAAATTGCGCCAGTGGAAAAGTTGGGGACGTTGTTGATCAAATTAACTTTCACCCTTATTGCCGCTTCGAGCATTCAAGGACGCGAAGAAAAAAGCTTTTTGCTTGGTCTTTGGGGGTCGGACTACGAAATATCTCATTATTACAAATCGTTAAACCTCAAAAAGGCCCCGCAAGCGGCCTTAAAAAACCCATTTTGACCTCGAAAAAGGCGTTTTAGGGATTGGGGACGATCCGGGACGAGGCGGCGGAAGATTTTCCGGAAGGGGGACGGAATGTCTCCGGCGACCTTCAGCCGAT
>DNUE01000040.1:0-1162 GCA_003508005.1 Desulfobulbaceae bacterium
GGGCCAGCATCGCCGGTGAGACCTGTAGCACCCTGGATGCCCTGGATACCTTGCGGGCCAGCATCGCCGGTTAGTCCTGTATCACCTTTCGCTCCGATACAGACGGCAGAGGCCACCTGTACCGGAGCGGCAGTCGAGGCAGTGACGCTTAAATTTATATCATCGTTTGACGACACAGTAACAGCAGTGATGCTGGGTATGGTGCTGACAATTATATCCATTATATTTCTCCGAGAGCGACAGATCCTTTCAAGATCTGTCCGGATAACGCGGGGGCCGTAAAACGCAGATCCCACTGATATGGACCTGATACAAAAGCCGCTAAAGCCGCTGCTGTAAAATTGAGGATAATATATTTCTCAACTGCGAATATCTCAATCGTGCCAGCGACAGACGATAAAACAGGGGATGCGACCAACGGGCGGCCAGAGTAAAAATTTACCGCAAAAGACCACAAGCTGATATCCAGCGCAGCCGGATCAGTCGAGAAATCGACCCGAATAGCCTTGTCCACACCTCTGACCAGGGTAAAATTCACCAAGCCGATATCATCTTCTAAAATTGCGGGTATCTTCATCAATTCCTCATCTAAAAAAATAAAATTATTAACTAAATTCCGCCGTCACAAATTTGGTCGGTATATCCTTCATACTCAAGGCCTCACGGCCAGAAGCCGCCGCCGCGCTCGGTCCACTCCTGGCAGGTGATGCAGAGCTCGCAGCCGGGGACGGCATGCCGTCTAGCCTCGGGGATCCGGTCGCCGCACTCGAGGCAGTGGGTCAGTGACTGGCCTTTCTGTCGGGAGGTGATGGCACGGATAGCGGTGGACCGCTCCAGTTCTGCGATGCTGTTAGCCTGGTCGATGGCGTCTGTCATGTTAATCCCTCTCCAGATCATAAAATCTGACCTTACCAATCTGACTGACGAACCTGGCCGCAGCGGCCCATTTTGGCGGCGGGATGGAGATGTCATAGTAATGATCAGCTCCTGGTACAGGATTTGGCAGATCTCCATCGATGGAGGCGCAGGCGATACTCAAACATTGCCGCCAGGAGGGGTCATTTGTTGCCGGCCAGGTGGTCAACTGCCTGTCTCGCGGGTCCGTCATAGACGAAAACTGCCACTTTTTAAAAACTACGCTCATCACATCACGTCCCCACCA
>DNUE01000040.1:1198-21526 GCA_003508005.1 Desulfobulbaceae bacterium
GCCAGGAACGTTCTATCAGCGCCTTTTTGTAAGTCCATTTTTATACCTCTTAATGATTTTGGATGGGGCAAAGATTGCGAGGTCTCTTTTAGTCTCCACCATGGCGGATGCTGCTCCGCGGGGGGCAACAATCCCCCTGGCAGTGGCGCATTGCATCCCAGAGCAGGTCAAGTTTTCTATCCACATCGACCTCATGTTTAGTCAACGATACCTGCCATTCTCCCCGGTTGTCCTTGATTGTGGACCTGAGATCACTCCACATCATGGCGATCAATGCCAGGAGGATAGCGCCGATGGCGGCCAGAATCGGCCAGTCAGCAGCGCCGGTAATGGTGTACTGGTGGTTTGCTATCTTTTCCAGCAGTTGCAGGAGGTGGTTTATCTGCTCATTGCTCACGGCTCACCTTTTCTCTTTAATTTTTTTTCCCGGACATCCTGGCCGGAGAGTTTTCCTCAATCGCTGCACAGCGGCCGACCGCATGCCGGGCAGCATGGCGACCTTGGCGGGATCTTGCAGCCGCAGTCCGGGCAGATCACGAGCGCACCGACGGCAGACCGAGGGAGTTGGTGTTGAGGGCATGAGGCCCTTTCTGCCTGTAGCCAGCCCATACCAGGCCACCGAAAGGGCGCAGGGCGACATAGGCAGCCTTAGCCTGCAGGGTGGCGCCGTTGAGCTCGATAGTGACATAGCGCAGCAGCTCGTCAAAAAACTGGCGGTCGCGGCGGAGAAAGACCGGGATGGTGGTGGCAAAGAGCGGCGGCCACAGATCCCGCCAGGCCAGCGACTCGAGATTATAGGGCGTCGCGGCGTCGTACCTGGCCAGCAGGTAGCCGTACTGATAGCCGAAATCGTGGAGGATGGCTCCCTCAAGCAGCGGCCCGAATGGCGAGATCAGCCACCACAGGACGCGGGGGATCGAGGCGCCGTCGGTGATAAATCCCGCCGGTATGACAATCAGCAGGCCGTGCAGCTCAATGGACCAGTCCTCGATGATCTCGAGGCGCGGCGGATGGCGCAGACCATGGAGGATCTGGCCCAGCCAGGACAGCCCCTGCATGGCATAGGGCAGGCGGCGATAATGGGGACGGGGCGTATCACGCATCAGGTGGCACCTCCTGGGGGATCATGGCATAGGGGTTGACCATTTTCTTGACGCCAGGAAAATGGTCAACCGGGGGCAGCGGCTGCATGTCCGCCAGCTCATCCGCGTTCCAGTGTTCCTCGCACTGAAAAAACCGGCGGCATTTCGCCATAGGGCAGTGCTCAAGACAGGCCATGGACATGGTTCACCTCGTAAATTTTAAGGGTTATGGTGGTTAGCCGGCTATTATGTTCTGTCTACAGCCAAATTCCACATCTTCAAGCTGGTCAGCGAACCCCTGACCGACTCCAGTTCAAACCTCAGCGAAGTATTTAACCGTGCCGGGACAAATCCGCTGTCAGTCTGTTCGTCGGCAGTCAGATAGGTGTAGCTGGTGGTTGTCAATCCGGTCACGGTCCGGATGAGAAGACCCGTCTCCCCATAGATCCTCAGCGTATAGGTCACACCCGACTCTGGCCCGATATTGCCCTCATCCTGCCGGTTGAGGGTGACGGTCTGCAATGTCCGGTCACGGTGGGCCCAGGTCAAAACAAGCTCAGCCGCAGCCCCAATACTCACCGGCCAGCGCAACCCGTTTACCTGCAGATTGCCGGGCGGGTATGGCCGCATCATCCTGCCGACACAAGCAATGGTGTCGGTGGCCGCCAGATCAAGCTCCATCCGACCAAGAGAGGTGGAAGGCAGGATGCGCACCTCTACAGCTTCGCCTACCGCCCGCTCTGTCCTGTCGAGGCCGAAGAGGGACTGATGAAACCAGAGGAATGTCCCGGCTGCATGGGAAACCGGCAGGGTATCGAGTACGCCCCGGTTGACGGTCACGGTCACATTGACCAGATCAATGGCGGTCACCGCCACCAGCTCATCACCGAGGGCGGCATAGGTGCCGCCCTTGACCAGATTGGTATCGATCGTCCCCTCCTGCAGTTGGATGACGGAGCTGACTGCAGGCACCAGGGCCGTGGCCGTCGTTGCCGCAAAGGGAAAGGAATCGATATCCCTTTTCACGAAATCAGTGGCCCCGACATTGCGGCTCCACATCTCATAGTTGAGGGCGTCCGAGCTGGGGCGGCCGCAGAAGCAGGTGAGCTGGGTGGAGCTGTCGTCCAGTTCAGCCAGCACCGCTGCCGATTCCCCGTATTCATGGACAAACTGCCACCAGGTGAGCTCCGCCAGTTTCCGGCGCACGGCATCCGCAGGCTCAGACAGGGGGTTTACCCACAAACTCTCGGCAGGCTCGGTGATGGTGATCGGCCCCAGACCGTACACATCGCGGGCCGCCTTGATCCGCAGCTTGCTGTCGGTATGCTGGCCGATCTCAATACTGACCACGCGCATCACCATGTCGGTTATGCCGATGGATGGCCAGTTGAAGACAAAGCAGTCACCCGGCTCCATGTCCCAGTGTTTCCGGTTCACAACCAGGGTGCAGGAAGGGATGGGAACGCAGAGCTGCTGCAGCTCCCTGGCCGCGATCTTCTGGGCCAGCTCCTCGGTGGCGATGCCTGGAAAATCGAGCGTCGCCGAGATGAGCTGGCCGGCAGTCCGCGTGATCCCGGCAATGTCCTGGACGGTGCTTGACTGGGCCTGGTTGTTTCGATCCACCCAGTTCACCGTCACCTGATTGACCACCTCGGTGGCCACAGGCATCGCATAATCCACCAGCTCAAGGATATTGCTCTCATTGAGCACCGGCAGCATGGCCGGGGTGTAGTCGTTTCTGATCAGCTTCAGGGCAAGCAGGCCGCTCAGATGGGAGTAAAAGAGCACGCCGTCAATGTGGTTGAGGATGATCTGGATAAAATCCTCAATGGAGCTGTTTCTTGCCCACAATAAGGCCAGGCCCAGGCCGTCCTGATTGGGGTCAGGCCCGGCTGCCAGAAGATAGGCAGCAGCCGCAAAACTCTGCTCATCAAGATCCGCCTGCGGATAGCCGAGACCGCCCCAACTGGTATCGGTCAGGGCCTCGCGGATGATGTGGGCCGGATTCATATCGATATAGCCGTCAGCGGCGACAATATCAGCCAGACTCTCCTGCCATCCGGTGCGGGTGCGCTGGCCCAGGATGCCCCACTCCTTGACATAGGGGTTGTTGGCACTCAGCTGGCAGTGCTTGGCAATAATGGAAAAGAGGCCGCGAAAGGCCGGGATATTCGCCCCGAGGATCGACTGCAGGTAGCTGTTACGTGCTTGCGCCGGCCCGCCGAAACAGCAGTCCACCGGACCGACGATTCCGCCCTCCCTGTCGTCGCCGCCAAAAAGAGAAGGGGCGTTCACGGAGAGGGTGGTGTTGCCTGTCACCTCTCCCTGCCAGGCCCATTTGTCCCCGACCCTGATGGCGAGCAGCTTGTCGAGCGCATGGCAGAAAACCAGATGCAGCCCGGCATAATAACGGTATCCCGTGGTGTAGCATTCTTCGCCCTTTCCTCCTCCCATCAGACACAGCCTCCTTTCCTGGCGGCCGCATCAACAGAGACAGGCTCACGAGACCAGCCTGTTGCTTCAGCAAAGGCCACTGCGTTGTGGGCATAGGATGTCTGGTCGAGACTGAGCAGGTGGTCGGCGTCAATGCCGTCGTCAATAAGGCCGCGCCATGAGACGCCATGCGCCTTGCACCACACGCGCATCTGGCGGTTGCAATAGCCGAGGGCTTTCAGATGCCAGAAATAGACCTTCCTCATTTTCCGCCCCCGCAGGAGATGATCGGCGTCGTACCGACATCGCCATACCAGACGCAGTTGGTCTTGGTCAGCAGCCGGGTGCCGAACAGCACCGGCACCGGCGAGGAGGAATCCACCGTCGTCCCTTCCACATTTCCCGGCTGCGGGGTAACAGGGGCCTGCGGTTTTGGCCGCAACACATAGGAGAGCACTGTCAGGGCTACAAAGATCACGAGTTGCCACATATTTTTCTCTTAGACCAGGGCGTCGCCGCCGAAGGGGTTTTTGGTCGGCAGAAAGGGCAGGCCGCCGTAGTTGTCAATATTATTAAATTTATTGAGACAGGCATTCATGGTATGGGCGCAGCCGGGCCAGAGGGTCACGGCTGCGCCCTCAAGCAGCCCCCCGATGGAGTCCACCAGGGTGATGATATCCCCTGTATGGCTGGTGATCAGCCGCAGCTCATCGCCGAACTGGAGCATGCCGCCCAAAAAATAGCCGCTCCCATACGCACTGATCCCGGCAGCGGTTATCTGCCGGTCGAGCGCGGCCGTCACCGTCTCAGCTATCTGCCAGGAGGCGGCAGCAAGACTGCAGGCCTCCCCAAAGAGGACATGCGGACAGCCGACCTGATAGACGCGGCGCAGTCCCGCCCGCTGGAAGAGGGTGAAGACGGAATCCGAGACCAGCGTGGCCACAGAGCCAGACCATTTGCAGCCGGTAATCCGCCCCTTCCAGAGGACTGAGAACTCCGAATCTTCGTTGTGATGTCGGTAGATGGTGATGACCAGGATGCCGGTGAGCCAGCCGGTGCGAAAGAGCAGGGCCAGCGGATTGGAGGCCGCCACCTCGATATCCATGGTGGACTTGCGGGCATCGGAACCCTTGTCGAATCCTGAACGCTTGATAAAGATAGGCTGATATTCATCCTCACCATAGGTCACCACATGATCGGCGCTGGTAAAGAGCCATTGCTGCGCCCCCAGGGAAAAGCGGTACAGCTCCAGGGGGTGACCGCTGTAATCACTCGATTCTCTTACCGTATAGCTCATGGCAGCACCATAATGGGAACATTTACCTGCAGGCAGTCGGACGTCACCCAGTGCAGATTGACCTCGTCGCTGTCGAGCCGCACCAGCTCCAGCCAGGCACAGCGGTTGAGGGTGGCGGCAGAGACAGCAACCCCCAGGGGCGCATCCAGTATCAACTTCTCCTCACCGCTGGGCAGGGTCTCAACTGCCATGATCATCCTGCGGATGACGGTCCCGTCCGTGGTGATCATCTCGATATGCGAGCGGGCAGCGGAGCCCTGCAGAGAATATTCATAATCAATCGACTCGATGACGATGACGCTGTCATCAACCGCAGCCGGGGCGGCCAGCTCAAAGGCCCGGTCATGGGCCGCCAGCCAGAACGGCGACAGCCGTCCGGCACGGGTACTCAAAAAGGCCAGAAAGGTGTTGATGTCATCCCGGCCGATCAGCAGAAAGCGGGCCTCCCTGGTCATAACCGGCTCCAGGGACTGGACATCGAATTCAATGACCCCGGTGTCATTATCGAGCCGCAGCCATTTGCTGTCATAGCCGTCACCCACCTCTTCCCAGTTCGGCACAAATGGGCAGACCGGCAGCGTGCGATACTCGGCAGGTGCAGCCCCGAAGGGTGCCCACTTGTCACCGGTGGCCAGCAGGGTCAGGCGATAACTGCCCACATCCTCGGTGAAGCGGCTCACCTGCCGCTGCTCAAGCGACAGGCAATATCTACAGGGGGCAATCATGGTACCGGCAGGCCAATCCGCCAGAAAGGGCGAGTCCATGGACAAAAAACCTGAGCCGACACCGTCAATGGTCCTGATCTCCTGAAACTCCCAGTCAGACCAGACCGCCACCGGTGTTCCCGCCACATAATTATCCGAACCGCTCTCGATGGGTATAGTCGATTCCCCGGCGCTGATCGGGGCCGCCAGGCGGACGGCATCACGCCAGATGGGGACAAACATATAGCGGGCGCGGCGCATACCCAGCCAGGTTTCCAGCTTGCGGCGGGCCGCTCCTGAGACCAGCAGCCGCAGATCCCAGGAGCGGCGCGGCATGGTGCGCAGCGACACCCGCTGCTCGGTGCGGTCATGGGCGATCATCACGTCCGTCTTCCAGGCCAGACGTTCATCGAGCCCACCCTCCCAGTTGTGCGGAAAGAAGAGATAGCCGACATCGCCGGACAACACCGGCGCCCGGGTGCCGATGATCTGCAGGAAGGGATCAAAGGCACAGGCTGAGAGAAAGGTCAGCAGGGCTTCATATTCCAGAGGGCCTTCGACGCCGACCGTGACCGTGACCTGCTGCGAGCTGAGGGCTGCAATGGTATCCGGCGGCGTGGCATCCCAGCTGATCCCTTCGGCATCGTCGTTGCCGTCAATTGCGGACAGGGTGATGGGGGTATTCAGCCCATTCCACAGGAAGAGGGGGATCTTCCTGTCGCGGGTGACATAGCCCACACCCTTTAACGGGTAGTTAAAGGGTGTAAATATCTGGGCAGAATAATTGGTGGCCCTGGCGGAAAGTCCGGCCAGAGGAACCGCAAAGCCTTCTTTAAGTGTTCCACTTGCCATATCAGAGCCTCGTCAGCAGGGTCAGGCACTGCTGCCATGGAAAGAGGGCGCTGGGTGGTTCCACGCCGGGGCCTGCATCCCAGTGGATAAAATCAATGGGACTGTTGTCGGTCAGTGTTCCAACAACGGCCGGATCTGGTGATGCCGCATAAGGAATATCAGCCAGCCAGAAGACCGGAGTCCCCCACTGGTCTATATTGGCGCTCTTGCCGGAGAAGTCTATCCACGGCTCCGCCGGTGGCAGGTTGCCGTAGATAGTGCCATGCGTCAGCAGCAGGCTCTGTTTTAACAGATCATCTGACATGGTTTAGGCCCTGAGCAGGTTCCAGGGGAATGACCGGGCGACTCCCGCAGTCTGGGTCAGTGTGCAGATGATCTCCGTGTCCACCGGCACCGGCACTGAATATTTATTCGGTGCCGCCTGGGCGTCCGCATGGACGATCTCATAGGCGATCTTTGAGCTTGCCCCTGTCTGTGACTTTGTTTTGATCCGCAGGGTCAGACTGTCACCCGCCAGCATCGCTGAGCTATCCACCACCAGCACATAGATGCCGATTCCGGTCTGCTGGGTGAGCGAGTGCTCCGTGCTGATAACTGCCACCTGTGTTCCCTTTGCTGCTGAGACTAACCCCATAATTATGCACCTAATTTAAAAAGGAGATCGTGAGAAGAAAGTCCTATTGTTGCACCGTTGCAGGGCATAATAAGGTATGTATCCGCTCCCACCGGGATTTCTTCGGCTGTGGTATATATATTCCCCCCATTACAGCGGTACATTCCAGGGGCGAATCCAATCGGTTGAAACTTCGTGTAATCGGTCACCAGACGAACAAATAACGTTATAGGAATAGGCAAAATCCCGGCATTGTATTCCATCGGTTGCTTGGCACACATGTCCAAATCCGATCCGACACTGCCGCAAAATCCCCCTGCTGCCACACTGGGGGTCCAAGCTCCATTGATATAGAGCTGAGACTCTCCACTGGTATAAGCTGATATATTAAAAGGCTGAGAATATGAATTGAAACAAATTATCCCATCTGCCCATGTGCCGATCTTTGCCTGAAGAGTGCAGATCCCAGCCCAGCACCAATAATTATGGCCGTTGGAAAAATGTCCAATGTAGAGTCCTCCAGCTGTCGATATGAGACAAAAACCATAATTAGCTGTGACATATCCTGTATCTTTTGCAGCGGTTGCTCCTGGCTGTGCTGTAGGGATCGCACCGGAGGAATACCCGGTACAGCCAACGACAGAAAAAGCAGTACCCGCTGTGGCATAGACTTCAAAATGACTGGACCCTTTATGCAGATGCACCCTGTTATAGGTTAAATAGGTGGTAAAAAGATCAATGGTCCATCCGTTGGCTTCAGCTAAAATCTTAAAATCTGCAACAAGCTGATTCGCCGTGGTCACTATTCCATATTGATAAAATGCCATTAATTTAACCTCAGTGCGCAATAATCAGCGTATGCAGACCTGTGACAATCAGGGAAAACCATATAATTGACTCCCCCCACGGTAATGATATTCTCTGCTGAATTTTGATAGCCGCTGACCCTGCAAATTCCTTCGATCTGGCCGAGGTTATTGGTAGTTGCCTGGTGCGTCACATAAAATGGATCAAGCAGATATTCATCACTGATGGATTTAATAATAGTATCCCTGAGGGCATAATTTGGGCTGAAAGCACCACAGCAATCAGCATTAAAGTACCCGTAGTTTTTCCAGGTACCGCCTGGGATACATATGCGCCCACAGAACACGGCATATATATTGGCGTTCCAGTATGCGCTGTTGCTTAGTGAGGAGTAGCCCCTGGCTTTCACACTCCCGGTACCTGCAATCAGCAAAGGGTAAGGATACTGAGCATCCGTAGCGGGGGGATTGAGCAACCCCAGGTGCATATGCTGGTAAGTGGTAGAGATCTTGGCCACCAGAATGATTCTCCTCGGTGTTGCCACAATCCAGTAGGGTATGGCCGCATTCCACAGGTAGACAAATGCCTTATCATCTCCACTGGACATGGGCATAGCATGAAATGCTCGACCGGCACGATAAGCCCAGGAACCGAACAGCTCCCAGTTATAGTAGCCGTTGGCAGGGTCTTCGTAGGTCTCAATGCCGCAGTATATCTCATCAAGCCCGGCCAACCCCTCTCCACGCAAATAGAGCTTGGTCTCGCTCTGCTCCAGAACCGCCCAGCCGTTGGCAGCGGCAAAGGTGGCCAGCACGGCGAGCAGGTCTTTGTAGTTGGCGGCGGTGCCGCTGGTATAGGCCATGGTTATCCTCCAATCAGGGTGCGGATGGTGGTGCCGTTGCGGCGGATCATGTTGATGATGGCGGTCTCGCCGTCGGCTGTGCCCAGGAAGTCTCCCACCATGTTCTTATCAAGCACATTGATGACGCGCAGCCTGGTGTCGCCGCTCTTGAGAGTGGTCTGCTGGGGCGCACCCGGTACCTGGCCGCCTTCAGCCAGCCGGTGGGAAGATGGAACGCGGGGCAGGGTTCCACCAGCCAGGGCATGGGCAAGGTTGCGGGGGAACATCCGGCGGCGGATGGACTCCATGAAGGAGAGGCCGTAATAATCGACGGCCGCCACCGGCTGCATAAATTCACGGGCCGTGGCCCAAATCGGCACATTGTCGGCCTTTGAATGCGGGCTCCAGCCGCCGACCATGCCCCCTGATGCCAAGGCCTGCACCGGGCCGCCGTCAGCCATACCAAAACCAAAAGCCGAACCTGCCGCCTTGACCGCGTTATAGATGAGCTGCTGGGCAATCATCTGGGTCACCATCTGGAGCGTGGAGCGGGCCAGGTCGAGCATGGCCTCTTTGGCGCTCTTGGTGCCATCCGCCATGGCGGCGAAGGCGTTGCCAAAGCCGCTGGCAATGGCCTCAATGACCTGGCCGGTGGCCTGGGCTGCAAACTCAGCATCGGTCTGCACCGTGGCAACCCAGTCGGAGAATCCAAGCGCCATGGCATCGGTCATGTTGTCGCCGGAGAGGATCATGCGGCGATCAGCCTCTTCCTTGTAGATCGCCCCGGCCTCGGTGGCATCCTTGACCGCCTGCTGGTATTCCTGCACCGAGAGGGTCCCGCGACGCCAGGCGTCTTCAGTTTCAGTCAGATTAATGGAGGCGATGGAACGTCTACCGGAATCGTCATTTTTAGCCGCCTCGACCCTCATCCCAGACAGCTCGGACTCGGAACGGATGATCTCAGCCGGGTCAACACCGGCCATGGCCTTGAGGGCGGCAATCTCCTGCCGTTTCAGCTCAATGCGCTCGGCCATGACCCGCCGGTCAATGGCCAGCTCCGCCTCAGCCCTGGCCAGGGCGGTAGGCAGCTTCGAGGCCTCCAGCTTCTCCAGCTCCAGGGCCAGGATCTTCTCCTGGCTGGCAGCACGGAGTCTTTCCTCACTCAAACGCTGCTGGGCCTCGGCCTGACGCTTCAGCTCTGCGGTTTGATCTTTCGGTTTCTTGACCGCCCTTTCCGCCTTGGACGCGGCATCCGCCTTCGCCTTGTTCGCCTCCGCGTCATATCTGGCATTCAAGGCGACCATCGCCTCTTTAAGGACGGCTTCATCTTTAAACCTGGCCTGCACATCCTTGACAGCGGCCTCCCGCCGTTCCTTGATGACGATCAGCTCTTTTGCCAGTCCGTCGGCGGTGGCCTTGGCGGTCTCGGCCAGCATCTGCTTTTTGTAGTCGGCCAGTGACATATCGACGGTCATCTCAAAAGCGGCGGCCTTATCCAAGCCAATCTTTCTACCGGCAAGATAGTTTTCATAGGTCTCGGTTCTCTTTGCCAGGGCCACTTGCAACTCTCTCAGCTTGCCGTCGGAATAGCCGTATGAATCAATCCCTCGTCTGGCATCCTCAGCCTCGCCCTTGCGGATCATGGCAATGCGCTGTTTCTCAGCCTCTACACCGGCCCGGGCGGCCTCCATATTGGCCTTGGCCTCTTTCAGCGTCAACTCCGGATCTGCGGATTCTTTCTGCAGACGCAAAAATCTTTCCGATTCCTCCAGGGCCTCTTTTGCCTCCTGACCGGCACTCTTCGCGCTCTTCCCCCACAAGGCCCAGGCGGTGGCTCCTATGCCAAGGGCGGCAGTCACCCATCCCAACCGCGTCAAGAGCCCGGCTACTCCTGTAGCCAGACCACCCAGAGAAAAGGAGGTGGCCGTTGTGGCAGCCCGGACCCCGGCAATGGCCGCGGCGGTCGTCGTGGTGGTTGTGCCTAAGCGAACAATGGAGGAAATGACTCCCGGGGTGGAAGCAGTAAGGGCCATCATCCCCTTGGTTGCCATTGTCGTCAGACCGACTCCCATGAGGGCTACGCCACCTTTCGCCACTGTTTCCAGATTTTTACCCAGAAAGGAAACGGCATCAGCCAGGCGGAGGGTGAATCCGGTTGAGGTATTGACAGAATCAATATAGAGCGCCGCATCGCTCTTCATGTTCTGCATGGCCTTGCTGACGGTCAGCGGCATGGCGGCGGCGAATTTTTCAATTTCCGGGGCGGCTTTCTTGATGGCATTCACCATCCATTCCGTTGTCAGCTGTCCTTTTTCAGCCATCTCCCTGAGCGTAGCCATGGATCCACCGGCGGCATCGACAAAGATCTTGGTTAATTGCGGCATGTTCTCGAGGACGGAACGCAGCTCATCGCCACCGAGCCGCGAAGCTCCCATAGCCTGGGCAAATTGTTGCAGACCGGCCGCGGACTCTGAGGCTGAAGAGCCTGACAAGGCAACCGACAGCGCCACTGTTTTTGTCACCGTCGCCAGATCTTCCTGGGAGACGCTCAGGTTGGCCGTGGCCAGGGCCATTCTGGAATAGAGGGTGTTGACAGCCTCAAGACTCTGGTACGATTCACGGGCGATATCCACTACCGTCTTCTGGGCAGCGGCATAGTCGGTGGTGGTTTTAGAGACAAGCAGAAGGCGTTGATCCATATTGCGCATGGAATCGGCCACAGTAATAAATGATCCGGCATACTGCCTGATCCGGTCAATGGCAAAGATACCGATTGCGGCATCCCTCAGCTGGTCCAGGGAATTGGAAATAGACTGCACTCCCCGTTTGGCGGCAGACAAACCGGACTCAGCCTGTTTCCCGGATGTACCCAGGGCCTTGACAGAGGTCGCTGCATTGCGTACCTTCCTATCAAGATCACCTGTATCTGCCCTGAGAACAATCTGTATGGAGTTATTTGTTGCCATGAAGCCCATTCCCCTATTTTTTGCTTGTCTTGCCGCTTTTTTGTTTGCCTGGACCAGTCTTACCCTGCTTGCCCCTGACAAACTTACAGTCTTTCTCTGCCTGGCCGCCTTTCTCCTGCTGCTGCTTGTCGCCAGGACTGCCAAGGCGTTTTTTTTACTTCTTGTACGTTAATTCCAAGACAATCTGTTCATACTCCCTGAGCCGGATGAAAAAAGCCTCATCCGTATCAACGCCTATCCGTTCCGCCAGCAGGACGACATGAGCCAGATTGATCCCTGTCGGGCCAGCCATTCCCTGCAACCAGAGACCTGGACAGATATCGACCACTTCAAGCAGCTCCATATTGCCGGGAGAGACGGCAGGAAAACCAAGGTTACAGTTATAACAATCACCGCCGCCGCCTGTGCTGCAGGCCTTGCAGCATTTTCGTTTTACATCATCATTGATCCAGGCGACGGCCTCTCTCAGTTTTTTAGTTCAGCGTCCTTAACCGTGGTAAACCCTTTTGACTTGCTGTCAATCCAGGCAGAAAGGGCCACGTTATCACGGATTGCCATCTTGCTTGCCAGCGTCACCGGCAATTTCAAATCATCTTCCCCGACAATCCCTTCCCAGTCGAGAAGGACATGGTCTGCGATCAACTCTTCAAATGTTTCATCATCACCCTTTGCTTCTTTATATATTTTACGAAGATCACGGGTGGTAAGAGGCGCCATCTGTATCCGCACCCCATCTACATACTCATGCCATTTCTGTCCTGATGCCAGCTTTATCGCCATTGGTCTTTCTCCATGTAATGTGTAAGGATTGGCTGAAGGGCAATCCCTTCAGCCTTCAGTGTTCAGGCCGTTAAGTAATCTCAAACGGCCAGGTCTTGCCGGTAGGCGTGATCATCGAGCCGGTGAACGACAGCTCGGGGAATCCGCCCTGGGCGAGCAGATCAAAATCACCCTCGGCCCGCAGCTGGGCCTTCCACACCCGGAGCTTGATATCCGATCCGCTGACGTAGTTCTTGCCGTCGAGATAGAGGCCGACATTGATGACAGGCGAGGTGGCCCCGGTGATCTTGGCGCCGCTTGCGGCCTCCTTGGTGCCGCTGATATGGAGGAGATCGCCATCGAGGGCGAAATCAAGGACCCTGATCATCCCCATCCGCAGATTGACCTCGTAATCCGTACCCTCAACATAGGTGGTGGTGTCTGTTGCATCCTTGACCACGCAGGTGGTCAGGTTGATCTGCTCGATAGGCACCCACTTATCCTCAATACCGGTGATCGTAGCCGTGTAGGCCCCGGCAACGGCCGTGATATCGACCGCCGAGCCCATGAAGAAGGCAGCCACGATGGAGGGGTCATAGCGGTTCATCGAAAAGGAGATGGACGAACCAGTGATCCTGGTATAGGAATCGCCGGTCTGACCAAGGGTGTCCCGACCGTTGAGCTTGTTCTCCAGGGTCTCGGTCTCCACCTTGGGGACGAGCTTGGTGGCGTTGCCCACCAGGCCAAAACCGGTTGATGCCCCGGCTGCGGTGAGAAAATCGAAGTACAGGTCTCCGCCTGCGATAATGCCTTGTTGGTCTGGCTGCATGATAATTACTCCTTTAAGATTTTAGATCAGCCAAGGGCATGGCCCGAAACTGCAGACTGATATTTGCGTAATAAAACGGGTGAGGCTGATTTCCCTGTTCATCACCAATTGCCCACCTGACCGGCAGAGCCAGCTGATAGGGCGTGAAACAGCGATCACGCTGCAGGGATAACAGGCGTAGGGTCAGATCGTTAATGTCGGTTGATCCCTTTTCGACATCGGTATCAGACCAGACTGAACATAAGACATGAACGGTGATAATCCGCTCACGTTGTTCATCAATCCCACCAAGGATGCGGATCTTAATAGATGGGGCATTTGAGTCTGCATGGTCGATTCCTTGCGGCTTGCTGCCGACATAGACTGCCGGATGGACAGTACCTCCGACAGGAGCCGGGTAGCTCACGGCAGCCGCTATTTCTTGGATTCTGGTCCGTAATATGGTGAGAAGATCATTCATGTCAGGCGCCTTCCCCCTTAGTTGTACTGGCCCATGGTGATGACATCGAGCAGGCCGGTTGGATTCGCCACATCGACGATAAACTGTTCACCGTCAACCTCCAGAGCCGAGTCAGGTCGGGGAAGTGGAGAGAGAGTACCCTTCAGCAGATAAACAGCGATCCGGCGGCGGGCTGAACCCTCAAAAGGACCGGGGTCTATCTCCATCTCATGGACCATTCCCCGGTAAACAGTGGTACCAATGACCACGTCCCGCACCTCTTCACCCTCCTGGGCAAAGAGGAATGCCATATCGGCCTGCATATGTTCACGGGCAGTGGCCATTGATTATGCCCCCAGCTTGACCAGGACAGTGGTGGCGGCACTGGCGGCAGCGGCGAAGGCCTTACCGGCGACGACATTGGTGTTAGTCAGGTCGATGTTGCTGTTGACCGCATCCCAATAGACGATATCGCCCTGGTCGATGACCAGAGGTGCCTCTTTAGCCACCTCCCAAACTTCCTCAGTGGCCAGGTTGCCTTCAGCACCGATAGCGATATCACCAAGGGCCACACAGACCATGGCACCGACGACTACGACTTCTCCTGAGACAACATCGGCAGCAGTGCCGTTGATCCAGGGCATTGTTGTTCCAGGTTGGATATGATTCTTAGCCATTTTTTGTTACCTCATTTTTAAAATGAATTACGAATTATGAATTACGAGAAGGAGCCACGAACCAGGAACCACGAACATACGTTTTTTAATTCGTAATTCGTAATTCCCAATTCGTAATTGCTTACGCTCCCGCGTTCTTGTAGCCGCCGATAAAGTCAACCACACCGGCGCCGAAGTCATGACGGACTTTGGTGATCAGGGCGTCGGAGTTGAAATCAACCATCTCTTCGACGTAGGGTTGCTCTTCTCCCTGCAGGTAAGAAACCTCAATCATCGGCACCTGGTTAGGATGTGCAAGCAGATACCAGGCGGTAGCCGAAGCGGCATCGAGATGCGGATCAGCGATCGGGGTCAGCTTGCCGGCCCATGGATTATAAACGCCGGCGGACAGGGTAGCCTCTGGCAGAGCAGTGGAGCGCAGGAGGATCTCTGCGTCGGTCTCCATACCTACCGGTACCAGGATAAAGGCCGGGGTGACATCAATGAGCTCACCGGCCATGCCCTTCTGCTTGCGCATGGCGGCACGGGCAAGGGAGAGGGAAGTGGAAGAAAGAGCGGCGGCGGTACCAGCCAGGTTGTTATGGGTGGCGTGAAAGAGAGCGACACTGTCACTCATGGCCCCGTTGGCGGTGATCAGCGAATAGACGGCATCTCCTTCCATGCGTCTTGCAGCAGCCCCGAAGAGCTGGGGAATGCGGGTGAAGGCGCGAAGGTCATCATTGATAATCATCTCCCGGGTGAGCGGCACCTTGATGCCCTTGGTGATGACCCGGTAGCTTTCCTTGGCATCTGAGAAATCAGCGGTCTGGTATTCGCCGTTTTCCTTCAGCCCCTTCAGATCAGGGGAACCACTCAGACGGACGTTGTGGATGTCCTTGAAATCGGTGGCCGAAGAAACCCCAACAAAAGGACGCCAGGTCTGGGGCCATTCAGCATAGGCCTTGAGCAGATTCTTGTTGACCAGGGCGCCGAAGATTGCAGGAAAGTCGGAGGTGGATCCGGATGCCAGGGCGCGGGAGGCTATCTCTCGATTGGAGAGACCACGTACCGAAACCCCTCCTGCCATCAGCACTTCACGACAGATCTCGACCATGGAGCGGCCGCGGAATTCGCGGGAACCCTCAGCCGGCTTCTCCAGACGATGACCGGAGCGCAAGAGCAGACCGTCGGTGACGGCAGAACGCAGCTTCTGCCCGGCCTCAAGGCCGACCTCAGCACCGAAGGCACCGTTGCCGAAGGGTTTGCTCTGGGTCTTCATCCGCTCGAAGATCATCTTGCTGGCCCGTTCAAGGGTAATCCCTGGATCATTGAGCATGGAGCGGGCAAAGTCGCCGTTATCGGCATCGGAGAGACCGGCTACCCGCAGGCGGTCGTCAATATCGCTGCGACGCTGGGCATCCTGCACCAGGGCGCGGGCAACAGCGGCGTCGACGTCGACAGTCTGGGCAGGCGGTTCATCCGGATTTTGTCTGGAGGTGGTAATGGCGGCCGGTGTATGAGACTGACCGGCAGGGGCAGCTGCTGCAGAGCGCTGACCAGGATCAACACCGGGCATCTCCACCCCGTCGGCAATCAGCTGGTCGTAATGAGCCCAGGCTTCCTGCTCGTTGGCCTCGTTGCGCAGACCGTTTGCCACTAAAAATGCGCGTAATTTCTTGTTCATTTTTCTTGCTCCTTTAATTTTTACGCGGCGTGGTGCCGCACAGCATCCGCACTTTGGCAAGCACGTCCGCGCCTATGGGGGTGATGGAAAATTCTTTCAGACTCCATGTCCGGCTGACCCTGACGGGGCCGGTGAAGAGTCTGCCATCAATGGATACCTCTGTTCCTTCCGGCACCCAGATCGAACTGAGCACCTGATAGCCGACTGAACCGTCGGTGATATGGCCGTCCGCCACCTTCTGCTTGATGGTCTGGGAATCGTCATCGGCGGCGAAATGGATTTTGCCGTTGCGGCCTGCATATCCGCCGACCTTGGAGGCGGAAAAATCGCGGACATGACCGAGTACATCCTTGGCCGAATTACGGTTATGGGAATCGAGCAGGGGAACCTGACCGATTCCCGGGACCATCATGCCGTCGGCCAGCAGGATCTCGTTGACGAACTCCCAGCGTTCCCAGTCAAAGACCAGGGCCGGCAGCTCTGTGGACAGGGTCCACTCCATGCCGGATTCCTCAGCCCCGGCAGCACCGGCAGCCGCACGCTGCAGGGTGGCCGATCTGGCCCACATGCCGTGGTGGATGCCGACCGTTCGGAGGGCGGTTTCAATTTGTTGCTGATTTTGTGGGGGCATTGGTCGACTCCTGTAATTTTAGGCGTTTATTGCGCATCTCATAGAGATTGATCAGCTGTTCCTCTTCCTCAAGCTGGCGCTCAACCACGTCTTCAAAGACCTGGCCGCGCATGGCCGCCTGATCGGTGCGGGTGTCGATGACCAGATCGATGAGTTTTTCAGCGGCCTTGGCATCGTTGTTGGGATCCACCCATGTCCAGCCCGGCAGCTGACCGGAGGCCATCTCGTGATAGCGCAGCGGGTCGCGGGCATAGCCGGGCATGGCGGATGGAGACATCCCGGCCAGCCAGGCGGACTCGATAAACCAGGCAATGATCCTACGATTGACCTTCTCCTCAAGGAACTGCTGCTGACCCTGATAAGAGAGCCGCTCTTCGAGAGCGCCGGATCTGGCAGAGGCATAGGAGGAGTCGGTGTAGTTATTGGCAAAGGCCTCAAAGGACATACCGAGTCCTGCAGACTGCCAGCGTTGCGAGTCCTTGACGAACGGCTCGTAGTTGTCGCCGGGGTGGGTGGGAGAGATGGCCTGCACCTCGGTGCCGTTGGGCAGCTTCTGCACCATGGTGGAATTCATGGCCAGCTGGGTATCAAGCGTACCGCCGGTGGCTGAGGGAGAAAAAGGCACGGACTGACCGCCTGCAGGCATCCCCGGCCCCAGGTTGAAACCGGGGATGGAGGACTTGAGGAAATAGGCAAAAATGGCCTGGGCCCTGGCGGTATCCTGGGTGATGTGGCGGAACTCATCCATGCGGTAGCCCTCAAGGACCACGGCGGCCAGCCAGGAGATGCCGGAATACTGACTGATCATGTCCCGTTCCCAGACGTGGATAATCTCGCTGGCCGGGATACGGCGGGACTGGCCGTATGAGCCGTATCCGATATAGTCGCCTGGATGGTGATCGAGGATGTGATAAAAGAGCGGGCGGCCGCTCGCATCATACTCAACCCCCTTGCGGGCGGTGTTGCCGTTGGTCAGGATGCCGTCAACCAGGGAATCGAGTTGGGAGCATTCGAGCAGCTCCAGGCGCAGGGGCACGATACCGGGCAGCGAATCGTCATAGACCCGGTGGATCAGGTACTGGCCGTCAAACCACATGTGGCGCAGGCCGATAGTCTGCATGGCCCCGTAGCTGTCATGGCCGGTGGAATCGCAGTAGATGGACCAGCGGCGAAAGAGTTTTTCCCAGGCGGTATTAGTGGGACGGTCGAACTTGCCGGCGCGATCGCGCATGAGGAATTGCGGATAGATACCGGTACGCACCACGTTGTTGCAGATACGCTCGATGCCGCCGGAGATGAGTGAGTTGTTGCGGTACTGGTCCCGGCAGCGGGCAGAGGTCAGCTTGTAGGCTGCCTTGACCTCGGTGTCGGCGGAACGGAGACGGGGCACAAATCCCTGATCAGGACCGGTGATCGAGCCGGACAGATAGCTTCGATACATATCACGGCCGAAACGGAAACGGGCCGCCCGGATCGGCGAGAGCAGAGAGAGCATGCCGCCGACCAGAGACGAATAGGTATCGTAGATCTTACGGCCGGCAGTCATCATCGACGGCCCCCGAATACCACGGCCTGGCAGCCATAGCCGCCACCGTTCCTGATCATGGCCAGCTCCTGCCGCAGACGGCCGATCTCAGCCTTGACCTGCCCCAGATCGGCCCGGTTATAAGTGACGCCGCCAGCCGAATAGGACTGATTGCCCTCCAGGATAGCAGCCTCAGCCTTGAGGTAGAGAGCCAGGCGATCAACTATTTCTTGTTCGGTCATAATCTTTCCTTGCGGTTGATTTAGGGACAAACATCATCTGCAAGGAAAATATGCTATATGTGGTGTTAATAAAAGGAGGTCGTTACTACCAGTAGTAAAACGCTAATGGTGGTACTAACATTTTTGCACTGGCACAGATCTTGCTTTTATGTGGTGGCGTTTTTCAGGAGGGGAAAAAAGAGACGGGGTTGGGAAAATGGATGTGGCCAGTGGAAGTTGTAAGGGCGTAAAGGGAAAATAAGTGTCTCGCGTAGAAAGGCAGAGAAGGACAAAAAAAGGCTGAAAGTTCAAAAAACGAACTTTCAGCCTTAAAGAGATGTAATATGTTTTTTCTGCATATTACACTGTTATATTACTTACAGCCACCATCCAAAAACGCACGTAATTCGCCGAGACAGTCTATGCAAATATGCAACATAGTTTCATCGTTTTTGGCCCGTTGGAAAGCTGGGGCCTCGTCGTCACAAGAGCTTAACCCGATCAGTTCATTGCAATTTTCTTCTAACTCTTGGCAGATATTACAAGCGTAATCTGTTTTTATCATTCTGCACCTCCGTAATATAAGGTTTTTCAAGCCGACGCCGGGGAGCGTCGGTCAATTTTATGCACCGTTCGTGGCGGCGCGGCTTAAAAACGACGTTAGCGCAACAACTTTTTAAACTCAGATGACTCAACAATTTTCCACGGGAATGGGAACCTTTTAGTAATTTTTGGCATTAAATGTTTGAGGATGGCATCCCGTTTTTCTACTTCCCATTCATGGCAACTGCATCTGATGTCGATATATCCATCAAGGCCATGAGCATCGTATTCAATGTCGTGCATCCATTGTTCGTGATGATGACCACATGGCGATTTAAGGAATCCAATCCCTTTTTTTTTGGGAATTAATAATTGTATTCCATCAAATAACCAGCAACAGACAAGTATTTCTTTCATTTCAGCACCAACTCATCACTAACAAGAGAAATTTGCTAACAATCGGCTACACTCTGACTGCGCAAACTGCCGCGCGGCAGGTGAGCCTTTGCGTTGTGCCTCAAGCGGCCGCCTTCATAAATACCAGCCAGTGAGTGAAGCCTTTGCGTCCAGATACTTGGCCAAAAAGAGGACTCGCGGGCGTGAGGGCCAAAACCTCTTTCAGGCTGACGTGGGTTTCGTTCCATTTGAAAACTAGCACCCCTTCCGGCTCCAGCACTCGGAAACACTCGGAAAAGCCCGCCCGGAGATCATCGCGCCAATTATCGGAGAGCTTCCCATACTTCGCGGCCATCCAACTTTTCTGACCTGCCCGCTCCAAGTGGGGAGGGTCAAAGGCAACGAGCTTGAACGTCCCGTCAGAATACGGTAATGCCCGGAAGTCCATCAGCACATCGGGCTCTATGCGCAGAGTCCTAGTGCCGTCAACACGGCCATGGGAGCGGTCAGCAACCGTCACCGTCTCGCTCCGCTTGTCACCGTACACCACCGCAGGATGGTTCCGGTCAAACCACATCATTTTTGACCCACAGCATGGATCAAGAATGGCACAACCAGGCGCTACACCTGAAAACATGGGGCTGGCGTTCTCAGGTTGTTCGGCGTTCAGTGTTTCCGGTGTTTCAATCACGTTCATTCCCCCATGTTTCAAGTGAGCTTGGTCGTTAGCGCAACAACATTTTAAACTCAGATACCTCGACAATTCTCCAAGGGAATGGAAACCTTTTAGTAATTTTTGGCATTAAATATTCGAGAATGGCATCACGTTTTTCTACTTCCCATTCATGACAACCACATCTGATGTCGATATATCCATCAAGTCCATGAGCATCGCATTCAACATCGTGCATCCATTGCTCATGATGATGGCCACATGGCGATTTGAGGAATCCAATACCTCTTTTTTTGGGAATCAATAATTGTATGCCATCAAATAACCAGCAACAAACCAGGATCTCTTTCATTTCATCACCAACAATAAATATTTGC
>DNUE01000064.1:0-197 GCA_003508005.1 Desulfobulbaceae bacterium
GTATCGGTGTCGGTATCGGTGTCCGTGTCCGTATCCGTGTCCGTGTCGGTGTCCGTGTCCGTATCGGTGTCCGTGTCGGTATCCGTATCGGTATCCGTATCAGTGTCCGTGTCGGTATCCGTATCCGTATCAGTATCGGTGTCAGTGTCGGTATCCGTATCAGTATCGGTGTCAGTGTCCGTATCCGTGTCCGTATC
>DNUE01000064.1:250-89055 GCA_003508005.1 Desulfobulbaceae bacterium
TCGGTATCGGTATCGGTGTCGGTATCGGTATCGGTATCGGTATCGGTGTCCGTATCCGTATCCGTGTCCGTATCGGTGTCCGTATCCGTATCGGTGTCCGTATCCGTATCGGTGTCGGTATCCGTGTCCGTATCCGTGTCCGTATCCGTATCGGTATCCGTGTCGGTGTCGGTGTCGGTGTCGGTGTCCGTGTCGGTGTCCGTGTCCGTATCCGTATCGGTATCCGTGTCGGTGTCGGTGTCGGTGTCGGTGTCCGTGTCCGTATCCGTATCGGTATCCGTGTCCGTATCGGTGTCCGTATCCGTATCGGTGTCGGTATCCGTGTCGGTATCGGTGTCCGTGTCGGTATCTCCAGGCTCTTCAGGCGGAATTTCACCTTCCCCAGGAGGAGGGTCTAAAAAATTATACCCGACACCACGTGTCTCAGCACCAGCATCCGGGGTAACCTGCATGCCGTCCAAATCAAATACTGTATAGGTATGGCCACCCCCGGCACCCTCTACGCCGCCTCCGGCTGCCGTAGCTTCAAGCATAGCGGTAGGATCAACTTGGCCCGTCAACAAGGCCTGCTGAATTTGTTCAACCTCCGCGGTGACTTCGGAAATATCTTCAGGGGGGGTCCCTTGATAGACATCCTCGGTAAGAGTGATATTAGAGTCTCGTCCCGCATCCAAACGAGTTTGCGCAGCATCCGCGAAAACAATGGACACCATTCCGTCTTGACCTGTGACTATCCGCTCTCCGGCAAATACAGGACTGTTCTCGTCAAGTATCCGCTCTGATCCATCTGACGATACGGCTTTTACCGTCCCGTGAACGATAGAAACCGTACCGACCTGCGTCGTTCCCATTGTTGTGTTGCCCGTTTCAGCCATGATGCACCTCGTAGGTTGTTCCCTGTTTCCTATATACGCCTTAATCTACAAATTCATACCTATGAAAATGACAGTATTCCTTAATTTCACTTTATATTCTTCACAACCTCATGTCCATTGTACTTTGGTAGTAATTCTCCAGCATTTCTCTGCTTGACTGATTTGTCGCAAAATTGTCCTTTTCGCGAGATTACCCGACCAGGAAAAAACATAACCTTTGGAGACTGCTTTTCCAAAATATATCATTGTGTTGACCCCAGAGGCAATCTCTCCGCCTTTTTAAACAGGAAAACCATTTTCGAGTCAAGCTGAACAATGTTACCGAGAAATACCGGATAAGTTTCTCTGATGGACGAACATTCAAATCTATGCTATCACCGAAACAAAAACATTATCTTTCATTAAAGGTATCCGGTGCATTGCCCTGCTCGTTCTGACTCCCACGCACAAATCCAGGAACCTCAAGGAAATTGGCTGTTTCATTCATTTAACTCTAAAGCTGCTGATTACATTAAATATGAGCCCGGCAGGTTTCTTTACATGATACTTGTTACCATTCACCGACTGATGCTGCTTGTGATTTCTCCTTTTCTGAGATCGGACTGCAAGGTACGCCTTTTTCGATACCTGACCGGCTCAAGCTTGCTCATGCTCAGTCTCCTGATCGCGACATGCTCCTCTCTGACGGCCGCCACTGTTGAGTTGCCTCTCGTTCTCCGCTCCCAGATTCTGCAAAACGCCCTGCAGGATTCCATAACCCCCGGCCCTGACCGGAAAGCGACCCTCTTCGACAAGGACCTCAACAACTATTTCCACATTGCCGACCCCCAACTCACCATCCGCGACGGGGAGCCACACTTCCGCTGCAACATCGCCGCCGGGGTAGGCTTTGAATCCCTCGGCGTTCTTCCTTCCGCCGTAAAATGGAACGGATCCATCGAGATGGAACTCGCGTTTTACGTAGATGATCAGTGGCAATTACGCTATCGGATCAAGGATTCCCGCATCTATGACGAGAAAGGAGGCCAAGCCGTACTCACCAGTTTCGTCTGGAATCTCTCCCGGCGCTTTCTTTATCCGCTCCTGGAAAAGTTCTCATTTGACCTTTCCCTGCCGCGGAAAGAGATCCTGGAACTGCTCCGCAACTCAGTTGCCCAGGAGGACCTGACACTCCTCGAGGCCACGTTGAACACCATTGCCGTGGGCAAGTTGCAGGCTAATGCCAACGGTATCGTCGTACCGCTTCTGCTTTTCGTCGCGGAACAGGAGCCTCTGCCCTCGCTGCCTGCGCAACAACCTCTCACTCTTGAAGAAATTGAAGGGTTGCAGAATCTCTTCGAGCCCCTTGATGCGTTTCTGGTTTTTGTCGTCAAAAGTGCCGGAGCCGATTTTTCTGATCCGCAACTGCGCAGCCAGCTCTTTGATCTTCTCATCACCAGCCGCTACAAGCTGCTGGCCATCCTGGCCGGGGAAAGTCCCGTGGATAATGCAGACCCCCTGCGAACCCTCTTTATTGAGGTTTGGCGGCAGCTGCGTTCCATTATCGAAAGCAGTACCGGACAGGCTTCACAGGAGCAGGAACAGCTGCTTCGCTACATGACCTTCATCAATGCCGGGGACGCCCTCCTTGCCCTGGATGAGGCGGCACCGCAACTCAGCATGCATATCACCACCGACGGCCTGCGCCGCCTGGCTCGAATGCTGCAGCCCGAATACAAGGATGACCCGCTTCGGTTTGACTGGGAGATAGATCCGGATCTGCGAAATTTATTGAATTTCCTTCCGCCGCCGGAACCTTCCTCCTCAGTGCCGACCCTGGGCGCCCGCCTGCTGGACATCCTTGTCGGCACCGCCCATGCCGACGAAACGATCCCTCTCACCGTCGCCGAAGTCAGCAAACGCCTGAGCAATTGGGTGCCGACCGTACCGGAGCTCGAAGAATACGGATTCCTGATTGCCCAGCTCCTGCACAATGCTTCATTGGCGCAGATCAAGAACGCCGGTCTGTCTCCTGAATATGCGCAGATCTATCAGAATCTTGTTCCTGCCACGGCCATGATTGAAAGCTGCTGGCGACAGTTTGAGCTGAATGGAGACCAGGTTGTCTGCATCAGGTCCAAATCCGGAAGCCTCGGCATGATGCAGATCAATCAGCACGTCTGGCGAGGCTTCTACAGCATTGAACGGCTGAAAGCGGATGTGATCTACAATATCCAGGCCGGCACGGAGATCCTGATGCGCTATTTCAAGGAAAACGGGCTCAAGATAGCGGAAAAGAGCGGAAAACCTTTTTATGCCGCCCGTGCCGCCTATGCCGCCTACAATGCGGGGCCCCAGGCTGCCCGCAGGTTCATCAAGTCCGGTTCGGCCCGGGAGAAGCAGGTGGATGATCGTCTCTGGAAGTTTTATCAGGGTTTTGCTGCCGGAGAAATTGCCAATCTGAAAACCTGCAGTGTTGGCAATGCTACTCCCTGATTTTTCTTACTGCAAATATTCGGATTAGACTGCTCGCCCTAATTTAAGGATTAAGCGCCTCGCCAGATCCTTCTGATTGCTGATCGACTTTGCCGCCCGGAGAGGTAGCCGAGGGTTTCGCTGTGATGGTCGTGATAAGCCGGGAAGGCAACTGGGCAAAGGCGCTGATGATGGACATGATGACAGCCGCCTGGTAGGGAATCGACTGCACCAGCAGAACCATAACCCATACCAGAACGTCCGGCGTCTCCGACCCCTGCCGCAGAACCACGGCGTACGCAGCGGCCAGAAGGGCCAGCATGATCAGCGCCTCTTCTCGGGCCGATTGCAGGGCATGCCAGACGGCACGCCCCCGGACAATCTTCGGGGTCCGGAAAAAGGGGATGCTTTTGGTCACAAAGCCAAAGAGAATCGCCTTGGCGATGGTGTGGGAAAGGGACAAACCGGCCACTGCCGATGCTATCGTCTGGGTCACCGTGGCGTTCACCCTGCTCCGGTAGAGATAAAACATCTTGGCCATCTTGAAGATAAAGAGTGCCAGCGGCATCGCAGAAAGAATCACCAGCGGCGGATCAACCTTCAAGGGATAGAGGATCATGCCGATAGACCAGGCCAGGGCGGCAAAGGTGAACAGCAAATTGATGCCGTCGGCCATCCACGGCAGCCAGCCGGCAAGGAAATGATAGCGCTGGCCAGAAGTGAGCTTGGATTCTCTTCTGCTCAGAAGTGACCGGGCATGATGGCGCATGATCTGAACCGCCCCGTACGCCCAGCGGAAGCGCTGCTTCTTGAAGTCGATGAAGGTGTCCGGCATGACCCCGCGGCCGTAGCTCTTAGCGATATAGATCGCCTCATATCCCTTCTCGAAGATCTTCAGGCCTAGTTCCGCATCTTCGGTAATACACCATTCGGCCCAGCCGCCGACCTCCTCCAGCGCGGATTTGCGAACCATGGTCATGGTCCCGTGCTGGATGATCGCGTTGCGCTCGTTGCGGGTTATCATTCCGATATAAAAAAATCCCCGGTATTCAGCATAGCACATGGCCTTGAACAGATTATCGCGGTCATCGTGATAATCCTGCGGGGCCTGGACAATAGCCAGGGACGGCCTGGTGAACTGCGGCACCAAGTCTCGCAGCCAATTGCTCGTCACTACGTAGTCACTGTCGATGACCGCCACCACCTCGGCCTCAGGTGCGGTCCTGGCCAGGGCATAGTTGAGGGCGCCAGCCTTGAACCCGGTCAGCTGATCCTCATGGAAAAACCGAAACCGGGGCCCGAGTTTGGCGCAGTGTCCAGCCACCGGCTTCCAGACAGCCGGATCCTTGGTATTGTTATCGATGACGATGACTTCATAGTGCGGGTATTCCAGTCGAGCCAGGGCATCCAGGGTGTCGATCATCATCTCCGGAGGTTCGTTATATGCCGGGACATGCACTGAAACCATGGGCAACGCCTCATCGGTGACCTCCACTGGGGTGAAGGGCCGGCGCCAGAAGGCAGCCCAAAGCGCCTCTGCCCATTCATGGGCCTCGGCGAGGAGAACGATGACCACCCCGATTATGCCGAACAGCATGAGGAAGCCGACCACCACGGTTGTCACCGTCAGGTACTGCTGCGAATAATTATAGACGATCCAGACTGCTGCGGTGGCTGCGGCAAAGGCGATGGTGGCGAGAAAACTGCGCCCGCGCGTGCGTAGGGTCCTGCTGTCAATGAGCAACAGGGCAAAGGTGATAATGGCAATCACCAGCGAGATAACTGCCAGGACACGCCATTCAGGTATATCGACAATAGGAGAGGTAAAGGGAAACTTGGGGTTGCGGTTCAAATCATAGACACCCCAGTAAGCCCCCACCGCACCCTCGGAGCTCCGTTTCCAGGGTTGATCAAAGGCCTCCATGACATAGTAGATGTAATCCAGTTCTTCCGCCCGGGCGAGAAAACGGCGCAGGAATGTGGCCTCGTTGGTGGTCGAAGCTACTGCGGAGCGACGCGTCCGGCCGTTGCTCGGCCATCCGACCTCACCAATAACCACCGGCTTGTCCGGGAAGGTATTTTGCAGCAGGGTCACGTGATCGACCACATAGTCTACTGCCCGGTCCAGATGAATGCCCTCCCAGTAAGGCAGCATATGGACGGCGATAAAGTCCACGTGTTGGGCAAGCTCCGGGTTTTTATACCAGACGTGCCAGGGCTCAGCCGTACTCACCGGCACGGTCAGGGCTGCCTGCATCCGGTCGAGGTATTCGCACAACTCCTTGACTGTAAGGTCGTTCCGGTAGATGGACTCGTTGCCGACAATGACCCGGATCACGTTGCGATAGTTTTCCCGGGCCACCCTGATGGCGGTTTCCATTTCCAGTTCATTTTTTTCGAGATCCTTGTCCAGCCAGACGCCCAGGGTCACGTTCAGACCATACTTCCGGGAAAGTGCCGGTATCCTGGCGAGGACGCCCTCCACCGAGTAGGTACGCACTGCATTGGTTTTGTCAGCCAGAAGCTTCAGGTCATCATCGACTTCAGCCTCCGTGGGCAGTATGTGCTTGGCCGGGTCATTTCCCGCTCGCATCGGCTGAAAGGAAAAACCCTGGATCCGGCTCGGCCAGGCCGGTTCATCTTCAGGCTGGTTCAGGAGCGCCCAGAAGCTGATAGAAATTACCGCGATGGCAATACAGATTAGGATGTTTGCTCTGGTCATGGACGTAGCGTTTTCCTCAGGGCCCTATGAAACAAACGGTTAACAGGGTTTTAACCCGTTCAAAGAATCAATTACCCGCTGTTCCCCCAGTTGTCCCAGGGAGGACACCACCCCCGGGACAACGCGAGCCGGTTGCAACGATAAAATAATTCACCTCTTCCAGGAAGATTACCGGACCACGGCTCGCCGAAATTAAGGAAATATACATACTGCGATATTTTATCCAATGTCAAATGGGAATAAAAGAACAGATTGCCGGAATGCCCCGCAACGCAACAGTTGCTGAATTATTTCAACTTTTCTGATATGAATCAAAGAAATAAATCTCCGCAAAAATATGTATTGACGAAAACACATTTCAACTATAATTACTTTATCAGTAAAAAAAAAAAATATATTTCGCTTTATTTTCACAATACGTGCATTCCTCCCACAATACAGGACTGGCAAAGAGGGCTTTACTCGCTAATTCTTTATAATCTATTGTTATTCATACAATTTTCACTTCAACCGTTCCGAGAATAACCATTCTTAATTGTATCCCATGGAAAACGAAATTTCTGAACTCTTCCGGCTGGCATCAAAATATTTCTTCAAAAAATTCAAGGAAAGCGGTGGGTCTCAAGGGCAACTGGCCATTGAGTTCGGCGTGACACAGGCGTATCTCTCCTCGGTGATGAACGGATCCCGCTCCGCCTCCTTCGAACTCTATAACCGGATTGCCAACAGGCTGTACGGCCCCCTGGATAAATACCTCGCAGTGGGCAGGAATATCAAGGAAGGGCGTGAACCCCTTGCCAATGACAAGGAAAAATCTGAGGCTGACGGCGTGGAGAGCCTGATTGCCCGACTCACCTATTATGTCATGGACCACCGACGGATTGAAAAGGAGATCCACGATCTCAAAATATTCTATGAATCAATTGTGGAGAACCTGCAATCCGCCGTGCTGGTCATGGACAAGGAACACAAGATTATTTATGCCAACAAATATCTAACCAAGTTGGCAGGTATCAGGCCGGAACAGGCTATTGACCTAAATACTTTTGATATTGAGGAAACGATCCCCAAATTGAAGTTCGGAGAGTTCATCGCAAAATACAAAGAGGCTGCTGAAAGCCTGGCCCCTCTCTTCTTTGAAAATCTGCACTTGGAGACACCGATATCAAGCTTCAATTACAATAGCGGCTGGCTCATCCCTCTCTTGAGCGAGGACAAATCCTTCAAAGGCATGATCTGCACCTTTCGGGACACCTCCAATGCGCATGCCCTGTTCAGCATCCTGGCACAATCAATAGAGTATTTGCCTGATGGGGTGGCAATTTTTAAGCAGAAGTCTGCCGGGGAGTTCCCGGTAACCACCTTCGCCAACAAAAAAATCCGGAAAATTCTTGGAGTGGAAGATAGAGATTCCTTTACCCTCCCTTTTTTGGACCTGTTCAAAGAGGCAAAAAAAACTGTCGTCAACTTCAAAGAATGGGAAAAATTCATCAAAAACGATATCAAGACAAATGCCGTCAACACTAATTTCCTTATTGATCTCAGTAACGAAAAAAGTTTTGAAGTTACGGGAAACCCGCTCGCAGACCAATACGGCCTGCACATAGGCCGAATCATTATCACCAGAGAGAAGAGGCAGCGGCGCACCGAAAATAAATAACCTGTTACGGCCTTACCCTTACCCTTCCCGCCTCTCGCGACAGGTTCAATGCTCTGCCGGCAGGCAGCCCTTGTTATCAAGGCCGAATACGTCCATCCATCAGGCAAAACGAAACAGGGTCCCCACTTCAGGGCACTTTTACACCAATCCGCCCTGAAAATTCCCGTTCAGGACCGGCGGCAGGCTCCCCCGGCGGGAAAATAGCGCGGTGAAATCAGCGACATTTTTCTTGATATTGCCTGAACTCAGATCAACAAGAAAATAAGCAAGCCCCAGTGACTCCAGTTCTTTTCGCCATTCCAGCAAAGAAAACGGAAGGACGGAACGGGCTTGGGTCATTCCTTCCCCCTGCTCCAAGATAAACGACTCCCCCTTCGGACTGACGAACCTTTTGCCGTACTGATACCGGCGATCGTCGAGACGTGCGGTGAATAGGGCCGGGCGACCGAACACATAGATGCCGATGGCGCACTGGTCGGTGCCGACCAGCGTGCTTCGGCCGAAGGCCTGCCAGCGGGAAAGAGACCTGGTCAAGTTCTCCAGATCCGTTTCCAGGGAAAACTGGGCTCCGGCAAACCCCATATCGGCCATGACCTTTACAGCCAAGCTGTTGAGAAGGTTGCATGTATAATTTGTATACAGACGAAAATTCTGTCTTCCATTTTCCCCAGCGAAGAGGATCTGCTGGGAAAAGTGGCCGAGCTGAAAATCGGTGCACCCTTCCCGGGCCAGAGAGTAAACCATGTGCGCATACCAGTCGAGGGCCTCCTCCAGGATCACCGGCGGCAGGCACCAGACCAAATTTGCCCTGCTCCGGCGCATGCGGGTCCCTGCCTGCAGCCAGCTCTCAATACTGGCAGGGGTCATAGCCAGAAGATACCGATCAGGCTGCACCGGCAGTCGGCAATGCATATCCCGCAGCGAGTCTATCTTGAACCACCACTGCGGCGGCCGGACCCTCTGCCGTTCACCTGTTCGATGCCTTTCAGGCGGATCAGCAGTAAAAGAGATATCACGGAGGACCTGCTCGATTTTCCGCTGATCCGGAAGGATCGCACGGCCTCGTTTGCCTACAAAACGTGCACGGGCCAAATCATCCTCCCTGCGGCGGGAACTCACGTCAACCTTGAACAGACTTCCATTAAACGCCCCTTTCCCGCCACCGGGAAACAACTGGTCAACGATGATGGTGACCTTCTGGCCGGACTTTGCCTGCTGGATGACGCGGCTGCCGAGTTTCATCGACTTCAGGGTGAAACTGGTCCGCTCCCCTGATCGCTCGTTGTGCAGGCGCAACCTGTCGCCCATCCCGAGGTCGCTGCGCAAGTCAACGGACATTAATGAACTTCTTCGCGCCCCTTTGGCCTGCACCTCATCCAGCCGCTGTATCCTGCCGGCCATCAGGCCGATATTGCCTGACAGGTTCGGGCTCACTGCCTCAGGCGGCTTCCGGTCGAGAAAAAAACCGGGCGACCTCCTGCGGCCCATTGCCTCGTCCAGGAGTTTCTGGGCTTCCTCCAGCAGTCGCCGGTCAGGGCCTTCGCCACCAGCGGCTGAACTGTCAAGCAGAAGACGATAGGCCCGTACCGTATTGCGCACGTACTGGGAGCTTTTCATCCTGCCCTCGATCTTCAGGCAGGCAACACCTGCCTTTCTAAGCTGAGGCAACAGGTCGATTCCGCATAGATCGTTCATGGAAAAAAGATAGCCCCCGTCTTTGTCTCCCGCCCTTTCAGGTCCGCCTCTCACCTTTTTTTTCTGCCAGGTATAGCGGCGACGGCACGGTTGGACGCACTGTCCGCGCAGACTGCTTTTCCCGCCGTGCAGGCTGCTGAACAGGCACAGGCCTGAATAGCTGAAGCACATGGCGCCATGGACAAAAACCTCAAGTTCCGCCCCGGTCTTCCGGTAAATGGAGCTGACCTCGCGAATGGTCAGCTCCCGGGGCAGGACCACCCGCTTGAATCCCAACTCCACCAGCCGGGAAACTCCCATGGAATTGTGAATTGACATCAGGGTGCTGGCGTGGAGGGGAAGGGCCGGAAAGTAGGAGCGGGCAAGAAAGAAGAGTCCCATGTCCTGGATGATCAGAGCGTCGGGGCGAATCTTGGCAAAACTGGCAAGCCCCTCCACCGCCAGTGCCAGTTCGTTCTCCTTGATCAGGCTGTTCATGGCAATATAGACCCGTACCCCAGCCCCATGGGCATGCTCTACCATCGCCTGAATATCCGCAAAGGAGAAATCCCGGCTCAGGGCGCGGGCGTTCAGAGCCGGAGCTCCGACATATACCGCATCGGCGCCTTCGGCCAGTGCCGCCTCAAAAGCGGCGAAAGAACCTACCGGTGCCAGCAGTTCCATGGACGTAGGCCCGCGCTGGGAGGTGGTCATGCCGAACGGCTCCGTAACAAAGGATTTGAACCGCAGGGGAAAAAAAGCAAATCAAGCGGCCTTGCCGCCGCCAGAGATGACAGCCTGGGGAATGGGAAGGATAAAATAAAAATTATTTCCTTCCTGGGTAGGTTCATACCCGATCCGTCCCCCATGGAGTTCGACCACATGCTTGATAAAGGAAAGGCCGTGGCCGGTGCCGGGCACATTTTCGCTGCCCGGCCCGCGCACCCCCTCTTCAAAAAGTTTGAGGGCTTCTTCCTCTCTCAGATGCGGGCCGGTGGTGAAGACATTGAACTTGACACCCTGCCGACCTTTTTCCGGGAAATCCGGGACCAGTTCCCGACCATAGGCCATAGCCTTGCGGGGCCGGCCGTGATGATCGATGATTTCTCCGGTGTATTTAGCGGCGTTGGAGAACAGGTTGGCGTACACCTGGGCCAGCAGGCCAACGTCGACAAGGATCTCGAACTCTTCCTCAATCATATTCTGCGGCCGGTCAATAGTGACCCGCGCGGCCCGGAGGCGACTCTCATAATGCTCCAGCTGGGGCAGGATGACTTCCTTCTCCACAAAACAACGCTTGGTTCGCAGCACCAGATGCCCTTTTTTGAAGTGCTCCCGGCGGAACAGGCTTTCGAGAAAAAGACTAAGATTGGCATGGTGCTTGACCAGTTCCTCGTAGTACGCCAGCATCTCGCTATGGATAGTGTCGCAGCGTTCCTTGAAGCGGTCCAGCACCCCAGCCTTTTCAGGCATCTGCATCAGCTGTTGAAGTTCGTTTTTAAGCCCTCCGAGTTCTCCAATTTTTTTCTTTAACTGGTTAAAGATATGCTTGAAGTACATATTGGGCACAATGATGTTGTGCTCAATATCAACGACCAGGCTATTGATGAATTTCAGGTGCTCGATGTTCTGCAGGGCAATGAGCTTATTATGAAGATTGTAGCCGATTCGATTGCAATATTTCTGGTAAAAAAACTTGTCTGCTGAAGTAAGCTCGGTCAGCCGCTTCACCTCGAACATGCCGAAAATCCTGTTTGGAGCGGACTGCTCCGCATCAGGGCTATTTTGCACCCTGGCATTGTCTTTATGCTGGGTATGATAAATGGAGCGGCTGTAAATCGGTACTATGTACGAACCCTCAGTATCATACGCCTCCAGGCTGATCCTGACCGGCGGCTCCGCGGGAACGCTGTCGGTGACCCTGCCCAGCACGGTGTCGCAGGCCAGCCGCAGATCTCCGGTTTTCTCTTCAACAAGATACAGGGCGCAGTGAAGGCCGGACATGGCCAGCGGAACGGCGACGCAGATCCGGTAAAAATCGTCCAGGGAATCGTATTCCTGGCCCAGATCAAAAAAAGCCTTCAGAAAATCATTATACCGGGCACTGAAATTATACTGATCGAAGTTGACGGACTTCTCTCTGACCCGCAGACAGATCTCCGCAAGATCAGCCGGACATTCCCGGCAGGCGTCACGCTCACTCATTTCCCTGTCCCGTGGCACAATTCAAGAAAGGATTTTCTCCCGATACTGGTTTTCCATCTATTGCGATTATCTCTTTTTTTCATGCACCACAACTTTATCATGGCCCCCATTTTCCGCAAGCAGGACATCTACCTGCTGCCGGGCGCCGACCTTGACGATCATGCCCACATAATCCGGCTGAATGGGCAGCTCTCTGCCTCCCCGATCGACCAGGACCGCGAGTTGAATCGAATCCGGTCGACCGTAGTCCATGAGGGCGTCCATGGCCGCGCGGATGGTCCGCCCGGTGAAGATGACGTCATCGACCAGCACAACCCGTTGCTGTTCCAGGGAAAACCCGATATCCGTCTTGCGCACTATGGGGTTCTGAGAGATCAGGCTCCAGTCATCACGGTACAGGGTAATATCAAGGCTGCCGCTCTGGACCGCCTCCCCTTCGTGCAAAGCGATCTTGCTGCAGATCCGCTGCGCGAGATACACCCCCCCGGTATGAATGCCGATGATCGCCAGCCGGTCCAGCCCGTGATTGCGCTCAAGGATCTCCAGGCTGAGCCGGTCAAGGCTGCGGTCAATATCATTAGCGGTCATAATCACGTTGGTCATCTGTTCACCCGGTCCCAGAAATAGTTGATCCCCTTCCTGTCCACAAGGTTGATCGCCTCGGGATAGGCCTCGCATTCGGCGGCAAAGACCCTGGCCGCGATTTCGTCAGGCGTATCATTGTCTGCAAGCGATACGCACTTCTGGACAACGATAGGCCCTTCATCGTACACCTCGTTGGCAAAGTGGACCGTGCAGCCGCTGACCTTGCAGCCCCTGGCCTTGACCGCCTCATGCACATGGTGCCCGTAAAATCCTGCCCCGCAGAAGGCCGGAATAAGGGAAGGATGAATATTGAGCACGTTACGCCTGAGGGACGGAGGCGGCGTGTAGAGCTTGAGATAGCCGGCCAGGACGATCAGACTGACCTCAAACCTTTCGAGTATTTCATTGGTGGCCTTGCTGCCCACCGCATGAAAGGCCGGATAGCCGTAACCCTCTGCCTTTTTCAGGCCCAGGGCGTCTGCCACGTTTGAAATAACCACCTCGATTCTGGCCTGCAGGGTGCCGGCCTGGATCCGTTCATGGAAATTGTCGAGGGTCCTGCCGCTGCCGGACAGGAGAACAGCCATCTTCTGCATGGCTACCGCCCCTGGAAATAAGGGTTTGGAGCCGTATCCACGCCGCTCAGCCACCGGGCTATGGTCGTATCGTAGGCGGAGGTTAGCTGGAACACCTTGACCGCCAGCCGGAAGCGGGTAACCAGGGTGGTATTGCCGCTCTCCCTGATCTCGCGCATGACCTGCGGATAGTCCGCGGGATCGACGATCACCGTGACATCCTGAAAATTTTTGGCTGCGGCGCGAAGCAGGGTCGGCCCGCCGATGTCGATGTTTTCGATTGCCTCGGGGAGCGTGCAATCCGGTTTGGCCACGGTTTTCTCGAAGGCGTAGAGGTTGACCGCAACGATATCGATGGGCCGGATGGAGTGCTCTGCGCACTGGCGCTGATGCTCGGGGTTTTCCCGCTGGTTGAGGATGCCTCCGTGCACCAGGGGATGAAGGGTCTTGACCCGGCCGTCCAGCATCTCAGGGAAACCGGTGAACTCCGACACATCGGTCACCTTAATGCCGCTCTCCCGAATTTTCCTGGCCGTACCGCCGGTGGAGAGGATTTCCACATCGATCTCCGCCAGAAACCTGGCAAATTCCTCAATTCCCGATTTGTCGGTCAGACTGATCAACGCCCGCTGGACTTTGTTCATGAAATCCTCCTAATCCTGTGCCGAATTGAGCTTCTTACTCTTCCTTGCGCAACAGTTTGCGAATTTTTTTCCGGTCCCTCTTGTCTGGCCTTCTGGCCGGCGGTAATGCAGCGCCTCCCGCAAGGCGCTGCTGCCGTGCAGCCTCACGGCCCTGCCGGCTCTCGTCGGTCTCCAGGTACAGGGCCCGGGCCTGGACGGCAGGGCCCCTCTTTCCGCTCAGCCCCTGCACGACCACGACAAACTCGTCCTGCCCGCGGCGGATCTGCAGGGTGTCGCCGACCTGAACCGCCCGGGACTGCTTGACCCGGCTGCCGTTGACCTGGACATGCCCGCCGCCCACTGCCTGGGAAGCCAGGGACCTGGTCTTAAAAAAACGGGCGGCCCACAGCCATTTGTCAATCCGGATTTGTTCCCCTTCCGCCTCGTCTGGCATACTCACCTTTGATGCGACTTCATCAAAATGCTCTAAAAAGTTTTAAATTAGCACACTTTTGTCTATCCATCAAATAAGAAGAAAGAACAGGAACCCGCTTTACCACCCCACAGGGAAATCTACCTTGTTCCGCACCGAAAAATGCGGTAATGCTCTCCCAAAAGGCCAAAACTCAAGAACCTCTTTTTCATGAAACTGCAAAGCGTCGGCATCAAGAATTTCACCTGCCCGGTGAGCATCCGCGAAAAATCAGGATCCCTGCAGCAGACGGTGGCCTCCATCTCCATGCGGGCAGCCATGCCGCACCACCTACGGGAAAACTGCGTTGCGGTCTTCATCCAGGCCCTGGGCAGATACCGGGATGATATGAGCGCCTCCATCTTTCCCGCCCTGTTGACAGAGGTCAGGGAACAACTGCAGGCGGAACGAACCGAGATGGAGATGACCTTTCCCTATTTCATCGCCAAAAAGGCACCGGTAACCCGCACGTCCAGCCTGATGGAATACCACTGCGGATTCACGGGCAAAAGCAACGGCGGGCAGAAACAGCTGATCTCAGTCAGTGTGCCGGTGACAACGCTCTGTCCCTGCTCCAAGGAGATCAGCAGGGCCGGCGCCCACAACCAGCGCGCGGAGGTCAAGCTCACGGTGCGCCCCTGTCGGTTCATCTGGCTGGAGGACCTCATCGCCCTCGTTGAAGGTTGCGGCTCCTGCGAACTGTATGCCCTGCTCAAGCGGCCGGATGAAAAATTCGTCACCGAGCAGGCATACGCCAATCCGATGTTCGTGGAGGACGTGGTCAGGAAGGTCGCCCAGCAGGCTACCGCCCGCAAGGAGATAGCATGGTTTTCCGTCAGCGTGGAGAGCTTCGAGTCCATCCACAAGCACAGCGCCTACGCCTATGTGGACAGCGACGACCTGTAGCCGAGGGACGATCTTACTTGAGCCCTCCCAGGCAAAGGTATTTCATTTCCAGATACTCTTCAATCCCGTACCTTGATCCCTCCCGGCCGATGCCGGATTCCTTGACCCCGCCAAAGGGAGCCGACTCGGTCGACATGATCCCGGTATTGATTCCGACCATTCCGTATTCGAGCTCTTCGGCTACCTTCCACACCCGGCGCACATCGGTGCTGAAGAAATAAGAGGCCAGCCCGTAGGGCGTATCGTTGGCCAAGGCAATAGCCTCTTCGTCGGAATCAAAGACAAAGAGCGGCGCCACCGGGCCAAAGGTTTCCTCGTGGCTGATACGCATCTCCGGGGTCACATCCAGCAGGATCGTCGGTTCAAAGAAAAATCCCTTATTTCCGCTCCGCTTGCCGCCGCAGGCAACACGCGCCCCCTTGGCCACGGCATCGCTGATCTGCTCCTCAACCTTGCGCACCGCATTGAGATCAATAAGCGGCCCCTGGTTGACCCCCGGGGCAAAACCGTTGCCCAACTTCAACTGCGACGTGACCGCTGCCACCAGCCTGGCGGCGAACTCCTCGTAAACCGCCCTATGCACGAGCAGCCGGTTGGCGCAGACACAGGTCTGACCGCTGTTGCGGTATTTGCAGGCGATGGCGCTCTCGACGGCGGCATCTAGATCTGCGTCGGCAAATACGATAAAAGGGGCGTGTCCGCCCAGTTCCAGCGAGATCCGTTTCACCGTGCCAGCGCAGGCCCGCATCAGCTTCTTGCCCACCTCAGTGGAACCAGTGAAACTCAGCTTGCGCACCACCGGGTTTTCCGTCAGCTCAGTACCGATCTCTGCTGCCGGGCCGCAGACAACATTCAACACGCCGGCGGGCAGACCGGCCATCTCGGCAAGGCGGGCCAGGGCCAGGGCCGAAAAAGGGGTCTGCGCAGCCGGTTTGACCACGACGGCACAACCTGCGGCCAAGGCTGGCGCAGCCTTTCTGGCGATCATCGCCGAGGGAAAATTCCAGGGGGTGATGGCGGCACAGACCCCCACCGGCTCCTTCAGGACGATAATCCGCTTGCCCGGCTGGCACATGGGAATGGTGTCCCCATATATCCGCTTTCCCTCTTCGGCAAACCATTCCACATACGAGGCCCCGTAAGCGATTTCTCCCCTGGACTCCGCCAAGGGCTTGCCCTGCTCGGCGGTCATGATCATGGCCAGGTCTTCCTGGTGCGCCATGATCAAATCGTACCAGCGCCGCAGAATCTGCGCCCGTTCCTTTGCCGTAAGCCGTCGCCAGAGAATATAGGCCTGTTGCGCTGCCTGAATCGCAGTCTTTGTCTCTTCCCGCCCCAGTTGAGGGACTTGGCCGATTATCTCGGCCGTTGCCGGGTTGTATACACCCATGGTCTTGCCGCTGGCTGCCTGGATCCATCGTCCACCAATAAAGCAATCCTGCCGGAACAGGTCAGGTTGGTGCAACTGCATCATAACTCCTTATCTTTCAGCCACTCCTGCTCCCTGCCATTCTCCATGTCCTACAGAGGCAGTCTTTTTTCAAAAGCTAAACAATAATTATGCTGAATATTAATAAATACAATTACTGTATATGCGTAAATGGGGCCTGATGTCCCTGACCTTCGAAATTTCTACTGTACCATGTTGGCAATGCATTTCAAGCGGTTCTTCTCCGGCCGTTTCCTGCAACCATCGGATGGAAGAGCCTGCCTCTCTTCGAAAAGAGGGAATTTATGATCCCCCTTGAAGAGGAGCAGATGAACAACATCATCGAAGTCATCAGGCAAGATGAATGCCTATCTCCCCCCCTCCATCCGGCTGATTACAAACCCAGCACTATCAATTCTTATTCGATAAAAGAGAACCCCTCAACCATTCTGCAGTTGACTATTAGCATGCAGCCTGAAATAATAAATGAGCCAATTACGGGAGAGCCATGCGAATGGTTATATTCCTGAAAGTCGAGTCCGGCCTTGACATCAACGTTAAGTCTCAGGACAATGCGGATGGCGAACTAATGCCGCCCCTGGAGCAGGTCATAAGCAAGCGATGATAACTGAATTACGCCGTTCCAAACGATACAACGATTTTCTGCCGATCTCCGTATGCGCTCTCTCAGGCCCTGACAAAAATATTATTTCAGGGCCATTTTCCGGCAGGATTGTTGATATCAGCAGACACGGGGCCTGCCTGCTGATGACCCAGGTCATGCTGGGAGGGTATCATGTATTTCACTCCACAATGGAAAATGACTCGCGCATTCTTCAGATCCAGATCAACATCCCGCCTGACCTGGTGAACATTACGCTTCCGTCCCTGCCTGTCTGGATCAAGCCTTATGATCTCGATGAAATCAAGGCGTTCCGATTGGGGGTCAACTTTCTTGTCGATCCGGAAGGGGAGCAGATGCAGAGGCTGGAACAGGTGATGCGCAGGAACGAGGCTCAGCGCAACGATCTGTGGACCTCGATGGCCATGCCCTCTCCCATGAAAACCGAGAAAAAATAATCAGCCCAGCAGGGCCTCCCTGCCCATGCAGAGCGCTTGACAGAAAATCGAGCCGGAGGCCGCAGATTTTCTCATTACCGGGACAACACTTTCTTCTTGTCCACCGAATAGACAGACACCAGTTTTTCCATCCCGCGCAACCGCATAGAGCCGACCTCGGCGACTTCAAAATACTGCTGCACGTCCTTCACAACATCCCGGGTAATATGAATACGACCCGATGGCGATGCCGAGGCGATCCTCTGGGCGACGTTCACCGGTGTACCGATGACCGTATAGTCAAAACGTTGCGAAGAACCAACGTTGCCGAGAAAGACCTCGCCGAAGGTTATCCCCACGGCGATATCGATAATGCTGAAATCCTCTCGCCGGGCCATCCAGCGAAGACGCAGTTGCTGAAACTGCTCCCTGATATCCAGGGCGGCCTGGACTGCGGCAAGGTTCTGGTTGGCAAGCTCGATGGGGGCTCCGAAGATTGCCAGGACGGCATCACCCATGAATTTGTCCACCGTGCCCCTGCTCTTGAAAATGGTTTCGGTAAAGATCTGGAAGAATTCGTTGAGAAAGGCGCGCAACTCTTTCAACGTCAGCCGCTGGACCAGGGTCGTTGATTCGCGAATGTCCGCAAAAAATATGGTGACCCTGCTGATCTCACCGATGCCTACCAGATCCTTGCCGCTGCTGATCAGAAGGTCGGCGATCTCGGGCGCGACATACTGCTGAAAGATGGTGCGCATCCGGGTCTTTTCCTCGAGCACGCTGCGAAAGCGTACGTTAGCCAGGGCCATTGCCGCCTGGCCGCAGACCACTGCAAGCATTTCGATATCCGCCTCGCTGAACCGGGCGTCATCATGGGACTGGCTGATATTGAGAACCCCCAGGATCTTCCCACGCATGGTAATGGGAAAGGAGACCGCGGCGGTAATCTCCTGCCTCGTCAGCAAGGGGGCAAAAATGGACTGGTCCTGTGACCCCTTGTTGAGGATGACCGGTTTGCCCTTCTGATACACCCAGCCGGCCACCTGATCGCCAGGGCGAAGGCGGATCGATTGGGCAAGGTCCGCGTCAAGCCCCTTGGCGGCAACGATCCGCAGGCAGCCCTCCTCCTCATTGAACCACATGACGGAAATACGGCCAGCCTTGGTCAAATCGGAAACTATATCAACCAAGCCGTCAAAGACATCCTTCTCGGTCGTTGCGGAAAGAAAATGCTCGCCAAAACTGTACAGGGGGAGGAGGGTCTTGAGCCGGGTATTCTCTTCCTGCAGTGTGGCGGATTCCATCGCCCGAAAAATCCTCTGCAGGAGGATGACCGGATCAACCGGCTTTTCAAGCAGGCCGGTGAACCCTATATCCAGAGCCTTGCGCAGGATTTCCTCACTTGCATGATCGGTGAGAAGGAGCCCAGCCAGCCAGGGTCTGTGCTTGCGCAATTCGACAAACAGCTCGCTGCCGCTGTACCCCCGCAGCTCTTCTTCCACGATGACCAGATGTACGTCATTCTCCAGGCACTGTGAAATAGCCTCTCTCCGCTCTGAGCAGGTCAGCACCTCATGCTCGATCAGCGCCTCTTTGATATCCTGAATACCGGTCTTGTCCGAGGAGACAAGGAGAATGTTGTTGAATTTCATGGATTGTGCACAGAGAGGTTATTGTGAACTTAGTCCAGTCTACCACTCGGGAGGAGGCTGCGCAAGGAATTGCGGGCCTATTTAGTCCACCCAGACCTGCTTCCCTGCTTGACTATGTGGTCATCCATGGCCATAATACAAAGTTATCATGGACCCCTTTGTCAACGCCAACACGCCTCTTGCCGAACGGATGCGGCCACGCACGCTCAGCGAGTTTGCCGGCCAGGAACACCTTGTCGGCAACGGGCGACTGCTGCACCAGTTGCTCCAAACCAGGAAGCTTCCCTCCCTCCTTCTCTGGGGACCTCCAGGCTCCGGCAAGACCTCCCTGGCAAACATCCTCGCCCGTTCAGTGGACGCTGATTTCGTTTTTTTCTCCGCCGTCCTTGCCGGTGTCAAGGAAATCAGGCAGATCGTAGAGGAGGCCAGAAAAAAACTGACCCAGAAGGTCAGCACCGTCCTCTTTGTCGATGAAATTCACCGTTTCAACAAAAGCCAGCAGGATGCCTTTCTTCCCCATGTGGAAAGCGGCTTGATCACACTGATCGGGGCCACCACCGAGAATCCTTCGTTCAATGTGATCGCCCCGCTTCTTTCCCGCTGCCAGACTCTGGTGCTGGAACCCCTTGCCCCGGAACATCTCCGGACCATAATAACCAGGGCACTGACCGGCCGGGAACGCGGCCTCGGCCTCTCAAAACTGACCATCGACGATGAGGCCCTGGCCGCATTGATCGGGGCCGCGGACGGTGACAGCCGCAGGGCACTGAACTTCCTTGAAACTGCCGCCCTGCTCACCCTTGAATCATCCCAGCCCGATCAGGAAGGAAGCAGGGTCATTACTGCGGATATCGTTGCCGAGGCCGGACAAAACAAAGCCCTGCGCTATGACCCTGACGGAGAGGAGCACTACAACCAGATCTCCGCGCTGCATAAAAGCCTGCGGGACAGCGATCCGGACGGGGCGATTTACTGGCTGAGCCGGATGCTTGAGGCCGGCGAGGATCCGCTCTATATTGCCCGCCGTCTCATCCGCTTTGCTTCCGAAGATATCGGCAATGCCGATCCCCATGCCCTGCAGGTTGCGTTAAACTGCCGGGAGGCATTTCATCTCCTTGGTTCCCCGGAGGGAGAGCTGGCCCTGCTCCAGTCGGCGGTCTATCTGGCGACTGCCCCAAAGAGCAATGCCCTGTATGCGGCAAGCCACAAGGTCCGCCGGGACATCAGAAAAACCGGGAGCCTGCCCGTGCCGCTGCACCTGCGCAATGCCCCTACCGGACTCATGAAGGAACTCGGCTACGGCCACGGGTACCGGTATGCCCATGACAACCCGGATGCCCTGGTAGACCAGGAGCATCTGCCCTCAGAGCTCAAGGGGCAGACCTACTATGAGCCCAGTACCCGGGGCTATGAAGCCATCGTCCGCGACCGCCTGCTGAAATGGCGGAAAATACTCAAACAACGAGCACATGATCATGAACAGAACAAATCGTGACATCTTTCGCAAAAGACCCTTGCTGTCGCTGCTCCTGGCGCTTGTCCTTTCCCTGATACCCCGGGCAGGACAGGCCGCTGAATTTGTCCTTCTCTATGCCAATGACAACCAGGGGGAGATTGAACCCTGCGGGAGCTGAGGTGCCGACAAGATGGGCGGTCTGTCCAGGAAGGCATACATGATCAAGCAAATCGAAAGCGAGGTGGACAAGCCTGTTCTCCGGCTTGATGCCGGTGCGCTGCTGTTCGGGCAGCCCTCGGTTCCCGTTCCGCTGCTCGAGGCCAGAACCATCCAGGCAAGAGGCATCAGCCGGGCCATGCAGGCAATGCACTTCGCCGCCATCGGCACAGCACCCCAGGACCTTGCCGCCGGCCTTGAGTTTTTTGGCCGGCTTCGCCTGGAATCGAGCCTCCCCTGGCTCTCGGCAAACCTGCTGGACAAAGCCGGGGAAAGGCCCCTCCAGCCCTCCGTCATGACCAAAATCGGCGAAACCACCGTGGCCATCATCGGCCTGACCGGAGAACAGGCCGGCAATCCGTCAGGCCAGCCAATCGAAGATCTTCGGATTCTTCCCTGGCAGGAGGTCCTGCCGGCTGCCCTAAAGCAGGTCAAGGGACATGCCGAGATGATCATCCTGCTGTCCAGCTATCCCGAGCCTGTCAACAGGGAGATCGCCGGACGTTTTCCGGACATTCACCTCATCATCCAATCAGGAACCTTTCCTGCCAACAAGTCCCCCCAGTTGGTCGGCAACGCCCTGATTACCCAGGTGGCGGCCAGAGGGAAATACCTGGGAAGGATGGACATCGACTGGCAACCGGCACACCGCTGGAGCCTGGGCGAGGACCGTCCGGGACAGCTGCAACAGGCTAAAGACAACCTGGTTCGCACAACCTGGCGCATAGAACGCATCGAAAAAAGGCCGCAGGACAAAGAAGGCCTGGCGCAAAACAGGGAGTACCAGCAGCTGCGGCAGGAACAGGACCGGCTGAAAGCTGAAATTGCGCGGCTCGAACAACCAGCGCGGGAACAACAGGAGAAACTGTCAACCTTTACCAGCAATTTTATCCCGCTGAAGACCTCTCTTCCTGAGGACCCGGAAATCCAGAAAATTGTGGTGCGGACGAAACAGGAGATTATCCGGGCCGGTCAGAAGAAAAATGAAGAGGTAACAGAAAAGTCGCAGCCGGCCCCCGGCTTCAAAAAATAAAGGGGCGGCATAACGCCGCCCCTTTTGCACATCAAGCTACGTTGAAAAAACTTAGCAGCCGAAAGCCTTTTGCAGGTTCGGGATGGTCTGTTTTTTCCGGCTCATCATGCCGGGGATCCACATGGAGTTGTTCTGCAGTTTCCCGTTGAAGGCGGCCTCGATGAGAGCCGGCTCGTCGGAAAGCACCATCAGGTCCGTGCCCTCCTTAACGACATCGGTGAGCATGAGCAGCACGGAATGCCGGCCGCCAGCCTTCTTCTCCTTCATAGCCCCGAGCAGGGCATCGCGCATGGGGGCGACCTGGTCCAGGGTGGCAAGCTCCAGCTGGCCGACGCCGACCTTCTTGCCTTTCATGTCGAAATCCTTGTAGTCGCGGTCAAGCAGAGCCATCGGCGGGACACCGGCAACGGCGCTCTTGGCCTTGAGCATTTCCATGAACAGCCCGTCCGTATCCGTCACGCCGGAGATGGCCTTCAGCTCGGCTACCGCCTTCTTGTCGGCGTCCGTGCAGGTCGGCGACTTGAAATTAACAGTATCGCTGAGGATCGCAGCCATCATCATCCCGGCCACGTTCGGCTTGATGGCCACGCCATCCAGGTCAAAAAGAACCTTCAGCACGGTGCCGGTGCAGCCGACAGGCATGGCGCAGAAGAAGATCGGGTTGTTGGTGGTGACATCGCCGATCTTGTGATGATCGACAATGGCCACGACCTCGCCAGCGCTCAGATTATCGGGCGCCTGGGCCAGATCGCTGTGGTCGACCAGGGCAATCTTCTTGCCGGTGGCGTCGGAGAGCTTGGTGGGTACTGCTGCGCCGAACTTTTCCAGAACCATCTTGGTTTCCGGGTTCGGATCGCCGTTGATGCAGGGGATGTAATCCTCGCCCTTGGCCTTCATCAACTCAGCATAGGCAATCGCTGCGGTAACCGAATCCGTATCAGGGCTCTTATGCCCAACTACATAAACTGACATGCTCTGTTCCTCCTGTGTTTTTCATTGCAAAGTCGTCAAAATATCCGACGAACTGGCTGAGGATTCACTCAATACCGACCGCCGGCACCACGACATAAATGATTAACTTTTAGCCTTTTTCCCTGGGAGCGTCAAGAGGAAATAAACAGATTTTCCGCGGGAAGCATTCCCTCTTTGATCGTGTATCTGCGATAAACAGTGCTTCTTCACAGCGACGCTCTTTTTTCTTTTCCCTTCTCATCATTGTTCTGCTAAGTTATATTTTTGTAAATTGGACCGCTAACCACCCTTCGAGTTTCATTCTAGCCAGCCGCCATGTCAGAGCAAGAACACCAGGATCAAAGTCACCGACCAAGGAAAAGCGGCAAATCGCGCCTGCCGGTTTTTCTCCTTGTCACCGCTCTGGTCCTCGCGTTAGCGAGCGCGGGCCTCTACCTGTTTACCGGGCCAAAGGGCCGCCAAACCCAGTTCGACACAGGACAGCAGGATGGCAGGCCGGCTCCGCCGGTTCAAACCGCTCCAGGGGCGGAACAGGAAACAACAACGGCACAGCGATCGATTGGCGAAGAAGCGGCCCACCCCGGTAGCGCCCTCCCTGAGGCGGCCGGACAGGCAGGACAATGCGCGATGCTGGCCAAGCAGTTGCACGGTTTTTTCGAACATGTGGATCAGCAGGGCTATCTGGGGCAGTTTCCTCTGAACAGGCCGTCTCAAGCGCACTTCATTGACCTGGCGGACCGGCTGCTGTCCAATCCCCCGGTGGTCTCCAGGGAAGCGGACGACCTTTACACCATCCTGCAGAACATGGCCCATTTCTTCCGGATCATCGGCAAGGAGAACATCCTGCTCATCAAAACCATCCTGGACCGGGAACGGGATACAATTGAAGATGTCGCCAGCGAGCTGTTCCTCTGGATCACTTTAGAGGGCTGCCAGGAGGAACTGCTGCCCTTTTCCCCGACCTTGACAAAGGTCTACGAATATGCCGGCTTCTTCCTGAACACCATGGGCGGCAGGTCCTACCTGTTCCGGCGGGACTCCCGCTCCAGGCTGCTGGTCAACTACTATGCCATTCTCATCGTGGACCGGGCCAATGCCCTGGGCATCAACCATCACGGGATCGACATCAGCCAGCCGATCCCGCAGCTCATCCAGGAGATCGAATCGTCAACCCAGTTGGTCAACAAGGAAGACTACCTGGACCAGCTTTACCGGCTGAAGGAAACGCTGCCGCGCCAGAACGGCGGGGCGGATTGAAAAATCGCGTGTGGGGACAGAATCGAATTCTGTCCCCACGCGCGAGATTGATTAAAAGAAGCCCCTACCGCCCTTCCCCCTGCTGGCAGACATCAGTTTGTTGGAGGACGCACCAGTCGAATAGACAGCCCTGGAGTAATCTTGTTGCCGTCGTCACCAACGTTTCCCTTGTAGAAGTTAACGACCCATGCCATGCCCGAATCGTTGTCGTTCGAGGAGGAAGTCCAATAGTGGGCACTGAGACTGTTGCCTACCCAGGGGACATCGGGAAAGGCCTCGACAATAATGGTGGGGCGGGTGTATTCGCCGTTGCAGGTGGCATCATAGAGATCATTTCCAATAAGGATAGGATCGCCGGTTGAGCAATACACCAACGATCGCAGTTCCGTGACGTTCGGCATCCGCCATCCGTCCGGAAAGGACTGTGCGTCGGCGGAATACCAGCTGTACCCGGCAGGAGCCCCGTCGCATCGTTTCGTATCCGGATTCCAGGTCTGGCCTACGCTGCATCGCTGCCATTCCAGGTTGGTGACAATATCCTTGATGACGTCACAGTTCTTACCCATGGGCAGGTAACGGTCGAAAATGAGATCATCGTCGGCGCAGGTGTCGCTAATGGGGGGAGTGCCGTTGACGATTGCCGGCAGGAACATAAACCAGGGATAGGCCTTGGCGTACAATGGGGAGTGAAACCCCAGGGAAACAACAGCGATAACCTGCGCAACCAGAAGAAACCGAAGCATACGCAAAGCCCCCTTATGTCGATAATGATAAAAGAAAAGGGCCGGGTTGACCGGCCCTGACTAGTCTCTGCTGCCGCCGAAGAAACGAAGCAGCATCAGGAAGAGATTGATGAAATCAAGGTAGAGGGCAAGCGCGCCGAGGATGGCCCCCTTGCGGATAGCCCCCTCGCCCTGGCTCATTATTCCCTGCTCGCCCATGTTCTTGATCTTCTGGACATCCCAGGCGGTCAGCCCGACAAAGACCAGCACGCCGATCACCGAAATCGTCCAGTACAGGCTGGAACTCTTGAGAAAAATGTTGACGATGGAGGCGAGGATGATCCCGATCAGCCCCATGAACAGGAACGAACCCATGGCGGAGAGGTCCCGCTTGGTCACCAGGCCGTACACCGCCATGGCGCCGAACATGCCGGCGGTGATAAAAAAGGTGCCGGCTATGGAAGCGGTAGTGTAGGCCAGGAAGATCGCCGACAGGGTCAGCCCGTTCAGCACCGAGTAGCCGACAAACAGGCCGGTGGCAGTGGCGGGCTGTATTTTTTCGATCCGGGCGGACAGGAAAAAGACCAGGCCAAGTTCGGCCAAAATCAGGATGAAAAAAAGCGGGGTGGCGACAATGGCCCGGGCCAGCCCGGTATTGGCCGTTAGGAAGGCGATTCCCCCGGTGAGCGCCAGGCCGATGGCCATCCAGTTGAACACCTTGGCAAGAAAGACCGTGGAGGCCTCCTGCCGTGCTTGGGCCTGGGTGACAGTAAGGGTTTGCGTTGCGTAGCGTGGCTCGGTCATACTTCTTTACTCCTTTGCTGTTCGTGTTGTAAGTTTTTTGGTAATTGTAACCATTCTGTGCAGGAAGGCAACACTTTAAGGAAAAGTCACCATGAAAATCGCAATCAGCGGCAAGGGAGGCGTCGGCAAGACCACGATTATGGCCCTGCTTGCCCGGGAATTCAAACGCCGGGGCAAGAATGTTTTGGTCATTGACGCCGACCCGAGCCCCCACATGGCCCAAACGCTGGGCATCCGTCCGGAGGGGGTCACCCCGATCGCCGAGATGACCAGGATTCTGGCGGAGCGCGCTGAAAAGACGCCTGGTTCGCCATTTTACCAGCTCAACCCGCAGGTCAATGACCTGCTGCAGGAGTTTTTGCTCGAAGAGAACGGCTACAAACTGATGGTCCTTGGCGCTATCCAAAAGGCGGACGGTGGCTGCGCCTGCCCGGAGAGCCATGTGCTGCGCAAGATGCTGAAAACAATGCTGCTGGCAGCCGACGAGGTGGTGCTCCTCGACATGGAGGCCGGCGTCGAGCATCTGGGTCGGGGGACCGTGGCCGGGGTCGATCACCTGCTGATCGTGGTCATCCCCTCCAGCTCAAGCATCAGGACCGCCCTGAAAATCAAGAAGCTGGCCGACGAGGTGCGGATTCCCCGCATCTGGTTTGTCGGCAACCTGATTCAGGACGAGAGCGACAGGGCCTTTCTCGTGCAGGGCTTGGGCGTTGAGCCCATTGCCTGGTTTCCCGACGCACAGGCAATCAGGGGTGCCGAACGCCGGGAGGAGGCGGTGGTCACCGTTGCCGATCCCCTGGACAATGCACCGGCCATCCTCGCGGAGAGGCTCACCGCCGCCTGTTAGGCAGGGAATACAGCGGAGGCTGCTCAATAAGCACCCTTGCCGGTAAAGATGCACACCACCGTCCGGGCAATGATTTTGAGATCATTCCACAGGGAGTAGTTGAGGACATACCAGTCGTCGAGCTCAACCCGCTCCTGGTAATCTCCCATGTCTGTGCGCATCATCACCTGCCAGGGCCCGGTGATTCCTGGCTTCATCGAGCAGTAGCGGCCGGCGCTCTCCTTGTCCTTGTTCTTGTAAAACTCCTCCAACTCCCTGCCGACAATGGGCCGGGCCCCGACCACGCTCATCTCCCCCTTGAGGACATTGATGAACTGCGGCAACTCATCAAGGCTGGTCCGGCGCAGGAAACTGCCGAAGCGGGTAACCCGGGGATCGTTTTTCAGTTTGTAGCTCCGCTCCCATTCCTCCCGCAGTGCGGGATCCGCGGCCAGGAGCTGCTCCAGCTGCCGGTCGGCGTCCTGCACCATGGAGCGGAACTTCAGGCAAATGAACTCCCGACCGGTGGCGGTGATCCGCCGGTGACCGTAGAAAACCGGCCCCTTACTGTCCAGCTTGACGAGCAGGGCGATGCCCAGCAGAAAGGGGAGGGTCAGGACCAGGACCAGGGAGGAAAAAACCACATCAAAGGCCCGTTTCCAGGGGGTGTAGGGGTTGAAGCTGAGCACCAGCATATTGCCCAAGGACTGGATTTCCGCGTGATGCAGGCCGTAGATATACAGGTCGGGAACCAGGAAAATCTGGGCGCCGAGATCCCGGCACTCCCGGAGGATCTTGAATATCTTCCGCTCCGCCCGCATGGGCAGGGCGATATACACGTAATCAATATCGTTGACCCGGAGATAGGCGGCGATGTCACTGATCCTGCCGAGCAAGGGCTTGTGCAGGTCGCCCGGGTTTTCCGCCAGTTCGATCTTGTCGTCAAAGAAGCCGACCACCTCGATCCCGGCCCAGGGAATGGCTTCCAGCTGCCGCGCGGTCCGCATGCCCAGCTCTCCCGCGCCGGCAATGACCGCATGCCGGATATTCCTGCCCTGGGAACGGAAAAATCTGAGCAGTCTCCGCACCACCAGGTGCAAGACAAAAAGCAGCAGGGGACTGATGGTGGACCAGGCGATGAACACAACCCGGGAATACGCTTCGGAAATCTTGAAAATGAAAAAATAAAGGAGAAGAACCCCGACCACTGTTCCCCAGGCCTTGACGATGACCAGAAACTCCCGGTAATACTTCCAGCCGCGCCAGGAGCGGTACAACTGGAACGTCTGGAAGCTGATGAAGGAGACGACAAAGACAACCAGTTCCAGCCAAGTGTAATAGGGGCTCCACGGGACACGGTACAGGGTGACCAGAACCCAGAGAAACCCGCAGACCAATGCACAGTCAAGGATATGCAGAATCCTGTAGATGAAGGAGCTGCGTTCCCGCAGGTTCCAGGAAAGCGACGGCGACATTATCTTCCCTTCAGGGGGGAAACGGACCACCAGCCCCGGTTCAAGCTGCACCGGCGGGCAAGGCCCCGCGGCAGCATGGTGTATCGTTTCCCCAGATTATAGGCGAAAAGTTTCACGGCATTGCGCATCATGCTTTCCGGCAGCCGCCAGTAGAGGTTTTCCCGGACGAGAAAGGCGAGTTCCGCGGCAACATAGCGCCGCCCCTCGCCTGTCGGCGAGCCGAAGCTCTCCAGGAGTTCACGATTCATGACATGGGCGACCCCGATGTCAAAATAGCGGCGGAAGTCCTGGGTCACCGTGTAATTGTGCGAATGCAGGACACGTGCCTCGGCCGCATAAGCTACACAATAGCCCCTGCGCAGAAGTTTTGCCACCGTAAAGGTATCTTCACCGAACAGCAGCCCCTCCTGAAAATAACCAACCGCAGCCAAGAGATCCCGGCGGTAGGCGGCAAAAGAATTGGAAATAAAGGCGGTCTTGAAACCGAAGCGGACCCGATCCTCGAAAGAGCGGACAACGGAGCGCGCCGGATAGTTGAAATCCCGCAGGTGCCTGGCGAAACAGGAGGCGTCGGCATTGGGCAGCTGCCGGCCGTAGGTCGCCGCCACCCGTTCATCCGTCAGCGGAGCGAGCAGCTGTTGCAGGGCCTCCGAATCAGCAGGCACCGCATCCTGGGTCAGATACACCACCAGGTCGCCGATGGCTGATCGCGCCCCCAAGCTTCGGGTCCCGCCATGATCAAAATCCTGCGGCGCAATCGAGATGACCCGGGCGCCGTACTTCTTCGCCAGGGCAAGGGTTTCATCGCCGGAGCCGGAATCGATGACCAGGATCTCGTCCGGTACCCGGCTTTGCTGACGCAGGGCGGCGAGCAGCTCCCTGAAGCGGGGGCCGCCGTTGCGGGTCGGGATAATGACCGATATAAGAGGTTGGGGAACAATCATTGCCGCAACTAGACCTTCAACAGCCGGACCGCCAGGTATTTCAACAACGCCCAGCAAAGATAGGGCGACGGATGTTTGCGGTAAAGGATTATCTCACTTTCGGCAGCAGCTCTGCGCAGGGCAAGGCCCATTTCCCCGCGCTGCCGCCAGCCACGGCCGTGCCATGCCCTTATCCCCGGTTCATACCGGATCAGCCACCCCTTGTCGCGCAGCCGCAGGCATAGCTCGATATCCTCCTTGTACAGAAAAAAATCCGGGTCAAAGACAGCCCCGCCGGCAAGCGCAACCTGGTCCAGGGCATTTTTCCGACAGAACAGGAGGGCACCGCAGGCGGCGGGAATATTCTCCGGCAAGGCATACTGCCCCCGGTCGACCTCCCCCTGCCCCCGGTCAACCCAGCGGCCGTACCATTTTCTGTAAATGCCCGTTGAATCGAGCAGGCCGGTGGCCTGTGCTGCCCGGAAATCATACCCCAGCAGCCGCCCTGTCAGCACGCCGACCCTCTCATGCTGCCGCATGGATTGCACCGCCAGGAACAGCGCATCGGCAGCGAGCAGGACATCCGGGTTGAGAAACAGCACATATTCCATTTCCTGTTCCAGGTGGCGGCAGCCGGCATTGTTCGCCCTGGCAAAACCGATATTGTCCTGGGGCGGCAGCATGACAACATTCTCTGCCTTGTCGATCCGGTCAAGATAGGCGGGATCACGGGAGCCGGAATCCACCAGGTACACCCGCGCCGGCGGCAGCACCTGATTCTTCAGCGCCCGCAGGCAGGGCTCCAGCACCTCTTCGGAATCATGAGTGACGATGATGACGGCAGTCGAGGACATGTGCATCATTCTCTCAGAGAAAAATTTTGGCGTAGAGCCTGAGCAGGCCTTTGCCCTTGCCCTGCGACTCGCGCCGACGCATGATGGACTGGACGACATCATTCTCCGCCCGCAGGATTCGCCCTCTCAACTCCCGCTCGCTAATACCGGGGGCGGCGAGGATGGTTCTCCTTTTCCTGAACACCTGCCGGGCGCCGCGCAGAAAGGCGATCAGCCCAGAGCAGTAACTGAAAAACTGTCCTTTCTTGATGACGAAAAGCAGCCAGAAAAATTGATAGACAATGATGGCCGGCAGAAACCGGAACGCCATGGAAGCGCGGTAGTTTTTCAGCAGCAGATAGAGATTGTTCCTTGTGGAAAGCCTGACCGTAAACGGATTAATCTTGGACCCGGTAGTGGCGCTGCCGATGTGGTAGACCCTGGCCGCCGGGACACAGCGGCAGGTCAAGCCGGCGCGGTTGGCCCGGAAATTGAGGTCCACATCCTCCAGGTAGGCGAAAAAATCCTCATCAAACAGGCCGAGCCGCTCCAGCATGAGGCGGCGGTACAGGGCTGCCCCGCCGCAGGCCCCGAACACCCGGCGCTCCTTGCTGTACACTTCGCTGTCGCGCTCCATGGTACCGAGCCGGTACCCCACCCCTCCCCGCAGATAGCCGTCCCCGACCCCGTCCAGAATCTCCCGTTCCCGGAAACTCAGCATTTTGGGGGCAAAAAAGGCATCATCGTGCTGTTCCGCCGCCTGGAGAAGCCTTTCCAGGCAGTCCGGGGCCAGTTCCGTGTCATTGTTCAGGAGAAAAACCAGCGGGCTGTCGCCGGCGGCGATGCCGCGGTTCACGGCCGCACTGAAGCCTAAGTTTTCAGACAGGGCAATGACCTTGACCGACGGATAGCTCTCCTGCAGAAAGTCCACGGACCCGTCCGCGGACCCGTTGTCCACGACAATGACCTGAAAAGAGGCGAACGTCTGCAGGAAAATCGATTGCAGGCAGGTCTCAAGAAACTGCCTCCCGTTATAATTCGGGATAACGATATCGAGACCTGCCCTGGGACCAGGATACGCTCCCTGCTGCACCATTCCAGGCTACCTGGAATCCTGAAGCAGCAGATTATACACAGCCGGCAGGAACGGGTACGTCGGCGGAGGCGGAGGCGGGGGTGGCGGAGGTGGCGGATATTCCCTGGTCAGTTCAATGACATAGTAGTCAGGGTAAGGTTCATCTTCACTAGGGGGAACCACATAATCGCCGATCTTGATTTCCGATTCCGTTACCGGCCCCCAGTGGGAACTCCAAATCTCGTCACGCCGGTCGGTCAGCAGCATATTCCCGGCCCAGTCCATTGTGCCCTGGAATATCTGCCCGATATTTACAAAATTGATGATGCACTCGGTGGAGAGAGTTAGGGTTACCTGATTGCCCTCGTGGAGAATTGTGGCCGTGACGGGCGTGGGATTCCAGATATACCAGTGTCCCGTACCTTCCCCATAGCCGTAATAGCAGAACCCCTCCCAGGTATTCCCCCCGATGTCGGGGCCAATGATCTCGGGTGGAGGAGTTTCATCTGTGGACTGGTGGGGAGTGGTTTCGATCTCCGCACCGACGCTTACTGTTTCCTGCAGGCTGACAATCCCTCTGATCGGCGTATATTTCCCGTCCGGCTGCAGTTCATAGCCGCCGAAATAGCCCTGGGCGACCTGATCGCCCGCATCCTTCACGCTGCTGTTGTACAGCCCCGCCACCAGCCCGAATCGTTCCGCTGCAGCCACGGCCGTCACCTTGGGCTGGTCACCGCCAAGCCAAAGGCTGTCCGCACCAGGCGGGGTGACCAAATCGGTTTGGACATCGATGCGTTCATTGCTGGTCGGTACAGGGAGAGGCAACAGTTCATTGTCCCAACCATTGACTGTATAGACAGGGGTTCGCACTACCTGCCGGCGCTTATTGACCGCCAGGTACAGGTATTCCATCTCATGCACAGGAGAACTGGGAGCGGGCAGATGGCCCTGATACTGCCCGTTTGCTTGCTGCTCCATATCAATGAAAACAAAATTCGCGTCCTTGCGATAGCGAAAATAGCACCTGACGGCGAAGATGCCCAAAGGATCGGATACGATGGCCTGAACAGAAATCGATTGACCGGAGGTAAGAAGCGGCATCACTGACTGCTCAATCAGGGTCTGGGGCATCTCCAGAGCAAAAACCTGAACAATCGGCATGCAAAGAACAAGCACCAGCATCACGGGAAAGGCCACCAGGTTTATCACATACTTCCTTCCCTGTTGCATGCGTTTCCCCGACATACAAAACGACCCCGAATTAATTATAAGGTGGATTCCCTGCCGAGAACCTGTTTGACATAGTAAATGGGCTTGTTCTGTGACTCATGGTAGGTGCGGATCTGCAATTCGGAAATAAGGCCGAAGGTCACAAACTGAATCCCGATGAACACGAGGAGGATGGCGAGGAGAAGCAACGGCCGGTCAGCCAGGGGAATATCATAAAACTGCCGCTGCACGATCAGGACGAACGAAATCAAGGCACCGAGACAGAAGGATGCCATCCCGATCAGTCCGAAGACGTGGATTGGCCGGTGGGAATAACTCATGAGAAATTTTACGGTGATCAGATCAAGAATGACCCGGAAGGTCCTGGATATGCCATACTTGGACTTCCCTCGCTGCCTTGGCCGGTGATTCACCCTGACCTCGGCGATGGAAATGCCTATGGCACTGGCGATAGCGGGGATAAAACGGTGCATCTCGCCGTACAGCCTGATGTTTTCGGCGACATCCTTCCTGAATGCCTTCAGGGTACACCCGTAATCATGCAATACCACGCCGGTGATCCAGGAGATAACCCTGTTGGCGATCATGGAGGGCAGGCGGCGGTTAAGAAAAGGGTCCTGCCGCTTATGCCGCCAGCCGGCGACCACATCATACCCCTCCCGGATTTTTTCCAGAAGCTTGGGAATATCGGCCGGATCATTCTGCAGGTCGCCGTCCATGGTAATGACAATATCGCCCCGGGAATAATCGAAACCGGCCGACATTGCTGCTGTCTGGCCGAAATTTCTCCGGAAATTAATCACGACGACATGAGGGTCGCTCCTGCAAATTTCCTTGATCAAATCGGCGGTCCTGTCCGTACTGCCGTCATTGATAAAAAGTATTTCATATGTGCAAGAGTGACTGTCCAGTACAGAGTGAAGCTCACGGTAAAGCTCCTGTACATTGCCTTCTTCATTATACAAAGGGACAATTATGGAAACATCAACTTGCGTATTCATAGGAACAACTCTTTACCAGCAAATCTGCACGATGTAAAGTGCCTGAAAGACAAGCGGCAAGGTCCTTCCAAGCAACCTGTTGATTTTTATATGTAATTTCAACAAAACAATAGCGCGCAGCCCTTGTTTATGGTATGCCATCTCTGCGATAACGAATAGTTGCATGGTAAAGGCATCTTTTTCGCAACGCGAAATGCCATTGCCGTATCGACTGTTTCGCGCAAGTCAGCGATAAGAGTGACTCATCGCATGAACAAACAGATTGGAGCCGGCCAGTGATGAAAAGAGATATTCAGTCACTCCAGCAACGGGAATTTGATGTCCTTGTCATAGGCGGCGGGATAACCGGTGCCTGTATCGCCCATGACGTCGCGCAGCGAGGCATGCGCGTTGCGCTTATCGAAAAGAGGGATTTCGGCTGGTTCACCTCTTCCGCATCATCCAAGCTGCTTCATGGCGGGATCAGATACCTTCCCCTCGGTCAGCTCGGCAAGGTCCGAGAATCGGCCGGAGAACGATTCATCTTCCAGCGCATTGCCCCCCACCTTACCTACTATCTCCCCTTTATCGTGCCGGTCTTTAAAGGCAGCATCATGAAGAGTGCCTTTGCCATGAAACTGGCCATGCGACTGTATGACTCCATTTGCGTCGGTCTTCAACAGAGCGATGATCCTGCGAAAAAAATACCCGCAACACATTTCCTGGACCAACAGCACTTGATCAGCTTGCTCCCGCTGACATCATCCCTCAAAAATCTCGCCGGCGGCCAGGTTCTCTATGAATCGCACATGTGGAGCTCCGAACGGATGACCCTGGCATTTGTCAAAACCGCTGTTGCCCATGGCGCGGTGGCTGCTAATTATGTTGAGATGCAGTCCTTTACCAAGGAATGCGATCGGATCACGGGAGCTCTGGTCTTTGATAAATTGAACAATACGGGCTTTCCAGTCCGGGCCAGGATCACGGTCAACGCGGCCGGCCCCTTTATCCAGGGTATTAACGACCAACATGCCGGACTTACGCTTGCGAGACAGACAACCGGTTTTTCCAAGGGTGTCCACCTGGTAACCAGAAAACTGATTGACCACTATGCCATTGCCCTGCCCACATCCAAGAAAACCGAAGGGATGATCAACCGGGGAGGTCGGCATATATTCATCCTGCCCTGGCGCGGCAGGTCTCTCATCGGGACCACCAATGTCCCATTTTCCGGAAAACTCGATGACGTCGGGGTGACCCATCAGGATATTCTGGACTTTCTGGAGGATATTAATCAAACCCTGCCCGCTGCTCAGCTCCGGCATCAGGACGTCCTGTATGCCTTTTCCGGCATCTACCCCCTGACAGCCAGGGAAATTCGGCCGGATACCTACCAGGGTACGGGAGAATATCAGGTGATTGACCATGAGCAGCATGGGGTTGGCGGGGCAATTACCGCTCTGGGTGCCAAGTATACCACGGCCCGGAAGGTCGCCGAGACGGCAACCGACCTCCTGGCAAGAAGATTGGGAGGGCACTGGCCTCGGAGTGCTACTGCAGCCACCCAGCTTGTGGGTGGGGAAATAACGAACTGGCGGGCATTTGTGGAAAACACAAACAAAAAATATACAGAAACGATTGAACCCGAACTGCTCAACAGCCTCATCTGCCATTACGGCACCGAGATCGACAAGGTTGTCGAGCTGCTCCTGACCTCGATCCCCTCAGAAAAAATCTCCCCCAAAACTTTACTGTCCGCGCTGGTACACCATGCAGTAAAGCACGAAATGGCCTGCTCTGTCTCAGACGTGATCTTTCGTCGCACCGGCCTCGGTACCATCGGCCACCCAGGCCAGGATACCATAGAGCACATCGCAGCCCGCATGGCAGAACTGCTGGGATGGGATCAGGCCAGAATCCAAAGTGAAATCCAAGACATCGAGGCGGCATATCGGTGCCTCCAACCATGAGCACACCCTTTGCCCAGGAAGGCATGAACCGCCTCAAGGTGCTGCACATCGCACCCACCCCTTTTTTTGCGGATCGCGGCTGCCATATCCGGATCAGAAACGAGATCGAGAGCCTGCCCAGGCAGGATGTTGAGGTCACCCTCTGCACCTATCACCAGGGTCGGGACATTGAAGGGATACAGACCCATCGAACATGGAAAATTCCGGGCTATGCAAGCACTGGGGTCGGTTTTTCAATTTTCAAGTTTCCGGCCGATATTTTCCTTTTTGCCCTGGTCCTGAGGAAGAGCATACTGATCAGGCCCGATATCCTTCACGGCCACCTTCATGAAGGAGCCTTGATAGGCTGGTGCGTCCGCACCTTGCTGTTCTGGCGGAAAATCGCCCTGGTGATGGATATGCAGGGCAGCCTCTCAGGCGAACTCGCAACATATGGAACCTTTCACCGCTTTCCCTTCATGCTGAAGCTGTTCCGCCTGATTGAGAAGGTGATCTATCGCTTGCCCGACCGCTTTTTCTGCTCCTCCTCCAGAAGCAGAGAGGCTCTGGTCAATGAATTCCATGTCCAGCCGGACAAAATCCATCTGCTGGAGGATGCGGTGCCTGATTTTCGCGGCCGGGACGTGCTGCGCAGGGCGGACCTGCATATCCCGCCTGAGAAGAAAGTGATCGTCTATGCTGGGTCGCTCCTTGCCGGCAAGGGCATCGACTCCGTGAAATATCTCATGAAGTCGCTTCTCGGCCAGAGGGAGGATCTGTTTTTTCTGATCATCGGCTACCCGGAAGCTGAGTTGCAAACGTTCGTCCAGGAAAACCGCTTGAGTCAAGATTGTCTGATAACCGGCCGGCTGGACTATGAACAGCTTCTGGCCTACCTGGCTGTGGCTGATCTGGCCATTGAGCCCAAATTTGCCGACTCGGGCGAGGCCAGCGGCAAAACGCTTCATTATATGGCAGCGGGATTGCCTGTCGTCTGTTTCGATACCGGCAATAATCGCAGGCTCCTTGCCGACAGCGGCTTTTATGCCGACCCTGGTTCAGACCAGTCGCTGGCAGCGGCCGTGTTTAAGGCCCTGGGCGATCATGAAGCGGCCTGCCGCAAAGCCGATGAAGGCAGGAATAGGGTTCGCCGGCATTTCTCCATGGACCGCTGCCGCGACGTTCTTCTCGGACAGTATGCGAAGCTTAGCGGAAGAGATGAAGCAACGATGCGCAGGCCTGATCCTGACCGTGGGCAGTAATTCAGAGGGGTTGAGGCTGGAAATGAATCTGGGAGGATTGGACGGAAAAAGGGATTCAGCCTGACTGTCTGTACAGCTAAAAGACAAAAAGGGCATCATGCGGTCCAACGGACCGCATGATGCCCCTGCTGCTGCACTCTTACAAATTCTACTTTCTTTTACCCTGAAGCAACAGATAGTTGGTGGGAGCCAACGGAGGAGACATCGGGCACCCGGTGGCATCCAGGCCGAAGCCCTTGTCACCTTCATTGGGGCAGGCATCCTGGCTATCCGGAATACCATCACCATCCGCGTCCGGCGCGCATGTCTGCGAGTTATAATTTTCTCCCAGATAGGTCCAGAAGGCGGCATCGGCGGAAGATGACCGGTCCGTCTCCCTGGCGTCCAGGACGAGCACGGAGACATCCCCCGCCTTCATGCAGATTGCCCCGAATTGCGCATAGTACCATTCGCCGGCTTCCTCATTGGGGCCGTGCTGGTCAACAACCTTATACACTATCGGCGCGCCCGTCGTGTAATTTTTGATATCGGCAATGGTCACATTGGCATAGACATAGTATTTCGCCGCGGTCGTCCTGTTGTCGGTTCTCTTGAAGTTGGTCCTGAGATCATACCAGCCGGTCTTGGGGATCTGCACCCGCCAGACCGCAACACCGTGCCGGGCCTGTGACCCGCCCCAACTGCTGGTATAGCGACCATAAAAATTGTAACAGTAGGGCCATCCCTCACCGATGTTCCACGGTTTCGGCAGGCCGGTCCAGTCGGTATAGGTGCCATGGACAAGACTGGGGTTATCATTATGGGTCTCATAATCGACGATTTTCCATGCATCCGTCTGTTCCCAGGCGTTACCCGGGACAGCAACTCCAGCAAAAACAGCGGCAGCGAATGAAAAAGCGCAAAGCGACCGAAGGATCCTTTTCTTTAACATATTTGTAACTCCCGTGATGATTAACTGATATACACCCTGCAAATTGTTTAATAAAATAAGTACTTAGCTTATTTCACGCAATAACGCAACCTTTTTTTTGAAATTCGGTGCCCCTTCCCCCAATAAGAAAAAAAAGAGATTGGAGGAGACAACGATCTTTTTTCGAAACCGACGCAAGGGCGGTGCCGTTGCCGGTGGAACCAACCTGCCGCGATACGTCACGGAGAAAAATCGGCGACAAACAGGTCCGCCCGGTCGCAATCGCCTGACGAGGTCACCTTGAAGGAACTGTCGCTCGGCACATGATGCAGGAATATGTCCCGGCTGGTCCCCTCCGATGTGGACACGAGCCAATCGGGATGATTCGACCAGTACTGATTGTCAAATTTCAGCCCTGGCGGTGCGCTGACGAAGCCGACGGGGCGGAGGTTCTGCCAGTCATAGAGGTGCAGGAGTTCATGCCCCTCGCCGTTGACGGTGATCAACCGCCCGTCGGGCGAAAGGCTGGCCGAGCAGCCCTTGGCCACGGTCCGTTCTTCCATTCCCCCGCCCAGATCGAAGACAAGGACCTTGGTGCCGACCAGGGTACGGACAGTGGCCGCCAGCCGCATCCCGTCGGCAGACAGATCGATCTCCCGGAACTCGTTGTTCTCCAGGATCACGGAGATTCTGCCGGTACCAAGATCAACCCTTTTCAGACGGGTGCCGTCAGAGAAAAGGACCGATTTGCCGACAGGTCCGAAGCAGACCGCCCTCCCCTTTTCTGCCTCGGCAATCTTCCTGATGGCGCGCCCTTGCCAATCTGCCAGCATGATGGCCCTGCCGTGGACAAAGACGAACTGAGAGCCGTCGGGGGACCAGCGCGGGTACGTGCCGTACGGCACCAGCCGTTTCGGCACCTTGTCCTGCAGGTTCAACATATAGATGCCGTCCTGGCGCTGGTACAAAATTTTCCCCTGGACATTCTTTCCCTGCTCCTGCCTGATTTGCGCAGCCGGCAGGGAACTCCCGGTTTCCACGGCTGTGGCGGCCCGCCCGTTACCCTGCCAGGGGAACAGGAAAAACATGACCGTCAGAATAAAGGCAAAAGCCCCTGCCAGCTTCAGCCAGAACAACCTGCCGGCGATCAGGCTTCCGGCGGACTCCAGCTTCGTTTCCCTCTTGAATACAGGCAGCAGGAGAACAAGCAGGGCGATGGCCCCCAGGGAATAGCCGTACACCTGGGTGAGCAGATGATGCGATATGCTGGTCAGAACGGCGATCCGTTCCGAATAGCCCAGCAGCTGAAATACCAGGGCCCAGGTCCCCTCGTAGGCGCCGAAACCGGCAATCCCTGAAATAGGGAGGCTAGCCGCCAGCTCGGCACTGCACAGCCCCAGAAAAACCTTGGGCAGGGGAAAGGCCTGAACGGTGAATCCCAGCGGCAGGACCAGTGCCAGCAGGAGGACGTACAGAGAGAGGTACTTGCCGAAACGCACCCCCAGGGAAAGGGCAAAGATCCGCCAGAATATCCCCTGCTCCCGGGTCAGCATCATGTTCCGCCCCGTGTCCTGCAGGGCATCGTGCAGCTTCTGCCTGAGCTTCGAAGACAGAAAGGGGAGAGAGAGGCACATCCTCGCCAACAGCCGCAGGATTGAGGGAAGGACAAGGAGAACCCCCATACTGACCACTGCCAGCGCAAGCCCTCCGGAAATGACGACCGGCATCGATATCAACGCCGACGCCTGCACCATCACGGCCAGGATGATCAGGAGGGAAAGGGAAACCATGTCAAAAACAAAATCATAGGCAAAGCTCGATGCTGCCGCGCCGAAAGAGATGCCGAGCCTCGTCTGCACCAGGTAGATGTAGATGAGGGTCCCCAGGCGCGCCGGCAGCAGATCGGAAAAAAGATTCCGCACCAGGATGATCAAAAAGAGGACAAGGGAATCAGGACGGTAGCCGGAAGCATTCAGCACCATCTGGCTGCGCCAGGCACGAAAGAGACTTGTGGAAAACGAGAGAAGCAGGAAAAGGATAATCCACCTTGCCTTGATGCCGCGCAGGACATCGATGACCTCTGCCAGGGAAACGGTGGAAAGAAGATAGTAAAAAACACCGCCGGTGACCAGGGCGGAAAAAAGAAAGAACAGGATGTTCTGCCTGCTCATGGCGTGGTTGAACCTTTCAGTTGCCATGATAATCTCCGAATACCCTCTTGCGCCAGGTGTTCACCTTGTCCAAAAAAGCGCCAAAAGGAGAAAACAGGATTTTGAGGACCAGCCTGCGGGCCCGCTGGCCCCTAAGAAGAAAAAACTGCCGGAACAGCCATTCCTTGCGATAGGCGGAGGCCGGGGGCCGAGGTATGGCGCAGCGGTAGTCCGGCACCGGCTTGCCCTTGCCCGCCAGGCGCAGCAGGCGAACAAAAGAACGTTCCTTTTTGCCCCGTGCCATGGTGAGTATCCGTTTTGATGCCCGCTCCCTGGGGAGCGGATGTATGACAATGGCGCCGTCGGCCGCGGCCCGCTCGAGGAACTGCAGCCCCCTGGCGGTCCTCTGGGATACCAGGGTGCATCGTTCCATTTTTCCCAGGTTGTCCGGATAATCAATGGCCCAGTGATCGCCGAAGCTCAGGTCGGCAAACTCGGCCAGGGCGTCGATGCAGAGATAGCAGCGCCATCCGCCGAACAGCCGGAACATGACGTTCATGACATCCTTGATGATGATGGACGGATGCAGATAGACCCCGGTGCCGTTCTTTTTGGTCACAAAAAACCCCCCGGGCCAACCGTGCGCACGGAAATCGAAACGGGCTACCTCGTCCAGGCTGATCCTGCAGGCCTGGATGGCCTCCAGGTGTCCATTGGGGTTGAGGTTGCAGTGGCAATAGAGGCCGAAGACACAAGCGATTTTCCCGGCGAGCTTCGGGTCCACCGCCGCCAGCTTCCGCAGTCCGTGAATCTGGCAGGGAAGGGCGACCACCGCATATTTTCCCTCCCTTGTCCGCAACTCGCGAAGAACCTCCATGGACGGGGTGAGGCAGTACTTCGACTGAGCCGCATCACGGATTTCCTTGGCGGTGGTGGCCAGCGTCCCCTGGGAAAGGTAGGGGCGTTCGGGGTCCATCCGGACGACAATCGCCCCCTCGATTTCCCCTTTTTCCAGCAGATACAGAAGGAGACCGGTCACCAGGCCGCCGCTGGCCCCCGCAAACCGAACCCCCTGGTCAACCGGATGCGCGACAAAGAGATTTTCCGTATACCCCTGCAGGTCGGCGGGGTCATAGGAAGAGGCGAACAGCTGCTGGGAGAGGGCGGGCAAATCGACATCCCCGCCCGGGCAGCAGCGGACGCAGAATCCGCATTCCGTGCAGCGGCCGTCCAGGACAGGGAAGCGCTCCTCGTCAAAGCGGATCACCCCCACCGGGCATACCCCGGCACAGACGCCGCAGCGGGCGCAGAGCCCCCGGTCGATCACCTCCTGCTGGAGGTTGCTGAAACTGATTTTTGCCCTGGCATTCATCTTTTTCGCAGTACCGCAGCCGGATTGCCCACTGCCACAACGTAAGAAGGCAGGTCAGTGGTGACCACGGCATGGGCACCGACAATGGTATCATGCCCCACCGTCACCCCCGGCAGGAGCCGCATGCGGACACCCAGCCAGCAGCCTTCCGCAACGGTTGTCTCGCGTTTCAATTCTCCCTGATCCCGCACTTCCTCTTCCGGCGTCCCATCCCCTAATTCACAGTACGCGGCCACCAGGCAGTTCCGTCCCACCTCCAGCGGGGCGCTGGCCCTGACCCGGCACAGTGAACTGAAATTCGCGCCGGCCCTGATCGTCAGGGTTCCCTGCCCTTCGGCAGACAAAACCGATCCAGTGCCGATAAACACGCTGTCCTCAAGGATGATCGCCGGGCTTGCCATTGCCCTGCCCGCATCGAGGACCACGCCGTTGGTCAGCACGACTCTGCTGCCCAACTCGATCTTTTCCGGGCCGACTAACTCCACAAAGCGCCCAAAGAGGACCTTCCGCCCGCACGTTTTGAAATAGCTGGGGAAGAGCCTTTGGCGCAGCCAGAGGCCAAGGGCGCCCGGACACCAGCGGGCAAACCTGAATAGCGGTCCATTCATTTCGTTTTCACCATCAACACAGCCGAGCAGGCACCCCAGCGACCCTGCTGCCCGGCTGGACATCCCTGACCACCAGCGACCCCGATTCGACCCGGGCGCCGTTGCCGATGATGACACCGTCCAGGATGGTCACCCGGTCGCCGATGGTCACCCGGTCGCCGATGCTGCTGGGCCCCTTGCAGGTGGTCGGCTGCTCTATGATCGGACGTTCCAGGGAATCGCTGGCATGGCCGGCGCCCACGATATAGGTGTAATCGCCGATGGTGCATCCCCTGCCAATGGTCAGGCCCATCAGGGAACCGAGCCTGCTGTATCGCCCGATGACCGTATCTTCGCCAATGCTCATCCTGCCGCCCGGACAGCTGAAGATGGTTGTATCGCCTACCGTTACCTTGCTTCCCAGGATAATTGCCGCACCCTCCTCCTTGACATCCAGGGCCACCCGCGCGCCCAGCGAAACATTGTCGCCCAGCTCGATACAGTGGGGCCGGCGAAAGGAACAGTCAAGGCCAAATACCACCGAACGGCCTACATGCCTGAACAGTAGAGGATAGCAGAGTCGGCGCAAGCCGATCCCGGCAGCACCCGGAATTGATCCCGTCGCTAGCAGGAGCAACTCATAGAGGGCCAGCCGCAGATAGCCCCTGTCGCCGACCGTGGCCAGCCTGTATTTGTGCAAAGCACTGCCGGGACGGGCCAGTTGGCTCTGAATGGAACCGATATCCTCTTCCACTATGTGTTCTCCGCCAGTATTACTTCATGCGATTGTCCGCCTCAGGCCTGGCCCGGCTCTGCCTGGCGAACTCCTCAAGCTGCGCAAGTTCCTGGGTCCGATGGTATTTATAGAGCAAATAGACCAGGTAGCCGAACACCCCCAGGCACATCATTTTCAGGCGGAGCAGCAGCCCCATGGCCAGCGTTTCGGCGGGCGGGATACCTATCAGCACAAAATAAAACACGAACACGGATTCAAAATACCCCAAATTGCCGAGCAGGGTCACCGGGAGATGGGCGGCAAACATGATTACCGGCACCAGGGCGCATACTGCCAGAAAATCAGGATGCACGCCAAAGGCCAGAAAGGAGACATAGACATTGACCCAGGTGAGAAAATAAAAAAAAACGGTAATAACTATGAGTTTTGCCAGCAGGACCCCGTCCTTCCGTATAACGTTAACGGCGCCGATCAGGTCTTCGTGAAACCGGGTCAATTTCCTAAACAGGGCATGACCGAAATTCTCGCAGGAGAGCAAGGCCCGCGGGAGAACCCTTCCTCCTGATTTCTCTGCCACCTTTCTCAGTCCGGCAAAAAACATATTCATCATCTTCTCGGGCAGTTTGAGCGGCTCCCGGACCGACCAAACCCAGCCGATGATGAAGAGCAGGACCAGTGCAGCCATTGCCGGTATGATGACATAAGGGCTGCTGTAGAGATGCGGCCTGAGAAGCGGTGCGAATATGACCAGGAGGATCAGCAACAGCACACCGGAAAAGCGTTCAACAAAAACACAGACCGCCGAATAGGACTGACTGTTGATCAACCTCCCGGTGTAATACGAGCGGACCACATCACCGCCCACATTGGAAGGCAGAAGGTTGGAAAAGAAATAGCCGATCAGGTAGATCCTGATGAGGGTCAGGAAAGGGATTCTCGGCTCCCTGACATCCAGCAGCATCTTCCACTTCAGGCAGCTGACTGAGAGCATGACCGGCACCAGCAGGAAGGACAGGATGAAATAGAGCCAGTCGATCCTGTCCAGCATGGCCGCCAGCTCGTTTCCCTGCACATAGGAGAAAAGCATCCAGAAAAAGGCAACGCTGATGCCTGCCTTGACAAAATATCTCGTGCTCTTCCTCGTCACCGCTTTTCAGTTTGCCTTTGTATTAATAATACAGGATAGCCGGGATCAGGACCGCGAGGCCTCGTCTCAGGAACCATCCAGGATCATCGACACCAGCCCGACGCTGGCGCGGGCTTTTTTCTTCTCCAGGTCGACGATAGGCCGCATCATCCGCCGCAACCCTTCCCGCTCAGCCCATGCCTTCCTGATGATCCCCGCGAGACTGTCGACGGTGATGCCGTCCAGGTTGATGTTCCAGTCCTTCATGCCGATCGTCCTGAGAAAGCCGGCGCTCTTGGGATAGGCCTCGATATTGATCATCGGCGTATTGACCGCGGCGCAGAAGATGAGGGTGTGGGTCCGCAGCCCCGCATGCACCTCGAGCCTGCTGAGCAGCCCGGCCAGTTCCTGGTAGGTGTACCGGTCGTTGCCCACCACCCGCACCCGGTCCCTGCGGCGAATTTTCCGCACGCACGCCAGGGTGCTCTTCATGTCCATGACCTGGCTCACCGTGAAAAGGATATCCACGTCCAGTTCCTCAATCAGCCGGTCGGCCGTTCCGGCAATGATGGCATGGAAATCATCGCTGCGCAGCTTGCCGCTCCTGCTCCAGGTATCTATATAGGCGTTGATATTCAGACCGATCGTGCCCTTAGGCCCCCTGAACAGCTCCTCCTTGCGGATAATCTCCTGCAGGCGGGACTCGGAGGGGATTTCCGTATTCAGCGCGCAGTCGGCATGGACCACGATCTCGGGATGGCGAGGGCAAAGCCTCTCGATCAGCTCTCTGGTCTGCTCGTCCCGGGTGATCACCAGGGGGCTGCCGTCCAGCACCGCCTGCAGGGCCCTCCGGCCAGATTCCTGATCGATGGGGCCGACGCTTGCATTGTACAGGACGATGGGGATGTTCTTCTTCCGCGAAAAGGAAGAGAACAGGGCTATCGACATGAGGTAGTTGACCAGGGGATTATAAAATTTTCGGTCAAAGAGGATGTTGTCGGTAATCAGGACCATCCCTGTGCTGGTCATGGACCTGAAGAGAGGCCAGCCGAAATTTTTCACGGCAAGATTCCAGGGAAGCATCCCCATGGGCCGCACGGGGTGATGGCCGAAATGGTTCCGGATGAAAGCCGGGTTAAGGGTTGGCACCTGGAAGAGGATATCCGATCGCTCCCGCGCGAAATCATCGAGCAGATTGCCGAGAATGGCATTGTCGCCGGCGTTCCGCCCCGAGTTGTTGCCAAGCACGGTGATTGTCTTCATGGCGTCCTCTTTCATTTCAGCTTCAACCAGCCCTGCTGCACATACCAGTCCGCGGTTTCCGCCAGGCCTTCCTCGTTGCCGTGACGAGGCTCATAGCCCAGCACCCGGCGCATCTTGCTCACATCGAACTGCCGGTCCTTAGAGTAAAAAGCGACCCTGCGTCGATAGAGGGGCGGCTCTATCCCCAAGGGCCTGCAGACCGCCTCGCAGATATCGGCAAGCAGGAAAAAGGGGGGGATAGGCAAGCGCAGGATCCTGATTTTCCGCCCGAAATGGCCGGCCACGATCCGGGCGATGTCCGCGATGGCGATCCCCTCCGCCGCTCCGCTGATAAAGGTTTCTCCCAAGGCGGCAGGACTGGTTGCGGTGACGAGCAGAGTATTGGTGAGATCATCCACATGGACGAGGTGATAGAGGCAGTTGCCGCGGCCGAGCAGAATAAACCAGGGCTTCATGGCCATCCTGAACAGCTTGAGGAGGCGCCGGTCCCCCGGACCGTAGATTGCCGCCGGCCGGATGATGGTATAGGGCAGGTGGTGCTTCCCGGCGAAATCTCTCAACCACTGCTCCGCCTCCTGCTTGGTCCGCTGGTACGCATCCCCCGGGCCGAAGGGATACTCCTCGGTGGCGGGGGGATGGGCGATATGGCCGTGCACCCCGATAGTGGAGACATGGATCAACCGCCTGAACTCAGGGTTGCGCAGGGCTTCTTCGGCTATGATCTGGGTGCTGCGGACATGCACGTTCCAGTAGTCCTTCCCGGAGGCTTTGGCCTCGCGAAAGGCGGCAGCAAGGTGAAAGACATACTGCTGGCCGGCCATTGCCGGCCGCATCACCTCCTCAGCAAAAACATCGCCGCGGAACCAGCGGACAGGAAGATCCTGCAACGGCTGGAGATCGGAGCTCAACCTGGCCACCGCGCTGACCTGCAGGCCAGCCGTCACCAGTTTTCTCGTCAGGTTGATCCCGGTAAATCCGGTCGCTCCCGTTACCAGAACAGGCGTACCCCGGGGGATCTGGCACAGCGATTCGGTCATCGTCCCCTTTATGCGAAGAATAGGATAATATCAGAACAGAAAGGGAATAATAAAACCATGCGACGGGATATGATGCAACTCCTAAATCAGGTCATCGCGGTGCCCGCAGGTTCTTTCCCCGCCCTGCCCCGTTCGGCAATTTTGCTGGAGCAGCGAAACATCTCCGGCAGAGAACATTCCCCGCTGCATTCGCCCCTAGGTCTGCGGCAGCCACAAGGCGCTGTCCAGGACCGCCTTGGGAATGAACATCAGGGCAATATAGATATAAGAATAGAGGGACAGGGCGAACATGGCCACCAGAAACAGCCTGAACCCCGCATCAGGAACGAACCGCCGGGTATGATACACCACCACCCCCAGCATGGGGATAAGCGGAAACAGGTAGCGGCCCTGGGTCTGGAAATCCGCGGTCCACGAATGCCAGAGAGAAATGCCTATCAAGCCGAGCACACAGCCGAGGAAAAACAGGAAGAGAAGCTTTTCCGGCCCGGGGGCCTTCAGGAGCACCGCGCCAAGATAAAACAGCAGGAAACACACCCCCACCAGGCGGACAAAGTCATAATAGGCATCGGTCGCGGAAATGGTGAAGTAGCCGTACATCCCGAAGGTACTGCGAAACGTCTTGCCAAACCACTTCTCATCGATAACCAGCTGCTTGAGGGAATCACCCCTGGCCTTGCGGTAGAGGTGCGCATGCCTCTGCTCCAAGGGGGTATTGGGATTGAACAGGGGGTCGGCCATTTCCGCACGCAGCCGCGAAATTTTCTCCTCCCTCTCGGGCCCGTTCACCCAGTAATCCACTCCCACCCGCAGGGCGACAAAACCCAGGGCAATAATGATAATAAGAGCAAGGCGCTGGAGAAACAGCTTCTTGTCAACCAGGACGCCCGCGAGAAAATGCTTCCAGAGAAAATAGCCGAGGAGAAAAAAGAGAAAGAGATAGTAGTTCTTTTTCAGGAGAAGCAGCATGGAACAGAGAAGCCCGAACCCGATGGCCCTGCCCAGCAATGCTTTTCCTTTCCCTTGTGCAAGATAGGTATTGAGGAGGGAATCAGGCACGACAACCTGGAAAGCGAGGACAAAGGTAAGGAACAGGGCAAAGGCGTCGGAATTGCAGTAGCTGAACTGGTACCAGAGCTGGGGCGAAAGAAGAAAGGGGACCGCCAGCATTCGGGCCTCTCTGTAGCGGAGAACCGTCAAGACAATCAGGGTAAACAGGAGGACATTGAACAGCCTCAGCCCAAGATATGCCGGCAATTTAAACGGGACCAGCAACTGAGCCAGCTTGCCGGTCAGCAGATAGCAGATCTCGCGGTTGTTCAACCTGGAGACTCCGTACACGCTGTAGGTCTGCCGGATGGAGGGATCGTCGACCACCGGCGGCAGCCAGTGTTCCATGTAGTATGCGGCGGCATCAAAATGCACGTACTCGTCCGGATGTACCTCCGGAGCGCTGATGCTGGCCATGACCAGTACCAGGAGCAATGCGGCGGCAAAGAACAAGGGAATAAATCGCTGATCATCGCGGAGGGGTTCACTCAGGGCAAAGAAGAGAAACACCGCGCCAAAAATCGCGGCAATACGAAGCATTTCCTGCAGCCACGGCAGTGTCCCCGGCGACGTTACGATATAGAGAAACTGCGGGTCCCCGCCGCTGGAGATGACTGCAAAGCCCTCCTCGCGAAATGAGCTCTGCGCAACCTGGAATATCGGTTCCAGCCCGGCAAAATCATCAGCCCCGGCAAAGCGGATTGTCTGCATCCCGCTCTGGCTGATCTCCAGCTTTTTGACCACCGCTTCACCCTCGTACTGGTGCGGATCGATCCGCAACTGTTCAACAGATCGGAGGTTGGTCAAAAAAAACCGGTAATGCTCCTGTTCCGGCCTGACCCTGATCCGGGCCATGTTCTTCTCCGAGAACAATTTTCCAGGCTTGGCCCAGTAGATTTTGAACCAGGTGGTCTTCTCCACCTGGATATCCAATTCCACAAAGGCCCTGCTCCCGAAATAATGAACATAGAGAAAAGAGAGCAGAATGCTGACGAACAGTGGAAATTTCCAGTTTTTCAGGATATTCATGACCTCAACTCGCTCTCAGTCTAATCCCTGTTGGCGACATGTACCTGCCTTATACCATACTGAGCGTCAAAGGACATCCCGACCTCTCCCAGTTTTTTCCGGCTCTCCCGCGCAATCACCAGGGAACGCAGAAGGTAATCGCCGCCGACCATCCCGGGGTCCAGCCGCAGCCTACCCGCCGTTCGCGGATGGGGCAGACGGAACAGCAGCTCGTTCTTCCCCCGCCGGATTTTTTTGCCTATTTTATGCCCGGCTGAAAAATCGGCCGATTCCGGCGTAGTATAAAACATCTGCAGTTCCGTATCGACGGGGCTGTCTAGGGAAAGGCGGACCAGAAGAGGGTCGCCGCCGGTTTCAGCGTCAAAGTTGAGCTCCAGGGATGGATCGCTGCCGGACGCCCGCAGGAGCAAGCCATCCGGCCGCGGCTGGATATCAAGCTGATGGGTTTTGCCCAGGTGCTCCTTGCCATGTACGGTGTCAAGGTGCAAACGGACGTCCGTAGAGTTGGCCGCATGCTTATCGAGAATATAGCGCTCCAATTCCTGGTCCTCTTCCAGCATTCCGGTCAGGTGCCGCGCGACCCTGACGTCAATGATCAGGTCCGGCATGGAGGCGGCGATAAAACCCTTCAGATCCTTCAGGTCAATATAGTTCGAATAGACTACTTTTTGAAAAGTTTCATTGAAATAGGGCCGGAGAAACAGGCCGAAGGAATCGTGGATGACCAGGGCGCTCAGGGAAGCGTCGCCGCAGCCGTTCTGTACCGGCATGAAATTAGGATTTCGTGCCTCCTCCCGGGTGGGCCTGATATCCAGGTTGAGCCGGGTATAGGACTCTGAGCTGCACGAGGGAGCAACCACAGTCTTCACCGTCTCTTCAGGGGCTATGATGTTCAGGTTCAGGGTGATGCAGATGTCGCCGCGACGGCTCTCTTTGCTCTTTTCCAGGGAATCCTCGCCCAGAATCTTCGCTGCCGGGAACCAGCGCCGGACCTGCTGCATTATGACAGCATAGGCATCAAAGGCCCCGTCCGGATTCCAGTGGGTATCTGTCCGGTAATACACCTGCCGCCGGGCCTTTGCCGCCAGGAGGTCGCGTCGCAGATCAAGATAGCCGTCCAGTTCCGCGTGGCCGTCAACATAGTCGGATAGCCGGGCAAGGATGGGGATTCCCGCCTTGCGCCGGACCCTCTCCGGCAGATACTCGGGATAAATCATCATCTTGTAGGGGGCAACCACGAACAGATAGCGGATTCCGAGGGCGGCCAGCCATTCCTGCCGGTCAACAAGAAGCCGCTTCCAGGTTTCCAACTGCTCCTCGGAATACTTCGTCAAACCGAGAAAATCGTTCAGGACCCCCTCGCCGTTGTAATACAGCCACTCGTCGCGGCCGACGGTCACGGTGGGCAGCGGAGACTTTTTGACCACCTTGAAATAGAAATAATTGTAGAACTCGACCAGTTGCTCGCGCAGGCCAAAATGATCGTTGTAATAGGTCTCGAACAGGTCGGGGAACCTCGACAGGGAATCAACCGACCACGAAAGGCTCGGCAGCTTGGCCAGCTTCCTCTTTTCGGACTCGGAGATTTCCTTGTCCTTGACGATGATGGACAGCACCAGCGGCACATACAGGGTGAACAGGAACAGAGCGATAATGGCGAATTGTCCCCAGCGCTTCATACCGGTCCCTTAAAAGCGGAAATAAATGAAGGGGTTGTAGGCGCCGGTGGCCAAGTTCATTGACGAGAGCAGCAGCAGCAGCCCCATCAGGCACAGCTTCACCAGCGGAGCGGCCACGGCAAGACCCTGACCGGCTGGCAAGTGATCACGTTTCTGCCGCAGATACTGTTCCACGACCGGATACACCGGGGTGGCGATGAGCAGTCCCAGGGCCATGGTTGTGAAAAATTCCGCGTCAAGATTGATTGCGACTAAAGGATAGAGGACGGGCGCCGCATGGATGCCGTACATGACCCCGAGGTAGCGCAGGCCCTGCTCCAGGGTCTCCGCCCGGAAAAACACCCAGGCATTGGCGACCACCAGCAGGGTGTACAGATGCTGTACCAGGGCGGGGCTGCGGCTCAGCCACCTGCCTGTCCTGCCGCGCTCCAGGACAAGAAAAAAGCCGTGGCAAAGGCCCCAGCAAATAAAATTCCAGCTCGCCCCGTGCCAGAAGCCGCACAGAAAAAAGACGATCAACAGATTCAAGCCGGTGCGGCCAGGGCCTTTTCTGTTCCCGCCCAGGGGAATGTAGAGGTAATCCCGGAACCAATTGGACAGAGAGATGTGCCAGCGTCGCCAGAATTCCCTGATGGAGCGCGATATGTACGGATAATTGAAGTTTTCGAGAAAATGAAACCCGAACATCCGCCCCAGGCCGATGGCCATGTCGGAATAGCCGGAAAAATCGAAATAGATCTGCAGGCTGTAGCAGATCACCCCAAGCCAGGCGGCCGGCGATGATAACTCGCCGATCTGCAGGGAGAAAATCTGGTCCGCCATCGCACCCATGGGGTTGGCCAGGAGAACTTTCTTGCCCAGGCCATGGACAAATCTCTCCGCCCCGCTCGCGAAATCCTCCACGCTCACTGAACGATTTTTCAACTGCTGGGCGATGTCATGGTAGCGAACGATGGGGCCAGCGATGAGCTGGGGAAAAAGGGCGATGAACAATCCCATGTCGAGGATGTTTTTCTGGGGCGCGACTGTCTTCCGGTAGACATCGACGATGTAGGACAGGGCCTGGAAGGTGAAAAACGAAATCCCGATAGGAAGATGAATAGGGTCCAGGGTCAGGGTATGGTCGATATGCAGAAAGGCAAAAACCTTTGCGACGTTTTCCAGCGCAAAAACCGTATATTTAAAGTAGAATAAAGGCAGCAGATTCAGGACAACCGCAAGCGCCAGAAGGGCCTTCTGCCCCTCTTCCGTTTGCGTCCGGCCAATCAGAAGACCAAACAGGTAGTTCAGGGTTATGGACCCCAGCATCATCAGGACGTAGAGCCCCTCCCCCCAGGCGTAAAAAATCAGGCTGGCCGCCAGCAGCAGGGTGTTGCGCGGCCTGCGACCCACAATGAGTTCCAGCACCAGGGTTACCGGCAGAAAAAGGAAGAGAAATATTATTGAGCTGAAAACCATTGATGTCCTTCCATGCCTGCGTTCTCAGACACAAGGTTACGAGCGGGTAAAGGGCCTCTCAATGTAGACATAGGTAATGCAGGAGGCGATATAGGTCGCGAACAGGGTACAGACAAACAAGGGAAGATCGTTGAGGGAGAGCCCGAAATAGAGGTTGATCCCCTTGCGGACAACCTGCATGACCAGGGGATGCAAGATGTAGATGCTGAAGCTTACCAGGCCGATGGCCCGAAGGGGAAGAAAGGCAAGCATCTTGTCCAGTTGGGTATTGCGGGCGGCAACGATACAGAAAATAAACAGGCCGGAGGCAATGCCGAACCATTGGTCATAGGCGATCCCCCAGACCATGGACACGCCCCACATCCTGCCGGTGGTGCCCAGCATGAACCCCATGAGGATGGCCAGTCCGAGCCAGGATAGGATCCGGCCGTGGCGCTCCTTCCCTTTCCTGGCGAATTCAGAGGGTTCGTACACTCCGTAGTAGAGATAGGAAAAAATCATGCCGGCGAGAAAGATGCCCACATAGAGGCGCAGGGCCTGATGATTCATGCCGTACATGGCAAAAACCGACGGGCCGACAAAATAATAGGAAAGGAACATCAGCAGGGTCAGGTTCACAATGATGGGCCAGACCTTGCCACGGAACAGCAGGCAGTTGGCCAGCATGAAAAAAGGGGTCAGCAGATAGAACACCATCTCCTGGTTGATGACCCAGAGGACACCGTTGCCCTGCAGAAAGAAATAATGCCTGAAGGCATTGTCAAATTCTCCGGGGATCAAAAAAACCACTGTGATATAGGCATAATAGAGGGGCACGATGCGCTTGAACCGCCGGATGAAAAATTTCTCCCAGAAAGGAAGCGAGAGCGCCCGTTGGGGCTGCAGAACAAAGGGCCGGGCAATCAGGAAGCCGCTCAGGGTCATGAACAGCCACACCCCGATCGCCCCGATGCCGACCACCATCCCATAGGTATGATCCGCCACGATGATTACCGCGGCCAGACCGCGCAAACCGTCCAGAGCATCGATATTCGAGCCGATGGAGGGTTTTTTCTGCAGCACATCGTGAAAGGAGGGAAAGGAAGCAAAATCAAAACGATACAGCAGGGCAAAGACCAGAACCGAAAAGATCACCGCCATGCCTTTCGGAAGCCAGGGATTGACCTCGACCAGTGGACCCGCGCCGAGGAGAGAAGGATCTTCCAGCCGGGAAACGACCTTGAGGTAGCCCTTCTCCAGGAAGACCTGCACGTCATCCTTACCGGGCCGGAAAAAACGCATGAGTTCTTCCGGGCCCATATCACGGGGTTTGGCAAAACGGCTGAGAACCGTCACCTTGAAAATTTTCACCGTACCCGGACTGTTGCCCGGATCAAGGCGAACATTCCTGACCGAGGCGTTGTGCAGGCGGATCAGGGCATCAGCTTTTTCATTGGCCTGGACAGGGTCTGACTTGAACGAATTCTTTTCACTGAAGAAGGGATGCCGGTCACTGTTGCTGTAATACAACTGAAAGGTATCGGGATGGTCAAGCTCAGCGGTAATGATCACCCGCGACGAGGCGGTAATTACCGCGAGAATGAGATGGTGCACAACGAAAAGAAATACCCCGGCAGCAGCCAGGGATAGTATGATGCGCAAATACGATTTCAAGAACAATCGAATTGCTTCCACCTGCTTATTCTCCTTGTTCCTCTGAATCTTTGTTATCCTCTTTCCTGGAAAACCGCTCCCGCAGCTTATACAGGCAATGGAGCTGCCGCTCAAACCTGACCAGGACCCTGAACAAGGGCCTGCCAACGTAGTGCAGGACGGAAAAAATCACAAGGCATTTTAGCCCTGCCCCTCCCCGGTAGTTGCCCAGGGGAAGGAAACGGGCCAACAGCTGGTGCCTGAAGACCCGCAAAACCGAATTGCCGGCCAGGTCGTTGCGGTTGTTCAGAACCGGGCGGTTCATGCTTCTTCTCCCTTCTCGATTATTCATTGTCGGAATCGTACAATATGCAATTCCGACGCCGGCAAACCATATTACTTGTTAAAATCATAGCGGCGGATGCTCAGTATTTTCAGTTATTGCTGGGTCATCATTCGTTCAACCGGTCCTTGATATGCCGGAGGAAGTAACGAAATCTGAGCAGTGGATTGAAGCGCAGAACGGATTCCGACCGGTCCCACAGGTGCTGCTGGGATTGTGCATACTGCGGCAGCGGTTTCTTCCCCCCATGAAAATCATCAAGGTGATGCCGATGTTTCAGCGCAAGAATCTCGGCGGTCCCGGGAAAGGCCAGTTTGCTGGTCAGCAGGTAGTTCAGCCACGGCTTGTAGTCATCAAGGGAGTACCCCAGCAGGGCTGAGGCGGCCCCATAGCGACGGGCGCCATCCAGGATTCCCTCCTGCAGGGGGGTATAGTGCCTGTCCTGCACATGCTCGGCCTGACCGGTCGCATCATCCACCCTGCGGAATTCAAGCTCATAGCCGGTTTCCGTCAGCCGGTAGCGGTTCAGGGTCGGGTGCGGTGCCCGGCAAGCCTCTTCAAAGACGTCCCTGGCGTAGAGGATGGAACTGCCGGCCAGGTCAAAGCGGTTCCGATCGTAGAGCACCCCCTCGATGTAGTTGTCCGGGGTGGTCGGATAGGGAATGCCGCGGGTGGCGCAGAACAGGAAGCCGTGACAGCGGGGCCTGTCTTCCCGGTGGGCGACGGCTTCGTACAGGAAACGCTGGATGGTGCCAAGCCAGCCGATATCGACCAGGGCTGCGTCATCTTCGGCAAAGAAGCCGAAATCATCCAGGTAGCGCTGCAGGGCATCATTGAACTTCCGGGTCTGGCTCCTGACCGCTGCCTGAAATTCTTCATCCTCCAGCATTTCGTTGAAGCGCAGCCGATTCTTGGGGTCATATCCGGCGTGATGCGGACTGAGCGTCGTCTCGGGCGTCAGCTTGTGGCGCTGAAGATGGGGCGTGAGCGGGCCGTAATCCAGGTCGAAGATCCGGCAGACGTCCCGGAAATCACTGTTTCCTAGGGGCAGGAAGGCGATATCAGCGTTGGTCCTGGTCAAGCCCTGATAAGCGCAGCTTGCCCCGGCCAGGGCCATCCGGCTCACATACAGATATTCGACCGCCGGCAGCTGCCCGTCGGGATACAGGGCCGGCACCGCCGCCTCCCACACCTTCTTGAAGGTCCAGCCCTCGCGAGAAAAAAAGAACACCTTCCGGATCTTCAGTTCCCGGCAGCGCTCGGCGATACGCTGGACAAAAGAGCCGATCAACGGGGCGAAAAAATTATAGCCCTCAACATAGAGCGGATGGCGCGCTTCGTTTTCCGCCTCCAGTGGCATCATCAGCTGCTGCAGACAACGGCCGCGCCAGAAAGGCCTGCCGTCGCCGTAGTTGTAGTAACGCTTGACGATGGCTTTGCGCCATTTTTCGGTGCTGTCGTGCAGCACCAGGGCCTGGATGCCGAACTCTGCCGGCCGCAGGCCGTCGGAGATGGGATTGTCCCCCACGTGCAGCCATGCACCCTTATCCAGGCCATATTTTTCCTGGAGCAGCGGAAAGGCCTTGCCGGAGGCCTTGGCCAGAAAGGTATCGGCAGAGGAAGCGACCGCCTCTGTATACTGCATCAACCCTGCCCGTTCCGCCAGGCGTTCCAGGTGCGCAGCAGGCAGGTAAATATCCGACATGATGAAGATCCGCTTCCCCTGCCCCTTCAGTTCCTTGAGCCAGGCGACGAACTCGGTGCGCGGCACCAGCATGGTTGATTCCGTGGCCAGCTCATATTCCGTCACCTGTTCCAGCAGGCTCGGCGCCATTTTCTCGCCGAAGATTGCCGCCAGGGTTTCCTGCATGAAACGGGGATAGCAAGCTTCCCTGTCCTCGAATTGTTCCCCGGTCTTTTGCCGATGCTCCTTTTCGATTGCGTCGCGCAGCTTTTGCACCCTGTTCCAGGACCAATTCAGCCCCGCCTGGACCGCAAGACAGGAAATATACCTGGCCACCGGCAGCTTGACCAGGTCAGGGTCATGGATCCGCCGGATGAGGAGGGTATCGAACAGGTCAAACGAAACCACCGACAGCGACGCCGACCGTCTCCGCCCCTCTGCAACCAACTTGTCCAGAGAATAATAGATCTTCACATTACTGATGAAATACCAAGAACATAGGCAGCGAAATCTTCACTGGCCGGCCTCACTTCTTCCAATCCTCGGGAAAAGATAATAGGCCAGACAGTAAATGAGCAATGCCACCAGCAGGGTTACACGGAATCCGTAAAAAATTGACAATAGCACACTGAGAATGCCGCCAATGACCGTAAAGAGCCCGTTCATGGCCCAGGCCCAGGCAATGGCGCCGCTCGGCTTCTTCTCGACGGCCAGAATCCCCAAGGGGAAAGGCATGCCCAGGAAAAAACCGAGTGGAAAGATCAGGGCAATGGCAACCGCGATGCGGACCGGCTCCCCAGCCTTGAGAAAGAGTTCAAAAACAACCTGATGAACCGCCAAAAGAGCGAGCCCGGTGACCAGTATCCCGATAAAGGGGACTTTCCAGCGGGCAGCAGGTGTGATTCCCGTCCTGCCTGAGAAATAACTGCCCAGGCCCGCGGCAAGAAGCATGGCAAAAACCACGGTGGAATAGGTATGGAGGGGGTAGCCGATGAGCTTCATGAAAATCTGGATGAAAACCAGCTCGAAGATGATAAAGCCTGCCCCCAGGCAGGAAAAATACATGAGCGCGCTGGCCTTCCCCTGCCATGGCGTTCTGCCCGCCTTTGAAAAAAGCAGGGGAACGAAGATGAAGATCATCGTAAACAGGATCGAGGCTGTGCCCGTGATAATGAGGTGGATGACATCCTGCGGGAAATAGCTCCGTTTAAGCTGTTTGTTCAGGATGGCCGCCGTGGAAAAAGTCATGAAGTTGCCGGGTTCGGCGGAAAACTTCTTGATCTTCTTGCGCAGGAAGTTGAAATAGGGCCGGTCATCGGTGGATGCAGCGGCGCGGTATTCCATCTTCTTCAGCAGGGCCGAGGGCATGTTGCCGGAATAGAATTCGTCGGAGAGGAAACTCTTCTCCGGATTGATCGGGTCCTCGACCATCACTTCAACCCCATGGAAAAAATCCCGCAGGCTGTCCACTTCCTCAGGGGTCCAGGGGGTCATCTTGATCAGCAGGGTCGGCAGGGTGTCGGCAATCTTCCCTCCTGCCTGGAAGACCAGGACATGCCTGCGGAAATCGGTCCGGCCGAGCTTTTTCCAGGCCAGGGCCGCGGTGGTGATCATCTTCGGGTAAATATGGTGATTGACATGGAGAAGGCCGTCCTCCTGCAGATGGGTAAAATACTCCAGATAGGCTTCCGCCGTCTGGAGATAGGTCGTGGCCATGGCCCCGGTGCCGGCGGCAATGGATGAGCTGGTATGGTTGGAAAAAATCTGGATGATGTCGTACTTCTCGCTGCTCGAACGCAGAAAGCTCCTGCCCTCGCCGACGACGGCGTTAACCCTCGGGTCATTGAAGATGTTGCCGTTATACTGTGCGTACAGTTCCTTGCCGACCTTGACGACAAAACCGACCAGTTCCACTGCATCCACATGGGCGGCCCCGTACAGCAGGGCGGCCTTGGTTTCCTGGCCGGCGGCGCTGCCGATGACCAGGACCTTCTGCCCGCTATCCCGCTTGAAATAATGAGAAATAAGGACATTCTGACCGCCGAAGTGCCTCGGGGTGTCGTCCGGCATGCGGCTTCTGAGCTTCTGGTAATCGCCGTCAAAGGGAAAGATGAAGCTGGACTGAGTGCCCCCGTCATAGGCGACATGCTTGCGGTTGAAGCTGGGCTGGTCGATGACGTCGATCTTGGAAACCGGATCCCAGTAGCTCCACTCCACCCGGCCCCTTTCCTTGGCGCTTTTGACCCCCCTCTTATCCAGATGGTCCCGGAATTCGAAATAACCGTCATGGAGGAAGGGAATGGCGATCACGACAGCCCCGGCCGCAAGCGCCGTCAGCGTCCACTTCCGGTTCTCGCTGAACAAGGCGGAGGCCCACAGTCCCAAGGTGCAGGCAAGAAAGAGCAACCCTCCCGGTCCGATTACGGGCAGCAGGGGAACCAGGATAATGCAGCCGATGGCCGCCCCCACCAGGTCCCAAAAATAGAGGGCCTGGATTTGTTCGGCAAATTTGGAAAAAATGATGGTGAAGGCCAAGCCAATCAGAAAAAAGGGCAGGGCCAGCATAAAATACATGAGGAGAAAATATGCCATTCCCTTGGCAGGTTCCTGGTAAAGCAGATTGAAATCAAAGGGCAGCAGGTTCAGGGCAGGCAGGATGCAGAGAGCGGTGACGCCGAGGAGAGCGGCAAGCAGGGAGAGATACAGCCTGATCCTGCTTTCGTTCTTGACCGGCCTGATCGACGAATACACTCCGGACAGGCCGAAGCAGAACATGGCCAGGGTGATGACCATGTAGGCCATGTTGGAATACCAGATGACGTCGAAGACCCTGACCAGGGTCAGTTCGAGCATCAGGGTCGTCAAGGCCATCAGAAAAAGGCCAAGAAAAATACGGCGCATTTGTTCTCCTCAGGATAAAGGCTCCTGTCAGGATCGACAGAAGATTTTTTTTATTTTTTCTTTGATTGCCCCGGCAAGCTGGCCGCAAAGAGTTTTTATCCCCGGGGTGCCGGGCCGGGCCAGGGTCTGCCGCACCGCGGCCAGTTCCTGCTCAAGCTCCATCAGCCGGTCCGCGCCGGCCGCGGCAAAAGGTTTGAACTGCTCACCGATCGCCGCCAGCATGTATTTACGGATAACCGCCTTATCCTGTTCCCGGCCGAGAATGGCGGCCTCGCTCAGGGTGTTGCCGGAATGAATCCGGTAGTACAACAGTTTTTCGTCGGCAAGATACCGTACTTTCCCCGGATATGCCAGCATCACCCGGAAAATATAATCGTAGTCATGTAGGTAGCGCAGGGAACAGAATTTGCCAACGGTCGCGGCGGCCTCCGCGGACAGGAAGAGGTTGGAGGTGGTGACCATGAAGTTGCCCTTGAGAAATGCTACATAGAGGTCGCCGCACTGCCTGAAATACTCCCTGTTTTTCCGATGCCAGACATTCCAGCCGAATTCCGGGTCGATAAACTCCACCCCCTCGTCCGAGATGGGCACCACGTCGGTAAACAGGCACTGGGCGCCGGTTGCCTGCTGCTCCGTGATCAGCCGCTGCAGCCGGTCAGGGAAATAGACATCGTCGGAATTAAGAATGGCGACGTAGTTCCCGCGGACCATCCCCAGCCCCCGGTTCAAGGTGTTATAAGCATCCTGGTTCTCCTGGCTGCGGTAGATAATCCGCTCGTCCCGGTACGACTGGATTATCTCGCCGGTCCGGTCGGTGGAGCCGTCGTTGATCACGATCAGCTCAAAATCATGGCAGGTCTGGTTCAGGACGCTCTCGACGGCCGCCCCGATAAACCGTTCATGATTGTACGCCGGAATGATGACTGAAATCTTAGGCTGCATGCCGAACCATCTATGACCTTATCTCTTTTCTCCCGCCCGGAATGGGAACAAGGTTTTAAATCTTTTGCGCTTGAATCGCAAGATTAAATACTTGCCGTACGCTATGCAATTATTGATACCCTCGCAAAAGTCAAAACACTGCGCATCCGCCGCTGAAATTTCATCAAGTCAGAATGCTTGCCGGCCTTAGTTCCGCACTATTTTCGGGACTGGCAATTTTTACGCCCACCGAAAATCCCCGGCTGGCATAGCTTATGTATCTGAAGGAAAGTCCGGAGGCGCTGATGAACTCCAGAAACGCCCTGCACTCATGTTCCTGCCAGCCCGGATAGTTGAAAAACTCGTCAAAGACGATCACCGTGCCCGGCACGATCCGCGGCCGCAGCAATGCCAACACCGTTTTTGCCGAGGAATAGAGATCGGAATCGATATGGATGAAGGCGGCGTTTTCGGCATGCGCCTCCAGAAACCCCGGCAGGGTCTTGTCAAACAAGCCGACATGCAGGGAGACATTCTCCCTGACCTCCGGCAGGTCGCCGTGCCGGGTGAACTTGCCGGCAGGCACATTGCCCCACTGCTCGGGAAGCCCTTCAAAGGAATCGAAGCCATGCACTGCCGCCTGCACCCGGGAAGCGATAAAATTGATCGTTGTTCCCGAATAGACCCCGAATTCCAGGTACAGGCCATCCACAGCAGCCTCGTCCAGGCAACGGCTCAACACCTCGAAAGGGGTGGCCATGCCCATGACATCGCTCATATTCTCGGCAGCAAACCTGGCCGACTCCCTGGTGGCCATCCGGAAGAGTTCATCCTTGATACTGTTGGGAATATAGGCATAGCTGAAATCCTCGCTCTGCGGCCGCAGCTGGCACTTTTTCCACATCTCTCCCCCGACCCGTTCATCGGCCATGACCGCGGCCGCCGTCTCGGTAAGGGAAGTGCGGAAGGCAGGGTCCGCCAAGGCATGCTGCAACATATCCCTGGCGTGGCCCCGGACCGCCGGGTCGGCCAGCAGTTCCGATGCGATAATCCGCAGGTCGCCGCGGACCTCGGCATCATGCAGGGCGGTCCGGAACAGCCTGACGATTTTGCGAATGACTGATTGCTTTATCTGGTTGAACATTTGCGTTCCCTATGCAGCCTTTGCCGGACTCCCCGAATACCATGCGAGCCATTGCGCCCTGCTGATTTTCCTGTCGGCAATACTTTTGCCGGGATTGTAATACGGATCGCCATTTTTTAATACTGTTCTCCACCTGTCCCGGAATGCGGCCATCTCCTTTTCAGCGGCCGCACCGCTGACCATTGTCCTGGAAGCCCCTGCCTGCCTGCCGCGGCAGCAGGGGGTATAGACGTTGGCGTACCCCTTTTGGCGAAGCTTCAGGGAAAAATCCAGGTCATAAAATACCTGGGGAAAAAGCTGCCCATCAAACCCGCCGACCAGGTCGAACAAATCCTTTTTGACCAGGCAGAGGTCAATGGGAACGGCCAGCACATTCTGTTCGCAGTAGATGTTGTTGAGATCCCGGGATGCCTCAAGGAAAAAACGCCGGTACTGACGCCAGGACATATTTTCAGCGAGTTCCGGCCGGCCTTCCGGGTTCTCCGGCGATTCCGTCATGCCGGTCACTGCCCCGGCAGCCTTATCCTGAGCCATCTCCAGCAGGCGCTCCAGCCAGTCCCTGCTCTCCGGCACAAAGCCAGGCGCAACAAAAAGCAGATACCGGCCCATGCACTGCCGGGCAATGGAGTTATACAACTCGGCGAGGTTCCCGAGGTCCCCGACAGGATGAAGATGAACAATATGGCGGGGATGTCCCTGGCCTGAGTCGATTCTTTCAGAGGAATCACCTGCGGTAAGGCAATGAATATCGAGCGGCTCGTGCGCCAGGAGTTCGGAGATCCGGCCATGCCACTGGTCCGCTGTCTCTTCTCCGGCCAGGCAGACCAGGAGGCTCACCGACTCCATATCCGCCAAGGCGCGGCGCACCCGGTAATAAAAGCGCCACTGCCCCTGCTCCACTGCCGCCCTGATTCCCCGCCGGGCCAGCGCAGCCTCCAAGGCCTTTCTGCCGGAGGCATCGGCATAGGTCTTCTGGGAATGGTTGACGCTGGTCGAGGTCTCTGACGCGCGCCAGTGATAAAGCCTTTGAGGAATGTGCACGATGCGCTCGGCCTGCTCGGTCAGCTTGAGCACCAGGTCAAAGTCCTGCGCCCCCTCATACTCAGGGGAAAACCCGCCGCTTCGCGCATACAGCTCCCTGCTTGTCACCAGCAGGTGGGTGATATAGTTGTGGGTCAGCAGCAGCTCGGGGTTGAAGTCCGGCTTGAAAAAGGTGTCCAGGTAGCGGCTCTCCAGGTTGACAAGGTCCTCGTCGGTATACAGGAGATCAGGATTCTGCGCATTCACCGCCACGGCAACTTCATACAGGGCGTCCAGGGTCAGCTCATCGTCATGGTCGAGAAAAGCCAGATACCTGCCGCCGGCCAAGGCCGCGGCAGCATTGGACGCCCCCGCTATCCCCAGGTTCTTCTCCAGAAACCGTACCTTGATCCGCGGTTCGCGGACAGCATACTCCTCAAGGATCCGCCGGACAAGGGGCCTATCGCTGCCGTCGTCCGCGAGGCATAGCTCCCAGTGGGGGTAGGCCTGAAAGAGGACCGAGTGGATGCACCGGCGCAGTAGCGCTTCATCGGTATTGTAGACCGGGGTGACAACGGAGATGACCGGCTTCTCCTTCAATTCCGCTACCTCGGGGCAGGGATAATTCCCGCTGCATATCCCCTGCTCCTGATAATGCAGGAGTTCGTAGGCCTGGGTCTTCGCAAACTCCGGGTAGGTGCGGCCATACCAGGCCGGGTCAAACAGCCGGTCCGGACGAAACCCCTTCCCATGGCCGATGCTGCTGAAGTGGAGAAAGGCCGTCAGCTGGGACGGTCCTGCTTCCGGGTGCTGTGCAAGGTAATATGACGCATCGAAAAAGCGGTTCGGCGCCCTTCCCTCCCGGACACCGTACTGCAGGAAATGGGCAAGGGGGGACATGGCAAGTTTGCCGGCGGCAGGGTTGTCTCCCAGGTAGTAATCCGCGTCAAAAAACGGCAGGGGGCCGGTCTTGTCCCGAAAGCCATGTTCCACATAGTTCACAAGGGGGTTGATCCCCCTGGCCCGGAGTTCTGGGTGGGCCTCCAGGTAGAGGTCAAAATCGGTATAGGGATTGGGCCGGTATCCCTTCTTCCAGCCGGTCCGAAGATAATGGCTGAGCGGTGGCCTGCCGCGCCGGGAGGACTCAGGATACTGCCGGGCATACCAGGAGGTGAAAAAAAGCGGGGTCGGGTCCGCCCCTGCTCTCCACCCCTGTTCAATATAATGCAGCAGGGGGTCGCTTTCCGCGCACTGCGGGTTCAGCTCGTGGAAGTACGAGCTGTCGAACAGGGGGTTGGGCTTGCGTCCTTCCCGCCAGCCGGCCTCCAGGTAGTGGATGAGCGGGTCGGTGTAGCGCGGATCAAGGCCGGGATCGTTCTCCAGATAATAGCGAACGTCAAACAGCCCGGAACGGGCAAGAGCCCGGTAATGCGGATCGGTCAGATAGGAGCGGCAGGTACGGTACCACCGTTTCACCCGGAAATAGAGCTTCTTCAGGGGATTCCCCGGGACAAAGGGGATACCGGCAGATCGGTCTGAATTGTTCTCTTGGTTGCCGGTCATCTTCCTCTCTGCGAATGGTAGAGGTGTTCCTAACTGCGCCATGGCCTGGAAGCACAGGCCGGTTCCGCTTCCACCCGAAAAAATTTTTGAATATACCATTAACCGGGAAATTCTGCATCAAAGATGCCCCCATGGTTCCGGGGAAAAGTCCTCTTTCAGGAACTCCCTCCGCAACAATGAACTTGTCGACACAGCACATTAACGGTATTTTGCCATTTTCCAGGAACACCAACAGGAACAACAGGAGCGATGGAATGCAATTACCCTGTCCGCGCAGTAATGGGGAGAACCAATGAGATTACTGGACATTCTCCTTAAAGGGCTGCAGCGAATCGGAATCGATCCGTATCACCTCCTGGACAGTCTGTACCTCCCGCGAGACCGGCAACATATTCGCCGGACCCGGAACATCCGACTTATCCCCGGCGAGGCCAACCGACGGGGCGGCAAGTTTGCCTATGCCGAATGGGCCCACGTCATCGGCATTTTCCAAACCCTGATGTTCCTTCATCTTGCCCAAAAAGAAAACAACCGGATCCTGGATATCGGGTGCGGCACCGGCCTTCTGGCAATAGCCAGCGAACCCTTTCTGGGGGACAAGGGGAAGTACACGGGCATCGATGTCATGCAGAAAGACATCGTCTTCTGCCGCGGCCATTACCCCGCCGGCAGGAATGAATTTATCCATTTTGATGTGGCCAACCCCACCTATGCCCCTGACCAGAAGAGCACCAAAACACCGTGGCCGGTTGAGAGCGAAAGCATCGACCTGCTCACCGCCCTGTCCGTCTGGACCCACCTGGGCGAGGAGGATGCCCTGTTCTACTTCAAGGAGATACGCCGCGTGCTGAAACCGGACGGCAGGGCGATCGTCACCTTTTTCCTCCTGGACCAGATTTACCGGGAAAGCCTCGGCAGGAGATCAGAGCAGCAGGGCCGTTTTCACATGACCTCGCAGAACCTGTGGATCTTCAACCAGCCGACTTACGGCTCGGACGCCTGGTTTCACTTGGAATGGATACCGGTACCGGAAGACGCCATAGGCGTCACCGGGCAAGGCATCGACCGGCTGTGCGCCAACGCCGGGATGCAGGTGGTTGAACGCCACCAGGGCAACTGGAAGGAGGTGCCGGGGATATTCTTTCAGGATGTCCTTGTCTTCAGCAAGACATGAACCCCCTCACCCTGTCCCGTCAGCCCTTAGCATAACCGTAGGAAGAGCTGTCCTTCTTCAGGCGGACGCTTCTGAGCAGACGGCGCCTCTCCCACCAGCTGAGTCGAATTGAGAGAAACGTGAGCAGCCGGTCAATTACGGCCGCCGGCCGCACCAGCAGCTGCTCAAAGGAAACCGGGTGCGTCGGACAGGAAAGGGACTGCAGCAGCCTGGTCATATGCAGGTTGTATTCCACGGTTCGTTCCATCATCCGGGAGAGAGACTGGCCGGTCCTTCGCTGCTCGCTGTCAGCCACGGCATAGGGATCCCTGAAGACAAAGATCACCTGGGGATTCCGGAAGCTCTCCAGCATCGCCGGCATATGCAGATGCGCCCCGGGAAACTTGAATCCCCAGATGGCATGCCGGGCGTTCCGCTCCCTTACAAGCCGGTCGAGTTCCGCCCGGTCCAGGGTCTCCCTGAGCAATACCTGCTGAAACTCGAGGTCCTCGCAGTTGTTGTTGGGGTCCATCTTCTCGCCCAAGGGGATGCCCAGCCTGTCGAGCAACTGGGCCACCGCGGTGGTCCCGCCCCGGAAATTGCCGCAGACAATGATCGTCTTCTGCCCGTCCATGCGCTCCCTCTCCGGGACGAACCCGTTTCAGTCCTCCGCCCGGGGGGCGAGATCGTCCGCCCTAGTTATTTCTATTTCCGCATCCAGGTCCACCACCCCGACACAGGGCCTGCGGGCCGCCACCTCGAACGCCAGCACGTCGTACCTGCGCTCGTAGACCACATATTCCCCCCTGTCGTAGCCGGCACAGCCGACCGAGAGGAGATAACCGCCGCCGCTGAGCATCATCTTCAGCACGAACGAGACCGTTAGTGACGTACCAGGCTCGCATACCCCGGTGTCTACCTGCTGATACAGCGTATTGGTGCCGCAGATGTCCATCCCCTTCACATCCTTGATGATATAGGCGATGACCGGGTTTTCCACCCGGGCATGGAACACCAGACGCAGCCGGATTTCATACCCTTCCATCTGCCTCAGTGCCTGGACCGGTTGACCATCCAGGGAATAGAAGCCGACCTGTTCGATGGTTGACTTGCCGTTGCCGTACCTGTTTTCCTCAGGATTCAGGAGAAAGGGGCAGCCGTCCTCCTGTGGCCCGCCGGCCCGATGCTTCTCCAGGCTGCAGAAGGCGGGGTCCCGGTGCCGGTCCCTGCTGGAGTAATCCAGGATCAACTTGTTGTACTGGTCGATGACATCCTGCGGAGTGCCGTAGGCCTTGAGCACCCCCCTGTCCAGCAGGCAGACCTTGCTGCAGTAGCGGGTGATCAGGTCGATGGAGTGGGTCACGAAGATGATGGTGATCCCCTGCTGCTGGAATTCCCTGAACTTGGCGAAGCACTTGGCCTGGAACAGGGTATCGCCGACGGCCAGGGCCTCGTCCACGATAAGAATGTCCGGCCGGACGTTGATGGCCACGGCAAAGGCCAGGCGGACGTACATGCCGCTGGAGTAGGTCTTGACCGGCTGGTCAATGAACTCGCCGATATCCGCGAAGGCCAGGATATCCTCCAGGCAATCGTCGATCTCCCGACGGGCCAGTCCCAGGATCGACCCGTTCAGATAGACATTCTCCCGGCCGCTGAATTCCGGGTTGAAGCCGGCGCCCAGTTCCAGCAGGGCCGCTACCCGGCCGCTTTTCCAGACCGTGCCGGTGGTGGGCTGGAGGATGCCGCAGATCAGCTGCAGCAGGGTCGATTTGCCGCTGCCGTTGCGGCCGATGATCCCGACGGTATCCCCTTTCCGCACCTCCAGGGTGATGTTGCGCAGGGCCTGGAAGCGCTGGTGATATTTCTTCCTGAGGGGATGAAAGGTCTCCTTGACCCGGTCGAAAGGCGCAGGAAAGAGCTTGTAGACCTTGCCGAGGTCCTGGAGCCTGATGGAAAAGTCATTGTTCATGGTCTCTGCTCCATCCTACAGGACATCGGCGAACTGGGGCTTGAGTTTCTGAAAAACAAGGGCCCCGGTCACCAGAATCGCCACGCTCACCCCCCAGAAATACAGAGTGTACAGGGGATGGTGCCAGAACGGGACAAAGGAGATGAACGAATCCCGGTATCCCTGAATGATATAATAGATCGGGTTCAATTTCAGAATGAACTGAATCCGGGGGGACATCAGGTTGATGTCCCAGAAAATGGGAGTCATCCAGAAACCCACCTGCAGGATCACCCCGATCAGTTGGCCGACATCCCGTAAAAAGACATGCAGCGCCGAGACCATCCAGGCAATGCCCAGGGCAAAGACGCAGAGACCGGCCAGGTAATAGAAAAACTGCAGGAAATAGAGACTGAAAGCCATCCGCTGAAGCAGGATGAGCCCGATCAGAATGAACAGGAATACGGTATGGGTCATCAGGCAGGAAACGATCTTCACCACCGGCAAGATCTGGGACTGAAACAACGTCTTCTTGATCAGGTTGGCATTGTTGACAATGGAGGTGGTGGAGCCGTTGATGATATCGGCAAAGACAAACCAGGGTGCGATCCCGGCGGTCAGCCAGACCACGAAGGGTACGTCGTTCATCGGCTTGGCCTTGAAGCCGACGCTGAACACGAACCAAAACACCCCGATCATCACCAGGGGGCGGACAAAGGTCCAGATCGAGCCGAGAAAGGACCCGATATAATCAGAGGCCACCTCCCGCCGGGCCATGGTCCAGATCAACTGCCGCTGGCCGTGCAGCAGCTTGACAAAATTTACAAGTTTCTCCGTGATTCCCATCTGCTGTCCTATTTGCCCGCCAGAAACAGATAATCCACGCTATAGCAGGCAAAGGCGGTTATGCCTAAGAGAATCAGCATCAGGGACGGGCGGGAGGAAGAAAGCCAGTCCGCGGCCGGCCTCCCGTGCCTCGAGGAGACGGCAAAGATCAGAGCAAGCCACATGCAGTACATGAGGACGATATCCGCGTTCCAGATGGCATAACTCAAAGAAAAAAGAACCAGCCCCGCCATCAGCAGTGCCCATATTGCCGGTGCCTGCGGATTATCCTCCAGTGTATGGTAGAGATGGTGGAAAAAAAACGACAGGACCGCAGAGAGAAACACCAGACCAAGCAGACCGTGATCGATAAAGAATTGCAGCACCAGGTTGTGGGTGTGGCCTCCGGGAAAGCAGTGCTGCCAACCCACTGCCCCCTTGGGGATAGGCATGAACAGGGTGCTGCCAAAACCGTATCCCAGGACCAACTCCTTTCTGATGAGGCTTGCCGTGTAATCATAGAGCTCAACCCGGTTGGTGATCGCCTTGATCTGCGGCAGGATATCAGCGAGAAGGGGCTTGACCGGCGCCAGGCAGACCCAGAGCACGGGTATCAGGACCAGGCTCACGACGAGACAATAATAGAGCGCATAATGACCCTTGGACCTGACTCCGTTGGCGAAGAGAAAAACCACGGTGCTGATTGCCACCGCGAGCTGACTCGACTCCGAGGTGCTGACAAAGATTGCCGTCACCGAGACGAAAAGCACGACCAGGGCGGCAATATTGCAGAAAGGACTCCTCTGCCAGAGCAGGGAAATGCTGCCCCACATGAGGAGCAGCTGCCAGAATGCGTAATTCTTGTCATGCCATGGCGACTGGTCCAGGCGCAGTGGAGTGAACCTTTCGAGTGATTCCTGGATACCCAGGCCCTGCTGTTCGCAGATATAGAGAACCGCAAGCAGCAGGCAGAGCGCCGCCAGACCCCAGCGAAGCAGGACCCGGTCCAGAGCGCTCAGGTTGCACAAGGCAAAAACGATAATCGAGGAAAACACAAGACGATAGAGGGCGATCAACAGCCAGTTCAACTTGGCGAAAGGCGATGGGGGGAAAAGCACGCTGGCAAGGGTCAGGGCCAGGAACGCCCAGAACAGCGCAATAAAAAATGTGCCGGTCCGGTCAAAACGCGTGGCGGACAGCCGGGGCAACGCCAGAAACAGCAGGATCAGCAGGACCATGTCGCCGGCGGTATCATTCAGCCTGGCGTTGAGAAACACATAGCCGGTAAAAACCAGAAAAACCGCCAGAGCCAGGGATGCCTGAATGAATCGTTTACATAAACTGTCTTCCAGCATTCGTCCGACTCCGACCTTCACCCGTTGAGGTGTTACGGGAGAACACTCTAACCGTGTAAGATACCATAAAATAAATATTTTACCATTACCGGGAACAACATGCACCTGAATAGCATATTGCCCTGGAACTCGCAACGGAACGCAGCACTCATCACCCCTTGTTCTGGTTCTTGTTGCCGGAACATTTTTCCGGTAGGGTATGATTCCCATGGCGAAATCACACCATCATCACTTCAGGAGCCAGCTTTGATCCGGAACATCAAGAACTTTGCGAGAAAAGTCATCAGGCTGTCCGGCTATGATATCCAAAAAATCCAGCGCACGCCTGCCGCTCTCACGGAAATAAATACGGTGCCCACCCCATCGGGCCTCACCGGAATTCAGTATGCCTGCAGCCCGAAACTCCTGCGAAATTGGGTCAATGTCGATTTCTACCCGATCGACATTATGAAGAAACGCTATGGCATGACCACTGATTATGTATATTACCAGGTCGATCTGCGCGGCAGGCAACCCTTCCCCGACAACTCATTTTGCCATGCTTTCGGCGAAGACTTTATCGAACACCTGAGCCAGCAGGACTCGATCCTCTTTCTCAGCGAATGCCTGCGGATCCTCAGGAGGGGGGGGGCTCAGGCTGAGCTTTCCCGGCCTGGAAGGGGTGTTGAAACGACATTTTTCGACATCGGCGTTCAGCGAACTCGCCAAGGGCATAGAAGATGCCTACCGCCACTACGAGCATGTCCACTTTTACAGCAGGGAGGAACTGGAGCTGGTAGCCAGGCACCTGGGTTTTTCCCGCATGCAGTTTGTCGCCTGTCGCCGTTCAGAGCACGAGGCGCTTCGCAATCTGGAAACCAGGGCGCAGCAGCAGGATCTCAACATCTATGCGGAGCTGACCAAATAGCCGTTCCGCACACTTCGGCCACCGCAGCTCATGTCCTGTACTCCGGCACGATATTTTGCAGGTGCTTTTTCAATACATCCACTTCTCGCGAACGCACCGCTTCCTCGAGCCCGGCGAATTCTTGCTGCAGCCAGTTCCAGTCAACCTGCCTGCTCCTGGCAAGGAGCAGCTTTTCGTGGCTCGTGGGCTGCAGGTCTTCACCTGCATGCAGAAGTTCCTCAAACAGCTTTTCCCCCGGCCGCAGGCCCGTATAGACAATCTTGATGTCCCGGCCCGGCACGAGCCCGGAAAGCCTGATCATCTGCTGCGCCAAATCCTGGATCCGGACCGGCTCGCCCATATCCAGAACAAATATCTCACCGCCCCTGCCCATCGCGCCGGCCTGCAGAATAAGGCTGACCGCCTCCGGGATGGTCATGAAATACCTGGTGATCTCCGGATCGGTGACCGTCACCGGCCCGCCGGCCTTGATCTGTTTTGCAAACAGCGGCACCACCGAACCCACGGACCCCAGGACATTGCCAAAACGGGTGGTGATGAACTTGGTTGCTGAGCGCATCTCCAGATTCTGGCAGTAGATCTCCGCCACCCGCTTGGTGGCACCCATCACGTTCGCGGGGTTGACCGCTTTGTCGGTGGACACCAGGACAAACCGATCCACTCCGAACCGGTCGGCGGCATCGGCGATCACTCGGGTCCCGTAAATGTTGTTGCTCACCCCTTCCGCCGGATTGCCTTCGAGCATGGGCACATGCTTGTAGGCCGCCGCATGGAACACGATGTCCGGCTTGAACTGCCTGAACACCCAGTTCACCCGGTCATGGTTCTTGACATCGCCAAGGATTGCCTCCAACTGCAGGTCATTGAAATGTCTTCGCAGTTCATACTCTATGGCGTACAGGTTGCTTTCCGCGTGCTCAAGAATGATGAGCTTTGCCGGTTGCTGTCGGGCAATCTGCCGACAAAGTTCCGAACCGATGGACCCCCCTCCGCCGGTGACCAGAACCGACCGGCCCCGCAGATACCCGGCAATGGCCTCATAGTCCAGATGGATGGTATCCCGCCCCAGGAGATCCTCCACCGTGACCGAGCGCAGGCGGGAAGCTTCCACCTGCAACCCGGACATCTCGAAGACCGAGGGCAGGGTCTTGCAGACCACGCCGATCCGGTCGCATTCGGCAACCAGCCGCTGCAGGGTCTTCCTGCGGACGGAGGGCATGGCAAGGAGAACCAGTTCGCAACCCGTTGCCTGGACGATCCCGGCAAGATCACCGGTGCCGCCGACCACCCTGATCCCATGGATCTCCCTGTTCAGCTTTTCCGGGTCATCGTCGACAAAGGCGAGAAGCTGGTACTCCGGCCGGTACATGATATCTCTGGCCAGAAGCTCCCCGGCGCGGCCCGCGCCGACGATGATCGTCCGCTGCCCTTCCCGGGTATGCAGGTTGAAACGGTGGTCCTTGAACCAGCGGTAGGAAATCCGGGGCACGCTCAGCCCGGTGACCAGCAGCAGGGGGTAGAGGAAAAGCACGGATCGGGGTACCCCGTCCAAGCGGGTGAGGATGAAATCGATCAACACGATGAGCAGGATGCCCAGGCCGACACCTTTGATGATCCTGACCAGGTCGGGAATCGAGGCAAAGCGCCACAGAGCCCGATACAGCCCGAATACCCAGAATATCACCGCCTGGACCGGGACGGCAATCGCAATCAGCCGGATAAGCGAGGGTCTGTACGGCACCGGGATGGTATCGAGGTTGAAGCGCAGATAATAGGCGGCAGCAAGCACCACCGGCACCCAGATCAGATCGTGGGCGAAGGCCGACCAGCGGTTGAGCAGAATATGATGGAGGAACTTCTTCATTGATGTCTATGCTATCAGCCTGCCGCCAAGGGAGCGTTACTGGTTCGTAGTCCCGGCACCCGCGCGGATCACGCCAAGGAGAAGAGGGGCGAGAGCCAGCGCTGCGCAGAGCAAAGACCACTCTGGCCAGCGGGATGATACTACAGCCAGCGGAAAAAGCCAGCAGATGTTGACTCCCAGCACAAGTCCGGTGACTTTCCGGTGCGACTGCCAGCGGCGGGCCAGGATCTGGTAGGCGTGGCTGCGATGGGCCTCATGCAGCTTCTCGCCGCGCCAAAAACGGCGAAGCAGGGTACAGGTTGCATCCACCGCAAACACCCCGTAGAGGATCAGCCAACTCCACAGGTTAATCCCGCCCTCGACCGAGGTTGCCAGGGCGAACACCCCGATGGCCATGCCGAGAAAACCGCTGCACGCATCCCCCATGAAAATCTTCGCCGGCGGACAGTTCCAGGCAAGAAAGCCAGCCACCGTTGCGGCGAGAAGGGCGAGGAGGAGGGCCTGCGTGCCCCCCCCGCCGTTCAACCAAAGAATCGCGGCGGCCCCCAGAGTGACGGAAATCGCCTCAACCGAAGCGATCCCGTCAATCCCGTCCATAAAATTGTTCAAATTGACCAGCCAGACCAGCCCGAGCAGAATCAACGGGTAGCTCCAGGCCGCCAGGGGCAACTGCCCGTGCCACAGGGGAAGCGCCGGCAGGCTCGGCAGCAGGAACAGGGCGAGTCCGGCGGCCAGCAGATGGACCAGCAGGCGGACGCGGGCCGGCAGGGAAGAGTGGTCGTCCAGCCAGCCGACGGTGGCCACCAGGATACAGGGCAGCAGCACCAGAGGCAGCAGGGAGGCCGGGACGCTGTTTCCCCGGGCGAGAAGGCAGGCGCCCAGGACAAAAACAAGCACCACTGCCAGCCCGCCGCCGCGGGGAGTCGGAATGCTGTGCGAACTGCGCGGGTTGGGGATGTCGAGCAGGCGCACGCGCAGCGCGTACTGGCGCAGCAACCCGGTCAGGAGCACGACTGCCCCAAACGCCCCTGCCAGAATCCAGAATTTATTCATCTCGGCATACACTCTGCCGCAACCCTTCCGCAAGACTGAGCGGAGGTTGCCAGTCCAGCAGGCTACGGGTGCGGGAGTCGTCGATTTGGAGGCTGCCGGTCAGCCGCCGGATCTCCTTTTCCCTGCCGCAGAGCCTGGCGAGCAGACGGAGCAGGAACGGCGGACACGGCAGCAGCCGGGGAGCAACCGCGCATGCCTGGGCTATACCGCGGATCAGCTCCGGCGTCGAGACATCCCGGCCGTCGCTGACCAACAGCACCCTGTTGGCCGCCGCGGGATGCCCGAGACAGAGGAAGACGAGCGAACAAAGGTTTTCCACCCCAACCAGGCTCCTCCGGTTGCGGACCGAGCCCAGCGGCAGATACCAGCCCTGCCGGACCAGCCGGACCAACCGGGTGAAATTGCCGCCAACTCCCCTGCCGTACACCAGGGGCGGCCGCAGAATCACCGCCTCTATCCCGGTATTCCGGGCAACCTGCCGCAGGACCTCTTCCGCCTCCAGTTTGGAAATGCCGTAGGGGTCCGCCGGCGCAGGCTGGTCATCGGGCCCGAAGAGACGGGCAAACGTCTCCTCGCCGTTGACCTTGATGCTGCTCATGAAGATGAACCGGCGCACCCCCGCTTCCGCAGCCTGGCGGGCCAGCTTGGCCGTCCCCTCCACATTCACCCGGCGGAACACGGCAAGAGGGTCATGCGCCTCCTCCCGCAGGACATGGACCCGGGCGGCCAGATGCACGACCACGGTGATGCCGCTCAGCGCCGGAGCCCAGTCGGTGGCGCCGTCGATGTCCCCCACCGCCGCGGTATCGCCGCCGCTCTGGTCCGGACGGCGGACCGCCCGGCGGCAGGGGATGTCCCGTGCGGCCAGGTAGGCGCAAAGATGGGTGCCGAGAAAGCCGTTTGCCCCGGTGACCAGGACCTTCATGACGAACTGCGGCCCCCTCCGCTCTCCGCAAGCTCCCGGTATAGCCGAAAATAGTCGGCCCCCATCCTGTCCGCGGTGAACAGGGTCTCGAACCGCCGGCGCGCGGCGGCACCCATGGTTGCCGAAAGGGCATCGTCCGCGTGCAGCCGCTCCATGGCCCTCCGCAACGCCCCGGCATCGCCGGGCGGGACCACCAGCCCGGTCACCTCTCCCTGGTTGACATAACTCGTGCCGGTGCCCAGTTCCGTTGCAATCAGGGGAAGCCCGCTCATCGCCCCCTCCAGCAAGGACACGCCGAACGCCTCGGACCGGTACAGGGACGGCAGGACCACGGCCCGGGCGAGGGCAAACAGGGCCGCCTTGTCCTCGTCCCCCACATACCCGACAAAGGTGACATTGGCAAGGTTGCGCTGCGCGGCCTGCCTCCGGAGATCCTTTTCCAGGGGACCGGTGCCGGCTACGACCACCCGGAAGGGTGCGTCCTGTGCCGCCGCCAGCAGGACATCCAGCCCCTTGTAGTAGCGCAGGATGCCGATGAACAAAAAAAAGCCGCTGCCGACCGCTTCGGTCCACCGGGCCAGGGTTGCAGTCGAGGGCTGCGCATAGCTCCGCTCGTCCAGGCCGATGGGGATAACCTCGCAGAGGCGGCGGTGCGGGGCCAGGTCAACGCTGCTCTCCAGGTAGTTGGGTGAGGTGGCCACGATCCGGCCCACCCGGCCCAGGAAGGCGTGGAGTAGCGGCCCGTAGAAAATCTTCAGCAGCCGCTGCTTGAAGATGTCGCTGTGATAGGTCACCACGGATTGCGTTTTCCGGCCGAACAGCAGGTGCAGGCATTCCCCGAAGGGCCAGGGGAAATGGTAATGGACGACATCCGCCCACCGGAGCTGGCGCCGGAACTCCCCGACCATGTCCGCGCTCATTGGGGTGGAGGCCAGGTCCAGGGTCAGCCGGCAACGGACCACCAGGCTGTCCGGCAGTTGCATCTCCCGCTCTCCCGGCCCCTGGGCCACGGTGAGAACCCGGTTTTCCACCCCGTACTGCCGGGAGGTCGCATGGCAGAGCTGGCGGATGACCTCCTGGATGCCGCCGTGCAGGTCGGGGAGATAGAGCTTGAAGACGTGAAGGACGTGGAGTGACAAAATTTCGGCCGCCGCTTAGCTGTGTTCCTCGGTGCAGTTTTGGGTTGACGGTGACAACATACCATTGTCACAGGAGAATTCAAGGAAGGTGTTCCAATGAGGCAGGGCAGGCTTGATACCTGCCCGTGAGCCGGGGGGTTGATGGCAGCGCAAACCTCACCAAAATGGGGAAAAAGTCCTACCGAAGTAGGGCGCAAAATCCGAAGGGTGCTGCAATGATTATCCCTGCCACCTCTGCATCAGGTCGGCGGTAAGGGCGGCTCTTTTTTGATCACGATGTTGTCGATATACCAGTACCAGGCCCAGTAGTTCTCATCCCAATACACCCAGCGCAACAGAATCGTGTTTCCCACGTAAGCGGAAAGATCCTCCACCTCCCAGGTGCCGCCTGCAGGATCGTCAACCGTCTGATAGCGCAGGGTGGACCAGGAAGTACCGTTATTGGTGCTAATCTGCAGCCAGATCATCCCATGGTCATTAAAATCCTGAAAATTGCTGGCGTAGCCGAGATATGCCTGGGGCGCAAAGAGTTTGATGGGCGGCGAGATAAGGAGGGTAAACATTCCAGTTCCGCTCGAATCAAGCCTGTCCGAATCAGCCCCGGCGGCAAATCCTGAGCCGTACTGGCAATAAGTGGGGGAACCCGATATGTCGTAACGCTGCCAGACATAACCGCTCCCGTCCCAGTCCTCTATGGTCCACCCTTGGGGCGGCCAGGTTCCCTCAAAATCCTCATGGAATATCGTGCTGCTCAGGAGCAGGTGGAGCACCGGCGGGATGGAAATGCCGTCCGGCGGCGGAGGCGGAGGTGGCGGAGGAACCGACGGCGTATAAGGCCCCTCGTAGGCCCCGATATCAGCATAGTTCGGGGTGCCGGTGCCCTGATTTGGCACCGCCGGATTGTCCACCCGCGACCGCAGCACGATATCCGTTGCCGGCGCATAGTTGCCGTTTGCGCTGTCCGTGCAAGGGGAGGAATCCTCAATGCTCAAGTTATCATCCGCAGTGCCGGGAGTGTTGTCGGCCCCGTCCGGATCAACCAGCTGCGGGTCGTCGGCAAAGCAGCCCAACTGGTCCACGAAGGCAGGAGGATTGGGCCAGCCCAGGGTCTCCATGTCGGTATAGCGGACGGTGGTCGGGATGTCGTAGGTGGCGATATCGTTGGTAGGCCGGTCCGCTCCATCCATCCAGTAGGAAAGCGCGCTGTTGTCCCAGAAGATTGAGTTGTAGATATACATGGGACGGTCGCCGATATTCTGGATCCCGCCGCCGTAGGTGGAATCCGCATGGTTCCCGTAGAATGTGCAGTTGCGGAAGGTGCCGATGTACGCTGAGTTATAGTGTTCGGGTTGTTTCCCCGAATGCAGCCCTACCCCGCCCCCGCCCCCGACCGCAGGGGTGGCCGAGGTGCCGTTATATGCAAAAACGCAATTCTCAATCTCCACGCTGCGCGCATAGGAGCAGATCGCCCCGCCCCGCGCGGTCGCCGAATTGCCGCTGAACAGGCAGCGCTCGATCCTGTCCGCGCTGGGAAGCTTGAAGTCCAGCATGATGGCCCCGCCGTTGGCGGCGGAGTTGGCGATGAACTTGCTGTTCTTCACCGTTACCGGGAAAGAGTGGGAATAGAGTCCGCCAGCCTCCAGGGCACTGCTGTTGCCCTGAAACGTGCAGCTGTCGACCGTTGCGGTCGACGGGGTTCCTGTCTGGGCCCAGGTCATGGCCACCCCGGCGCCACCGGCCGACGCGCCGCTCAGGGATCTGTTGTTCTTAAAGGTGGAACCGGTAATGGTAATGCTCGCATTATTGACCAGGTTGAGGGCACCGCCCAGGGATGTCGCGCTGTTGTCAGTAAACGTGCAGTTGGCAATGACCACCGTGCCTTTGTTGACCACGACACCGCCGCCGGAGGCATCAGCTCCCGAAGCAGCCGTGGCGGCGCCGCGCCTGATCGTCAGGCCGTCGAAGCGCACGCTGGTCACCCATGAGGTGACATTAAAGACGTGCTTGAGCACCCCCTGACCGTCGACAATGGTCGGGTACTTCGTGATATTGCGCTGGGTGCGGGCTGTCTCGGTGCCGACAAAGCCGCCGTAAAACGAATGGTTATGGTTCGCGCCGAGGACCAGAGGGGCTGAGGGAGTATAGGTGCCTTCCGCAATCCAGAATTCCTGGGCAGTATAGGTGTACTTTATCGCGTCATCGAGGGTCCTGTAGGCCTGGGCCCAGGAGGTTCCGTTGCCCCCGGGCCGGTCCTTGTCCACATAGACGACGGCCTCGCAGGGACTGGAACAGGCAAGGAACACGAGGAAAGCGACAAAGGCGCCTAAAAATGAAGGCAAAATCGATGGACCCCCTGTCCGCCACAACTCGCAGGACACCAGTGATATTCCTCTGCACCTGTCCATGTTCCCCCTCCTCCTTCGCTGTTTCACAAGGTATGCACTATCGAAATATACTCCCCTTCCAGGCGACCCGACTCGCATATCTGCCGCTCATTCATTTTTTTATTATACACAAAAAACACGCAAATCAAAAAAAAGCTGAGAAAAACGAGCGGGACACAAGGCAGTCGACCGCACGAAATCGAAGCAGGACAACCGCTCTATCTTACATTGAACAGAATCCTGGCGCCCATGAGGAGAGTTTTCACACCATGCAGGTATTTATAGCCATACCGCTGCCAAAGATATCGTCTTCTGGAATAAGCTTGCGCGGCATTCCGGAATGCCGCAAGATGCTGTTCGGCCATCCTGGCCGAAGAGAAATCCCCTGCCCGCCTCGATCCCCTCGCAACTAAATCTTTCCTCAGAGCGGGGCTGGCCAGGAGTTCGTGCAGGGAACTCGCCAGCGCTTCGGGCGATGAGGGGTCGAAATAGGCAACAGACTCGCCGCCCACCTCGGGCAGCGACGTGCTGTCGGCGGCCAGGACCGGACAGCCTGCCGCCATGGCCTCGACCAGCGGGATCCCGAACCCCTCGAAGAGGGAGGGAAAGACCATGAGCTCGGCATGGACATAGAGATAGGCCATCTCTTCAACCGAGACATAGCCCATCTGGGTGACCAAATCACCTATCCCGTATTCCCGCGCCTTCTCCTCTATAGCGTAGCCGTTTTTCTGGTCATAACCGGTGAACACCGTATGCACCGCCAGGAGTTCCCTTTCGCGCAGCAAGGAAATAGCCCGCAGCAACAGATCGTGGTTCTTGTGCAGCCAGCGGTTCGCCGGGTAGAAAATATATCGTTCCGGCAGGGCAGCCGCCGGTCGCCTGGCAATTTCCCTGGCACGATAGAACCGCTCGTCCGCGCAGAGATGGGCAACCGTAATCTTCTCCGGCGGCAGCCGGTGGTGCCTGACCAGGGTCTCCTTGGAAAACGCGGAGATGGTCAGGACATGGTCGGCCATCTTTGTTGATCCAACATAATGCCAGAACCTGGCTACCAGATTGTGCAGCGTAAAGAATTGCGGAAAAAAAACTTCCTGGATATCGACGATGGTCACCACCGTCGGCAGGGGGAGCGGCCGGGGAATCAGGGAGCCGAAGGGACAGAAATAGAGATCGATCCTAGGCAGGTGCTGCCGGATCTCCCCTTGGTCGCGGAGCAGGATGCCGTGGCGGGCGATGAGGCCCGGACCCAGCTTTTCAAGCTCGCTAAGGTTCCGGTCAAAATAAAAAAGGACATACTGGTTTTGGTCGTCATGCAGGAGCAGCTCCCGGCAGAGCGCGAGAAAATACTGCTTGATCCCGCCGATATGGGGTTCCAGCAGATAGCAGTTTATTCCGATGCGCATGGGCCCGATACCAGGACGGCGAAAAGGAGGCCCACCATCAGGATGAGCAGAATATTCTCACGGAGGATGGCCATGACCAGAAAAAACAGGGCCTCCCCTCTCCGGCCCCGGTCGCTGCTGTCCACATGCTTCCTGACAAAAACATTGCGGGCGGCAGGCTGCCCGCCGGAACTTGTTTTCCCCTTGGCCCTGAGGAAGCCGATCAGGCAGCGCTGGTAATTCCATTCCAGCGACAGGGCAAAAACACAATAAAAAACTATGATCCCGGGGAGATACCAATAAAAGTCATGCCCGTCGCGGCCATTTTCGCGTACGGTTGCGACCAGGCTCAGCGCCAGGGTCCGGAGAACCATCATGGCGCTCCATGCCCGCACCTGCGGGTCGCCTTTGAACTGGAACTTTGCCAGGCCGCCGTTCTGCCAGCCGTAGGCCAGGGCCCGTGCCAGGGTAGTCCGGCGGTGATGATGATACCCTACCAGGTCTGACTGGTAGCAAACCCGGTACCCGGCCTGCCTGATCCGCCTGGTCAGATCAACGTCCTCGCCGATAGCCAGTTCCGGAGCAAACCCGCCGACCTCAGCATACACCCGGCGGGAAACGGCGAGAACCGCGCTGTACAGCCAATCACGAGGTCCGGAGTGCAGGGACTGCTGCGACCAGAAATTCGCCAGATCCGTCACTCGTGAAAAATAGGACCTTTCGCGCCCCGGCAGCCTTGCTCCTATGGCGCCGGCATGGTCTTCGCCGGCGATAACCGAAGTCAGCCGCTCCAGGAAGCTTCCCTCCAGTTCAATGTCATCGTCCACGAAAAGGTACCAGTCGCCGGTTGCGTGCTCCACACCGGCAATCCTCGTGGCAGACGGATTAAGCCGCCCCGGCAGTTCCACGTACTGAATCCGCGGGTCCCGGTACTGCTCCCGGAGCGCAGCCAATCCGGCCCCCACCAGGATGATCTGAACAAGTGCGGGACATGGGCCCTGGCGCAGGATCGACTCCACTGTCCGGCGGGCGGTCTCGGGGCGACCGACCGGCACGATGATACTCAACTTCATCCGGATTTCTTCCCCAAAAAAGAAGGGCGGCACAGCTCCGCACCGGACCCTGTCGCGCCGCTGCGGCTGAACAGCACACTCTGTTCACATCTTATATATCTGAACAAAATCCCCCCAGCTGATCCTGCGCGTCAGACCCCTGAAGAAAAGTCGGTACAGCAGCTTCTTGGTGTCAAAAAACTTCCAGAGCCCGAACCTGTCGATGCACCGGCCCATGGCCTGCACTTTCGCATCGGTCTTCAGCTTGACATAGCTGTCGGCAATGGCCGGGGCGCAGTATCTGCCGTACACCGCGGCAATCTCCTGAATCCGCTTGTCCCCGCCGGTAGCGGTCTTGTGTTTGTCATGCACCCGGTATACTGACAGGAAATCGTCGATCGGCTGGAAGGGTACGCCGGCCCGCCGCGCCCGGATGAACCACTCCCAGTCAAAGGCGAAATGCAGTTCGGCACTGAGTTCGCCCACCAGCGCAAAGGTCTTTCTCGTCCAGAAGCTGGAGGGCTGAACGATGTAATCGTTCAGCTCGATCGCATGCGTTTCGAACGCATGGCGCACGTCACTGCCGAAGGCCTCCTTCAGGTTGACCATATTCATGTGCAGGCAGTTGCCGAGGAAAATCTGCGGCGACTCCGGCCCGTTGCCCTGCACCGCGACCCTCATCCTCTGCAGGGCGCCGGGCAGATACATGTCGTCGGAATTCAGCCAGGCCAGGACATCCCCGGTCGCCCGGGCAAAGCCCTGATTGATGGCATCGGCCTGCCCGTTGTCCCTGCAGCTTTGCCAATAGGCGAGCCGCGACTCGTATTTTCTGATGATCTCGACGGAATTATCCGTGGAACCCCCATCCATGATCATATATTCCAACTCAGGATACTCCTGGCCGAGAACGGAGAGGATGGTCTGCTCCAGGAACTCTCCCTGGTTATAGCTGGGGGTAATGATCGAAATCTTCATACAAGGACGGCCGGTATTTCCCCGAGGTTGCCGATGTTCAGGGCAGCAAGCTCTTTTCTGTAGGTTTCGCTAACTTCTCGTTCTATTGCGGAAAAAGCAGAATCATCCATGCAGTATCGGTCGTATCGCTTGATATGGCATCCGGAGAAAATGGACGGAGAAAGGGTAAATTGTTCCTGCAACCGCCGGACAACCTCCTGGTTGTATTCAGGAGATTCGCTCAACCTGTTCATATCAAGAATGATATCTGCATGCCTTTTCGCCTCGACCAGGGAAGTGAGCCACAGGTGCAGGAAGACGCGGTAATGGACTTCCCTGTCCAGCTCTGCGGCAAAAAAAGCAAGCCGCTTGAGATCGTAATACAGATCATGGGTAACGCGGAATTCTTTTTTATACGGCGCATAGGCCTGGGCAAACTTCCAGGAGCGGCCGTTCGAGGCGATGATATAGAGATTGATCGCCAGGAAGATATTGTATTTTTCACCCTGCCGGAAATACGACTCAAACTGATCCCGGCGGTCGCGCAGGATATAAACATGCAGGGCATTGCGGAAAAACCTCCTGAACCAGCCAATGCGCAGGGACGAGCGGTTGAACTGCAGGAGCGGCGTCATCTTGTCGGGGGCGGACACCAGAAGCGTCATGACGTATTTGTACAGTCTGGCATGCTGCCGCACGGCTGCAAATTCGCTGTACGACATGCGGATATTGAAAAACGGGATGTGGTCGTTTTTCAGCACGGCGGTGAACTCATAAAAATGGGGCCGCGTCAGGGGCGGGTGGCTCATCTTGTCCGTGGTTATTTTATCAAAGGGAAAGATGGCCAGCCTGTCGCGCCGAATTTCGATCAATTGATGATGCAGCGGCTCGTAATAGCACCAGAACCCTTTCTCGTTCCGGAATGCGTTGAACAGGTAGGTGCTGCCCGAGCGGAACAGACTGTGCAGGAAGATCGCCGGCGGCTGGCGCCCCTGCAGCCTGTGCCGTGCAAGCCGGAGTTGTGCCTCCAGATAGGAAATGAAGGGTGCGCAAAATCTTCTCAGCCGCATGATCATGACGTCTATCGCAAGTAATTATCGCATCTTCGTGAGACCGGCGAGCAGCATCCGTACTTCCTGCGGTATGTCCTCGAATCTGTGCCGGATCGAAACGTTTTCCCGGGCCCGTGCCGTAAGCCAGAAAAATTTGTGGAGAAGGGCCACGGCTGCTTGCGGGGGGAACCTGTTCCCGGCCGCCCGCCTTGCTTCAACAAATTTTATGACGAACTCGACCCCATAGACAAAATAGGGGCGAAGACGAAAATATGCCGGACGCCGGCAATGACTCTGCCAGAGAATCGACCAGAGCTCCAGCACCCGATTAGGCGAACCGGAACTCGTCTTGGCATCCGGATGCATCCTGATCACCGCAAGAAAAGAGGATGCCCGAAAAAAACTCCTGCCGGCAGACTCCAGGCGCAGGAAGAGGTCATAATCCATTGCCCAGTTGCGGGATGCCGCAACCCCGCCGAACTCATTCCAGGTTTCGCGCCGGATGCAGGTCCCGGGCTGCTGGATGACCAGCCTTCGTTTTGCCAGGATACCCGGCGAGTAGGTTTCCGTCCCTTCTGCCGGAAAAGCACGCTCACCCCGGATAAAAATTACATCCCCGTAGACCAGATCCGCGCCGACCCTCTCCCCTTCGACAAGCGCCCCGGCGACAGCCGGCAGGATCAGGTCGTCAGCGCAAAGCCAGGTCACCCATCGGCCCCGGGCCCGTGCCATCCCGGCATTGATCGCCTCGCTCTGGCCGCTGTCCTGTTCATTCAAGTGGTGCCGGTTCTGATGCCCCTGGCAGAAACGGTCCAGGATCTCCGTCGTCCCGTCCGTGCTGCAGGAGTTCTGAAAAATGAATTCGCAGGACAGTTCGTCTTCGAGCCTGGCCAGCGAAGCGAGGGTATCCCGGATATAGCGCTTTCCGTTATGGACCGGAACAACAACGGAAAGCAAGGGCTCGTGCATGGCGGCATAGTGTGTGGAGGGAGTATTGCCCGGAATCAAATACGCTGTAAATAATCCTGGTACGCCTGCCCGATGCCCGTGCGGAGATCAGTTTCCGCCCTCCAGCCAAGGGCGCTCAGTCGACTGACATCCAACAATTTCCGCGGGGTTCCGTCGGGCTTGGTCCTGTCCCAGGCCACGGTTCCCTGGAAACCAACCACCTCCCGCACCGTTTCGACAAGATCCCGAATGGTTATGTCCTCGCCGCAGCCGATGTTCACCAGGGGGGGAAAATCGTCGCCCAGGAGGGCGCCGAACCTCTCCTCCGGCAGGGACAAGAGAAAGATGCAGGCGGCGGCCATATCATCGCTGTACAAAAACTCGCGCCGGGGCGAACCGGTCCCCCAGGCTGTCATCTGCCTCTCTCCTCGCACTTTGGCCTCATGCATTTTCCTGATCAAGGCGGGCAGAACATGCGAATTTTCCAGGTGGTACGTATCGCCGGGGCCATAGAGATTCGTCGGCATGACGGAAAGATACCGCGTGCCGTACTGGCGATTGTAGGCCCAGCAGGTCTCGATCCCCGCGATCTTGGCAACCGCATAAGGGCGGTTGGTCGACTCCAGCGGGCCGGTCAGCAGGTATTCTTCCTTCATCGGCTGGGGGCATTCCCTGGGAAAGATGCAGGAGGAGCCAAGAAAAAGAAGACGCTGGACCCCGCTTTGCCAGGAGCTGTGGATCACATTGTCCTGAATGATGAGATTCTGGTGAATGAATTCCGCCGGATAGGTATTGTTGGCGTGAATGCCTCCGACCTTGGCGGCGGCAAGAAAGACATACTCAGGCCGTTCCCTGTTGAAAAAAGCACGCACCGCCGCCTGATCGGTCAGATCCAGTTCGGCGTGGGAATACCTGATGATGCGGGCAAAGCCCTTCTTCTCCAGCCCCCGCACCAGCGCCGAGCCGACCAGCCCCCGATGGCCTGCCACATAGATCCTGCTTTTCGGGTCCATGTCTATTCGTGGTAATTATACGTGGCAAAGCCGTGCCGCTTCACCAACTCGTCGCGTTCGGCTGCCTTCAGGTCCTCCCGGACCATCTCTGCCACCAGTTCCTTGAAGGTTATTCTGGGTGACCAGCCAAGTTCATTTTTCGCCTTGCTTGGATCACCCAGAAGATTTTCCACCTCCGTCGGCCGGAAGTAGCGGGGATCAACGGCCACAAGGCACCGTCCCTTTTCATCATATCCCTTTTCATCGACGCCGCGGCCTTCCCAGGTCATCGTCATGCCCAACTCAGCGGCGGCGGCATTGACAAAATCCCGTACACTGTGCTGCTCGCCGGTGGCAATGACATAGTCCACCGGCCTCTCCTGCTGGAGCATGAGCCACTGCATCTCGATATAATCCCGGGCATGCCCCCAGTCACGCCTTGCGTTTAAATTGCCCAAATACAGGCAATCCTGCAGCCCCAGCTTGATTCTTGCCAGCGCCCGGGTGATCTTCCTGGTGACAAAGGTCTCGCCACGGATCGGCGATTCATGATTGAAGAGGATGCCGTTGCATGCGTACATATTGTAGGCCTCGCGGTAGTTTACCGTGATCCAATACGCATACAGCTTGGCGCAGGCATAGGGCGAACGGGGATAGAAGGGGGTGCTTTCCCTTTGCGGCACCTCCTGCACCAGGCCATAGAGCTCGGAGGTCGATGCCTGGTAAAACCTTGTCTTGTCCGTCAGATGCAGAATGCGGATCGCCTCCAGAAGGCGCAGGGCTCCCAGGGCATCGGAGTTCGCTGTATATTCAGGCTCCTCGAAGGAAACCGCGACATGCGACTGGGCGGCCAGGTTGTAGATCTCATCCGGCTGCACCTTCTCGATGACATGAATCAGGCTCGTGGAATCGGTCATATCCCCGTGATGGAGAATAAAACTCCGGTTCGGCTCATGCGGGTCCTGGTACAGATGATCTATCCGCTTGGTGTTGAACAGCGAGGTCCGGCGCTTTATCCCGTGCACCTCATACCCCTTTTCCAGAAGAAATTCGGCAAGATATGCTCCATCCTGGCCGGTAACGCCGGTGATAATTGCTTTTTTGCTCATAACCTTCGTGCCCCGCGCCAAGCGCGTTCTGATTTGTCCAAGTTGATATTCCACAAAATAACCAAAAAAATTATATATAATACCCCGCCATAAACAACCAGCCAATTATCATTTTTTGTTGCCATGAAACATAATTGAAATTGAACATTTTAGCTTCCATTGATACGGTACCAATTAATTGTACTTGTTAATCCATCCGATGTCCCCGGAACTGGACGGCTGATTGACCATTTTTTCATTATGAATCACCCTAACAAAAAAGTTTACGGACTCATCCTTTCCGCACTCCTGGTCTTGTCTCTCATTACGGCCAGTTGCTCCGAGAGGATAAAAGACAGCCGGCCAAGGCCCAATTTCATTCTGATCGTGACCGACGACCAGGATGCCGATTCGCTCAGATTCATGCCCAAAACGCAGAGAAGAGTGATCGAGAAAGGCATAACATTCACCAATGCCTATGTAACCAGTTCTGCCTGTGCACCCTCACGCGGCTCAATCCTAACGGGCAGATATCCAAGAAATACTGGAATTACAAAAAAATACCAGCAACTTCATGGAATCAATGAAGAAAAAACCATCGCCACCATCCTCCATAAGGCCGGGTACAGAAATATATTGCTGGGAAAATATGTAAATCAGTACGGTAAAACGCACCCGAAATATATCCCGAAAGGATGGGATGAATGGCACGCAATGATTGATGAAAATAAATATTATAATTACAGGATTAACGAAAACGGCGAGATCGTTCAATATGGTGACGCCAGAGAAGATTATATCACCGACGTTGTATCAACTAAGGCAGCCGGTTTTCTTGATTCTGCAGACAAAGAGAAACCGTTTTTTCTGTTCATCAATACGGTTGCACCGCACACCCCGTCAACACCGGCACCCGAATACAACAATGAATTCAATAATATCCCCATCAGCTATTCATTTGAAGACGATATCAGTGACAAGCCGAAATGGGTACAGAACTTCAGGATGTTGAACGAAAGCCTGATTCGCAACTATTTCGGCAATAGCCAAAAAATGGAGGACTTATACCGTAACAGATGGAGAACCTTATTGTCCGTTGACGACATGATTGATAATATTATGAGCCACTTGGAAAAAAATGGGCTTCTCGGGAATACTTATCTTTTCCTGGTCTCGGACAATGGTGACGGCCTGACCAAACATATCCCGGTAAGCGCAAAATTATCCCCCTATGACGAGGGAATTCGAGTCCCTTTCATCGCCATGGGCCCAAGCATTCAGGGAAACATCCAGGTCGACAATTTGGTCAGCACTGTAGACATCCTTCCGACTCTGGCCGACCTTGCAGGAGTTAAATCTGTTGATAATGTGGACGGTCGCTCTCTGGTTCCACTGCTTACCAATTCAGCTCAGGTCAGCGGTTGGCGGGAATCGATTTTTGCGGAACTCCCCCATATTGACAATACATGGCCGTGGAAGTCAACACCCCCATCCTATCAGCTCATGCGCACACAAAAATTTAAGTACATTGAGTACGAGACAGGAGAAAGAGAGTATTACGACCTTGTCAACGACCCCAACGAGATGGAGAACCTGTACAACACCTTATCACCAGAAACACAGACGAATCTGTCCCTTGAACTCAGAAAACTTGCGGAAGGCAGGCAATAGGATCAGCATATTCCATATAATCTGTTGCGCCAGCCATGCACCCCTTCTCACTCCTCATAAAACCTGTATCAGACGGATGCAACCTTCACTGCCGATACTGCTTTTATCTGAATAAAACTCCTTATGAACATTCGGAAATTCATCGAATGGGTAAGGATGTCCTTGAGCAGTTAATCAGCACTTATCTGGCCACACCGCAACCCTGTCATATTTTCACCTGGCAGGGCGGAGAACCCACCCTGATGGGATATGATTTTTTCCTCAATGTTGTGGAGTTGCAAAAAAAATTTGGCCGGGAAGGATCAATGATAGCAAACGGAGTCCAGACAAACGCAACCTTGCTGGATGACAAGCTCTGCAATCTCTTCCGCCATTATAATTTTCTCATAGGCTGCAGCCTCGACGGCCCCGCAGAGGTGCATGACAAGTACCGAACAACAGCAAAGGGCAAGCCAACTCACTCCACCGTTATGCAGGGCATTGATATGATGAGGCGCCATGGGGTGAATTTTAACATCATGACCCTTGTCAGCCAGGCAAATGTTCATAAGGCGAGCGAGATATACAGGTACTTTCGCGACCAGGGCCTTGTCTTCCACCAATACATTCCCTGCGTGGAATTCGATGAGAAAGGGAAGTTGCAGCCGTTCGCCATCAATGGCGAAGAATGGGGAGATTTTCTCTGCCGCATTTTTGATGAATGGTATCCTGATGATGTCTATACCATTTCTATCCGTCATTTTGACACCATCATTTCCAAACTGGCAAATGATGAAATTCAATCCTGCACCATCGGCAAGGAATGCCGGAACTATCTGGTCGTTGAATACAATGGTGACATTTATCCCTGCGACTTCTTTGTCCGAAAAGAGCTCTGCTTGGGAAACATCATGAGGAGCGGCTGGGAGAAGGCGCTTTCCTCATCTCTCTTCCAGGGTTTCGCTTCACGAAAATCGCAATGGAGCCGGGCGTGTGTGGAGTGTGAATATCTTGAGTTATGCGGTGGAGACTGTACAAGAAACCGTACCTGGGCGGCAGATTTGAAAATCCCGCACAGTATTTTATGCGTGGGTTGGAAATATTTTTATAATACCACCAGAATTCATTTCGCCAGAATAGCTGATCAACTCAAAGCAAGAGCTCATTCTGGGGGATCAATAGCAACAAGCCATTCTATTGAGTTTTGACAAAGCCCTATTGCCAGCATTGTTTGATTTGACTGAGTGCAGATTACACGCAACTGATACCCTTGTTGCGGTTTATCCAGTGTTTACTTATAGAGCTGGCATGCTGTGGGGTATCGCTCTCGTACAGAATCCCTCTTGGTCCCCATTGCGAATATTATATCTTTGCGCTTATGAATCGAACCAGCAAGCATCCTGATGAAAAAAAACCGCAGGGGATTGTTTATTTTTTTCCTCTTCACATTCAGAGTGTGTATGTACGCAACATCAAAACCGCCACTGTTATAAAGTACGCCGACTTCTTCAGGAGTCAGTTCACGGTTGTGCCGGTTATAGACCGAATCCAGCCGGTAAAACGGGTCTCCTATGGGCTGCAAGCCGTCAAACAGCCTGTCCAGTTTCCATAAACTGAGCAAATTAGGTGTGGAAATGAATAAGTTTCCCCCCTTGCGCAAAACCCGGTTGGCCTCACTGACAACATGCATGGGATCCTGGATCATGTGCTCGAGAACCTCAGCTGCAATTACCAGATCAAATGAGTCATCTTCATAGGGCCATGGATCTTTTTCTATGTTGAAACGAGAAATATCGATTCCATACGAAATTGCGCCATCCTTTGAGATAAATATCTCTTTTCGAGCTTGTTTCTCTGCATGAACAGGTTGAAATTTGTCATCAAAATCTGAAGCCTGGACATCATTGAACAAAACATGCCGCAGGAGGAGGGTAAAGCCAAACGGCATAGCCCCAATCTCCAACGTTCTCGTTTCTTTGGGTAGGCAGGAAAGATGTTCCAGGGTAATGGCGTATCGATGAGCCTGCATCGTGAGATAATTGATCTTCCATGGCCTGTCCCATTTGAACCCAAGCAGAAAATCCAGAGCCTCCTTTTCTGAAAAGGTACGGGCCGATTCAATTTTTGCATAGGGACCAAGGAGCAATTCTCTCATTGTATTTGCTTGAAATTTTAAGTAGTTAATCATTCAGCTCCGCCAGGGAAGCCATAACTGGAAAATTTGTAACGGTGCACGCTAGATGAACAAGTTGTCTCAATGACACGGCAATGCATAACCAGGCAGATCAACATGAATCGCAATAAGCAAAAAAACAAATACGTCCAACAGGTGCACCAATGCTAATTATCAGCGCAGCCATGCAAAAATCAGGCAGTGGATATCTGTACAACCTCCTCAACGACCTTCTGGTTGCTGCTGGAAATGACGACGCACGTGACATCAAAAAAAGATGCCAACTCGAAGGAATAATGCAACAGCATAATAATAATATCGGGCCGATGCATCTCAAAAAACTTCTCCGCTTATGGGTAGTGAGCCTCAAAGAGAGTAAATTTGCAGTCAAAACCCATTCCCGCCCAACCTGGGGCGCGAAAATTTTGAACACCGCCGGCTTGATAAAAATCATTTACTGCTACCGTGACCCCCGTGATGTCCTGCTCTCTGCTATGGACCATGGGAAAAAATCTCTCGATCAAGGAATCCAAGACAACTTTATCCACATGACCGAGTTTGATACTGCCCTTCGTCATGTCAAGGGCTGGGTGGAAATCTGGAAACAATATCACGCGATACCAGGTGTTTTCATGGTTAAATACGAGGAGTTGATGAATAATCCTCTTGCCACCATGCAAACAATCAGCCATTTTCTCAGCCTTTCCTTGGATGAGCCAACTATTCAAAGCATCTTATGGAAATATTCCCAAAAAAATCCGGACGGAAACAGGACCGGTCTCCATCTTAACAAAGCAGTAATCGCCCGATATCTCAACGAAATGAATGATGAGCAGAATAAGAAAGTTACTGATACACTTGCCAATGCCCTGAAGGAAATGGAATATCTTTGAATCCAGGAATGCTGATATATGATGATCTCAGTCAGTTCAATAGTGAACATAAACAGAACAGACAACCAGTTGCAGACTCAAAACCTGCGCGTATTTCCTTACCTCAAATATCTCCTGATCCACTGGAGGAACAGCCATAAATTTACCATTACCGGCCAGGCTATATACCATTTGACAGGCACGCGGCCGTAATGGCGTTTTACAATTTTCATTGCTTCAGTGTAATGCTCTCGCCGGTTGATTGTCGTTTTGGTCCTATCATGCCGGCGGTTGGCGGCAACGAATGAATCGACATAGAGCAGTGGCCCGAACTGCAGATACAGACGCCACCAGAGATCGTAATCCATAGCCATTCGGAGACTCTCGTCAAGGCCGCCAACTTGTTCCCAGGCCTTTCGCCGGATCAGCGTCGCCGGCTGGGAGATGAAACAGCGGTTGGCAAGATGGGGGAGGCTGAAAGGTACGGTCCAATACGGCCTGATCTTGTTTCCCTGCGCATCGACGTCCCACGCTCTGCCATAAGCAGCAGGGAATTCCGGTGCGTTTCTTAGAGCGGAAACAAGATTCTTGATCCCAGCGGCAAGATAATAATCGTCAGAATTGAGCCAGCAAACGTAAGGAGCAGTACCCAACGCAATCCCCTCATTGATTGCCGCAGCCTGCCCACGGTCGCGCCCGCTCCTCCATCCCGCCAGCTTCTGTTCCCAGTTTTTGATGATTTCCAGAGACCGATCGGACGACCCCCCATCGAGGACATAGACCTCCACAGCAACGCCCTGGCTGAATATTGACGCGAGGGCGGCATCCAGATACATCCCCTGGTTAAACGAGGGAACGGCAATTGTTACAAGCTGGGCTGACAAATAAACGACCTATCCCTCTGGTTAACAGGCAACACATGTTCAGCCCCGAAAGACTCAGTATGTTTTGAGACCAGTTTAACAATATAGCTTGATTATGCTATAAAATTCTTTTAATTTTATTTGGTTAATATCAATTAACAACTACCGGCACACCTTCACTTTTCAAAACGGAGACAAAATACTAAACATGAACTCAATGCTCAATCTAGCAAGAAATTTATGGCTCATCCGGTATGAGCGTACTTAATTGAAAAAGTGGACATACTGTGCCTTTCTAAAGAAGAGACCAATCAACTTTGGAAAGGAGATCCAGCATGTCCACGAGCATATTATATCATGGTTTTGGCATTCGCGGCTATCGCTATACACGTTCATATTTCTGTGAGGGTGATATTGTCTTTTCCATTGAGAAAGATCCTTCTTCGCTTCGTTGTCCCTGCTGCAAAGGCTGGCATATCATCAGGCGCGGCGGGGCGCTTCGCTGGTTTCATACGTTACCGATTGGCAGGAAACAGGTGTACATCGCCCTTCATGTTCCTCGCGTTGAATGTCTGTCTTGCGGTATTATCCGGCAAATCGAAATCGGGTTTGCCGACCCGCGCCGCACCTATACCAAAGCCTTTGAACGCTATGCCCTGGAGCTGTCGCGCCATATGACCATTCAGGACGTTGCCGGGCACCTCGGCGTCA
>DNUE01000015.1 GCA_003508005.1 Desulfobulbaceae bacterium
GACGTTGCCGGGCACCTCGGCGTCAGTTGGGATGTTGTCAAGGATATCCAGAAACGATATCTCGCAAAGCAGTATTCCCAGCCCAGGCTGAAAGACCTGCAACTCATCGCCATCGACGAGATTTCCATTGGCCGCGGCCATCGCTATCTAACCGTCGTCCTGGATCTGCTTACCGGCGCGGTGGTTTTTGTCGGGGACGGCAAAGGAGCTGACGCATTGCTTCCTTTCTGGAAAAGGTTGAAAAGCTCCAAGGCCAAAATAGATGCCGTTGCCATGGATATGTCCCCATCCTATATCTCGGCAGTCTCAACCAACCTGCCGGGAGCAACCATCGTCTTCGATCATTTTCATATCGTCAAAATGTTCAACGACAAGCTTGCCGAACTGCGCCGTGACCTGCAGCGTGAAGCCGAAGTTGCCGACAAGAGCGTTCTCAAGGGAACCCGTTGGCTCCTGCTGAAAAATCCGGAAAATTTGCGCCCGGACCACAATGAACCGCAGCGGCTTGAAGCAGCCCTCCAACTCAACAAACCATTGGCCACTGCCTATTACCTGAAAGAAGACCTTCGTCAGTTGTGGTCGCAGAAGGACAAGACAAGAGGTTCTGCCTTCCTTGACGATTGGATCGCTCAGGCCAGAAGTGCCGGTATCAAGATGCTTGATGACTTTGCCGACACCCTTGAAAACCATCGAGCCGGTATCCTGGCCTACTATGATTATCCTATTTCAACAGGTCCCCTGGAGGGGACTAATAATAAAATCAAGACACTGCAAAAACAGGCATATGGATTTAGAAACATGGAATTCTTCAAGCTGAAAATCTATGCCCTGCATGAAACCAAGTACGCTTTAATCGGATGAACCAAATTTATATTTAAAAGACAAGTTACAATTTATGCGATCCCTTCTGAAATCAGCCGAGCCAACAAAGCTTTTCCTGTTTTGGGCGATTTGCAAGCATGGGGTAATGCCTCAAACCGTCGCACGATTTACTTGAAAAACAGGACAGAATGATTTTGTGAAAAGTGTCGCCGATAATGATATTCAGTTATTGATAATTCAACAGGTTAAAATCCTCTGCCGGTACCGAAAAAATGTCTCCGATCGAAGTTATGATTAGCACCAGCAGCTCTTGCTTACCTATATTGGGAGGGAATAAATATGAAAAATAATCTCTGGTTCAACGAAGTATTAGAAAAAAACAAAAACAAATATGCTTCTGAGCTTACTTGGCATCAAAAGGCATTTGAAAACAGAAAAGGAACACCTTCTAACTCATGGTATGAAAGGCATTTCACAAAAAATTTTGGCCTCGACAAATCATTTTTTACAGACAAAAGATTATTAGATGTTGGTTGTGGACCATTGGGCAGTTTAGAATGGGCAGATAATGCAAAACTGAGAATCGGACTAGATCCTCTGGCGAATGAATATATGAAAATCGGCGCATCAGAACTTAATATGACTTTTGTTCTAAGCCCGGCAGAAAAAATCCCATTTCCTGATGATTATTTTGATGTAATAAGTTCTTTTAATAGCATTGACCATGTAGATGATGTTGACAAGGTAATATTAGAAATTAAAAGGGTATGCAAAACAGGAGGAACATTCCTGCTCATAACCGATATTCATGAAAAACCTACAGTCAATGAACCACAACATATTGGCTGGGATTTTCCGTCAAAATTTACTGATGTGTTCGACATTAATCTGCATCTTGAACTAGAGAAATGCATACCAACCAATATGTACTTGAGTGTTGAAAAAGAAGTTCCGTTTGACCATGCAAAAATGGATTCTCGATACGGGATATTGAAGTGCAAAATGACAAAAAAGTAATATGAGGCATTGACTCTGACCTAGTTCAGGAGGAAACAAACTTAAGCTGATTAATAATCCGATACATAACCATTTACAACCGGCTATCAGCCCCTGTTTTTTTTCAACTTTTTAGCAAATGACTCAATATTCTTGACCCATTTCGGGTATTCCCCAAAAAAGCCTTTTGCGGATTCGCCTTGCGAAATGGCTTTAGCCTGCAAGATTGGGGCAAGTATCTTATCAAGCCTGTCCAGGATGGCTGCTTCTGCAAAATTACGAAGCTTACTGTTTTTTGACACCGGGTTCACATCCAAGTATTGCCTGTATAGATTGTTATCATTATCAATTTCCTTGACATGCGCAATGACTTGGTCAAAATTCTCGTAGTCGTGGCAATTGATGAAACTGGCTGGGTTGAAATACTCCGCCACGTCAGGGTTCCCCCAATAGATAGGGATACTCTTGACCAACAGCGGGTGATAGATTTTTTCCGTCGTATAGCGGGGAGCGCTTACGTTTTCAAATGCGATAGTAAATTTGTACTGCTTGAGAAAATTCAGTTTTTCATCCCAGCCGGCATTAAGGCCCGCCATGTTGTTGAGCACTCTTCCCGGACAGTCAACGGGCTTGTACTCCATCAACTTCCGGCAGAAGACCTGCCGCTCCAGGGCACGAGGATTGGAGTAGATGAAGTTGCAGAACTTTGTTTTGGGATAGTCGCGCAACTCCCTAGCTGGGGCACTGAACTCCTGCTTGCGGAACTCCTGGAAAAAGGGATGCCGCACGAAATTGGGCAGCTGAAAATTCTTTTCATCGGTTTCCTCGAAGGAAAATGAGTAATCGTACTCATAATCAGGAGGACTTACATTCTCGCCGTTGTAAAAAATCTTCAGGCAGCGGTAATTCCTGTGGTCCTTCAAGTTATCCGGAAATATGGAGAAAAAAATAACATCAGGATTGTCGGAGAACTCAACATCATACCTCTCCCTGAGCAGATTGAAAAAATAGTCATGATATACCTCTCTTTCCCTGAATCCTTTCCAGAAATTGGCGACATCTATTTTTAACTTCTTCTTCATGGTTTTTTTGAAGTTGTGCCGATGCAATCTATATCCATCTATGCCTGAGGCTGAACAGGGTTTTGTCCATTTTTTTCCAGCCATTTGCCCGGATTCTTGCAGAACTTGTTGTATTCCGCGATAATCGGCACGGCCGGGCCATTCATGAGCATCCGCCCCTTTTCCAGCCAGACCACCCTTGAACACTGATTTTTGACCTGCTCGGCGTTATGGGAAACCATGAGTACCGTTTTGGTGCGCCGGCGCATCTCCTGCATCCGCTGATCCGCCTTGTTCTTGAAGGCAGCGTCGCCGGTGGACATAACCTCGTCGAGGATGAGAATGTCCGGATTGACCGCGGTGGCTACGGCAAATCCCAGACGGCTGCGCATACCGCTCGAATAGATGCGCAGGGGTTCATCAAAAAATTCCCCTAATTCCGCAAACTCCTCGATCTCGGCCATCTTCTCGGTGACAAGTTTTCGGGTCATGCCCAGCAGGGTGCCGCTGATATACACATTCTCCCGGCCGGTTAGTTCCGGGCGGAAGCCGACCCCGAGCGCCAGGAGCTGGACACGACCATTGACCTTCACTCTCCCCGCATCAGGCGGGAGCGCGCCGCTGATGATCATCGAAATGGTGCTCTTGCCCGACCCGTTGCGACCGATGATCCCCACCGTCTCATTTTCATAAAGGGTAAAGGAAACATTATCGATGGCCAGAAAATCCGTGGTCTTGCCCAGGTTCTTGTTTTTGGAAAAAAGGGAGAAGGAGGCGGTACGCCTGTACCGCAGGCTCACATTTTCCAGGATGATGGAGGACACCTTTTCCTGTTCGGTTGCCGTATTGATCCATTGAACCGGCTCGTCCTGGCCCTCTCCCTGATCTGCTCCGGTTTCTCCCCGGGGGGCGTCCTTCACCCCGGATTTTACGGCAACGCTCCCCCCTTCGGAAGTAAGGATTTTCCGCTCTGCCGCCTCGGTGCTCCCGAGGCCGGCGCTTGCCTCCCCGTCCTCATCCGCATGCCGGTTTGGGGCCGCGTGGGGGCTGCCCAACGCTTCGGCTGTCAGTACTCCGGCATCACCGACCGGGAGGTCTTCGGTCTCCTCCTTTTTTTCCTCCCGATTGTATTCAGGTTGCAACGGCTCTTCGTGGCGATAGAAATAGAGGTCCTGCTTCCAATGGACGGTAAAATTCTCGGCAAGGGCGGTCATGAACATCACCCTGGGCTGGCGCAATATTTTCAGGTCAGGGAGAAAATACTCGCGGAGCTGGGTACCGGATTGCGCGTCGAAGGAAACGACCCGGGAGGGAATCTGGTCCGGAGATATCTTGCCGAAATGGGTTACCCCGCAGTACAGGGTATCTCCCGCAATCGCCATGCCGCGAAGGTTCTGAATGCTGTTTCTGAACTCCTCGCGGTCAATCAACGGCCGTACCGCCCAGCAAACCGAATCAACAACCATCGACCCGGAAGGCTGTAAAACCGTATATGCATACAGCTTGCCGCTCTGATTATTTTCAGGATACGTGCCCTGGTCTATATCGTTGAGGTAAAAAAGATTGTTTGCGAACAGTCCGTCATGTGGGTCATGGAGGTTTTGCAGGAGTTCTTCGCCGGTTTCCAGGGAAATAACCTTGCCGGTACCGCTGTTGTTGCAGTTCGTAACCGTAATAAATACATCCCCTGTAGGCGAGATGGAAAAATTTCGCATAATTCCGTAGACGGTGTTTTTTGAGGTTGAATGGTCGGGCAGGGGAAACAGATCAGAGGCAATTTCCCAGAGATGGCGCCTTCTGATAAATGACCCTTCAATATTCAGCTCATCTACGGCGCAGAAATTGTTATTGGCAACATAGAGATGGTTTTTCTCCTCGGAGGCTGCGATGGAAACCAAGTTCGCCTGCATGCCCTCTCCCAGCAGCCACTCGTTCAGAACCACCTCCCTTTCCAGCTTCAGCAGCGGCTTGTTTTTCTGATCATCAAGCCGGTAGATACGAATGCTTGCCGTGGTCGTGACATAGATGCGATCCTTGATGGTTGCAACCGCCCTTGGCACCGAATTGCGGACAAGAGCCGACGGTGCATCGATCTGCAGGTACCGAAGGCCGGTTTCCGGGTCAAGGAGACCCAATGCCCCTTCGCGGCTTTGCGGTGAATGAAGAGATACAAGAATTAGCGCCATAAATGCAAATTTATACCATTTTGATGATTCTGGAAGACTGGGAGCGAATGCAGTACAACCCGGCCTGAATGATGACCAGCGTCAGGGCAAGCATGACCAGGTATTCCTTCCATGAAAACCACACGCCGTCGAGCAGAACCTTTCTCATGTCGGTAATAAGCCAGGCCAGGGGATTAAAAACATAAAACTGCTTGATGAAAATCGGGATGGTTGCCGAGTTCATAATGTCTTCGACAGGGTACAGGACCGGGCAGAGAAAAAAACCTATTCGCAGGATGTAGGACACAATAAGGTTGATATCATCGAGAAACACGTTGAGAACGGAAAGAAAGAGGCCTAGGCCAAACGAAAAGAGCCCGATCAGAATCAACAGCGGAAGGGCACCCAAGGTGTGCAGCCCTACCGCCTGGTAATTCCAAACAACAATAATGACCATACCGATGATGGCAAAGATCAGTTGGGAGATCACCGGGATGGCAACGAGCATGGATATCGGCAGGGCAATCTGCCGGATAAGCTGCTGGTTATTGACAATGACCTTCACCGTGCCGACGAGTGCACGACTGAAATACTGCCAGGCCAGCAACCCGCAGAGAACAAAGAGGTGATAGTTTTCACCCCCCCGATGAAACACGAGCTTGAAAATAAAATAATAAATAGCCATCATGACCAGCGGATCGATAATCCACCAGATATAGCCAAGCCTGGTTCGGGAAACCGTTGTCTTCAGATTCACCTGGACAAGGGTTGTAATGGCGTGACGGTGCGCCGCAAAATCTCTGACAAACTTAAGCATGATATTGTTGTGACTTCGCGACGTTTACTCGCATAATTCCTCTGTAATTGCCGGAAAAATCAGATGGCCGTGACGAAACCACAAGCCACTGCCAAGAATAAGAAAACCAATTACCGATCCTGCCGGTGTAAAAGATGATGCACCAAGGGATTAATCCCCGTATGGGTCACATCTGGATGTTCAGCCAGGTATTTTCGAGTGTTAAAATGAGCAGAGGGGTTGTACCCCTGCTGGGCGCCTAGACGAACGTAATGCTCTGCCGCGGTCAGTCCGAACTTCATGGCCCCGGGATAGTTTTCAAAGTAATAATGAGGGTCGACCAGGCCGGATTCACGCAGGAATCTTGCTTCCCGTAATCGGGGAGAACTCAGCAGGCAACATAATCTTTTCCAGCGATTTTGCCGGGCTTGCTTGAACGCTGACAGGGCATGCTCATATAATAATTTTTTTGTCCGCCCGATCTCATCCCGTTCCCTGCTTAATTGCTTCTGGAATGCTTCCCGCTCCCTGTCTACTCTTCTCAGGATCTCCTCTTCCCTCTTGCTTAATCGGTTAATCTCCTCTTTAATTTCAGAGAACTTCTCCCCGCACCGCTTATTAAATTTTAGGATATTATCTATTTTACTGGAGATAATCGATACACTTTTCTGGAGAGAGAGAGATTGTTCTCTGTAATATTCATCCGTTTTTTTATCAACAGCTGCTACTCTCTTTAACAGCAGCTCCCTGAATACCTCTTCCCCACTTCCGAAAAATTCATCTCTTTTGATCGAATTTTCCGCAAATTCTGATGCCAATATGCGAATTCTTTCGTTCGAGAGCAAAAGTTGCTGCCGGATTCTATCAATTGCCGCAGAGGAGAGATGGTGTCCCGCGTACGATAATTCATCAAATTCCTCCCGACCGCCACCGGCCGCCGCCAGGACCGAATCCTTTTCATAGCCAAACAGCAGGAAATCATCCCGGAAGTAGCTATAAACAAGCTCTTTGTTACGTGCGCTGTAAACGGAATTGCCAGCACTGTCCGTTCGATTGAGGTGGTCAAGATGAAAATTGCAACCGGTCAGATCATTGACGACCTGCCAGTCCCTGGAAAACTCTTCAACCTTGCCGACAAAGTCCACGTGCAGAGCCTTGCCATCCGACATGAGCATGGACTGGGGCGCAGCATGGTGTTCCAGTTCCCTGGGGTCCAGCGAGGAAATTATCCTGACGCACTCATCGAAGGAGCAGCCCTGCCTGATGCCAAACCTCTCATAGTATTGTCCAGGGGCCTGGCCGGCGAGGATCTTGGATTTATAAAAGGAATAGAACCTGGCATAGGGGTTGCGCACAAAGGTGAACCTGACCAGGTCGGCGGACAGGGGGGGGAGATTGAGCGGCCATCGCCCAAAAAAATACACAAGATGGGCATGCTCGTCGGGATGAAACCCGTGGATAGGGTGCGAACCGTCGGGCAGCAGTTCCTGCGGTGGCTGAAAGTTCCGCCCCAGGCGCATCTGTGACAGTGCCACCAGCACGGAAGAGCAAGCCGCCTTGGGATTGTTCAGATAGGCCACCCGACCGATCCGGGGAATGATGAAAAAAGGTTGAAGCATCACGTTCCCTTGATGAAACGGCTGAAAGCACGCAGGGGAGAGGTGACACGCCAGGAAATTGAATTCTGAACCGCTTCAACATTCGACAAGAGGGCCAGATTCGCTTTTTTCAACCGCTCAAGTTGAACGATTAGTTCAGTGTGAACCCTGGAAACCTGCTCTGAATACTCAGTTGCCGCTATCCAGGCCTTGTCCATTTCACCATCTTGAATGAAAGCAAATATTTTCCGCTGGCGAGACGGAATATCAGGCAAATCATCGGGCAGGATATCGACGGTTTTCTTCCATTGCAGAAGCAGACTGGATTTTTCATCCTCAGACGGCTCAAAACGCGACAGAGTTCCTGCGCTTTCAACAAGATTCCCCGAATACATGGGATAATAGAATTTCCTGAAAATATGGCGCCCATGATTTTCTTCAATAAATTTAAATACATCATGACAGTACATCCATCGATACAACGCGTCTGTTTTTTTTGCCGTTGCCATGATGGAAGAATTTGTCTGCCTATATATATAAGTCGTTTTAGTTACTATAGAAATCCTTCGAGACAGTATATGAATCTGGACAGAAAAAGGATTATCCTCATTCTTTAAAATCGACTCATTGAAACGGATTTTGTTTTCATTGATCAGATCGGCCCTGATCAGTTTGTTACAGGCGATAACGTTGGCGCACAACTGCGGAAGATCAAGAAGTGAAAGCCCGCAGACCTCTTTCTCCAAATAATTTTTATGCCAATCAAGATACTTTTCTCCTGTATCCTGATTCCACTTAACAATACCGCCAATAACCTCATCCGCATCATCAGTTATTGAACGGGCATACAGGGTTTCAAGCGCATCAGCACTGGCCAAGAGATCATCGGAGTCTATAAAATAAATGAAATCGCCCTTGGCGATGTCAAGCCCCGAGTTGCGGGCGCCGGGGAGCCCCTTGTTCTCCATGTGATTCAGAACGACAAACCGGCGGTCTGTTCCGGCATACTCGGTCAATATTGCCAGAGAACGATCGGGAGAGGCATCGTTCACGCAGATCACCTCAAGATCATCCAGGGTCTGCCGTGCGATACTGTCGAGACATTCCCGCAGATATGCCTCAACGTTATAGACCGGAACGATAACGCTTACGCGAGGCCCGGAACCGCGCCTTGGGTCTATGGGCAATGACATCTCAACCTTACCCGAACTTCGCGATTATCATTGCGGCCCGGAGGGGCCTGGTGATCCGCCATGACATGGAATCATAGATTGTATCGAGACGATGCGCCAACTCGCGATTTTGCTTCTTAAGCCTGACAACCTCAGAGCTAATCTCAGAATTGGTTTTTCCCGCATAGAACTGTTGCAGTTTTTTAAGCCGCTTTTTCTCGGCTCGTTTTTTCTCCCTTTCTTCAAACAGTCCGAGCGCCCCGGCCATCTCCCCGGAAATGAGAAGTCTTGCGAAATCAGCGTGATATTGGGGAATCGCCCGCAATACCTCGTCGGGAATTCCGTCGACCAAAGGAAGAAGAGAGGGCAAATATGACCGAAGCTTGTCGCTGCTTCCGAACACAACCCTCGCCCGTTCAAGATTGCCGGCAAAAACGGCCGCCTTTTCTAGAACTTTCCGGATCACGCCTTTACTGCAATATTCCCTGGCAAACGCAAGGGTTTCAATGAGGTTGTCCCTCGCGTCATAGAGTTTTGCTTCATTTGCGGCAGAAAGATAATTTCCCGAATTATAATAATATACGACTTTTTTCGGAATAATGGACATGGTTGCCGCGTAAACCGCGGTATAAAAAGCAAAAGCGACATCCTCGCCGTTCCTTCGGGTTGTGCTGAACCGGAGATGATTGTCTTTCAAAAATTCCCGCCGGTACAAACGGCCAATGATTGAATGGTTATTGACAAGGTCAGGATATTCATCAAGACGGAATTTGCGTTTCTCCTGACAAATAAAATTGTCTGTATAATGGTACGGCTTCCAGGCTCCGGTTTCTTGATCGAAAGCTTTTATTCCGCCATAAACAATGTCGACATTGTCCCTTTTCGCTGCCTCATAGAGATCCGTCAAGGCTGTTTCTGGCAGGTAATCATCAGAATCGAGAAAAAAAATGTAACACCCCTTTGCCTTATCAAGTCCTTCATTACGGGCATTTGCCCTGCCGACATTTTGAGCCATGTGATGAGGCAAAACTCGCTTATCCTTTGTCGCGAACTCCGCTATTATCTCTTGGGTGTTATCCGTACTGCCGTCATTCACGATGATATATTCAAAATCAGTCAAAGATTGGCTTAACACCGAAGCGATAGCTCGCGGCAATAACTCATCATTGTTCTTCACGATGGTTATGACACTAATTGCAGGGACAGCCTGATCCATTTCCCTATGGTTCCTCAGCAGCGTTCAGTATTCAGGAATAATAGCGTTGAAGCAATCGGTATCGAAGTTAATTGCCTTTCCGCGTAGAGCATCAATCACCTAATGGCGCAAAAAACAATCTACTAGGTTGACAGGTCAATGGGCATTTGACTTATTTTCTTATTGAGGTGTTCAGCAACAATAAGTTTAACTGAATGACCGAACTCAAGTAAATTCCATCCTACAAGAGGCTGGTGCCTGGATGTTCTGTCCGTATAAGAGGGATAGTAGATCTGGTATGGCAGAGACTGGATTTGCCAATTTATACGTTGAGTTACAGGACTATCATCCTCCATATTACGAGCCTAGTGGGCAACTGGGGCCTCCTGGCCTTCCCTATCCACTTCAATATTCTTGGACCAGGTGGATGTGCATATAATTTTATCCATAATGCACCGTTCCTTATATCTATTGGCAATTTCATAAACTTCTTGCATTAACCCATCATCAAGGGTTGTAGGATTCAATCCGAGCGCAAGGAACTTTTCCCGTTTTACGCACAGATTATTCTCCAATGCCTCAGCCCGCGGATTTTTGAAATATTTGACCTGAGCACCTGTTATCCGGGAAACTTTCTTGGCCAAGTCGCGAACTGTATGAACCTCAGTCGCCTGGTTGAAAATTTTAACACGGTCACCATGCTGAGGTGGATTTTCAATGGCAAGCCGGATGCAGTTGACCGTATCTTTAATATGGATAAAAGCCCTTGTCTGACCCCCGGTTCCATGCACAGTGAGGGGATGACTGACTGCGGCCTGCATAAGGAAGCGATTCAAAACGGTCCCATAATCGCCATCATAATCAAAACGGTTGACTAAATCATCGTGACGAGATGTCTCAGGAGTCATGGTTCCCCAGACAATACCCTGATGGAGGTCGGTAATCCTAAGGCCATCATTTTTATTATAAAAATAAAAAAACAAGGCATCCTGGGTTTTGGTCATGTGATATATGCTGCCGGGACCAGGCGGATAAATGATCTCCAGATGCGCCACAGTCCCGTCATCACGCTCCACCTTGACGGGAAGGTACCCCTCTGGAATTGTCAAACCTGTTGTTTCATAGCCATAAACGCCCATCGTGCCAAGATGAACAAAGTGTACATCTATACAGCTTTCAACAATAGCACAGAGAACGTTGTGTGTTGCTCTAAGATTGTTATCGACTGTATATCGTTTGCAAAATGAATCACGCATTGAATATGGCGCAGCCCTTTGCTCTGCAAAATGAACAACAGCATCTGGCTTGAATTGAATAAACAGGGAAAGAAGTCTGTGATAATTTTCTGCAACATTAAAATTGTAGAATGAAATTTTTTCCCCTGTCAATTCTTCCCAGCGCCTTGTCCGAATCTCCATCGACTTGATTGGAGTCAGTGAATTTGTGCCGAGATCAAGATCTATTTTGCGCCGAGATAGGTTATCAACAATGACAACATCATATCCAGTAGCAGAAAGATGTAACGCCGTTGGCCATCCACAAAAACCATCCCCACCAAGAACAATAACTTTTTTAGATCCCATAATACTCATTCCATATTCTTTAGAAATTATCAAACATATCTCAATAAGCTACACATATATCGCCTTGCCCTCAGCTGCCTGTGATCTTCCTTATCAGGCCGTTCAGCAGACCCAAAGAATTTCCACTTTTTCTTTGCCGGTAACCACGGCCGCCGGCAACCGCATTCTTATATAACTCAGGCTGGAATTCCTTGACAGCAAAAACTTGCCATGCCTCCTCAAACTGTTCATCCCGCATAAGCTGCAGACCAATCCGGTAACGTCCCGGCATCAGGGCTTCGGCAAGAGAAGCTGCCGGAACCCTCGCCAGGACCGGAACATATTTGTTCAGCAAATCTTTTTTATGCTGGTCGGTAGGATTCCGGCTGGCAGCTTCCCGGATATCAAGGAAACACCAGGTAAAAAAATAGCGGTCAAAATAATGGCGAAGACCCTCGAATTGAGGGTTCTCCTCGAGAAAATCAAGCATATGCCCGGCCGCAAGAACATGATAATCGGCATCGCGCTCCTTCTGCTGCATGATCGATTGAGAGCGGTCTTCGGAACGCAGACGATGGAGATATGTCGGCTGCATGGTCTGAGATATTGACTGGGCGAGGAGGTGAAACTTCCAGGAGAAGACATTGTCCTCGAATTTTCGCAGATCCTCGTTGAAGCGCAAGCCCTTCTCTTCGAGAAAAGCTCGACTCAGCAGCTTGTTGCAGGCTATGGCATTGTGCCGGAGCAGGGGAAAGTCCGCAAAGCGAACTGAAGATAATTCCCCCTTCAGATAATCAGCATGATAACCGTACTGTGTTTCCCCTGTCTGTTCATTCCAGCGAAGGGTTGCCCCCACGACCTCGTCCGAATTATCCCGATCGGCAATTTCATGCAGGGCGGCCAAGCTGTCTGGGGAATAGAGGGTATCGTCCGAATCAAGAAAAAAGACATACCTTCCCGATGCATACCCGAGGCCGGTGTTTCTGGCGGCCGCCAGTCCTCTGTTCTGCTCGTGCTCGAAAATACGGATCCGCTTGTCACGGGTGGCGTAGCCAGCAAGGATTTCCCGGGAACAATCCGGCGAACAGTCATTGACGCAAATCAGCTCACTCTCTGCGAGGGTCTGCCCCAAAACTGAATCCAGGCAGGCAGGAAGATATTCAGCCACATCATAAACAGGGATGATAACACTGACCGAAATACTCATCGTACAATAGCTAACTTTATAAAATTAAACATTCAGCGCGTATAAAGACTGGCATATATTCACTTACTTTTTTCTTGTGTTTTTTAAGTGGTTTTTCACCATCCGCAAAATCATTCGCGAAAAAATGGTCAGGGTTTTTCCTCGTTCCGATCGGAGCAGGAAAAAATTCTTAACAAAAATCCTGCTCAGCCACCACGCATGCCTGATCGGGGATACCGAGGAAAGACCGGTGCCATGCCGCCTGTAGCCGATCCCGTCGATTCCCGTATAATAAAAGAGATTCCTTTTTGCCAGCCTGATTTTCAGGTCCCAGTCCTCGTATATGGGAAACCGCGGATCAAAACCGCCCGCGGCAAGATACTGCTCCTTGGTAAAGAGAAAATCGCGAGGAATAAGACAGGTTCTCCTGACGATATGATTCAGTATCTCCCCCTCCCGAATACTTGCGGCTTGTGGTCCCAGCCTGCTGCCGTCGGCCTTGAGCAGCATTATCCCGGAGAAAGCAATGACATTCCTGATGCCGGTTGACAATTTTGCCTGGATGACTTCATATTCCCTGCTCAATTTATCAGGACGCAGAAAAATGTCATCGCTGTCCAGGGTGGTAAGATATGTTCCATTGGACAGGAGAATCCCGTTATGCCTGTTGACGGCGACACCCAGGTTCTCCCCATTGAACACGGGGATTATACGCTTATCCCGGCAGGCATAGCTGCGGATAATTTCCCCTGACCCGTCGGTTGAGCAATCATCGATGACAATCAGCTCGAGATTGCTGTAGTCCTGGGAAAGGACGCTATCAAGGCAGTTCTCCAGATATTGACGATTATTATAGTTCGGAACAATAACCGAGATGCTTTCCGGGTTGATCATTGCTTGCGGAGGGCCCGCCATGCGGAAAGCGGCCGATGCTTATAATGATCAAGAATAAGCCAGAGGTAGTACAGATGAACCAGCAGTGATTTTTTATACCGCGTTACCACCTTCCAGCGTTCGCGTGTCCTTTCCATGAAGTTGATATCGGATAAACCACCGGCTCTGAATACTGAAATAGGAAAATCCAGATGCAGAAACTCAGATCCCTCCATATAGCAGGAAAAATAAAAATTGTAATCGCTGACAATTTTATAACGCAAATCGAAATGTTTTGCTTTCATCAGACTCGTTCTTGAAAACAAGCTTTGATGGGAAAAACATATCCGCTGCCACATTTTGTCAAGCGGTCTGCTTTCTATCCGCATTCCATATTTGTCTCCTTTCCAGATATAGTCACCATAAATAAAATCATAGTTGTCTGGAATAGGATGTGCAAAGACCTGTGCAACTATTTGATCGTGGACAAAAAAATCTCCGGCATTGATAAAAATGACCCACGCACCGGTAGCAATATCTATGGCTTTATTCATTGCGTCATATGTTCCCTTGTCAGGCTCACTTCTGAAATGGGAAATATGCTCATGATATCCATTAATGATACTTTGAGTGCCGTCATTCGACGCGCCGTCAATCACGATGTATTCAATATTCGGATAGGATTGGCCGATGATGGATTCCAGCGTTTCCCTGACGCATGGGGCAGCATTATAGGTAACGGTAACAATGCTGATTTTTGGGCCTTGAGATGAATTCACAAATTTTTTTTGCAAGGATATCTGTTCACGGGCAAGACCGGGAGGGATGGAACAAAAGAGGGTAACGGGAGTGATGGGCAAGCTTGTTCGTCCCTCACATTCCCAGCCTGATTATTGCATTCGATACGCAACCAAGACCATTGGGGAACGGCTCAAAAAATAAAAAAGTCCGCCTCCCGATTAACGGGGTGCGGACTTTTTTATTTCGGCACGGTTTCAGCTCAGCTTTTCAGCAGGGACCTGCAATGAAGTTCGCTGGGCGAAACAGCAGCCCTTGATTACTGCTTTACAGAAGTTACCAGCAACAGCGAATTATTGGCTGCAGCGCTTGTCTGAAGAAAAAGGGTCTTGCCCAAGCTCAGAGCGGTCAGAATCGTTGCATAGGTTGCGTCTGTATTGTTCGTGTCCAGAAAATAATTTTTAACGGCCCCTACTGCGCCGCAGTCATTAGCTACGGTCGGTTTTACTTTAACGAAAAGCCCGGATGCAGTGTAAGGGGTAGTACCGGTTGACACAATCTGCATATTGTCACAACTTACCGCGCCAAACGAGGTACCGGCGGACATAACCATTGCCAGCATACCCGCAACTGCCAACATTACTACTTTCTTCATACAATGCCTCCTTCTTTGATGAGTTCCAGGATTAAGTACCATTTTTTTGGGTGAATGATTGACTTCAAAATTCACTTTATAAGTTATTATACATATGAGGGTATCCTTTGACAAGTTTTTTTAATATGTTTTGTTGCCTTGCCAAGTCTCCTCTAAAATTCAACAAGATAATTCTATTCCGTTTTTTTGGCCTGTTCCCAGATATCGGATAATTTCATCCCGCTTACAGGGTCGATGGTGTTGGGATCCTTAAGCATACGCTCAAGTTCTGCCCGCTGCTGACTATGCATTTCAGCTATGGCGCCAATGGTCATGCCGCTTTCAGGCTCAATGGCCTGTGCATTCATGCGAAGCTGATCATTCTCCTGCTGCTGAGCAGCGTGTAACTGCTGAAGTTCCCCGAGAGAAGCACCGCTTGCAGGATCGACGGCCTGCGGATCCTGCTTCATCTGTTCGAGTTCCGCGTGCTGCTGTTCATGCATGGCCCTGATATCAACCAGCTTCATGCCGCTCAACGGGTCAACAGATTCCGGGTCTCTCAGGTATTCCTGCAGCTCGGCGCGCTGTTCCCGGTGGAGCGCGGCAATATCCTCCGGTATGTCGGATGACCCCTTGTCTGGAGCGGCATTAACCAGCAGGTCGGCAAAGCTTTTGTCGCCGAAGAAACGCACTGCGACAATCTTCTCCTTGTCATTGACCAGCAGCGAGGTATTCTGTTTCCGGAATGCCCGCCTGAAAAACTCATCAAGGGAGACATTCGTATAATTGCCGGTAACGGTAAGTGAATTCCACTTCTCGTCAAAGACAACCTTGTAGCCGGTCTGCCGGTACACTTCCTCTGCGATCTCCGGCAGCGGCTTATTGTCCATTTTCATGGTGAGGCGCAAGGCATCCGGCGCCACTTTTATTTCCTTGGCAAAAGCGGGGGACGCAAACAGGACCAGCAGAACGGCAATCAATAAAAACGATTTATGTGTCATGCGTATACCTTCCATGGGTTCAGCGGTTGTTGAGTGGAGTACCTTTTCTATTTTATCGTATTGTAATGCCTTTTTGCAAATAATCAACTCAAGCAGACTCCTAGGCGGCCTCTATTTGAGCAAAAGGAGTTCGAGCATCCCCGGATTCAACACGCCAAACGGACCGATATCCTCCAGTACCAGATCGGCGCGGATAATCCCGTAGCCCGAGTCCCTGTCCCACCATCCAGGTGCCTCGATGTCCAGTGCCGAGTTCTGAAAGGCTTCGCGGACTTCCGCGATGGTCAGCCTCGGCTTGCCGGAAAGCATCAGGGCACCGATGGCCGCCGCATGAGGCGCTGCCGCCGATGTGCCGTAAAAGGGATTGAACCCCGGGGTCAGCGTCTTTACCCCGTCCGCGGCGGCAACATCCGGTTTATTCCGTACGGTTCCGCCGGTTGCGCTCACATTGCCCGGGGTGATGGCCGTGCCGTTGGCATTGTAGAAAACCCGGCGGGGGCCGTCAGAGGAAAAGATCTCCACCCGTTCGGTCCCGATAAAGGGAATGGTCCGGTTCGCAGCGCTGACTGCGGCAACGGCAAAAGCGTCCTGGGCGGCGGGATGCCCCGTGATCTGGCCCGCGGTTGCCCGCTCAAGCCTGCTGCGAAAGGCATTCAGGTGGAGAAACCGGTCCTGGCCGGACCACTTGGCCACCACCAGGTGGTAATTCGTAATGTCCCCTTCTTCCACGCAAAACCCTTCAAAAGGATCCTGAGTGCCGGTCTGATAGGCGGAGGATTCCCCGACAATGGTGTCCAGGCCGGGATCGACGAGAAACAGGTCATAGTCATTGGCGGACCCGCCCAGGGGATCGGACCAGAAGAGAGAGACGCAATCCGCGCTGTCGGTGATCCTGTTCGACCAGTCGCCCCCGCCGAAATCATGCACGGATGAATAGCCATTTACCACGGTATAGGATGAAAACGCCTTATAATCGCCCTCCCATGTCCCCGAAGTCCCGTCATTGAAGTTGCCGCCATTGCCTGCCGCTGAAAAATAGAGGACCCCCATGGCGGTGACCGTGTTCACCGCCTGGGAGATGGCGTCGTCCTGAAAGGGCGATTCCCCCAAATAGCCGACATCATCCACGATCACCCGGCAGCCGGCGTTGGCAAGCCGCTTGATGTTTTCGGCGAAACTGGCGGGACCGTTCCAGGCGGTGGCAAAATACAACTGGGCCTCCGGGGCCAGGTCGTGGACAATCTCCAGCATTGCCGTGCCCTCGCCGGTGGTCGGGGAGGTGCCGTCCGGGTGCTCCAGCACGGTCACCGCGGGCAGGTCGCCATTGGCTTGGACCAGGCCCAGGTAGTCGACCGAGTCGGACAGGACCCCGACCTTGACGCCCTTGCCGGTCAGCTTGTACTTGGTTCTGGCGCTGGCGGCGGCGTGGGCCAGGTCGCCCTCGGAGGTGTTCGCCTTGTTGAGGAAGGCCCTGGCGGCCGGCTTGATGAAACGCACGCCCTCCTCCCCGGCCAGGGTCTCGATCAACTCAAGGGGCACGAACGCCCGGACCGCCTCATACCCGGCAAACGAGTTGACGATTCTGCCGCCCAGCTTCTCGATCTCCGCCAGCAGTTCCGGGGTCACCTCGGCCCTGATATCGACCAGCACAGTGTCGTCCGGTGCGACCTTGACCTGGGGCTTGACCGATTCCAGGGCGGTGCCTTGCAGTTCTCCCCGGCGGGCCTTGGCGGACAGCACCAACTGCGAACTCATTTTTTTCTGGGCCGGGGTCCGCGCGGCCTTTTCCGCCGCAAAACCGCTCAGCTGTTTGCGAACCGTATCACTTAGGGTGAACGGCTCCGTCCCCTTGTCCTGCGCCTGGACAGGCTCAAGCCCCAGAACTGTGGCGCAGACAAAGAAATAGACGATGAACCTTATTGTGGTTTTCAATTTATTTCCACGCTCCCTTTAATGAGTTGCTTTAAGAATCCCCTTCGGCGGTGCGGCATCTCCGGCTATATCAAGAACAATTTCCTCGACCCGCTGCCAGGAGCCGGCTTGCCCCTCGCCAGCCGGGGAGCCGCTGCTTTCGGCTGCCGCCTGGGGCGGGAAAGGCGCCGTCGAGGAATAGACGGTCATAATGAAACTGCTGCCGTTCCATCCCAGCTCAAACATATAGTACTTTCCTTTTACCAGGGTATAGGAAAATGTGCCCCAATAGGAAGAACAACCGGCAGAGACCCATTGCCATGCGAAACTTTTGGGACCCGGCGTGGTTGTGGCCCAGCCCGTCCAGGTTGATGCGCTGTCACAGTTGGCCAACGCTGAGGTCTTGGTCACCCCGCCCAATGTGAAGGAAAAGGTGGCTGACGAGGTGGTGCAGCAGACATCGTTATCCACGCCCCAGTAGGCAATGTTTTGAACCGGTGGGGGGGGGGGATCCGCCGCCGGCATTGATGGCCGGCAGGTACATGGCCCAGGGAAACACAGCTGACGGAAGAGGGCCCCCTCCCAAGGCGTTGACCGCCTTTCCCAGATTCACCCTGGGTTTGGTCACCGACACCTTGCCGTCGGTGACACTGTCCCCGTTGTTCACCAGGTACTGTTTGACCTGGGCCGGGGTCAAAAAGGAGCCTTTTTTGGCCTTAGCCGCATTCTGCAGGACCGCGGCAGCTCCCGCGGCATAGGGGCAGGCGGCGGATGTACCGCCGAAGCTGCTGTTATAATCGCCGACGGCAGAACCGCCTGCGCCGACGATATCCGGGGTGTAGGCATTATGGGACGGGGCGAAAAGGGTCAAGAAGGATGCTGAATTGGAGTAGGAGGTGACCTTGTCGCTGGCAGTCAAGTCCCAGGCAATCCATCCGGTTGTGCAGCCGGCATTCCACTCTTTTGTCGCACATGACGAAGGACTAACGCAGAAGCCCCAGGTTCCTATGCTCGCATCGTACACCGCTCCCACGGAGTTGACATAGGAAATGCAGGCGGGCCAGCCCATAGAGTTGCAGAAGCCGTCGTTGCCTGAGGAAACAAAAAGTGTAATGCCGGCGGCCACCGCGTTGGCCGCGGCCGTGGTCATACTGGGGACTTCAGAGTTGCAGGTCGAAAAATATTGCCCGCCGCCGAAACTGGTGCTGATGATCATGATCGGATTGTTCGGGTCATCGTCCTGGTGGGAAAGGGCCCACTCCCAGCCGGCGATCATCGCCGCATCCGTGGCGTTGCCGGTGGTGCCAGTTGAAATCTTCACCGCGTACAGCTTTGCGCCCGGGGCAACCCCGCCGATATAATCCCCGACCGTGCCCGTATTGCCGGCGGCTATACCTGCACAGGACGTCCCGTGCGCATTACCGGTTGACGCGTTGGGCCGGGGGTCTGCGTCTCCATCCCCGGTGTCGTATCCACCGATCACCTTGGCGTTGGGAAAGCCGCCGTTGCCGAGCCTGGGGTGCGAGGTGTCGATGCCGGTATCGCAGATGGCGATGCTTATACCGGCCCCGGTATAGGTGGTGCGGGGGGTTGCGGCGTTCATCAGCGGGATACCCTGGGCCAGGTGGGGTTGGAGGATGCGGACCGGCTCCACGAAGATTACCTCAGGATCGTCCGCGATCCGCTGCAGGGCCGCCGGAGTTACCCGGGCGGAAAAGCCGAACTGGTAGCTGAAGCGGTGGGTGACCTCCATCCCTTCACCGGCCAGCCGATCCACGGCCGCAGCCACCGTTTCGATGACCGTGGCCCGCAACTGCCTGCGGACGGTCCGGTCCTGCAGGTTGTAGAAGGTCGGTGCGCCCGGGGTTGTGAATTCGGAAGGAACCTGGGCGGACATCCGCGACTGCGCCGCCAGTTCATTGGCAGCGACGGAGGGCACCAAGGTTACGATCACTTCAGTCTCCGCCTCTCCGATGCTGAACGGGGCGAGGATTTCCTCGGCATGCATCAGCTTGGCATTCCCCTGCAGGGCTTCCACAAGCACGGAATCTAGCACCTCTGCCGGGGCAAAGCTTCCGCCGCCCAGGACCAGCATCATCGAGGCTGCAAACACAATACCTATTCGTTTTGTCCGGTACAAAATCATAATCATACTCCTTGAATTATTGATACCGCATTTTTTAAATAATACCATACGAAATCACCTGCGTCCATGCGGACAAAAATTACTCCCCGGCACATCCATTTTATGCTCGGAATGGATTCCCGTCATCGCCGGCCGACGGGCTCCCACCTGCCGGCCCGCAGAAGTTCATGGGGCTTGAAGGCTGCCTTGTAGCGCATGGCCTGCACCTGCTCGATGCAGTAGCCCAGGTACAGATAATCGATCCCGTGCCGGCGGCAGAAATTGATGAGATTGAGGATGTTCATGGTGCCGGGGCTGCGCCGGGCCTCCCGGGGATCGAAGTAGAAGTAGACGGCGTTCAGCCACTGTTCCGAGCCGTCGACGATGGCCACGCCGATGAGCCGGTCGGCCACCCGGTAGCGGATCTCGAAGCAGCGGCTGATGGCGCTGGTGAAAAAACCGGCGTAATACTCCTCGGCGCTGCTTTTGCCCTCCGGAAATCTGGTCCGCAGGTGGTGGTCCAGGAGTGACAGATTCTCGCTGCTCATGCGCAGGGGGGCGACTCCGACCGTGACATCCTGGTTCATCTTCCAGACCCGGCGCTGGTTGCGGTTGGGGCTGAATTCCCCGGGCCGCAGCCTGATCGGCACGCAGGCGCCGCAGCCCGGGCAGCGCATGGCATAGATGCAGTTGCCGTTGCGCCGGTACCCGTGCGCGAAAAAAATGCCGAGCGTCGCATCGCCGATGGAGGTGAACATCGCCTGATGATACACGGCGGGCCGGGGCAGCCCGTAAGGGCAGTCCACGCTGATATCGACGAAATACTGTTCCAGGCCGTTGTCGATCTGCCGTTCGTCCTGCCTGTCCGAGTTCTCGGGAAAGGTCATCTTCTTTCCGCGCACCCGTTGCCGTCCCCGCCGCCCTCCTGCCAGCGGGTGTAGGGATTGCTTACCAGGGAGGCATTGTAATAGCGGGCGTCGCCGCTCACCTCCCTGCCCACCCAGGGGGGGAGGCTGACTGCCTGGTCAGGTTGCGAAAGCTCGACCTCGGCGAGGACCAGCCCCCTGTTTTCCCCGGCAAACTCATCCACCTCCCAGACCAGGCCGGCATGCGCCACGCGGTACCGGTCCTTGATGATCAACGGCTTGCCGCACATGGTCTCGAGCAGCTCCCTGGCATCCGCCAGTGGGATCGCATATTCGAACTCCTGGCGAACCAGGCCCCTCCCCCGCCCCTTCACCGTGAGAAAACCCTCCCCGTCCATGGTCCTGACCCGGACGGTCACCCCGCTGCCGGGGCAGAGATACCCCTGGCAGCAGCGGATAGCCGTGCCATTTTCTTTCCAGGCAGTGCCAATGACGAGAAACTTGCGTTCAATCTCAATGCCCATGCTCTCCCCCTTCCTTCCCGGCGCCCGCGGCTTTCTTCTCCGGCCGGCCGGGAACTGTTTGCCGCGGCTCGCAGCGAAAGGCTTCCGGCAGCGGTCCATCAGCAAGCCACAGCGAACACAGCGCGTCCTCTTGCCGACTCTTATCTTCCGAAGAACATTGCGGAATCTCCATCATACATCCCTAAAGTCCCTTTGACAACTCCGGGACAGGTACTGTATACAAATGATCATTCGTCCTGCACCGGCATTCTGTTTTCCGATTTCCGAATGAAAGGTTCCCATGTCCCCGATACCTGCAGCAAGAGCCGTCCTCCTCCTGATCCTGGGCCCGCCCCTGACCCTCCTCTTCAGCACCCTCGCCTGGATAGACCTGGCCCTGGTCAGGCACTCTCAGCGCAAGGGCCAGCTTTTCCCGACGCTCTGGGCGCGATCCCTGTGCCGAATCGCCGGGGTCCGGGTGCGGGTGCTGGGCACGGAAAACCTGGCGGCCGACCAGACCTACATCTTCATGGGCAACCATGTCAGCCAGTTTGACATCTTCGCCTTCCAGGGGTATTCCCCCCATGATTTCCGCTGGATCGTCAAGAAGGAACTCTTCCGCATCCCGGTCTTCGGGGCCGCCATGCGCCGGGCCGGACTGGTCCCCATCGACCGCTCGCACGGACGGGAGGCAATGAGAAGCCTTATTGCCGCGGCCGAGCATATCACCAGCGGGACCTCGGTCCTCATCTTTCCCGAGGGGACCAGGAGCCTTGACGGCACCCTGCAGCCTTTCAAGGCCGGGGTCATCACCCTGGCCATCAAGGCCGGGGTGCCGGTAGTGCCGGTGGGGTTCATCGGAACCTATGAAGTCCTGCCCAAGGGCAGGTTAATTGCCACCCCCGGCGAAGTGATCATCCGCATCGGCAAGCCGATTTCCATCGACAATTACAGCATGAAGGACAAGCACCAACTGGCCGAGTATCTCCACGACAGGGTCGCCGAACTGCTTGTTTCCAGAGAGCAATGAATTGCTTTGATGATCCCGCACAAAGTCAAAACACTGAGCATCCGCTACTGATATTTCAACAACTTATAAAACATGCCGGCGTTGAAATCGCATTATTTTCGATTTCAACAATTGCTTTGCATCTCTTGAACGAACATGGCATAATGGCAGACAATTTGCTTCAGGTTGCCGCAACTTCAGCAAGTTACGGCGGCCTCGGCACCTGACGACCCTTCAAGATGACCCCTACGACACAGGAACGAGATCTATGCAGGTATCATTGAGACTCTTTTCTTTTCTGAAACGGATCCCCGCGGCCGTCCTGCCGGTGCTTGTTCTTCTCTGCTGCCTGAGCCTAACCAGCGCGCGTGCCGCCGAGCAAAATACCGCCTTTGTCCCCTTTAAAATCAATGCCCCTGATCCACTGGCGCTGGGCAAGCAGGCTGACGATGCCCTGAAGCAGGAACTCGAGGCAAAGAAATTCGCTGTTCTCTCCCGTGAAGAAGCCGCCAAGCTGGTGGATTACGAACGTTCCTGGCCGCCCGGTCCCGAAGTGATTGCCCGTATTGCCCGGCAGACGGGCCTCGATTATGTTGCCATCGCCAGCCTGACGCAAATCGCCGACCAGCTGAGCATCGACATTCAGGTCTTCGACACCCTGACGGACGGGGCCGCGCATTCCTCCTATCGTGCCGCTGTCCCCGCCTCGGATCTGAAGGATCTCGTCCGCGAGACCGTCAACGATATTCTCGGCTACACTCAGAGCAGCTTCATGGTTGCCTCGATTGAAGCCGCCGGCAACGAACGGATCGATTCTGGGGCCATCCTGCGCAAAATAACCACCAAAACCGGTGATTATTATGATCCGGCCCGTCTCAAGGAAGACCTGAAGGCCATCTTTTCCATGGGCTATTTCGAATCCGTGGAGATCGAGGCCGCCGATGCAGACAAGGGCAAGGCGGTCGTCTTCCGGGTCAAGGAAAAACCGGTGATCAACAAGGTCCTGATCAGCGGCACCGATGAGCTCGAGGAGCAGCAGGTCCGTGATGCCGCCAGCATCACCCCGAACACCATCCTGAATCCCACCCGGCTCAACGAGGCCGTGGAGCGGATCAACGAGCTGTACAAGTCCAAGGGCTATTACAACACCAAGACCAGCGTCGACATCACCTATCCCGCGGAAGGAACCGCCGAGGTCCGCTTCACTGTCGAGGAAGGTACGGAGGTCTTCATCGGCGAGATTCTCTTCAAGGGCAACACCTCCTTTGATTCCGGCGACCTGGAAGATGTCATCGAAACCTCCACCCGGGGCTGGCTCTCCTGGATCACCGAGTCCGGGGTGCTGAAAAAAGACCTCCTCACCCAGGATGCCGCCAAGATCGGCGTATTCTATCAGAACAACGGTTATATCGAGGCCAAGGTGGCGGAACCCGTGGTGGAACAGAAGGACGATAAACTGATCATCACCTTTGCCATCGAGGAAGGACCCCGTTTCCGGGTTGGCACCGTTGACATCCAGGGCGACCTGATCGAAAGCAAGGATAAGCTGATTGACCGCCTGAAGATCAGAAAAGAGGAGTTTCTCAATCGCCAGGTCCTGCGCTCCGACAACCTCATGCTCACCGACCTCTACGCCGAACAGGGCTACGCCTTTGCCGAGGTGCGTCCCCGGGTCGACAAAGCCGGGGAGAGCAAGCGGGTGGACATCGTCCTGGAGATTGACCAGGGCCCCCTCGTCTATTTCAACCGGATCGAGATCCAGGGGAACACCAGGACCCGCGACAATGTCATCCGCCGCGATCTGAGCATCAAGGAGGGTGGGCTCTTCGACTCAAAGGCGATCAGGAAGTCCACGCAAGACCTGCAGCGGCTTGACTATTTCGATGAGGTGAGCATCACCCCGCAGCCCTCGTTAAAGGAAGACCAGATGGACGTGCAGGTGAACGTCAAGGAAAAATCCACCGGCCAGTTCAGCATAGGTGCCGGCTACAGCTCAGCCGACAACTTGCTGTTCATGGCGGAGATCTCCGAAAACAACCTTTTCGGCACCGGCAACCGGCTTTCTCTGGCCGCCGACGTCAGCAGCGTCACCAACCGCTTCAACCTGGGATTCACCAATCCCCGGATTTTCGATTCCAACGTCCTGGCCGGCCTCGACCTGTTCAACTGGTATAAGGAATACGACGATTACACCAAGGAATCAACGGGCGGCGGTGTCCGCCTCGGCCATTACCTGATTGAGAAATGGCGGATCAACTACGGCTACTCGTACACCGACACTGACCTGACCGATGTGAAGCCCTACGCCTCCATCGTCATCAGGGAATCCATGGACATCCATATCACCAGCGCCCTGCATCTTTCTCTCTCCCGGGATAGCCGCGACCACCTCTACAACACGACCAAAGGCTCGGTCAATGTGCTCAGCATGGAGTATGCCGGCGGAGTCATGGGCGGGGAGGCGGCATTCACCAAGCTTGAGGGCTCGACCAGCTGGTTTTTCCCTCTGCCGTGGAGCACGGTATTCCACATCAAGGGCGCGGCCGGCAAGATCTATGAAAACGAGGAAGGCATGCTGCCGGTCTACGAGCACTTCTACCTGGGCGGCCTGAACTCGATCCGCGGCTTCAAAAGCTCCCATGTCAGCCCCAAGGACCCGGTGACCAATGAACGGATCGGCGGCGACAAGATGTGGTACACCAACATCGAACTCACCTTCCCGCTGTTCGAGGAAGCGGGCCTGCGCGGCGTGGTCTTCACCGATTTCGGCAACGTCTACGCGGTGGAGGAGGACTGGGAGTTCGACAAGATCAAGAAAGCGGCGGGCGTCGGCTTCCGCTGGCTTTCCCCCTTGGGTCCCCTGCGCCTGGAATGGGGCTACAATCTTGACCCCGATCCCGACGAGGACTCCTCGGTATGGGACTTCAGTATCGGCGGGGCCTTCTGACCGTTCCCCAGGTTCTGTTACTCAATAAGACCGGCTGACCCAACCATGCAGTCGATATCCAAGCGGCTGCAGGACAGCCGGTCGTCATTGGACATCTGCGGCCTGCGCGGCAGCAGCGGTGCGCTCTTTCTGGCCCGGATCGCCACCGGCCTGCAGCGGACGGTCTGCTGCATCGTGCCGGCCGACGAGCAACTGGAAAGCCTCGGCCGGGACATCCAACTCTTCAGCGACGTTCCCGTCCTCTCTTACCCGAGTTTCGAGATTCCCCCCTATACCCCCCTGTCTCCGGACCCCGCAACGGTGGCCCAACGGCTGGCCACCCTGCACCGCCTGCAGAATATCGCCGGACCCTGCATTGTCCTGACCTCGGCCGAAGCCGTGCTGCGGAAAATCCTGCCCCGAACCGTGCTTGGAAGACACTGCGAACTGATCATGGCCGGCGAGGAAACAGACCGCGACAAGCTGACAGCCTCCCTCATCGGTGCCGGTTATCAGATGAGCGCCATGGTGCAGCACGAGGGTGACCTGGCGGTCAGAGGCGGGATCGTCGACATTTATGCCCCGGCCACTTCCTCAACAAGCCAGGGGCCCCTGCGTCTTGATTTTTTCGGCGACACCATCGAATCGATCAGGATCTTTGACCCGGTCACCCAGCGTTCCATTGCAGAAGTCGACGAGGCCGTCATCCTGCCCGTCTCTGATACCCTGTTTCCGTCCGCAAACCGCGATCCGGCATGGAAAATATTTCTGCGGCAGGCCGCGGCAGAGTATCAATGGCCCCGGGATGCGGGCGATGAACTGATCACCCGGCTCATGGATCGGATACGTTTCACCGGCATCGAATTTTATCTGCCTCTGATCTACGAGGTGGAAGAGCCGGTGCAGACCCTTTTCACCTATCTGCCCGCGGACTCTGTCCCTGTTCTCTATGAACCAGCGGAGATCATCCGGCGGGTCAACCTGGTCTGGGACCGGATCAATGCCAATTACCAGGAAGCCCTCAGCAAGGATTTCGCCGTGCTGCCTCCGGCAAAGCTCTTTCTTAGCCGGGAGACCCTGCTGCAGGAAACGGCAGAGATGCAGGCCCTGCATCTCTGCTCCCTGCAAGATCCTGACAGTTCCCATGAACAGGCCCTGGTCAGCACCGGGGACCATACCCTCCTTGCCCAGGAACTTGCGCTGAACCGGAAAAAACGCGGCAGTCTCGCGCCCCTGGTGGACCGGCTCAAGACATGGCTGCAGCGCGGCGACCGAACAGTCTTGGCCTGCCGCTCCAGCCGCCAGGCCGCCCATCTCCGGGAAATGCTCGCCGAATACCAGCTGCCCACGACGCAAACACGCGCCCCCCTCAACCTCCAGTTCCAGGGCGACGCACCCTCCCTGCTGCTGGTGGAGCACCCCCTGGAGCGCGGCTTTGATCTGCCCGAAGAAGGACTCCACTTCCTCTCGGCCACCGAGATGTTCGGCGATAAGCGGCTGCGGGCGGAGGGCCGAAAGAAGGAGGTCCCGGAAGACCTGGAGCCATTGGCGGTGGAAGAACTTGCCCTCGGCGCCTTTGTCGTGCACAGGGATCATGGGGTAGGAGTGTTCCAGGGCCTTCTGAACATAGAGTTCGCCGACCAGAAGGGGGACTTCATGCAGATCGAATACCGGGACGGGGCCAAATTGTATGTACCGGTGGACCGCCTGCACTGGGTCAACCGCTATCAGGGCCTCACTGACCAGGAGCCGAGACTCGACCAGCTGGGCTCCAGCAAATGGCAGAGCACCAAGAACAAGGTCAGCGAGGCAGTGTGGAAGGTGGCCCAGGACCTGCTGGACATCTATGCCCGGCGTGCCCTGCGGGAGGGCCATGCCTTTTCCCGGCCCGGCGAACTCTACCATGAATTGGAACAGTCCTTTCCCTATGACGAGACCAGCGGCCAGATGAAGGCCATCGACCAGGTCATGGACGACCTGAGCGCGGACCAGCCCATGGACCGGCTGGTGTGCGGCGATGTCGGCTACGGCAAGACCGAGGTGGCCGCGCGGGCTGCGTTCAAGGCGATCGAGGACGGCTTTCAGGTCGCGGTGCTGGTGCCGACCACGGTCCTGGCCGAGCAGCACGCGGCCACTTTCCGCGACCGCTTTGCCACCTTCCCGGTCACCGTGGCCTGCCTGAACCGCTTCCGAACCCCCGCGGAGCAGAAGGCGATCGTCCGCGATCTTGCCGCCGGCCGCATCGACCTGATCATCGGCACCCATCGCCTGCTGTCCAAGGACATCGCCTTTCACAAGCTGGGTCTGCTGGTCATCGACGAGGAGCACCGCTTCGGGGTGACCCACAAGGAAAAAATCAAAAGAATCCGCTCAGAGGTGGACGTGCTCACCCTCACCGCCACGCCGATCCCCCGCACCCTGCAGATGTCGCTGCTCGGCATCCGCGACCTGTCAGTGATTTCGACCCCGCCGCAGAAAAGAAGGTCGATCAAGACCTTTTTGGCCCACTATGATGACCTGGTGATCAGGGAGGCCATCGTCAAGGAGACGCAGCGCGGCGGCCAGGTTTTTTTTGTGCACAACCGGGTCAGGAGCATCGGCCGGATCGCCCAGAGTATCGAGAACCTGGTGCCGGACTGCCGGATCGCCGTGGCCCACGGCCAGATGCCCGGTCATCTCCTCGAGGAGATCATGGTCAAGTTCATCAACCAAGAGATCGATGTCCTGGTCTGCACCACCATTGTCGAGTCCGGCCTGGACATCCCCAACGCCAACACCATCATCATCAACCGGGCGGACCAGATGGGCCTGGCGGACATCTACCAGCTGCGGGGCCGGGTCGGGCGTTCCAGCCGGCAGTCCTACGCCTACCTCCTGGTCCCCACGCTGGAAAGCCTGACCAGCGATGCCCGGCGGCGGCTGCAGGCCCTGATGGACTGCAACGAACTGGGAGGCGGCTTCAAGCTGGCGATGAATGACCTGCAGATCAGGGGCGGCGGCAACCTGCTGGGGATTTCCCAGAGCGGTCATATTGCCGCGGTGGGCTATGACCTCTACCTGGAACTGCTCCAGTCCACGGTGGCCGATCTGAAAAGCAGGGCGGTCGGCGGGCAGACGGCCGCGTCCCTGGAGTTTGACCCGGAAATCAAGCTCAAAGTCAATGCCTTTCTCCCCCAGGACTATATCGAGGACACGGCGCAGCGCTACCATCTTTACCGCAGAATCGCTGCTGCCGGCAGCAGATCGCCCGAGGAACTGGCCGACCTGCACTCGGAGCTGGTCGATCGCTATGGCGCCCTGCCGCGCGAGGCGGAAACGCTGTTCGCGATTATCGGCCTTAAACAGCGCCTTCGGAGCTTAGGCATATCCAAACTGGAGCAGTCTGCCGATGCGCTGATCTTCTCCTTCATCAAGGAGACCCCGGTGACCCCGCAGGCCATCCTGAACCTGGTCCGCCAGCCGCCGCGGAAAAACGCGCCCGCCAGCCGCCTGACGCCGGACAGCCGGCTGATCGTTTCGCTGCCTGCCGGCAGCGACTTGTTCGCCGCCGTCGCCACGATCCTGGCCGCGCTGGCAGGGGAACCGGCCGCAGCATGAACACCCCGCCGAAAATTGCCCCGAACTTCGACTGGTCCGCCCTGGACACCGTCCTCCTCGACATGGACGGGACCCTGCTGGACAAGCACTTTGACGATTATTTCTGGGAACAATATCTGCCCGAGCATTACAGCCTTGAGCATGATCTCACCGTGGCGGAAGCAAAGGACGAACTGCGCCGGCGCTATCAGCAGGTGGAAAACACCCTGGACTGGACCGATCTTGATTACTGGTCTGCCCAGCTTGGCCTTGACATTCCCGAGTTGAAGATCAGGATCAACCACCTCATCGATGTCCACCCCTACGTGCCCGACTTCCTTCGTTACTGCAGTAAGAGCGGAAAACAGGTCCACCTGGTCACCAACGCCCACCCAAAGACCCTGGCAATCAAACTGGACCGGACGGATATCGGCCCGCTGTTCAACCGGATTATCTGTGCTGACGAGGTCGGCCTGGCCAAGGAGGATGAACGGTTCTGGCACCGGCTTGAACAGATGCTTTCCTTTGACCGGAGCCGCACCCTGCTGGCCGATGATACGGAAAAGGTCCTCCGGGCCGCGGAACAGTACGGCATGGGCTTTCTGATCTATGTCGCCCGTCCCAGCAGCAGGAAACCCCCGCGTTTTTCCCTTCGTTACCCTTCCATAGAATACTTCAGCGAATTGATCCCCCAGCCCCTCCGGCGCTCTCCGCACGGCGCTTCCCACCCGGCCTGAAGTACACCGCACCTTTTCCGGACCTGGCCGGGAGAGTGGAAATTCATTGCGACTTTACGGGGTTCTGTGTAAATAATAAGGTTTAATCCGTCCTCATCCAATTCCTGCTGAAAAGTCTCGGGTCGAGCTCGAGCAATGAACATTCCATGAAACTGCTCTCAACCCTTCTTGCCCTGTCCCTGTTTCTCGCCATGGCCGCTTCCGCCACGGCTGAGGTGGTGGACCGGGTAGTCGCCATTGTCAATGACGAGGTTATTACCCTCTCCGAAGTCAACGAGGAAGGAAAACCCCTTCTGCAGCGGGTGGCGGAAAACGTGCCGGCCTCGGATCTTGAGGATGCCCTGCAGGAGGCCAGGCGGACGATAATCGAGAAGATGATCGAAAAGAAGATCATGCTGCAGGAGGCAGCAAAGGCGAAGATATCCGTCAGCGACGACGAGGTGCAGATGGCCCTTGACCGCATCCTGGACAAAAACAGGTCAACCATCGAGCAGTTCAGGAAGGAGATGGCAAAGCTCGGCATGACCGAGGCCCAGTACCGGGAAAACCTGAAGGAACAGGTCCTCAGTTCCAAGCTGGTCAATCTGGAGATCCGTTCCAAGGTCATTATCCCGGAAGAGAAAATCATCGACTACTACGATACCCACTATACGAACCGGGTGGAAGAGGGCGGCTATTATCTGCTCCAGATCGGCATCTCCCTCCCGGGCAAAGAAACCGCAGCGGCAGACAATACTGCCCGCAAGCAGGAGGCGAGAAAGAAGATTGAAGATATCCGGGGACTCGCTCTGGCCGGCCAGGACTTTAAGACCCTGGCCCGGCAGTACTCGGACCTGCCTTCCGCGGCCGACGGCGGCGAGATCGGGGTCCTGCGCAAAGACGAGATGCCCGCCGCCATGTTCGCCTCCATCGCCAAGGCAGAGCCCGGACAACTGACTGAGATCATTGAGACGGCAGCGGGCTACCAATTTTTCAAGGTGCTCTCCAGCCAGGAGGGGCAGATCATCGCCAAGGTGCCCTACGAATCCGTCAAGGATGAAATCTACGATACCTTGTATCAGCAGGAGATGGAAGGACGCTTTGCCGAGTGGCTGAACAACAAAAAAAGCCAGGCCTATATAAAAATCCTGTAACAGGCGGCCTTCAGTGATTTTTTTTGAGACGCAGAGGAGAACATGAACAAGCCCGGGATGAATGAAAACAGACTCCAGGATCAGGGCCAGGAACACATGGCTGGCTCTGACCATGCCGGCGCCTATCTCCGCAAGCTTCGCACTGAAAAGGGCTTAAGCGTCAAAGAGGTCTGCGAGGCGACCCGGATATCTGAAATCAATCTCACCGCCATGGAAAGCCAGGACTTTGCCGCCCTGCCCGCGGAAACCTTCACCCGGGGCCTGCTGACCATCTATGCCCGGTACCTGGGGGCAGACCCGGCGCACGTTGTCACCCGGTTCATGCGGGAACGGGAGCAAAAAAATCAGGGCGGCGGGAAACGCGCCCGGACCAGGCAGGCTAGCCACCGGATCCTCTCTCCCAAAAAACTTGCCGAACCGGCCCATATCTCTTCGATAACCATGGCCGCAGTTCTGCTGCTGTGCATCGTGATCCTCGTCACCGGGATCTGCATGTACACTTCGTGGAACCCCTTCAGCTTCCTGGTCAGGGAAACTGACTCGATACAGTCCGCGGTCATGCATGCCCTTCCGGGCGATACAGTGCCGGAGCCGAGCGCACAAGTTGCGGAAAGCGAGGTGATCGCGCCTGCGCCTGACGTAACCACGCCCACCGCTCCCGGAGCGCCGAAAGAGTCCGTCAGCCAAGGTGCCCCTGACCAGCCCTCCCCGGCCTCGGCAGCAACTTCCTCCACAGCCGCCGCCGGCTCGGACAGGGTAACCGTTGAGTTTCTCAAGGATACGAACTTGATACTCACCCGGGACAACGAAAAACCGATGAGCTCCATGTTCAAAAAGGGGGAGAAACAATCATGGCCAGTGACCGGCTCCATGCAGCTGACCTTTGATACGTCTGGAAGCGCCATGATTCTGGTCAACGGCCAAAAACTTCCCTTCCCCGGGGAAGTTGGCGGAAAGTACACTCTGAACCTCCCGGCAGACGCGCCCATCCCCTCCACCCCATGAGCAGCGGCCGCACCCGGGGCATCATTCTTCACGTCTCCGACCATGGCGAAGCGGACAAGATAATCACTTTGTACAGCCCGGACCTCGGCAGGGTCACCGGCATCGCCAAGGGCGCCAAGCGCAGCAAAAAACGCTTCGTCAACAAGCTGGAGGAGTTTTCCCTGCTGCAGATCATCTACCGCCCGGCCAGGGGTGACGGCCTGTTCATTCTCAGCGAGGCAGACCTGGAAAACGCCTATCTTTCCATCCGCACCCACTATGACCGGTACGTGGTGGCCATGTATGCTGGAGAACTCGCCCTCCGCTTCACCAGGGAGCATGATCCTGATCCCGAGATTTTCTCGCTCCTTGCCTGGACGATGCAGGAGCTGACAGAGGAACGCGATCCGCTGGCGGTGGCGGCATTCTTCCACCTGCGGCTCCTCGGCGCGGCCGGCTATGAGCCCCAGCTTGCCCGTTGCGGATTGTGTAACGCTCCGGTGGAAAACGGGCGGGACTTTGCCCTGCATGTAGGCCGTGGCACCCTCGTCTGCGCCCGCTGCCTGAATGAACAGCGGGAAGCGGTTCTCCCTTTCAGCATGCAGACCCTCAAGTTCCTCCAGCATGCTCAGCACGCCGACCTGAAAAACCTCACCAGGCTCCGTCTTTCCCGGAACAATGCCCTGGAGGCCTTGCGCATCCTGCACCGGTACACCCAGCATCTGCTGCAGCATGATATCCATGCCTGGAGCCAGGTGCGCAAACTGGCAGGCGCTCAGACTCCGGATTCCCCATCAGCCTGATAGCGAATCTCCCCGCTGTATTCGGTAAGCAGCGTACCGTCGGCCAGGCGCAGAACCAGGCCTCCCCACGGATCAACATCTTCGGCAATAGCTGCATAGAGAGGATGCCGCATGACATCATAGCCGTAGATGACGTGCCGGCCACGGGTGTCGCTGACCCGCCGCCATGCATCAATGACCAGACTGTCCGCCGGCGGGTCGGGGCTGCCCTTGCCGGAAGCCAGATCCAGTTCTTCCTGCAGATGCACCAGCCCGAAATGCCAGGCAAGAAAGCCCAGCAGCACCACGACGAACTCATCCAGCGGAACCGGTGCGCCAAGTGCTTGCCGCATGCTCACCGCCGAACCGCGCAACGGCTCCGGAAAGAGGGCATTGTTGCAGTTGATGCCGATCCCCACGAGGTGATACCGATCCCGGGCCGGTCCGCCAAAATATGTCTCGCAAAGGATTCCCCCCAGCTTGCGCCCCTGCAGATGCAGGTCATTGACCCACTTGAGGGAGGCGGCCACGCCGAAACTCCTGACCGCTTCGCAGCAGGCTGTGCCGGCAGCCAGGGGCAGCAGCCGGGCATACTCGGGGAGCAGGGTGTCCGCCCAGGCCAGGGCAAGCCACAAGCCGCCCCTCGGCGCATGCCACTCTCGATCAAAGCGGCCACAGCCGTTCACCAGTTCCCGGGCCATCACCACTGTCCCGCTGGGCAGCGGTCCAGGGACCGCATCCCGCCCGGAGATCAGCTCCTTCAACCGGTCCATGCACCGAGGAATTGTTTCGTGCTCCTCGATCCTGCTTCCCACCGGCGCACCATAACGTTGCACCCGGGAGAAGCGCTCGGCGGAGACATCAGCAAATAACCGGCGGAACGAATCACTGGCCAGATATTTCCGAAGGGCCTGTTCAAGAGAGGTTGGAGGGTGGGACATGGGGTCAGGTTGCCCAGCGGCACGGGCCAGGGCTCAGCTTCCGTGCCCGAAGGCCTCGTTACTTAGCAATAAAAGGGCAGGGGAAACCTGCTACCGGCCGGGAATGCTACTCCCATTCCGCCTTCACCCGGGTGATGATCTTTTGGATCAGGGGGAGTTTGCTCTTGGGACACACGCCGATCAGGGGGGCTCCCTGATCAACGCTGTCGCCCGGCTTGAAATAGACCGAATGGATGATCCCGGCCTCGCCCTTGTAGTAGACGGGAGTATCCCGCTTCATCAGCGACATGGTGATGATCTCGTCCTCGGGCTGGACAAAGACAGAACGGGCGCCCTTCTGATCGATCCGGGACTGGATATCCAGGGAAAAATAATATCTGGCCCGTTCCGGGGCGGAAAAGATGATGAGGACCTCCTGCAGGATTGATTCAATGATTTCCTTTTTCTTCAAGGGGTGGCGGATGGTCAGCAAATGCTCCCCGGCCTCGACGAATTCACCGTCCAGTTCCTTGCGCAGCCCGGAAATCGTTCCATTGGTCTGGGAGGTCACCAGCTTAGTGTTGCGCTCCCGGGTGATCTGGTACAGGCCTGTGCCGGGGATATGCTTCCACTCCCCGGTCTGCCCTTCCACCGCTGCCCCCTCCTCCAGCAGATACCGAATCTGGCCGGCGTGGATGGCACGGATATCAACGTAATGAAAGGGATCGGAGCGGTAGCGGTTGAGGATTTCGTCAAAATGAATATCCTGTTGCGTCACGGACACCTCTGTTGCGCAAGGAAAAAAGAGAGCGGAGAGACAGACAGGCCAGGATCAGTGGCCGCCGCCCGCGGGCGCGGGATGACCGTGACCGCCCTGCGGAGCCTCGCCGTGGCCGGGGCCGGCTCCATGGCCGGCGACAGCCAGCCGCTCCAGGGTAAAGAACGGCTTCTTGACCGGCTGGAAATCGGCTATTTTGCAGTTATAGGCCTGGGCACGGGTATTGACGAAACGCCGGGCCGCCTGATTGAGGCGGACGGCCTGGCCGGCAGGCACGGTTTCAGCGAGCAGCCATCGTTCCCGGTCCACATACCCCCCCTGCTCGTCGAAAAACTCGCACATCACCTCGATATTCTTTACATCCTTGCCGGACTTGTTCTGTACATGGAAATTGGCCTCAACCACCCGGTCCTGGCTCTCTCCGACCTGATACTTGGCCAGGACCACCTGCGGCAGCAGCGCTGCCGCTTCAGCCGAGGGCCTTGGTTCGGTGGCCAGCAGGCCCTTTGGGGTGAGCGCCGTGCTGAGATTGGCCACCGCAAAAATGGCCAGCAACCCAAGAATAAGACTCAGGGCCAGGTTGGCCCAATACTGTTTGGACATGGCTCCTCCTGATAAAAATTCTGGTCAGGTTTTCTTCAACAGCAATGTATACTTTCAGTTTGACAAGTTGGCAAGGCTATTTTACACCTGTCGCCACTGAACCGCTTGACCCTGGACCCCAGCCAATGAAACAAGACCGACTCTTCGAATCCGGCGCTGTCAGCGAGGATTTTTCGTTCAACGACCAGGTGGCCGAGGTGTTTGACGACATGCTCAACCGCTCGATCCCCTTCTACGCGCAGGTCATCGACTGCATGGCTGCCATCCTCAGAGAAAAGGGCCGGCCGGGAACCACGGTCTATGACCTGGGCTGCGCCACCGGGACCACCCTGCTGGAGTTGGCCCGGCGCCTGCCGGACCTGAATTTCCGCTTTGTCGGGATAGACAATGCACCGGCCATGCTGGCCAAGGCGCGGCGGAAGGCGGAGATGTTCAGCAGATCCCCTCTTGTCCATTTTCTGGAAGACGACATCACCAGGGCCCATCTGCCCGATGGTGGCGCTGTCCTCTGCAATTATACCCTGCAGTTCATCCGGCCCCTGGCCAGGCCCCACTTTGTCCGGCGGCTCTATGAAACCCTGCCTCCCGGCGGCCTTCTGCTGGTCAGTGAAAAGGTGATCAGTCACGATCCGATGCTGAACCGGGTCTATATCGACCTGTACCACCAGTTCAAACTGCGCCAGGGGTACTCGGAACTGGAAATCGCCGCCAAGCGGGAGGCGCTGGAGAACATCCTGATCCCCTTTTCCATCAGGGAAAACCGCGATCTCCTGACCCTGGCCGGCTTCAGCACCGTGGAAACCTTTTTTCAGTGGTTCAACTTTGCCTCGTTCATCGCAGTCAAATAGATGGCGCCGCACAAACTCCCCAACTCCGGCTTTGCCTTTGGGGCTTTTCGCTTAGCCGCCTCCCTTGCTGGCAATTTACGAAACCCTCCAATCCGAGTGGGCGGGCATGGATTATCTTGACCTCCTCCCGACCGCTCGGCATGAGGATATCGCCAGAGTCCTCGCGGAAAAAGAGCGCTGGCTGGCGCAGCCCAAAAAAGGCTTCCTCCGCTACCGGGAACTTCGGGAAACGGTGCGCCATATCCGGGCCGCCTGGCACGATTTTTCCGGGGACGTAGTCCGGATCGGCGCGCCTGAGGAACTGGCGGCAAAGGAAAAGGCGCAGGTCCAGCAGGTGCTGCGGGGCTGCATGCCCTGGCGCAAGGGTCCATTCAACGTCTTTGGCTTTGATATTGACGCCGAATGGCGCAGTGAGCGTAAATGGAACCGGCTGCTGCCTGAGATGCCGGACCTCGCCGGCAAACTGCTTGCCGATATCGGCTGCAACAACGGCTATTACATGTTCCGGATGGCCCACCACCAGCCGCGCCTGGCACTGGGTTTCGAGCCGTATGTCCAGCATTACTCCACCTTCCGCATCCTCAACTCCTTTGCCGGTCTGGAGAACCTGCGCAACGAACTGCTGGGCATCGAGCATCTTCATCTTTTTCCTGACTGCTTCGATGTGGTGTTCCTGCTGGGGATCATCTATCATCGGCACTCGCCCTTGGATGCCCTGCGGGACGTGTTGACCGCCCTGAAGCCCGGCGGGACCCTGCTCCTGGAGTCCCAAGCGATCCCCGGCAACCAGCCCATGGCACTCTTCCCGGAGGCAACCTATGCCAAAGTCCCTGGCACCTGGTTCATCCCCACCGCGGCCTGCCTGGAGAACTGGCTGAAACGGACCGGCTTCCGGGAGATCAAAATGTTCTGCCAGCACCCCATGAGCAGCGCTGAACAGCGCCGCACGGAATGGATGATTTTTGAATCGTATGAAGATTTTATTGACAAGGATGATGCCGCGCTTACTATAGAAGGGTATCCTGCGCCATGGCGGGTTTTTTTCAAGGCGCGGAAGAGGTAATCCTACAACTAACACAGAGGAAAGGCATGAAACGCGAAGAGTGCACACTGTATCATGGCGGGCTCAAGGGAGCGGAATCCCTTTTCGGCGAAACAGCGGAACAATACGGTGTCAATGAGGTGATATATTCCTTTGACGGCCACAAGCTGAACAGGGACAGAAATACGGTGGTCCTCTCCGAGGCCGAACTGCAACGGGGTGACATCAGCATGGAACTCGCCTCCCGGATGATGAACCGCACCTACTATGAAACCGAAAAAATCCGCAAGGTGCTCCAGACCATTTTCCACATGGTGAACAAGGGACATCAGGTCTTTGTGATCGGAACCATTCTCGACGACAACTCGGTCAAGGGCGGCACCGGCTGGGCGGTCGAGCTGGCCAAGCTGTTCAACCGGCCGCTGCACGTCTTCGATCAGAACCGCAATGGCTGGTTCACCTGGCGGGACGGCGCCTGGATAGAAGACAAACCCCTGATCAAGTACACCACCTTTGTCGGCTCGGGCACCCGCTATATGAGCGACGAAGGACGCGCGGCAGTTGAACAGCTTTTTGCCGCATCCTTCAGCAAAAAAGAGATCCTCGCCAAAAAATAAAACCCTGGCTGTCAGCCAATCTGTTTCAATATCTCACGCAACTCGCCGGCGTCGGAATCGCACTCTATGCGATTCCGACAAAAAAAAGGGTTTGCCGCCGGAGGGCCGCATATCACGGCCGCGCGGATTTCCCCCTCTTCCCTGTTTCTAATACTTCTTTTAATTCAATATGTTACATAATAGAGGAATCATGTTGCAAAACATGATCAGGGAGGGTATAGAAACACAACCTGCAGTACGATGCGTATCATGGGCACTAGGCAATAGTGTCGCCAGACAAACCCGAAACAGGGAAAGGGTTCATGCCAGACGAACGATTGCATATCATCATTACCGGCGAAACAGGCACTGGTCGCGCCTATGCCGTGAGCAGAAAATTCCTCCGCAACCTTCTTGTCGCCACCTTGGTCATTTCCTCGCTGATGACCGCCGGATCGCTTACCTGCCTTCACTTCATGAACAAAAACAAAGCGCTGATCGCGGCGGCGGCAGAGATGGACAAGGAGCTTGCCGCGACCACTGCCAAATTGGAAGACGTGCAGCTGGAACGCGACCGGCTGGTAACCCGCTACGAGGCCAATATCTTCCGGATGGAGCAGGACCGCAGCAACCTCCTGGAGAGCAGCATCAGCCGCCTTGACGAACGGAGCCAGATCATTCAGGAGATCATGGAACATGTGGGCATCAAGGTAAGGCTCGATGAGGAAGCGGGATACAGCGGCGGCCCATTCATTGCCCCTGAAGAAAAGTATGGTGAACACCTCATTTCCCTGACAGACAAATATCTGGACATATTGAAATCACTGCCACTTGGCCGACCGGTGCCTGGTGAGATCAGCTCCAAGTTCGGCAGCCGCATCGATCCCCTTCTCAATAAAAAAGCCTTTCATCCCGGGATTGACTTCAGGGGCAGGTCTGGGGACAAGGTCAACGCCACTGCCAACGGAGTGGTCAAAATGGTCGCCTATGAAGAAGACTATGGCCGCTACGTGATCCTTTCCCATGGCAAAAGCTTTGAAACCCTCTATGCCCACCTGCAGAAGACCCTGGTCAAGGAAGGCGAAAAGGTGAAACTTGGGCAGGCCATCGGCCTGGTGGGCAATACCGGCCGGAGCACCGGACCGCATCTGCACTATGGGGTTCAGCACCGTGGCAAGTTCGTCGATCCCATGAAATACATAAAAGTGGCCAACCTCTCTCTTCCGGCCGACAAATAAGGGCGTTTCGTGTCGTTTTTCCGCAAAAAGGACCCTCTCTTAGAGAGTTCGCCCAGTTCGGGTGAGGTGATTTCTTCCATCCTCGCCAAGGACATGCGGATGATCGGTGAGCTCAGATTCAAGGGAAAGGCGCGTATTGACGGTCTGGTGGAGGGCAATATCAAGGGCGAGCATCTGGTGCTGAGCGAAAGCGGCAAGGTACTTGGCGACCTTGATCTTGTCAACCTGATCTGCCACGGCACGGTCGAAGGCAATATCAAGGCGCAGCAGGTGTCCATGCACCGCACCGCCTTTGTCCACGGCAGTCTTGTCGCCGCAACCCTCACCGTGGAACCAGGCGCCCGGCTGAACGGCGAAATCTCCTCATCACAGCAGCAGACACCGGCGCAAAGCAGTTCAACGGCCTCCAAGTCAATTTCGGAAAAAGAATAGCTTCGATCCCGCCTCTTATTTGCCGATGCAGAACTCGGCAAATATCCTGTCCAGCACCTCATCCGGCGTGGTCAAGCCGATGATATCGCCCAGGCAGTCCAAGGCCGTCTGGACCTCGACAGCCACCAGATCAACGGGAATGCCCGCGGCAAGGGCCTGGCGCAGCCGGGCGCAGGCCGCCAGGGTTTCCTCGAGCACCGCCCGGTGGCGTATATTGGGGGAGCAGGCCTCCCGCTCCCGCACCTGAGAGGCATCCCCCATGATATGGTTGTAGACCGCTTCGTACAGGGCGGGGAGACCGGCATGATGCCGCGCTGAGATGCTGACCGGTCGGTCGTCATAAAAATGGGCGGCCATGGCATCGAGATCATCCCTGGTCACCAAGTCGATCTTGTTCAGGACCACGATCCTTGCCACATCACCGAGAGAGGCATACAGCTCCATATCCTCGGCGGAAAGGGGGGCAGAGGCGTCCACCATGAAAAGCACCAGGTCTGCTTCGCGAACTTTCTGACGGGCCCGCTGTATTCCCATCTCCTCAACGGACTCGGTCGCCGCCCGGATACCGGCAGTATCAACCAGGCGGGCAGGCACCCCCCTGACGGAGATGACCTCCTCGATGGTGTCGCGGGTGGTGCCGGGGACAGGGGTGACTAGGGCACGCTCTTCCTGGAGCATTGCGTTGAGCAGGCTCGATTTCCCCACATTGGGCAGACCGGCGATGACAATATTGACCCCCTCGCGGTAGATCTTGCCCCGGTCAGCCATGGCAATGAGTTCGGTCAGCGGGGCTTCAACCCGCTCGCCGAGCTGGGTCAGGATGCGCTGGCTGTCGAGCAGCTCAAGATCGTCCTCGGGAAAATCAATGGCTACCTCCAGCACGGCTAGGATATCAACCAATCCCTGCCTGATTTCCTCTATGAGCTGGAAAAGTCGCCCCTGTAACTGGCCGACAGCCAACTCGGCGCCGGTCCCGGTTTTCGCCTGGAGCAGATCGATGACCGCCTCGGCCCTGGTGAGATCAATCCGGCCAGCCAGAAAGGCCCGTTTGGTGAATTCCCCTGGTTCGGCAAGCCGAGCGCCGAGGCGCAGCACTTCTGCAAGAATGGAGGAAAGTACCAGATAGGAGCCGTGGCTGTGCAACTCCACCACGTCCTCCCTGGTATAGGTGCGGGGGGCCCGCATGAACACGGCGAGCACCTCGTCCAGGACCCGGCCATCCCTGCCGGCGACGGTGCCGTGATACAGGGTATGGCTTTTCAGGCCGACATGCCTGCGGCTGGGGGTGAACAACCGCTGCAGGATTGCACGGGCTCCGACGCCGCTGATGCGGATTATGCCAATTCCGCCCGTTCCCGGAGGAGTGGCAATGGCGGCAATGGTGTCATTGTTCCTCAGACCCGCCACCCTGGCGCCCTCTGCGCCGTGATCCTGATTTGCGCACCTTGTTGCCGGGCTTATAGATCAGGACCTTCTTGAACAGTCCCTCACCCACGCTTCTGGAACGGACTCCCTTGTCATCCTGCAGGACGACATGAACCACCCGCCGCTCTGAGGGATTCAGCGCCGGGATCGACTGGGTCTTGCCATCCTCCTTAACCTGTTCGGCAAGGGCAACGGCCATTTTTTTCAACTCTTCGGTCCGCCGTTCCCTGAAATTCCCTATGTCCAGAGCGACATTCATTCTGTCCGGCAGCACCTGGGACAACATTTTCCGCAGCAGATACTGCAAGCTGTCCAGTGTCCGGCCATCCGGCCCGACGATCTGTTCCTCATGCTCCCCGCTGATATGACACTGCACGGCGTTCTCGGCAAAGTGCACCTTGACCTCAGACCCGTAACCCATCAACTGCAGGGTCTGGGCGAGATCCGACTGGATTCGGGCCAGCACCTCCTCCGTAGGCGGCTCGAACGGTTCGACGGGCTCCGGCGAACGGGTGGGAGCAGCAGGCGCGACAGCAGGCGCGGCCACCTGTTCCGCCTTCGGGCTGCGTTTTCTTTCCCGCCGCCCCTTGCCGCGAACCGGCTCAGCAGACGCAGCCTCCTCTCCGGCGTCGGCAGCAGAGGGCAACTCCGGCTCTTGTTTCTCCTCGGCCGGGGCTGCAGCCTGAACGGATCTTGCCGGAACGCTCGTCCGCGGTTCCTCCTCGGCGACAGCCTGTTTGCGGGTGACACGGATATGGGCCCGTTTTCGGCAAAGGCCAAAAATCCCGGCTGAGCCGGTTTCCATAACCTCTATGTCAAGATTTTCCTGAGAGGTGGAGAATTCCGCGCATGCCTGCCGGATTGCTTCGGTAACGTTTTTGCTGTAAAAATCCTTTGCTTTTGCCATTGATTGATTCCTCAAGATCTTGATTACGCCCTGGTCTGCCGGTTGATAAGCTGCTGCTGCAGGATGGAAAGCAGGTTGTTGACAAACCAGTACAGGACAAGCCCTGATGCAAAGTTAAGAAACATAAAGGTAAAAATGATCGGCAGCATCTGCATGATTTTGGCCTGAGTGGGATCTGCGGTGGTCGGCGTCATCTTCTGCTGCAAGTACATGGAGGCCCCCATAAGGAGCGTCAGAACTGGGATGCCGTGCAGGAAAGGGATGTCAAAGCCGACCCACAGCCGATCCGGCGCGGCCAGATCATTGATCCACAGCATGAACGGCGCATGCCGAAGCTCGATGGACATGAGCAGGACCTTATACAGGGCGAAAAAGAAAGGAATCTGCAGGAGCAGCGGCAGGCAGCCGCCCAGGGGATTGACCTTGTATGTCTTGTAGAGGGCCATCATTTCCTGGTTCATTTTCTGGGGATCACCCTTGTACTTTTCCTTGAGCTTGGCGACCTTGGGCTGAAGCTTCTGCATGTTCTTCATCGACTTCATCCCTTTCTGGGTGATCGGCCAGAAAACGCCCTTGATCACCACCGTGAGAAGGATGATGGCAATGCCGTAGTTGCCGATGAAGTCATAAAAAAAGTTGAGCAGCCAGAGCATAGGCTTGGCCAGGACGTCGAACCAGCCGAAATTGATCGCCTTGGACAGGTCTTGGTCAACCTGCTTCAATAGCGTCAGCTTCTTGGGTCCGAAGTACACGCTGTAGTTGAATTCACGGGCGGCCGCCGGATCCAGAACGGCTGCCTCGTCACTCAGAACCGTGCGCACTGTTTCATCCTGGGCGCTCAGGGTTACGGTCCGGTTGCCGGCCGTTTCGGGGAGAATCGCGCAGATGAAATAGTTGTCCTCGTAAGCGGTCCAGCCTATTTCACCCTGCAGGGTCTCCGTTCCCTTGCTCAGTTTTTTGCCTTTGACCTCGGCCAGGGAGCCGTTCACCAAGGCGACCGGGCCGCTGAACATGAAGCGGCTGGCAGCATTTTCCGCGGAAAAGGGCTTGTTGGTCAACACCACGGCGGGCTGGGTTGACACCGGCACGCTCGAACCATTCTCCACCCGGTAGCTGTCTCCGATCAGGTAGCTGGCCGGATCAAAGACCAGGGTGCGGACAATCCGGATATCTCCGGCAAGGTCGGCCTGCATGATTAGGGATGTCTTGCCGTCGACCTCCGCCACGGTGATTTTTTCCTTTTCGGCGCGATACACCGGCAGCCCCTCCGGCGTGCCGCCGCGCAAGGAGAAGAGCATGGGCAACTCGGTAACAAGGCTGGTCTGGACAAGCTGCATGGCGCCGCTCTCCGCCTTCAATTCCTTGTTATATCCCTTCAGGACAAAACTCTTTATCCCGCCGCCCTGTTCATGGATGACTGCTGTATACAGGGGGGTTTCCACGGTAATCTCCCGGGCGGCCGGGTCGACTTTTGTGGCCTCGGCGGGAGGCAGCGCAACTGCGGGGCCAGCATCCTGCTTACCGGCGTCCGGCGGCTGCTGGGCCTCCTGCGAGACAGCAGGCTGTTCAACCGGGGACGGCACGAATAAATACTGATAGCCAACAAGAATAAGAAAGGAAATAATAATCGCCAGAAAGGCCCTGTACATGTCCATTACGAAAGTACCTCAATCATTGTTGACGGTCCCGCAAGGCGACGTCAAGGGAACGGCCAAAGTCCCCGCAGGAGGGCGGGCAAACCAGCCTGTCACCGGACCTGGCCTGTGGCGAGGATGGAGATTGAGCCCAAGTGACGGTCGGGAATTCACTTGACCGGATCATAGCCACCGCGGGCAAAAGGATGACAGCGGAGCAGGCGCCAGAGCGAAAGGCAAAGTCCGCGCACAACACCGTGCTTCCGCACAGCTTCAATCGCATACTGTGAACAGGTCGGAGTAAATCTGCAGCTGGGAGGAAGAAGGGGTGAAACATAGGATTTATAGCCCTGGAGGACCAGGACGACCAGGAGGGCCACATGGCTGCCCTTCCTTCCCTCTACGGGAAGTGCCGGCTCTCTGCCTGCCCCGTGCATATCGACACGGCTCATATGCGGGCGAGCGCTGCCCTGACTGCCGCCTGCAGCAAGGAGGTGGCCGGGCAGGCAAAATCGGGCCGCACGGTGACAACGATGTCACAGAACCCCGGAAACTCGTCCCGCCGCAACCGAAAAACTTCCCTGAACATCCGCTTTATCCTGTTGCGGCGCACGGCTCCACGGACCATGCGGTGCACACTGATTCCCAGCCTGCTGCTGGCAAGGTTGTTGGCCAGGACGATCAGGGAAAATCCAGCCCCCTGCAACCGCCGTCCCTCCCTGTACACCCGTGCAAACTCCCTGGATTTCCTGAGGAGGTTATCCTTGGGGAGCCCGAACCTTTTCACATGGTCACGCGGAAAGACGTTTTCTGCCTTTGGCCCGGCGGCTTCTGATGACCGACTGGCCGCCCTTTGTGCTCATACGCACCAGGAAGCCATGGGTCCGCTTGCGTTTTGTATTGCTGGGCTGAAATGTTTGTTTACTCATTGCGTATATTCCTTTTCTGTGCTTCGACAAGCCTGGCCCTCATTACCAGGGCGCCACAAAGTAATCTCCCGTCAACTCATCTGTTCCGATGTGCCGGCGCTCAAGGGATTGATAGGCATGCGGTACATCGACAAGGGCAGAGAGGATGCACGGGGCATAAAGCTTGTCATTTACATTATCAAAATTTTGTATTTTAATCACAGTACATCTTGTCTGTCAAACAATTTTGTCAGAATCGCCTTCTATGTGATTCCCACGCCGGCAAACCATGAAATATGCTTAAATCACAGCGGCGGGTAGCCAGGAAAGGATGCGGCCCAGGTGCGGCAAGGAGTGTCTGCGGAGTGGATGAGGTTGCAAAAGAGGCCGGATCACTCTATGCTTTTCGGCATGAGTATTCCCAACAGGACTAGAGGGAGAAGAGCTGCGTGCTGATCATGATAGTCGGAGCCGGCCAGGTGGGCCAGTACCTGTGCGAGAAATTTTCCGGGGAAGGGAGGGAGGTCGTCCTCATCGACCGGGACAAGGATAAGTTGCAGCGGATCGATCGAGACCTGAACATCCTGACCGTGCACGGCTCAGGGGCCTCGGCCCGGACGCTCGCCGAGGCAGGTATCGCCAGAACCGGTCTCTTCATCGCCGTCACCGACAGCGATGAGGTCAACCTGGTCGCCTGCATCATGTCACGGCAGTACGATGTCAAGACGCGCATCGCCCGGGTCCGCAACGAGGACTTTCTCACCCCGGGCATGTCCCTCAACGAGGAAGCGCTGGGCATAGACCTGATCATCAGCCCGGACTGGGCGATGGTCGAGACCATCATGCAGCTCGTCCATGCCTCCGAGGCCTTTCACAACTCGGAGTTCGCCATGGGGCAGGTCCTGCTCATGGGCTACCAGCTCCATGAACACAGCCCCCTTGTCGGGCTGACCCTGTTCGATCTCAAACGGCGTCACCCTGCCCACCAGTATGTAATCGCCACCATCGTCCGGGACAACCAAACCATCATTCCCCATGGAACCAGCGTTCTCCATGCCGGCGACAAGATCTATCTCATGGCCCTGAAAAAGGACATGCCCCAGATCGAGCAGATGTTCAAAATCGCCAGCCACCTGCCCCGCAAGGTATTCATCATCGGCGGCAGCCATATCGGCTACATGGTGGCCCGCCAGCTCGAAGAACTCGATATCGATGTCAAGCTGGTGGAGGAAGATCCGCAGCGATGCGATTTTCTCTCGGAAAACCTGGGACATACCATCGTCCTCAACTTTGACGGGCTTGATGCCCACGAACTGCTCAACGAGGGCATCGAGTCCGCCGACCTGGTCATTTCCGTGACCGGTTCGGACACCACCAACATCCTTTCCAGTCTCCTGGCGAAGCATCACGGCGCCAAACGCTGCATCACCAAAATCACCCGGCACGACTTTATCCCCATGCTCGGCAAGCTGGGCATCGACGTCTCCCTCAGTCCCCGCCAGGTCGCCGCCGATATGATCCTGCGCTATGTGCGCCGCGGCTCCATCATTTCCGTGGCCACCATCCTGGATACCGACGCGGAGGTCATGGAGGTGAAGGTTCCGGACCACAGGACCTTCAACCAGGTGCCGCTCAAAGAGCTCGACTGCCCCAAAAGCCTCCTGATCGGCGCCGTGGTCAGGGACCAGAAGGCCTTTATCCCCTCGGGCTCGACGGTCATCAAGCCCGGCGACATCCTGGTCACCTTTTTTTCCCAGGTTGTGGCCAAGGACGTGGAAAACTTCTTTTTTCCCAACGACTGATCGGCACAGGCCGGATTCAGAACGCTTTTCATAGGAACCCATGCGAACAGGCGGCGTTTTCAATCTTCTCGGCAAGCTTCTGCTGATCCTGTCGATGATGCTGCTGACGCCGGTCCCCTTCAGCGTGTACTATCACGACGGGATGATCCCGATCTTTTTCCTCTGTTCCGCTTGTGGTCTGGTCGCCGGCGGACTGCTCATCGCCGCGTTCCTGCCGGAAAAGGAGCTCGGCTACCGGGACGGCTTCGCCATCGTCACCTTCAGCTGGCTGGTGCTCGCCCTGCTCGGTGCGCTTCCCTATTATCTCTCCGGCGCCATCCCGTCCTTTGTCGATGCCCTCTTTGAATCGATGTCCGGCTTCACCACCACCGGTTCGACCATTCTGACCGACATCGAAGTGCTGCCCAAAAGCCTGCTCTTCTGGCGGGCCATGACCCACTGGCTGGGCGGCATGGGGATCATCGTTCTGGCCCTGGCCATCCTCCCCCTGCTGGGCATCGGCGGCATGCAGCTTTTCCAGGCCGAGGCCCCCGGCCCCACCAAGGACAGACTGGCGCCGAGGATCCAGGACACCGCCCGCATCCTGTGGAGCGTGTACGTCGCGATGACCGCCGTCGAAACGGTGCTGCTGATGCTCGGCGGCGTCGACTTCTTCAACGCCCTCACCCACTCCTTTTCCACCCTCGCCACCGGCGGCTTTTCCAACTTCAACGCCTCCATCGCCCATTACCCGTCGCCCTATATCCAGCTGGTCATCATCCTGTTCATGTTCCTGGCCGGAGTCAACTTTTCCCTGCACTTTCTGGTCCTTCGCCAGGGCATCCGCTCCTACTGGCACAGCGAGGAATTCCGGTTTTACCTGGCCCTTATCCTGACTGCCGCCATGCTCATCTTTTCCGTCAACCAGGCTACCGGGACCTACACCCACATGGGCCGTAACCTCCTGGACGTCCTCTTCCAGGTCGTTTCGGTGATGACTACCACCGGCTTCGGAACCGCCGACTTTGACGCCTGGCCCCCCTTCTGCCGGGTTTTCCTGGTCAGCCTCATGTTTGTCGGCGGCTGTGCCGGCTCGACGGGGGGCGGCATCAAGGTGGTCCGCCTGCTGCTCTTTTTCAAATATGCGGTTTCCCAGCTCCACAAGCTGGTCCATCCCCGCCAGGTTGAATCCATCAAGCTCGGCAAAACCAGGGTTCCCCAGGAGGTGATGATCGCCATCCTCAGTTTTTTCGCGATATACCTTGCCTTCTTCCTAGCCGCCAGCCTGATCGTCACCTCGCTGGGCGTCGATATCATCACCGGCCCCACCGCGGTCATCGCCACCCTGAACAATATCGGCCCCGGCCTTGCCATGGTCGGCCCGACCCAGAATTTTGCCCACCTGCCGGCCCTCGCCAAGCTGGTGCTCACCTTCTGTATGCTGGCCGGCCGCCTTGAACTGTACACCGTGGTGATTCTGCTGACCCCGGGATACTGGCGGGCGGCCAGAAGGCCCCTGCTGCGCTGGAAGCAGCATCACGGCAACACCCTCGCCCAGCCGGCAAATACCAAATGACATCTGACCATGCCTGACTTCGATATCGCAGTGATCGGCGCCGGCCATGCCGGTTGCGAGGCGGCCCTTGCCTGCGCCCGGCTGGGCATGCGGACGCTGGTCTGCGTCATGAACGTTGACACCATCGGCGCCATGTCCTGCAACCCGGCCATCGGCGGGTTGGCCAAGGGGCACCTGGTCAAGGAGATCGACGCCCTGGGCGGCGAAATGGCCAAAAATATAGATGCCACCGGCATCCAGTTCCGCCGGCTCAACACCAGCAAGGGCCCTGCGGTCCGCTCGTCCAGGGCCCAGGCCGACCGCCTCCTCTACCGCCTGCGAATGAAGCATACCCTGGAAAACCAGCCCGGCCTGGAGATCCGGCAGGCGGTGGTGGACGAAATACTCCTGGCAGACGGCCGGGTCTGCGGGGTCCGCACCTCCCTGGAAGAAACCGTCCCGGTCCGCGCCGTGGTAGTGGCCACCGGGACCTTTCTCAACGGCCTGACCCATATCGGCCTGAAGAGTTTTCCGGCCGGCCGCATGGGCGATGCCCCGTCAATTTCTCTTGCAAAATGGTTCAAGGAAACCGGGTTCAGGGTCGGCAGAATGAAGACCGGTACCGTGCCCCGGCTTGACGCCAGGTCCATCGACTTCGGCAACCTCGAGCCCCAGTACAGCGACGACCCGCCCTGGCTTTTCTCCTTCGGCAGCATCGGACCGCCGCCGCTGCCGCAGCGGCCGTGCCACATCACCTACACCAACGAGACAACGCACGCCATCATCCGGAGCGGCATCGATCAGTCGCCCATGTATGCCGGGATCATCGAGGGCATCGGCGCCCGCTACTGCCCGTCCATAGAGGACAAGGTCATGCGCTTTCCTGACAAGGGGCGGCACCAGATCTTCCTCGNNCTCGAGCCCGAGGGGCTGGACACCGTGGAGATCTATCCCAACGGCATCCCCACCAGCCTGCCCCTGCAGACCCAGATCAGGATGGTCCGCTCCATTGCCGGCCTTGAGAACGCCCGGATCATCCGGCCGGGCTACGCCATCGAATACGATTTCATCGACCCCCTGGAACTCACCCCTGACCTGCAGACAAAACGGGTGGCCGGGCTCTTTCTCGCCGGCCAGATCAACGGCACCTCGGGCTACGAGGAGGCCGCCGCCCAGGGACTGATGGCCGGGATCAACGCAGTCCACTATGCGCGGGGAGAGGAACCTCTCATTCTCGACCGGTCCCAGGCCTATATTGGAGTCCTCATTGACGACCTGGTCACCAAGGGCACCAGGGAGCCTTACCGGTTGTTCACCTCCCGGGCCGAATACCGTCTTCTCCTGCGGGAGGACAATGCCGATCAGCGCCTGTGCGAGATCGGCTACCGCATCGGCTTGGTGGACCAGGACACCTGGCGGGCGTACCAGGAGAAAAAAAATCTGGTGGAGCGGGCAACCGTTCTCCTGCACACTACCCGCATCAGGCCGACGGCCGGGGTCAACGCGGCCTTGGGCGAGCTGTCCAGCGTCCCGCTCAAGCAGACCTCATCCCTGGCCGACCTCCTGCGACGGCCTGAAATCAAATTGGCCGGCCTGGCCAGGCTGTCCCGTTGCGCTGAACTCGTTCTGGATATGGATCTGGAAAAGCTGCCCTTCAGGGATGAAATTGAGCTGCAGATCAAGTATGATGGCTATATTCAACGACAGGAGGAACAGGTTGCCCGCTTCAAGAAGCTCGAGCGGACCCTGCTGCCTCCCGGCCTGGAGTACAAGGGACTGCCCGGCCTCTCCAACGAAGTGGTGGAAAAGCTGAAAGCCGTGCGGCCTCTTTCCCTTGGCCAGGCTTCGCGGATTTCCGGCCTCACCCCGGCGGCAATCTCGGTCCTCCAGGTGCACCTGAAAAAATTAGGGTATCTCTGATCGCGGCATGCTCACCTATCCCCATATCGATCCGGTCATCATCGCCTTCGGCCCCCTCAAGGTCCGCTGGTACGGGCTCATGTACGTGCTCGGCTTCGGGGCGACCTATCTGCTGGTCAAATACCAGCTCCGCCGCTTCCGCTTCCCCGGACTGGCCGAACGCTTCGACAACCTCAATCTGTATCTGATCCTCGGGGTGATAATCGGCGGCCGGCTCGGCTATGTCTTCTTTTACCAGCCCGCCTATTTTCTCGCCCACCCGCTGGAGATCTTCGCCACCTGGGAGGGGGGGATGTCCTTCCACGGCGGGTGCATCGGGGTCATCCTTGCCGGGGTGCTGTTCTGCGGCTATCACCGGCTCAGCTTCTGGAAGGCGGCCGACCTCTATGTGGTCACCATCCCGCTGGGCCTGGGATTAGGCCGAATCGGCAACTTCATCAACGGCGAACTGTACGGCCGGGTCAGCGACGTCCCCTGGGCCATGGTCTTTCCCGGCGCCGGTCTGCTGTCCCGACATCCCTCCCAGATCTACGAGGCCCTGCTCGAAGGCCTGCTGCTGTTCTCCATCCTGTGGGCCGTGAAGCACAAACCCTGGGGCGAATCACCGTCGCGTTTCTGGCCGCACGGCTCCATGCTTGCCCTGTTCCTGATCCTTTACGGCCTGGTCCGCATCCTTGCCGAATGGTTCCGCGAACCCGACCCCTACCTGGGCCTGCTCATGTTCAAGTTGACCATGGGCCAGCTGCTCAGCACGTTCATGATCGCCTTCGGCCTGGTGCTCTGGGGCCTGCTGGCCGTGAAAAAATGAGCCGGCAGGGACTGGATCAAACCCCTTCATCCGTTTCAGACAGGTGAACAACGAGGGAAAAGTGCTCCTGGCCACCGTTCGATTTTCATCAATTCCAGTTTCCGGAGGAAAGCATGCGGTTTAGCAGATCAGTATTGATAGCGGTTGCGGCGGCAATGCTGCTGTGTTCCTGTTCCAGCGGCAATGACGATGAGAAGAAAAAGGGCAAGATCGAGGCCATGACCGAACAGGCAGGCCAGGAAGCGGTCAGGGCGATCAAGACACCGATTGAAAAGGCGCAAACGGTTGTTGACAAGGAGGCCCAGCGTGCCAAGGAGATGGAAGAACGTAAACAGGAGTAACCCCTCGATCGCACTGCTGTTTTCCTGCCAACCGCCAAACAATGACGCCCCTGGACACCCTTTCTGCCATTTTCGCCCTCTATGAAAAATGGGCGGGGACGTTTGTTCTTGCCTGCCGGAAGGGATGCGCCACCTGCTGCACCCAGAGCGTGACCATGACGACCCTGGAAGGGGATCTGATTCACGAGTTTCTTGCCCGCCAGCGCCCGGACTTCATTCCCCTGCTCGCTGCCCTGCCCGGCAATTCGCGGGCTCCCTTGGCAACCACCAACCAGTTCGCCGCCGCCTGCCTCCGGGGCGAGGATATTGCCGCGGATCCCGGTTCATGGGACCTTACCCCCTGCGTCTTCCTGCGGGACGGAATCTGCAGCATTTACCCGGTGCGGCCCTTCATGTGCCGGAGTTTCGGCTCGCGGGTACGCTGCGACGAACAGGGCGAGGCAGAGGTCGAGCCGCTGTTCCTGACCCTGAACACCATCGTCATGCAGTGCATCGAGCATCTGGACCAGGGCCGGCCGTGGGGCAACATGAACACAGTCCTCCGCCAGAAGGCGGCGGGAAAAACGGGGAAGGAAACGATGCATCGCGCCATCGAACAGATGGCACGACCGATTCCCGGTTTTCTTCTCCTGCCCGAGGAGAAGGCAGCCCTGCAGGAAAAGTTGCAGACCCTGCTGCACCTGCTCGGTCAGCAGAGGCAACCAGGGAAAAAAGAACCCGGGACAGGCTGCTCAGAAGCTGTCCCGGGTTAGCAGACTGAAAGGGACGGGGAAACTACCCGCAGTTGCAGCCCGAACCACAGTTCCCCGAATTGCAGCTCTCCGCATCGCTGCTTCCGCAGCCGCAGCCGGAAGCCAGTTCGGAGGCACGCGGCTCCCGGACCTCAACCACGGTCACGTCAAAATGGAGCTGCTGCCCGGCCAGGGGATGGTTCAGGTCAACGGTGACCGTATCGTTGGCATTGATCTGCGCCACGCTCAGCATGAACGGACCGTGCGGTCCCTGGGCGTGAAAAGTCATGCCCGGTTCGATCTCGCAGTCGTCAGGAAACTGGCTCCTGGGCAATTCCTGAAACATGCTCTCGTCCACCGGCCCGTACCCGTCTTCAGGAGCTATGACGATCTGGGAGCGGTCGCCCACGGTTTTTCCCATCAGAGCCTTCTCCAGGCCCGGAATTATCTGGCCGGCACCGGTCACAAAACCAAGAGGTTCTCCCTCCTTGGATCTATCCACTTCTTCTCCGGAGGCAAGCGTCAACCGGTAGTCAATGGCCACATACGTCTTGTCATCAATTTTCATGGTATTCCTCGCAAAATAAAAAAATCCCGATGCCGCCATCATGGCTGCATCGGGGATTGCAGTTCATGCTAAAGTAAGGCATCCCCGCGAAAAGTCAACAACCGATTCAACGGAAACGGTGCGGAGCATCCTGGCCGGTGGCAGCCTATCGGTAGTACTCGCCAGCCCGTTCGGGTTGATACGTGACTTCCTCAATGCGAACCCGCAACACACCGCCACCCGGCTTCGGCCACTCGATTTCATCTCCCTGGGAAAGTCCGAGCAGGGCGCTGCCAACCGGCGCAAGGATCGAAATCTTGTGGCCACTTGTGTCGATGTCCTCGGGATAGACAAGAGTCAATTCGAACTCCTGCGGCGAAGAATGCACTCTAAATCGTACCGTGGAGTTCATGGTCACCACCGTTGGTGGAATATCCTTCGGGTCAACCACCTCCGCCCGGGCCAGTTCCTCTTCCAACTCGTTCCTTCCCGGAAATTCATTGCCAGGCAATGAGTCGAGCAGGTCTTCCAGCCGTTCCAGGTCAAGCGACGAGATGACGATTTTTGGTCTGGTTTCCATTTTCACTCTCCTGAGCTTGGGTGAATAGGTCTCGCGAGAGACGCCTCCTGTCAGAACGCAAGCGTCTGCGGACCCTTGTCCAATAGTACCAAAAAAACATGCCGGCCGCCAGTTGAAGTGGCCTCGCAACAGTAAGGCCTTGCGCATGCCGGACTGCTCCCTGATCATTTACTAGATCAAATTTATTGATAAATATGACAAATTCCACCCTGTAAACCCGGCTGACCGCCCAAGCAAAATAACTCTACAGGGGGAAGGGGTGCAAAAGTGCTTCAGAATCGAAGGGAGCCGATAAATAACGACTTGCTTTTCTTAGAAAAATCGTATAGTTATATATTTAATCAACTTGCATGACCTTCTCTCTTTTCATACTCGGCTGGTCTGGTATTCCATGGAACAAACCCTGCCCTTTCTTATCCTGATCGCTGCAGGCCAGATCATGCGGCGTATCCCAGGGTTTCCGGCTGATGTCGACCGTGGCCTCAACCTGTACGTCATCTATGCAGCCCTGCCGGCCCTCATCCTGGTACAGGTCCCCAGGCTTGTCCTCTCCAAGGACTTGCTGGTGCCGGTGCTGATGCCCTGGGCGGTGGTGCTCTTTGCCGGCCTGCTGGTCTGGGGCGTCTGCAGACTTGCCCGCTGGCCTCGGGAGATCACCGGTGCGCTCCTGCTGCTGATCCCTCTTGGCAATACCTCGTTTCTCGGTATCCCCATGGTGGAGCAGTTCTTTGGGGAAAGCGGCATTCCCTACGCCATACTTTATGACCAGTTCGGCTCCTTTCTGGCGCTGTCGACTTACGGCACCTTGATCCTGGCCCTTTATGGGGGAGCGGGAAGGCCAAGCCCCATGGAAATCATCAAGAGGGTCGTCCTGTTCCCACCTTTTCTGGCACTGGCTACTGCCCTTGCCCTGCACGGGGTTGTCCTCCCCGGCTGGCTGCTCGCCGTGCTGGAGATGACCGCCCGCTCTCTGGTGCCGGTGGTGCTGGTGGCCATCGGCTTTCAGCTCCATCTGCGCATGCCTGCCGCCGAGGTGCAGCCCTTTGTCGCCGGCCTGAGCATCCGTCTCCTGGTGACGCCCCTGGTCTTTGCAGGAGGATGTGCTTTTTTCGGAATATCAGGCACGGCGGTCCAGGTAGCCCTTTTTGAAACCGCCATGCCGCCGATGGTCACCGCCGGCGCGCTGGCCTCCATCGCCGGCCTCAAACCGCGCCTCAGTTCCGCCCTGGTCGGCTTCGGGATCATTGCCTCGTTTCTGACCCTGCCCCTTATCCATCACCTGATCAGATGAAGATGACCTCGCAAAGACTCAAAACACTGGGCATCCGCGACTGTACTTTCAAAATCTTATACGGCCTGCCGGCGTCAGTCTTGCACTTTGGCGAGACTGACAAATGAACCACCGAACACCGGGCAAGGGCTGATTCGCTTTGCCGAATGAAACCAGTAGAGTATAATTAATAATATGGAGGTCATCACTACACATCTCAATGCGGATTTCGACGCCCTGGCCTCGACGGTGGCCGCCAAGAAACTGTATCCCCAGGCGGAGATCGTTTTTGCCGGCTCCCAGGAAAAGGTCCTGCGCGATTATCTGGGCCAGGAATTCAGCAACATCTACTCCTTCAAACGGCTGAAGAATATCAACCTGGAGAAGGTGACCCGCCTGATCGTGGTGGACACTCGCCAGCCGAACCGAATCGGCAAACTCCAGGAGTGCCTGGCCAACCCGGATCTCGATCTGCACATTTACGACCACCACCCGGCCACAGCCGGCGACATGGCCGGGGACCTGGAGGTCATCGAAATGGTGGGCGCCACCTCCACCATCTTTGTCCGCCTGTTCCAGGAGCGTCAGATCGAACTTACCACACAGGAAGCCACCCTCCTGGCGCTGGGCATCTACGAAGATACCGGCAATTTCCTGCATGCGAATACCACGGCCGCCGACCTTCGGGCCGTCTCCTGGCTGTTGGAGCACGGCGCCAATCTGGACATCGTCAGCCAATTCGTTTCCCAGGACCTGTCCAGCAGACAGGTGGGCCTGCTGGGCAACCTGCTGAAAAACGCCACCACCTACACCATCCAGTCCATCGAGATCGTCATCACCAAGCTGACCCTGCCGGAGTATGTGGACAGCTTCGCGGTGATCCTGCACCGGCTCATGGTCATGGAGAACCTTGACGTGCTCTTCGGCCTGGTATGCATGGGCGAAAGGATCTACCTGATCGCCCGCAGCCGCATTCCCGAGGTGAACGCTGGGATCATTGCCCGGGACTTCGGCGGCGGCGGCCATGCTTCCGCGGCGTCAGCCACCATCCGGGACATGACCCTGTTCGAGGCGGAGGAAAAACTGGTGCACCTCCTGCACCGCTACGTCAGGCCCCGGGCAATAGCCGGGGAGATCATGTCCTCGCCGGTGATCTCCGTCACCCCCGATATCAATATCAACCAGGCCAACGAGTTGCTGACTCGCTACAACATCACTGTGCTGCCGGTAGTAGTGGCGGAGATGGAAAACGGCGACGAAGGGCAGCCGCCCGGCATCCTGGGGATGATCTCCCGGCGGGTGGTGGAAAAGGCGATCTTCCACAAGCTGGGTGACCTGTCGGTAAGCGACTACATGACCACGGAAATCGCCACCCTGCCACCCACCGCGACCCTGGCCGACATCCAGGAGCTGATCATCGGCCATCGGCAACGGCTCATCCCGGTAGTGGAGCATGACCGGATCCTCGGGGTCATCACCCGCACCGACCTGCTCAACCTGCTGGTGAACGACCCCTCGCACCTTCCCCGCAACCTTCTGCATGAGGATGAACTGCCGTCTGCGACCAGGACCCGCAACCTGACGACCCTGATGACGGAGCAACTGGAGCGCGCGATCATCGTCCTGTTGCGCCAGATCGGCGAAGTTGCGGAGCGGCTGCATTTCCATGCCTATGTGGTGGGCGGCTTTGTCCGTGACCTGCTCCTGCAAATCAAAAACATGGACCTGGATATCGTCATCGAAGGCAACGGCATCCAGTTTGCCAAGGAGCTGTCCGTGGTGCTGAAGGCTACGGTCCGCACCCACCGCAAGTTCGGCACGGCCACGGTCATCCTCTCAGACGGGCTGCGCATCGACGTGGCCACGGCCCGACTGGAGTACTACGAGTATCCGGCTGCCATGCCGACGGTGGAGCTGTCCTCCATCAAGCTTGATCTCTACCGGCGGGACTTCACGGTGAACGCCATGGCCATCCACCTCAACCCTGAGCGGTTCGGCACCCTGGTGGATTTCTTCAACAGCCAGAACGACCTGAAGCAGGAACGAATCAGCGTCCTGCACAACCTGAGCTTCGTGGAGGACCCCACCCGGATCTTCCGCGCCATCCGCTTTGAGCAGCGCCTGGACTTCCGGATCACCAAGCATACGGAGAAACTTCTCAAAAACGCGGTGCAGATGAAGCTGTTCGACCGCTTTTCTCCCCCACGCTTCTTCCACGAACTGCAGCTCATCCTTTCCGAAGACAACCCCATCCCCGCCCTCAAGCGGATGGCCGAATATGACCTGCTTCAGTTTCTCTGGCCGGACCTGAAGCCAAACCTCAAGATCGACCGCCGCTTCGTCCACGTCCTGACTCAGGCCAACCGGGCGGTGTCCTGGTTCAAGCTCCTGTACCTGGACGAGTCCTTTGAACAGTGGATGGTCTATCTGCTGGGGATAATGAACCGCTCCGGGACCCGGGAGCTGATCAACTTCTGCAAGCGTTTCGAGCTGCCGGAGAAAATCGAGAAGAAACTCCTGCGCCAGAAGGCCGGCGCCGACCGGGTTGCACTGGACATGCTGCACCGGCCCTACATGAAACCCAGTGAAATCTACTGGCTCCTGCAGGACCTGGACAACGAAGGCCTCCTCTACCTGATGGCCATTGCCCGAAAAAAACAGAACCAGAAGGCGATCTCCCAGTATGTGACCCGGCTGGACAGCGAACAGCCTTTCCTCAGGGGCAGCGACCTGCAGAAGCTGGGCTACTCCCCCGGCCCGAGTTTCCGCACCATCCTCAACCACGTCATCGAGGCCCAACTCAACGGCGAAATCAGGACCCGGGAGGAGGCCATCCTTTTTGTCCAGAGCCACTACCCCCTGCCAACCACACCGGCCAGATAACTGTGCAGACGAGTCTGTTGCTGTTCATTTTCTCCCTGCTGCCGCTGCCGTTTCTGCCTTTCCCCGCTGTGGCCAGCCAGGTGGCACTGCACGAAGATTTCGCCACCCTGGACAACTGGGAGACGGTCACTTTTCCCAAGATTGCCCGTCATTCCTCCTACGAGGTCCGACAGACGGAGACCGAAAATTATCTTGTGGCCCAAAGCAGCGATTCAGCCTCGGCCATCCGCTATATCCATGAGTTCGACGTGGTCCGCTATCCGGTGGTCAAATGGCGGTGGAAGGTGGACAATGTGTATTCCAAGGGAAATCTCCTGGAGAAGGCGGGTGACGACTATCCCCTTCGGGTGTATATCATGTTCAAGTATGAACCTGGCCAGGCATCGCTGGGCGAACAGATGAAATACGGCCTTGCCAAAATAGTGTACGGTGCCTATCCTCCCCACAGCAGCCTCAATTATATCTGGGCCAACCAGGAGGAGGAACAGGGCATCCACCCCAGCCCCTATACAGACAAGGCCCGGCTGCTGGTCCTGCGCGCCGGGAGCAAGGATACCGGCCTATGGGTAGAGGAAAAGATCAACATCCTTGACGACTACCGGAAAAGCTTCGGCACCGAGCCGCCGGCAACCGCATCAATTGCGATAATGAACGACTCCGACAACACCGGCGAGGCCGCCACCTCGTATGTGGATTACATCATGGTGCAGGAAGACAAATAAAGGACCATGGACATCTATCAGATCATTCAGCAGATCATCATCCTGGCACCGCCCTTTCTGTTCGCGCTGACCTTTCACGAACTGGCGCACGGCTACGTGGCCTGGCGCCTCGGCGACCCAACGGCCAGGAATGCCGGCCGCCTGACCATGAACCCCCTCAAGCACCTGGACCCCCTGGGGGTGCTGGCCTTCATTATCATGAAAATCGGCTGGGCCAAGCCGGTGCCGGTCAATTCCGCATACTTCCGCGACCCGCGCCAGGGAATGCTGCTGGTCGCTCTGGCCGGGCCGGGAGCCAACATGCTCCTGGCTGTAGGCAGCGCCATCCTGGTCAGACTGCTGCTGATGCTGCACCCGTTCATTCCCCTGTTCATACTTAGGCCGCTGGCCGAGATGCTGGCCGCCAGCGTCTGGATCAACGTCA
>DNUE01000003.1 GCA_003508005.1 Desulfobulbaceae bacterium
ACGTTGTCGGGCCAGCTGTTGACCGGCGCAAAACGCTGATTTCCGGTACTGGCGCCGCCGCGCCCGTCTCCGCTGCGGTAAGTGCCGGCGCTGTGCCAGGCCATGCGAATCATCAGTCCGCCGTAATGACCGTAGTCGGCCGGCCACCATTCCTGGGAGTCGGTCATCAGGGCCACCAGATCCTTCTTCAGAGCGGCAAAATCCAGTTTCTTGAACTCTTCGGCATAGTTGAAGTCAGGTCCCAGGGGATTGGAGGCGGGCTGGTGCTGGTGCAGGACATTCAGGTTCAGTTGGTTGGGCCACCAGTCACGAACCGTGGGACCGCGGCCGGCTACCGTACTGCCGGATTTGCCCGTTACCGGACATTTGCTTTCTTCGCTCATCTTTGCTCTCCTTCAAGGTTGGGGGTGGCAAAGCTACGCTCAACCTAACCGGCGGCACAGGGAATACAGCTCAAGCACCGGTCCGAATTGATGCGATGAATGCGCGCGTTTCAAAAAAAGCCGTTCAAATGGGAAAAGACATAGGGAAGTTTAGCCGAAATAAACTCGTTGTCAATCTCACCTAGTAATTTTTCTTATCTTGTTTCAACAACTACTTTCCCCTCGCAAGTGCCCGTGCGGTTCGTCATGTCAAGAAATTCCAAGAGATCTTGGTTGCCGGCAAGACGCGCCGCGCCAGGCCTGGCCAGAGTTAAGCCGAGAAGGCGGAACCCAGCCGGCGACCAAAAGGGCCGGAATTTGAAGACAGGACGAACCGCACGGGACACTAGCATGGGGTGAAAGGCGCCACAGATTAGTCCTGCGCAAGGGAACTGGCACAAATTCGGGGACGGTCATGCCCGAACCGCCCCCGGAAGGAATTGTTGCTGAATGGTCATGCAAATCTGAACACTTGTGAGCCTATCCAGCGCCTCGATAACGGCGGTCAGGCTAAAAAATGTGCGCCCAGCGCAGACCGAAAGTACTGGCTTTCGGACCGCTTCGTACCGAAACATCCTCCCGGTATGAAAATAGCAGTTGGTTGTTGCCCCCGATCATAAAGAAGAAAGTGGCTCCAACGGCATGGTTGCTTTTGCGATCGTCCTGTTTCACCCCGTTAATCTTGGTTTCACCGCCATGGGCATAGTAGTAATCCAAAGCAATAGCATAATTTTTGGTAATGTCGTAACTTAGATGAACTTCCGCCAAGAGGGCGGGGTCTTGTTTAAGCTTGTTATTGCCCGCGAATTTATTGTTGTCGGTGTAGAATTCCCCACCCAGGATAAGATCCAGATAAGCTTTCTCGCCAAGACCCTTCACGATGCCGATCTCCGGTTTGACCACCCACCGGTTGCCCCCGGGACTTGCCAGGCGGTTTTTGTTATACTCGCCCAACGGCAGGGTCACCCAAGGCGTGAACCCGACCCAGAACTTTTGCTCCGGGGCGTTTATGAACCAGAAAGTAGCAAGCACGATGGGATCGCCGAGGCCGGAGGTGGAAAATTCTCGATCATTGTTGAAGGCTTCGTAATCGCCGCTAAGGTTAATATCGACTAGAGGAATGATGAATTGCGGGTCGATGGTAAAACCGCCTTCCCCATACAGGGCGTTGCCGGCATTTAAATAATGGACATACCTTATTAAACCGATATTTGCTCTCTGGTTGAAATCACTTCCGATCTTGTTGCCACGCTGGTACAGATTATTGGCACTGACATGATCGTAGTAAACACAGAAAAGATTTGATCCGGCCGGAAGCGGAATGTAGTCCCTTGCATAAGCAGCAATAGACACATCCGGCCTGGCGAAAACGATGAACATCATAATAAAAAATACTTTCTTCATATTATTTACTCCATCTTTTTATGGTGATCTGACGAAATTCATAAATATAAAACCTTTCATCCAAACATCAAGTTTTTCATGACTTGCCTTTTTCTAAAACAGGCCATACCGAGAATTGATGATTTTCTGCCACCAACAACTATTGAGCAGGGCGGGGCGAATACAACGTTCGCACCGCCCTGTCACATTGTTCACATAGCCTTTTTGTATAAATCGACCATGTCCTGCAAAGTCGTGGTCCGCGGATTGGTCGGGGTGCAGACTTCCTTCAGCGCCCATTCGGCCATTTCAGGGATATCCTCTTCCTTCATGCCCAATTCCGTCAGACCAGAAGGAATACCGATGTCGGCGGACAGGGTTCGGATGGCCTCAATGCCCAGGAGTGCAGCTTCACGCTCGGTCATGCCGGCGATATCCTCGCCCATGGCCTTGGCGATATCCGCATACCTCTCCAGGCAAGCGTTCATGTTGAACTCACATACCAGAGGCAGGAAAATGGCGTTGCAGACCCCATGAGGCAATCCGATAAAGCTTCCCGGCTGATGAGCCAGGGAGTGAGCGATTCCCAACCCCGCGCTGGAGAAGGCTTCTCCGGCGAGATATTCCGCATAGGCCATGCCGACTCGGGCATCCATATCCTGGCCGTTGGCGACCGCCTTGCGCAGGTATTTGGCGATCAACTCGATGGCTTTCAGGGCCAGGGCATCGGCCTTGGGATTGTGTCCCAGGGAAACATAGGCTTCCACTGCATGCGTGAGGGCATCCATGCCCGTGGCCGCCGTAAGAGCCGGGGGCATGCCGACCATCAGTTCCGGATCATCGATAGCCACGTTGGCGGAAACATTGATGCTCCAGACCACCATTTTGACATGGTTTTCCGTATTGGTGATGACCGCCGCCGGCGTCACTTCACTGCCGGTTCCAGCCGTGGTGTTGATAGCGATAAAAGGCGGCATCGGCTTGGGAACCGTATCAATGCCCTTGTAGTCATGAATTTTGCCGCCATTGGTGGAGACAATGCCTACCGCCTTCCCACAATCATGAGAACTCCCACCACCGAGCGATACGATGGAATCACAACCATTGTCCTTATAGGCCTGCACACCGTCGGCAACATTCAGGTCAGTCGGGTTCGGTTCGGCGCCTGCGAAAATTACCGCCTGCAATCCCGCCTCCTCGATGCATTGCTTGATCGAGTCTGCTGTGCCGAATTTTTTCATGCCCTGGTCGGTCACGATCAACGCTTTTTTGGCGCCCAACTTCTTCAGATAGTCGCCAACGGCCTTGGATGCGCCGCATCCGATGAGCGAAATGGGGGGCATAAGGAATCTGGATACGGTCAATGGCATTGACATGTGCTATCTCCTTCCGCAAGGGGTGAGTGCGCCCTGACTCTGACCAGGGCAGGACATTCTGGAGTGAGCCCAGAATCAATCAAAACATTGTTTGAGCATTTCCCGTGCCAGCCATATATATTATTTTTCATTTAAAAAACAAATACTTACAGACCAATCGAAACATGCGACAAGCCACGGAATATGCAAGAAAACTGGCAGAAGAAACAATGTGGATCGTCGGAAAGGGGCTGTCTGTAAATCAAAAAAACAAAATAAAAAGACAACTAATTGAAAAATTGATGGTTTTCTAGGGTGAGGCGGAAAAGGGGCAGGAGACAGAATGTCGTTAAACGTATACAGCAGATGCCGGCAACAAAACTTGTCGACGCAAGTTTTCTTGCAAGGCTGACTTCAGTCCTACCGTGACATCACGATTGTCCGGAGCGATGCAGGCGCTGATTCAGAGCCTGGCGACTGATACCAAGCAGGGCGGCTGCCATTCCCTGATTATCCTGGGCCAGGCTCATGGCAGCTCCGATCAAAAATCGATCCATCTCCTTGAGTGTGGGGAAACGGCCAAACATCTGATAGAGTGACCCAACCTCGGATCGATCCGGCAACTCGGACAGAACTGGCGGGTCCTCCTTCTGCCCGGTGGCAGCACGAAAGCTGGCCAAAGAGAGCATGCCTGCGCGCTGCCTTGCAAGAGCGTCAAACACCATCCCCTCCAACTCCCGTACATTGCCTGGGAATGAATAGCCGGCCAGCAAGGTCAGCAACTGCGGTGGGAAGGGTGGTGACGGACAATTCATTTCAGTAGCGGCTTTGGCCAGGAAATGATTGAGCAGCAAAGGAATATCCTCCTGCCGCTGGCGCAGGGGCGGAACTTGGATATGGTGGGCACAAAGGCGATAGAACAAATCCTTTCTAAAGGTTCCGGCTTGAACCTGCTCCCGAAGGCTCTGATGGGTGGCGACAACAATACGGGCGTCACTCTTTTTGACCAAATCGGAACCCAGGGGATGATATTCCCGCTCCTGCAACAAACGCAGCAGCTTGACTTGGGAGGCTTCCTTCAGATCGCCGATTTCATCCAGAAACAGAGTGCCTCCGGCCGCCTGGGTGATCAAGCCGGCACGATGGCCGTCGGCTCCCGTGAAAGCCCCTTTTTTGTGCCCGAACAGAGTGTCGGCAAAAAAATGATCATCCAGACCGGCAACATTGATGGGCACAAAAGCCCCCTGCAAACCGCTGAGTCGGTGAATGGCGCGCGCTATCAGTTCTTTGCCGGTTCCCGTCTCGCCGGTTATCAGAACCGGCTGCCGCAGGCTGGCCACCGCTTCGATATAGCGGAATATATTAAGCATTTTCGGACTTGCGGTAACAATTTCGACAAACGCTTCGGCATGTTCGAGTCGCTGATTGAAAAGCTTCTCTTTGAGGCGCCCGATCTGCTCCTGCATGGAGAAGTTTTCCAAGGCACGCCGCACCACGCCGACGAAACGGGCATTTTCCACCGGCTTGACAAGGTAGTCATAGGCGCCGGCATGCATGCATTCCACCGCCAGTTGCACTTCGTCGGCGGCGGTCATGACTAAAACCGGGATTTCTGGAAAGTCGCGGCACAGCAACGGCAACAGTTCCTGCCCGGACAGATGGGGCATGAACAAATCGAGAACAATGACGCCGCAGCTACACTTCTGCAAAGTAGGCAGCAGTCCACGGCTGTCCTGCAGGGTTTTGACGTTTTGAAAACCATGGCTTCGCAGCAAAGTGCTGGAACTGGCAAGGATGGGTTCCTCGTCATCCACCAGCAACACCATGGGACTTTCGACATTGGGGATCATGGGTTCCCTTTCCGGGCCTCCTCAGCTATCGGCAGCGACACTGTAACCGTTGTTCCCTGACCAAGTTGCGACTCGAATTCAAGGCGACCATGGTGTTCTTCGACGATGGCATAGCAGATGGAAAGTCCTAGCCCTGTTCCGCCCTCCTGTTGCCGGGTACTGAAAAACGGCTCAAGGATCCGACTGCGAATCTCAAGGGGGATGCCGCATCCCTGATCGCGGATCGTCAATTCGACCATCCGAGAGTGAGGGTTGAAAGTGGTCGACACATAGACACCCGAATTGCGATCGGGCAGGGCCTGCAGAGCATTGAGCACCAAATTGATCACAACCTGCTCGATTCTCTGAAAATGGCCCGCGATCCGCGGCAATGATTCATGCAGATTACAAAAAAAATGATCGGTATGCTGGCGGATGTTGCTGGCCAGAATGGTTAGCGACTCTGCAATGACTCGGTTGACATCCAGGGGCCGACTCTGTGCCGCCTCATCCTGACGAGCAAAATCCTTGAGACTGGCAACGATATTTCGTATCCGGCGCGCCCCCTCGGAAATCCCTGACAGCATCTGCGGCACCCTGTCAATGGCCTCGTTAAAAGGCAGTCCACCCAAGGCAAAATCCCGGTAATCCTCCTCACAATCCTTGACAATCCGGTTGACATCCGCCCAGATCCCATCCAGAAGTTGAGCATTGGCCAGGATATAATTATTGGGATTATTCACCTCATGCGCAATGCCGGCAGCCAGATTGCCGATGGCCGCCAATTTGTTGGCCTGGAACAGCTTGGCCTGCATTTCGCTGCGCTCCTTGCGAATGCGAAGCTTTTCGGTGACATCACGAAACGTGCCATAGAGATAGGCTTGCTTGTGGGGCTGCAGCATCCGTCCCCGAAAAGAAGCAAGAATGGAACGGCCCTGCTTATCAATGGTGACAATGGGTACGATATGGCTCCATCCGCCCTTGCCGAAGCCGCCGCTCTGCTCGGCAAAAATTTGCCTGGCGAAGTCCGCCAGGGTATCGGCATCCATTATGAGCGCCAGGCCGCCTTCGCGAAAGGATTGGTTGCTGTAGCCGTAAAGCTGGCTGGCAGCGATATTGGAGTCGAAAATCGCCATGGAGCCTGGCAGAATGAGAAAGGCCGGGTCTTCGTTCTGTTCGAAAACCTGATGAAAGCGCTCTTCGCTTTCCCGCAATGCCGCTTCGGCGCGCTTGCGTTCGGTGATGTCGCGCACCACCGCCAGAGCCCGAAAGTGCCCGCCGATCATGGCTCCCTTCATATTGACTTCGACCCAGAACAACTCACCGCATTTTTTCCGAGCATGCCATTCGAACAGCCGCGATGCCCCGTCCACGGCGCTGTGTATCCAGGTCAGAGCATTTTCCTGGATGAAAGGCAGGCGCCCGGAACTGACCGCTTCAATGGGCAGACGCAGGATTTCCTCGCGGGAATAGCCGTACATCTGGCACAACTTGCTGTTGACATCCAGAATGGCTCCGGTATCGATGTCCAGTACGAATATCGCGTCGTTAGCGGCATCGAAAATAGCCCGGTAGTTGGCTTCCGAGTCCCGCAAGGCCCGTTCGGCCCGTTTCACCTCGGTGATGTCGCAGATGATGCCGACGGTGCCGGCAACCGTCCCTCCCGGGGACCGCAGAGGTGCCGTGAAAAAGCTGACCTCCAGAATCCGCCCGTCCTTGTGGCGACGGCGGGTCTGTTTGCCGACAAAAGTCTCCCCGCGGTTCATGGCGGCCAGATGGCTGCGGAACTCGCCCTCCATAGCACCGGGCGCAAGGGGATATGGCCGGCCCAGCACTTCGTCGGCCCGCCAGCCGAACATCCGCTCCGCAGCCACGTTCCAGAGTTTGACGCAACCATCCGCATCAAGCACGAAGATGGCCAGCGGCGAAGCTTCGATGGTGGCCGTGAGGGTCTGGTTGACCTGCCTCCGGCCTTCCTCGGCGTGGCGCCGTTCACTGATATCGCGACTGGCATAGACCGCGCCGCTGACACGGCCCTGTGCATCATGGACGACCTTGCCCACGGTTTCCAGCCAGAGATAGTGCCCGGCGGCATGCCGGTAGCGGAATTCCGCCCGAACACTCTTGCGCCAGGGCAAAGTCTTTTGAAACAACGGCTGCATGAACGCGAGATCGTCGGGATGAAACAACTCGTAAAGACTGGTACCCAGTAACTCTTCGGGGGCAAACCCCAATACTGCCCTGTGGGAGGGGCTTATATAGCGAAAGATACCGTCCGGATCGGCTTCGCTGACCAAATCCAGCATGTTGTCGGTGATGCGCCGCAGTTGTTGTTCACGCTCCTGCAAAGCTCGTTCGGCAGCCTTGCGGCTGGAAATATCGCGGATATATTCGGCTGCCAGCACGACACGCTGCTGATCATCGACCACGGGAAAGGCGCGGATTTCCACCTCGCCGATGCGGGGATTGAATTTCTCGACGGTTACCGGGCGACCGGTGCGAAACACCTCGTCAAGATGGCAGGGCCGGCATTTGCCGCCCTGTTCGGGATAGTAGGCGTCGTAGCAGAACGGCTTTCCTCGCCGCCGCTCTTCCGCGACGTAATCATAGCCGCCATGCCAGTTGCTCATGTGGATACGCAGATTCCGATCCACCACCGAAAGCAGGTCGGGTATGGCATCGAAAACACGTTCCAGCAACTGTTGGGTATCCGGCAAGGACGAATCCAACTGGCTTTCACCGCCCCGCTCCGGCGTATCCGGTAATGACTGAAAAGAGTCCGATGCCATCTTCTCACCCCTTTCAGGAACCGCCTGTCCCATTTTCTGCTTCCATCCCGGCTTCAACTCTGAAACAGGGTATGCTCCAGCAGAATTTTCAGACCGATGGCGACCAGCACCAGCCCTCCGAGCACCTCGACCCGCTTGCCCCAGATTCCGCCGATGCGGCGCCCCAACAGCATACCCGCCACGGTCAGCACCCCGGCCACCAGGCCGATTATCAGGGCCGGCATCCAGATGCTGACGCCGAGCATGGCCAAAGTCAGGCCGACCGCCAGAGCATCGATGCTGGTCGCGACGGACAGCATGACCAGGGACCAGCCGCGGGTCGGATCGCTGGATCGCACCTCGTCCGGCATGGCAAACAGGGCCTCGTAAATCATCTTGCCGCCGACAAAGGACAGCAATCCGAAAGCGATCCAGTGATCGTAGGCGGCGATGTGCTGCTGCACCGTCATTCCGGCCAGCCAGCCGAACACCGGCATCATGGCCTGAAACAGTCCGAAGTGCCAGCCCAGCCGAAACAGGTGTCGGCCGTTCATTTCATCCAGGGTCAGTCCGGCCGCCAAGGCCACGGCAAAGGCATCCATGGCCAGGGCGACGGCAATGCCCAGCAGAGTGAAGGTATCCATAACGCCAGAGACCTATCGCGCTCCTCTTCGGCAGACCTTGGCCACCCACGGACTGACCAGGTAACTCACGGCGGCGACGAAGCTGATGAGCAAGGGGGCGAGATATTCGTCCCGCCGCACCCCCAAGGCAAGCAGGAACAGGAACGCACCGAGCACCAGGACCCGGACAATCTTGGGGATTTTGGGCAGAACGGCTCGCCCGAAGTGGGGATAGGATACCCGCGATACCATCAACAAGGCCGTCAGCAAAACAATGACGCCGACCGCCAACTCGCTGGGAAGCAGCACGCTGGCGGTGCCCGCCATCAGAGCGCCGGCCGGAGAAGGCAGCCCGGCGAAGGTCGTCACCCCGCCTGTCACCCCGGCCTTGCGCTTCTCGACGACGAACCGGACCAGGCGGAAGACGACGGCGGCCAGGTAGACACCGCCGATGAACAGGCCGCTCCACAGGCTGGCAAAGGCGACGGTGAC
>DNUE01000081.1 GCA_003508005.1 Desulfobulbaceae bacterium
TCTCTGCCGCCAGACCGACCTGCTGACCGCCGCGGCCCGGACCGGCCGGGCGGTGAACATCAAGAAAGGGCAGTTTGTCTCACCCTGGGACATGAAGTTTGCCGTGGACAAGGTCCGCGCGGCGGGCGGCCACAACATCCTGCTTACCGAGCGGGGGAGCAGTTTCGGCTACAACAACCTGGTGGTGGACATGCGCGCCTTCCCGGTGATGAGGGCTCTGGGCTGTCCGGTGATCTTTGACGCCACCCATAGCGTCCAGCTGCCTGGCGGTGCCGGAGGCAGTTCCGGCGGCCAGAGCGAATTCATCGCGCCGCTTGCCCGCGCCGCCATCGCCGCGGGCATTGACGGCCTGTTCATGGAAGTGCATCCCGACCCGGCAAGAGCCTTATGCGACGGCCCCAATTCATGGCCACTGGACCGCGTTGCCCCCCTTTTGCGGCAACTGCTGGCGATCAGGGTCGCAGCCGGTGAGGCGATCGATGGCTGAGCATGACCCCTGTGCGGCCGGCATGGGTGACGGGGGCTACCCGTCGGACTGCGAGCTGACCCAGGGGTTGCTCGCCAGGTCCAGGGACGCTGGCCGGCCGGTGCCGCGGAGCGAGGAATGGCTTAAGGTCCTGCCCAGGGCGGCGCAGGTGCGGTTGCTGCTGCTCGATGTGGACGGGGTGCTCACCGACGGAACCATCATCTATACCCCGGGTGGCGGGGAGTCCAAGGGGTTTAACACCCAGGACGGCTTTGGCCTGAGGATGCTGCAGGAATGCGGGCTGGAGGTGGGGCTGATCACCGCCCGCCAGTCCGAGGCAGTGACCCGCAGGGCCGCGGACCTGCACCTGAAATATGTCTATCAGGGTGCGGGCAGGAAAAATGAAGTCTACGAGAGTCTCCTGCGGCAGACCGGGCTCCGCCCTCCACAGACGGCGTACATGGGTGACGACTGGCTGGACCTCCCGCTGCTGGCAAGGGTTGGCCTGGCGGCCGCGCCGGCGAACGCCGTGGTAGAGGTCCGGCAACGGGTGCATTATGTGACCGCCAGCAGCGGCGGCAGCGGTGCCGTGCGGGAAGTCTGTGAACTTATTCTTGAGGCGCGGGGCGAACTGGCCGCCCTGCTGCGTAAATATTCCTGATGCTGCACAATCCCCGCAATCTGCTCTGGCTGCTTCCCCTCTTGCTGTTGCTGACCAACCCGCTGTGGAAGCCCGAACTCACCAATTTTCTTCGGCCCCGCGGCGGACATGCCGTGCCGGAAATCAATCTGGAAGACAGCGAGCAGGAGCAGAACTTCATCATGGATTCCATTGCCATCACCATGTCCAGCGAGGGCAAGGTGGACTGGGTCGTAACGGCAGAGCAGGCGTATACCGGTGAAAGCGACAACGATATCGGCATGGTCGGCGTGGACGCAACCTACACGGGCACGGACAAGGACCAGGAGAAGACCCGGATAACCAGCGCCAAGGGCAAGTATGATATCGGCAAGAGCTACCTGACGCTCATGGAGGATGTCGTCATTGACAAGCCTCTGTCCCGGCAGAGGCTGCTCACCGATCTGCTCCATTACTCCAACCACCGGAAGGTCGTCATCTGCCCGGAAAAGGTGGAACTGCTCGGGCCGGACTTCAGGATCCGGGCCGGTCGTCTCGAGTATAACCTGATCAGCCGCGGGTATGATTTCGGTAACCGGGTGCGGGTCGAGTTAGGGATTTAGGTATTGAGGGGTTTAGACTGAAGGCTGCTAGGCTGAAGCACTTTGTTTTGTGTTTTGGCCGCAGGAAGCTTATCAGGGATGATCTCTGAATATGAATTCCCCCGACAACCGTACTCTATACCTAATACCCTAAGAGCCTTCAGCCTAAAAGCCTAACAGTCAAAGGATTTACCAATGATTACCATCAATGAAAACTATCTGAAACTGCAGGCCTCCTATCTTTTTTCCGACATTGCCCGGCGGATTACAGCCTTTCAGGAGGCGCATCCGGACCGGCAGGTGATCCGGCTGGGGATCGGCGATGTGACGAGGGCCCTGCCCAAGGCGTGTATCGATGCCTTTCACCGGGCGGTGGACGAGATGGCCGTGGATGCTACGTTCCGGGGCTACGGTCCGGAACAGGGGTATGCATTTCTGCGCGAGGCAATCGCCCGCTACGACTTTCAGGCCCGGGGCGCTGAGATCACCGCGGACGAAGTCTTTATCTCGGACGGGGCCAAGTGCGATACCGGCAACATTCAGGAACTCTTCTCTCCAGACTGCCGGATCGCCATTCCGGACCCGGTTTACCCGGTCTATCTCGATACCAATGTCATGGCGGGCAGAACAGGGATCTTTGCCGATGGTCGATATCAGGGTATCATATATCTTGATTCAACGCAGAAAAACAATTATGTCCCTGATCTTCCGAATGAAGAGGTTGACCTTATTTATCTCTGCTTTCCCAATAATCCTACCGGCTCAACCATTACCAGGGAACAGTTGCAGGCCTGGGTGGACTTTGCCCGGGAGCACCGGGCCCTGATTCTGTTTGACGCAGCCTACGAGGCCTTTATCCGGGATGACTCGCTGCCCCATTCCATTTTTGAGATGGAAGGTGCCCGAGAGGTGGCCATCGAGTTCCGCTCCTTTTCCAAGAGCGCGGGCTTTACCGGGACCCGTTGCGCCTATACGGTGGTGCCCAGGGAGTGCATGGCCTATACCCGGCAGGGCGGGAGGCAGGCGGTGCATCCCTTGTGGAACCGCAGGCACTGCACCAAGTTCAACGGGGTGTCCTACCCGGTGCAGCGTGCCGCCGAAGCGGTATACAGTACGGAGGGGCAGGCCCAGACCCGTGAACTGACGGACTATTACATGGGTAATGCCGCCTTGATTGCCAAGGCGGTGCAGGACCTCGGCTTTCACTTTGTCGGCGGCAAAAATGCCCCCTATATTTGGATAGGAAGCAAACGCGATTCATGGCAGTTTTTTGATCAACTGCTGAACGAGGCCGGGGTGGTCTGCACCCCTGGGGCGGGCTTTGGCAGGTGCGGCCAGGGCTATATCCGCCTGTCCGCGTTCAATTCCAGGGAGAATGTTGTCCTGGGCATGGAGCGCATCCGCCAGGCCCTGACGTAGCTGCATTTACGACGGGCAAGCTGACGATTTCCTTTCCGGGCAGGATACCTCGAGAGGATCACTTTGTGCCGGCGTGGTTCTGTGGGATATTTGCCATCATCCTTTCGGCGATGGTCCGGGCGGCATCGTAAAACATCAGACCCTTTTCAGTAAAGGTTTCGCTGGACATAAATACCTCTTCGTAGCCCTCCCAGGCGATCTCTCCCTCACGGCCGTCCCAGAACTGCAGAAAAATACGCAGGTTCGCTCTTTTGGTCTCTAAGACGCGAAGCCCGAACGCCCCGAAACGTTGGGTGCTCCCCTGCTGAAAACCGGAGAGCTTCAGTTGTGCCAGGTAGCGGGTACCCGTCAGGTCGCTGATTTTTTTCAGCGCGGGACGGGAAAAGATGCCAGTGTCCGCATAATCCTCATACATTGCCTTGTATTCTGCGAGCATCTGGGCGCGGTTAAGGGCGCCCAAGGTTTCCGGCAGGGTGACCACCCGCATGTCCGGATGCTTTTCCTGCAGGACCTGGGCAAAGGTCAGGGCGAGGGCCTGGCGGTCCTGTTCCTGGCCGGTAATGGAGGAAGGGGTGATAAAGGCGATGCCATGCTCCCGCAGGTCCTCGATGGTCAGGTTAAAATTACGGTGTTCCTGGGTCGTATAGACCGAGTGAAAGCAACCGCCCAGAAGGATGGAGGAGAACAACAGTACCAGGAGCAGGGAATGGCAACCTGACAGAGGGGGTCTGTCTGGCGAGGTATCGTTATTCAGGATCATGGGCTGTTCCATTGAAGAAGGGATGATGAACGCATGGTGCAATTGGGGCTTTTTTCTTGGCCATCTCATTTGATGCCCATGGCGGGATCATCGAGGAAAGATGATATACTGATTATAGTATAGGCGGTCAGGGGGAGGAAAGTCAATTCACAAGCACGCGGCTGTAAAAGGAGGTATTCATCGGTTACTGCTCCTGTCGACAGTATAGGGAAGGTTGTTGCCGAATTCGGTATTATGATGTTTTCCGAGGAACAGATTACCGCTCAGGATCGGACCTGGCAGACTGGACAGAAATAAGTGGCCCTGCCGCTGACCGTTGTCCGGACAATTGTTTGCCTGCATTTTCGGCACCTTTGCCCCTGACGCTTGTAGACTCTGAACTGCAGCTGAAAGTAGCCGGGATGACCGCTGGCGCCGAGAAAATCGGCAATGGTGGAGCCTCCTGCCCGGATGGCCGCCCGGAGTATCCTGCGGCTGGCCGCCACGATCGTTTTCCACTGCGCCTGGCTGACGCGGCTGGCCGGAACAAGGGGGTGAAGCCCGGCGGCAAAGAGGATTTCATTGGCATAGATGTTGCCGATTCCGGCAATAATCCTGGAATCCATCAGCAGGGTCTTGACTCCCTGGTTCCGCGATCTGCTCTGGGCCAGCAGATATTCAGCGCTCAGGTCCGATCCCAGCGGTTCCACCCCGAGCTGGGCATCAAAGGTTCTCTCCCGCTGCAACGCCTCAGCCGCCGGCCACAACAGAACGCTGCCGAACCGGCGGGCATCGTTGAAGCGCAGTTCCATGTCTGTATCAAGGGCGAGGCACAGATGGTCATGCCGGGCCCGGGGCGTGGTTGCGGGAAGCAGGCTCAACTTGCCGCTCATTCCCAGGTGAATGACGAGGGTGGCACCGCTGGTCAGGCGGAAGAGAAGATATTTGGCCCGCCGGTCAATGGTCCTGATCGTGGCGCCCAGCAGATGCCGGTTCAGGAGCTGCGGCGGGACCTCTGCGCGCAGCCGTTTGCTGCTGCGTGCTGTCTTGATTATCCGGCAACCGGGCAGGGCGGGCAGCAATCCCTGCCGGGTGACCTCGACCTCCGGCAGTTCAGGCATGGAGCGTATCCATGGTATAGGCCAGAAAATAGTCATCCAGGGCCATGGCGGCGATTTCGGCCGGCCGGCCGAAATCGCCCGGATACCGCAACCGGAGGACAGGGTTGCGGGCACTGGTGAGGGATTGGAGGGTTACGCCCCGGAAGACCACAGGCTGGTCATGGAGCAGCCCTTTTTTCAATGCTTCCTTGGCGGCCCAGAGAAGGGTCAGGCGCTGGCTTTCGTCCAGCGTCGGAAGGCCTTCCTGGAGCAGCATGACCTCGGCCGGCTCGGAAAAACGATCAGCCACCCGGACAGTCTGCCCGGTTGTTTTCTGGAGGTCGATTCCGCAGGCCCCGGCATGGGCAGCCATGGCCACGGCATAGCGGCCACTGTGGGAGATGGAAACTGCCGGCAGGGACCAGGCCGGCAGGGACGGGCAGGAAAGAATGGGGGCGCCGTTTGGCGCCGGCAGAACCGAGAGCGCGGACATGGTGATGGGCACTGGCGGGACGGCAAGGTGCAGGACAGCGAATTTGCAGGTCAGCCTGCCTCCCAGCCACTCGCATTGCCGCTTGGAATAGGGGTATTCGGCATAGCGGGTCTGTTCCTCCGGGCTCAGCAGGGAGGAAGGGGATTGCCCTGCCTGCTGGGCGGCCATGCGTTCGGTTAGGACAGCGAGATCAAGCAGGGCCAGGCATGCAGGCGGCTCTGCCGGTATTCGGGTGAAACGCAAGGCGAGGCCGGGGAGCAGCTCCTCTTCTTCGTTGAAAAAAGAGGTAATTGTGGTCCCGTCACGCCCCGCTTCTGGAGATTTTCTTGTCATAGCACGAGGGTGAAGTATAATGCCGCTAACAATACCTTATCCCGGGTCACGCAGCCATGATTGTCGGATCAGCAAAAAATGCGATTCGACGCCGGCAGGCTCAATAGTGAAATCATAGCGGCGGGTGGTCTGTTTTTTCACTTTTATTGTGAGGTTGTCATGATTGCACTGAGCGATATTACCTCATTTGACGTCATTGTTGTTCTTCTTTTTCTCCTCCTTCTCATTCGCGGCACCTGGATCGGCTTCATGCGGCAACTGGCCTTTTTTCTGGCCCTGATTGGCAGTTATCTGCTTGCCGGCCAGTATACGGGCCAGATGATGCCCTATGTGGATACGTTTATTGAGAGCCCCAAGGCGGTCTTTTTTGTCAGTTTCGGGCTGCTTTTTCTGGTGAGCGCCATTGTTCTGGTGCTGATCGGCAAAATGCTCTCTCTGGTCATGGAGATTGCCCTGGTCAACTGGTTTGACCGGACACTGGGGTTCCTCCTTGGCCTGGTTAAAGCGGTGTTTGTCACCTCCTTTCTGTATATGGCCATGAGTTCCAGCATGATTTCCGCCAACGAACTGCTGGAAAAATCGCTGACCTCCCCCTATCTGGCTCGTGGGGCCGAAGAGGTGCGCAGGATCATTGCCGACCCTGAATTGAAAGAGCTTTTTCTCGCCAAAGTGCCGGCGATCATTCGCGATCTGGTCCCGGACGTTACGGGGGAGAAAGCACCGGAGGCCAGCCGGCCAGGTACGCAGGAAGCAACCCCGCCGGCAGGAGAACCGCCTGGCGACAAAGGCTGACCGGGATCATTGCCGATCCCTTCCTTTGCCGTTCTGACCGGTGTAGAATCGCCGCAGGGTGTGCGGCTGGAGCCCGCATGCCGCGCCGAGCAGCATCAGCTGGTTGCGCAGGGTGGTGCGGATCAGGCCCAGACTCTGCCAGCGACGTGCCGAGGTGATGACCGTTGCGGGAGCTATGCGGATGCTGCCGAACCGCTTGAGCCGGCGGAGCAATGCTACATCCTCCATGATCGGCTGCGGGGGAACCCCGCCGGCCTGGCGAAGGACAGAGTTGCGGACAAAGATGGCCTGGTCGCCGTAGGGCATCTGCAGGAATCGGGAGCGCAGATTTGCCCCCCATTCGATGCAGCGGTAGCCGGTTCCCCGGGCGTCTATTTTCAGGCGAAAGGCCCCGGCCGCCGTTTGCGGCAGGGCCAGGACCGCATGCATCTGGTCCGCAAAATTATCAGGCAGCAGGGTGTCGGCGTGCAGAAAGAGAAGCACCTCACGGGTGGCCAGTTCCGCGCCGCGGTTGAGCTGTCCGCCTCGCCCCGGCTCAGTCTGGATCAACTGGACCCCATGGCGCCGGGCGCAGGCCACGGTCTGGTCAGCGCTGCCGCCGTCCACCACGATGATTTCGATACCAGGACGGCCCTGCAGCCATTTCAGCAGGCGGTCCAGGTTGTCCTCCTCATTGAGGGTCGGGATAATGACGGAGATGCTGAAGGTCTTCCGGTCGGTCGATGTCATGGAGTTCCTGCATGGTGAAGGTGGCCATCTTTGCCGCTGCCGCGCGGGCCATGGTCTGCTGGTACACGGTACCGGTGCCCCAACCGATGCCCTGGAAGAGAGAATCCTGGACCTCGGGGGCGGAATTGCGGCGCAGGCCGATCAGATAGTAGCCGCCGTCGCTGGCCGGGCCGAGCACCAGGTCATGCTGCGTAAGCTCCGCCAGGGCCTGGATGATGAGCACGGGCGAGAGCGCCGGGCAGTCAGAGCCGATCAGGACAGCGCGCTGCACTCCTTTTGCCCAGCTGGCCCGGAAGGCGGAGGCCATGCGTTCGCCAAGATCCTTCCCCCGCTGGCGAACCAGCGGCAGAGCGGAACCCAGCCAGTCCCTCATCTGCTGCCGGGATGCTCCGGTGTACCAGAGGGCGAGAAGCGCGGGCCGGAGTCCGGCCGCTTCTCTTGCCCGGGCCAGGGTCTGCTCGGTCAGATAGGCATGGAGCGCTGCCGCCCCTTTGCTTCCCAGGTGAGGGATCAGCCGGGTTTTTACCCGGCCGGCCCGGGGATAGCGGGAAAAAATGACAATCTCTTCCTGAGGCGGCCGGGGCAGTGTCATAGGTTTGTCATAATCGCCAAAACCGCGGTTATGGCGATGGCAGCCCTTGTTGCGTAATGAAATCACAGTTGCGGCTGGACAGCGTTTTCACTTTTTGCGGCTTTGGGGGTGGGGGTGAAGGGATGATTAATGGACGCATTGTAGCATAGTCCCGCCCGCTTGTCATGAAAGGCGGTACGTCACGGAAAAAATCTCCCGAATCCTTTCGGGAGCGCACCTACCGGACACTGGAGCGCTCGGGGCTGGTCTCCACCTTTGTCCGGATGGTGGAGACGGATCTGCATATCCTGGCGCCGGTGGCGGTCGAGGACGAGGCCCTGCGCCTGGTGGCCGAGGTTCGGCGGCAGATTGAAGGATATATCCGAACAGCCCCCCTTTTTCTCGACAGCCTGGCGCCGCTGCCTGCGGATCCTGCTGCGCCGCAGGCGGTCCAGGAAATGTTGGCGGCAGGTATCGCAGCAGGGGTCGGCCCGATGGCCGCGGTGGCCGGCACCATTGCCGAGGCGGTGGGGCTCGGGCTTCAGCGCGCCGGGATCGAGGATTTGCTTGTTGAAAACGGGGGTGATATATTTGTAGCACGGAAGCAGGCGTGCACGGTCGCGGTCTTTGCCGGCGCCTCCCCCCTGAGCAACAGGGTCGGCATCCGGCTGGAAGCGGAGAGCCAGCCCTGCGGCGTCTGCTGTTCATCCGGGACCATCGGTCACTCGCTCAGCTTCGGCCATGCCGATGCCGTTGTGGTGGTCGCGTCCGGGACCTCCCTGGCCGATGCCGCCGCCACCCGCATCGGCAACGAGGTGGGCCGGGGCCCGGACAGTCTGGATTCTCCTCTCCAGGTGGCCAAAAGTATCAAGGGGCTGGCAGGGGTTCTCATTGTCCGCGGCGGCCAGCTTGGCGCCTGGGGCAGTATTGAACTGGTGCGCTTATAAACCCGCGGGAGGAAAACAATGACCGACAAACCAGAAAGAACTTTCCCGGCGGCGGAAAGCGGGCATGAAAAACGGATCCTCAACCGCCACCACCTGATCTATTACCTGCGGGTCTATGACAACACCAGCAGCCACGTGATCGGGCACGTGGTGGATATCTCTTCCGGGGGGGTGATGCTGATCACCGATGAGCCGCTGGTCCCGGGAAAGGATTACCGTTTGCGTATGCGCTTTCCCGGCATGAATTCCAGCAGGGATGAGCTGATTTTCGAATCCCTCTGCCGTTGGTGCAGGGAGGACGAGAATCCCGCCTTTTATCTGGTCGGCCTCCAGATTCAGAACATCTATCCCGAGGAAGCAAACTTTATCCAGGGGATGATCAGCGAGCTTGGTCTGTAGCAGAGCCGGAGCTCGATGGAGGGCCGTCTGTTCGGCAACAGGGCCTGTCCGGCAGGTCGGCTGCCTAGGGGGCGCAGTTCGCCAGGAATCTGGGCAAGTGGCAGTCCCTGAGTGGGTGGATATCAAGTGTAGATCAGCCCCTGGCCTCGGCCAGCAGTTCGGCGCGGTACTGTCTGGCAAAGGCCTGCACATCCTTCTCCCAGGGGGCCATCCTGTTCAGTCCATTTGCCTTCAGCACGCTGTTCTCCAGGATTGAATTGCCGGGCCGGCGCGCCGGCGTCGGATACTCCGCCGTGGAACAGGGCTCCAGCGAAAAAGGGACCTCCATGGCCGTCAGGAACACTCTGGCGCCGTCATACCAGGAACCGAACCCTTCTGCGGTGGCGTGGATGGTGCCGGTGAGCCCTCCGGAGAGCAGTTCCTGAATCTGTCTGGCCAGCCGGTAGGTCCAGGTGAGCGACCCAAACTGGTCGTTGACAACCCTGATGGTCCGTTGCGGGTCGCTCAGCGCCAGCCGCAGTATGGTTTTCAGAAAATTCCGGCCGCCTATTCCGTAAAGCCAGGCGGTGCGGATTATGAGGTGGTTGGCGCATGCAGCGCGGACCGCCTCTTCGCCGGCCAGCTTGCTCCTGCCGTACTGGGACAGGGGCGCGACCGGGTCGGCTTCCGTGTAGGGCTGCGGTACCGTCCTGTCGCCGGCAAAGACGTAATCCGTGGAGATATGCAGCAGGCGGGCAGCGTGCAGCGCGCAGGCCTCGGCGAGAAAAGCCGCTCCCTTGGCGTTCACCTGCCAGCACTGCTCCTGATTGGTTTCACTGGCATCGACCCCGGTGTAGGCGGCGCAGTTTATGACTGCTGCCGGCCTGATGTTTGCCATTCGTTCCCGGACCTGGCTTTCACTGGCGATATCCAGCTCCCTGGAACCAAAGGCGTACACCGTGTGTTCCGCCCCCAGCACATGGGTACAATCCTGCCCCAACTGGCCCCCGGCTCCGGTAAGAAGAATTTTCATGGCGTCCGTGGATTAAAGGGAAGGGTCCTGCAGGAGGTCCATCAGATACTGGCCGTACTGGTTCTTCAGCATGGAGTGGGCCAGCCGTTCGACCTGCTGCCGGTCAATGTAGCCGAGCCGGTAGGCTATTTCCTCAAGGCAGGCGATTTTCAGCCCTTGGCGTTCCTGCACCGCCTGGACGTAGCTGGCCGCCTGCTGCAGGGATTCGTGGGTGCCGGTGTCCAGCCAGCAGAACCCCCGTCCCAGCAGTTCCACCCGGAGTTTGCCCTGGCGAAGATAGATGTTGTTGATGTCAGTGATTTCCAGTTCGCCGCGCGCGGAAGGTTTGATGGACTCGGCGATGGCCACGACCTCGCTGTCATAAAAATAAAGGCCGGGCACGGCGTAACGGGATTTTGGTTTCTGCGGCTTCTCCTCGATGCCGATTACCTTCTTGTCGCGGTCGAACTCTACGACGCCGTAGCGCTGCGGGTCCTTGACCAGGTAGCCGAAAATGATCCCGCCTTCGGTGAGCCTGCTGCATTCCTGGACAATTTCCGCGAAGCCGTGGCCGAAAAAGATGTTGTCCCCAAGGACCAGGCAGACCGGATCCCGGCCGATGAAGTCCTTGCCGATGAGAAACGCCTGGGCTAGGCCTCCCGGATGTGGCTGCTCGGCGTAGGAGATCCGCAGGCCCAGATGGGAGCCGTTGCCGAACAGCTCGGAGAAACGCGGGAGATCATAGGGGGTGGAGATGAGGAGGATGTCCCTGATCCCCGCCAACATCAGCGCGGACAGGGGATAGTAGATCATCGGTTTGTCGTACACCGGGATCAGCTGTTTGCTGATGGCGCGGGTCAGGGGATACAAACGGGTCCCCGAGCCGCCGGCAAGCACAATGCCTTTCATTGCAACTCCTTGCAGAATGGGCTTTTTGAGTTGACCTCAGCCGAAAAAGTTCTATATACTCTATTTTCTCCTGTTGCGCAAAATTGATGATCTCGCAAAATATCCCCGGCCGGGGAGGAGTTGATGACCGAAGAGCGACTGCGCTGTTTCACTGCGTATGATATCCGGGGCCGGGTGCCCGCCGACCTTGACACGGAGATCGTCCGTCGGATCGGTCTCGCCTTTGCCGATCAGTTTGCCCTGAAAAAGGTGGTGCTGGGTCGCGACATGCGCCTGACCAGCCCGGAGTTCGCCGCGGGGATTTCCGAGACCCTGACGAAAAGCGGGGTGGACGTGGCGGACATCGGCCTCGCCGGCACCGAGGAAGTATATTATGCCGTGCAGAGCGGCGAGGCCAGGGGAGTGGACGGCGGGATCATGATCACCGCCAGCCACAATCCGGCCGATTATAACGGCATGAAGCTGGTGCAGAGGGGTGCCCGCCCGGTGAGCCGGGATTCGGGGCTGCTGGAGATCGAGCAGAAATCCTCCTCCGTGGAATGGTTTCGGGAGCAACTGATTGCGGCGTCGGGGAGTCAGGGCCGGCTTGAACTGGCCTACGACAAGAGCGGCTACGTGGCGCATCTGCTTTCCTTCATCCGTCCGGAACGGCTGGCTCCCCTGAAAGTGGTGGTCAACGCCGGCAACGGCTGCGCCGGCCCGGTGGTCGATCTGCTGGCAGCGCACCTGCCTTTCACCTTCATCAGGCTGCAGCATGAGCCGGACGGCACCTTTCCGCATGGGGTTCCCAATCCCTTGCTGCCGGACCGGCGAGAGGCAACGGCCAGCGCAGTGAGGGAACACCGGGCCGATCTGGGCATTGCCTGGGACGGTGATTTTGACCGCTGTTTCTTTTTTGACGAGAGCGGGCGCTTTATCGAGGGCTACTATCTGGTCGGTCTGCTGGCCGCGGCCATGCTCAATCTTCATCCCGGCGCCACCATTCTGCACGACCCCCGACTGGTCTGGAACACCAGGGAAATCGTCCTGGCCGCCGGCGGCCGCCCGGTGCAGAGCCGTGCCGGCCACGCCTTCATCAAGGAAAAGATGCGGGAGGTCGATGCGGTCTACGGAGGAGAGATGTCGGCGCATCATTATTTTCGTGACTTCGGCTATTGCGATTCGGGTATGCTGCCCTGGCTCCTCGTCTGCCAGCTTTTAAGCGATTCGGGCCGCGGCCTGTCCGAGATGGTCAGCGACCGGATGGCGGCCTATCCGGTCAGCGGGGAGATCAATTCCACGGTGGCGGACCCGGTCCGGGTCATCGAGCTGGTGCGGGCGCGGTACGGTGCGGGCGAGATCGATCTGACCGACGGGCTCAGCATTGCCTTTCCCGCCTACCGGTTCAACCTGCGCCCCTCCAACACCGAGCCCGTGCTCCGCCTCAATGTCGAGACCAGGGGCGACAGGGCGTTGCTGGAGGAGAAGACAAGGGAACTGCTGACCCTGATCCGGGAGGGGAAATAGGATGGCGCCGTCAAAACTCCCCTCAGCTGTGTTGCGCTTCTTCCGTCGTCGCTGCGGCATACCATATGGGCGCCTCATTCCGCAGGATTTGTGCGTCTTGCCTTTGGCGGAAGCGCCAAAGGCAAGACGCCGATGCCGGCAAACCGTGTACTCTTTTGAAACCATCGTGGCTGATGGTCAGCGTAGTAGATTTGTTACACTTTTAATTCATCGGGGCTTTTTGCTAAGCTATCTTTTCTGATACCTCTTGCAGGGGTATCGAGTAGACGAAATTCAATTTTTGTGCACAGAGGTGCTACCGTGATCATTCAACCTGTGATTCTGGCCGGCGGTACTGGTACCCGGCTCTGGCCGCTGTCCCGCGAGCTGTATCCCAAGCAGCTGCTCAAGCTGATCGGCAGCCGCTCCCTGCTGCAGACCACCCTGGAGCGGGTGCGGGACCTGCCCGGGGTGTTGCCGCCCATCGTGGTGGTCGGCGAGGAGCATCGGTTTTTGACCAAAACCCAGATCGAGGAGCTGGGGAGCTTTCCGGAGTATCATCTCCTGCTGGAGCCGGTGGGTCGAAACACCGCCGCGGCGGTCTGCGGTGCGGCCGTGTTCGCCCGGCAGCATGTGGGCGAGGCGGCGATCCTGCTGGTCCTGCCGGCAGATCACCTGATTTCCGATGCGGCCGCATTTGTCGCGGCGGTGGAGCAGGCCTGCCTCCTTGCCCAGCAAGGTAGCCTGACCACCTTCGGCATCGTGCCGAGCCGGCCGGAAACCGGATACGGGTACATTGCCCGCGGCGAGGGCAACCGGGTGCGCTCTTTTGTCGAGAAGCCCGACCTGGCAACGGCTCAGCAGTATGTGCAGAGCGGCACCTACCTGTGGAACAGCGGCATGTTCGCCTTCAGCGTGACCACCCTGCTCTCCGAGCTTGCCACCTATCAGCCGGGCATTGTGGAGCAGATGACAGCGGCTGTTGTCCAGGGCAAGTGGGATGGCGTGTTCTTCCGTTTTGACAAGGCGGCGATGGAAAGCTGCCCGGACGATTCCATCGACTACGCCCTAATGGAAAAAACCGGGCTGGCCGCGGTGGTCAAGGCGGATATCGGCTGGAGCGATATCGGCTCGTGGCAGGCTCTGTGGGAGTTGGCGGCCAAGGATGCGCACGGCAACGTAGTCACCGGCGATGTGATCATGGAGGATGTGGAAAACTCGCTGATCCGAGCCGACCATACCCTGGTCGCCGCGCTTGGCCTCCGGGACACCATGGTGGTGGAAACCGCCGACGCCGTCCTTGTGGCGCCGATTTCCCGGTCCCAGGATGTGAAAAAGATCGTCACGCACCTCAAGCAGCTGGGCCGGGACGAGTATCATGTCCACAAAACCGTGTACCGCCCCTGGGGGAGTTACACTGACTTGGAGGCAGGCGAGCGATTCCGGATCAAGAGGATCACGGTCAACCCCGGGGCCAAGCTTTCCCTTCAAATGCATCATCACCGACATGAACACTGGGTAGTGATCAAAGGCATGGCCAGAGTCACCACTGGCGAAAAGGTTATCTTCCTGGATGAAAACAAATCCACCTTTATTACCGCCGGGGAAAAGCACCGGCTGGAAAATCCGGGGTCGATCCCGTTGGAACTCATCGAAGTGCAGATCGGCAGCTATCTGGAAGAGGATGACATCGTTCGGTTTGATGATGAGTACGGCCGTGGCGAGCAGCTTAGATAGGCATAACAAAACCGGCGGCTAGCCGGTTTTGTTATTGCGGGCGTGAGGAACAGCCCGGTTATTCCTTCTCCTGGAGGAAGTTCAGAGGCTCCTTATTATTGCCGTCAGCCTGGGGAAACTTCTGATGAAAGGCCTCCACATATTTGTTGATAAGCCTGCGGTCCTCCACTGAAGCGTGGAAAAATTCGATGCCGTTGTGAAACGTGCCGTCCGAGTGGCTTTTGCAATGAACGATCCTGGCCATCACATCAACCAGATCATCTTCCAGGCCCAGGGTGATCATGACCTGCTGACCGGCCCGCAGGGGGACATGCGTTTCCATGAGAATGCCCCCGACGCTGATATTCAGGGTTCTGCCCATGCTGTACTCTCCCTGCACACCCTGTTCGTCCACGACGATGTAATCGAGAAGATTCAGTGACTCCGGCCTGATGTAGCGTCTTCGTTCGCTGTTGCTCATGTGAATTCCTGTGTCGTCTGATCAAGGGTGGAAGAGTGATCCTGTCTCTGTAACGTCTCAACATCTTTTTAATGACTCTACATTGCTCGATTTTTTTTGTCAAACCTCGTCTGGGTCTTCGAAGAAAATTCAGCAGCGATAATGCTCGAGGATGGAGTTGCCGCCGCCGAGGCAGTTATTGCAAAGAATTTCAGCATCGCGGCAGCATTGTGTTCCTCTTGTGAGCGGGCCAACATCCTGTAAGGAGCAAAGCCTGACCCCGGTGCCGGCCGTTTTCGCTTTTCCCGCCTTGTTTCCGCAAAACGAATTTTTTGTTTCCCCGCAACCCCTTATTGCCCGCTGAACAATCATCATTGTAACGCTTTTGTTCGTATCACGACAGGCGGATGACCAGCACAGGGTGCATGGTAACGTATTGAAAAAACGATTATTTTCTTTCAAGTTGCGGTTATACGGCATCAAGATAATTTACAAAAATGTATGATTTGTTGCAGGGCTTCAGACCCGACAATTATAATAAATATCAATTAGAACAGCACATTGGATGTTATTTGGCCAACATGGCACGCCATTTGAAATATACTCGGTGCGGCACATGGGCCATCCGGAGGCCCGCTGTGGCCGCGAGGGGGCTGCTGGTCAAGTATTTCGGGCCGGTTCTATGATAACAGGTAATTGATGAGGAGGTTGCGACAATGAATTCAGGAGATACGGCATTTATGCTGGTGGCGACAGCCATGGTCATGTTCATGACGCCTGGTCTCGCCTTGTTTTACGGGGGACTCGTGCGATCGAAGAACGTACTGGCCACAACCATGCAGAGTTTTTTCTGTCTGGGAATCATTTCCATAATCTGGGTCCTGTACGGCTATTCGCTGGCCTTTGGTCCGGATATCGGAGGGGTTATCGGCGGCCTGGACTACCTGGGCCTCAGGGGGGTAACCACTGATATCGGCCCTTATTCCCAGACCATTCCGGATCTGCTGTTTTGCGGCTTTCAGCTGATGTTTGCCATTATCACCCCGGCACTCATTACCGGGGCCTATGCGGAGCGGATGAAATTTTCGGCCTTTGTTCTGTTTACCATTCTTTGGTCCACGCTGGTGTATTTTCCGGTATGCCACTGGGTATGGGGCGGCGGCTGGCTCTTCAAGATGGGTGCCCTTGATTTTGCCGGCGGCACGGTCATTCACATCAATTCAGGTGCGGCGGCGCTGGTCACTGCTCTGGTACTGGGCCGGCGAAAGGGCTGGGGCAAAGAGTCCATGCATCCCCATAATGTGCCGATGACGATCCTTGGGGCCGGTGTGCTCTGGTTTGGCTGGTTCGGCTTTAACGCGGGCAGCGCGCTGTCCGCCGGTCCTCTTGCTGCCCTGGCCCTTTTTACCACCCAGGTGGCCACCGGGGCAGGGGCCATTTCCTGGGTGCTGGCCGAGTGGAAGATCCAGGGCAAACCCACCACCCTGGGAGCCGCTTCCGGGGCAGTTGCCGGTCTGGTGGCCATTACCCCGGCCGCCGGTTTCGTCAACCCCCTTTCGGCCATTCTGATCGGTCTTGTTGCCGGGGCGCTCTGTTATCTTGCCGTACTGGCCAAGAAGAAGATCGGCTATGACGATGCCCTGGACGTGGTTGCGGTGCACGGTATCGGCGGCCTGTGGGGTGCGCTGGCCACCGGACTCTTTGCCTCGACGGCAGCCAACCCCGCGGGCGTCAATGGCCTTTTTTACGGCAACCCCCATCAGTTTGTGGTGCAGGCCATAGGGGCCGGCTCGACGATTGTCTACTCGATAGTCGTATCCTTCATAATCTTGAAGGTGGTCGGGCTGGCGGTTGGCCTGCGGGCTGAGACCGACGATGAGGTGCAGGGTCTGGACGTTGCCGAGCACCGGGAAGTGGGGTACACCCTGTAGTTTGAATATTTTTAAAGGGTTAGGCGTGGAAACCGTCATACGGCGAATGAATGATGCTGTCCGGAATATATTACCTTGTCCATATTATATTTTTTTGTTATAATTTTAAAATACAATTTACAAAAATGTAAAATATATAAGGAGACGAGTAATGATTTCAGCAGCGGATACGGCGTTCGTTCTGGCGGCAGCAGGCCTGGTTCTGCTCATGACACCAGGCCTGGCTTTGTTCTACGCAGGTATGGTGCGCAGCAAAAACGTGCTGGGGACGATCATGCAGAGCCTGATCATGATCTCGATTATCACCATCGAGTGGGTCTATCTGGGATACACCATGGCCTTCGGGCCGGACGTGGCCGGGGTGATAGGGAACCTCTCCTGGTTCGCTCTCAAGGGGGTGACCGCGGAGCCCAGCGCGACCTATGCCACGTCAATCCCACAGAGCGTGTTTATGATCTATCAGTGCATGTTTGCCATCATTACCCCGGCCCTCATCACCGGGGCCTTTGCGGAGCGGGTCAGGTTTGCGCCCTTTGTGGTGTTCAGCCTGCTCTGGGCGCTCCTGGTGTATAATCCGGTATGCCACTGGATATGGGGCAGCGGTGGTTGGCTGGCCGCACGCGGCGTGCTTGATTTTGCCGGTGGGCTGGTGGTGCATGCGACCTGCGGGGCGGCGGCACTGGCAGCGGTCCTGGTGATCGGTCCGCGCAGGGGGTTTGGCCGGGAAAAGTACCTGCCGCACAACCTGCCGATGACCGTGCTCGGGGCCGGGCTGCTGTGGTTCGGCTGGTTCGGCTTCAATGGCGGAAGCGCCCTGGCGGCAAACGAAATTGCGGCCACCGCTTTTGTTGCCACCCATCTGGCCGGCATGGCCGGCATGGCCATGTGGTCGGTCGTCGAATGGGTCAAGGTCGGGAGGCCGACCACTTTGGGTGCTGCGTCCGGGGCCATTGCCGGCCTGGCGACCATAACCCCGGCCGCCGGCTATGTCGGTCCCAACTCCGCGATCGTCATTGGCCTGATCGCCGGCCTGATCTGCTTTTTCGGGGTCAATGCCAAGGCGCGGTTCGGCTATGACGACAGTCTGGATGTAGTCGGCATTCATGGCGTGGGAGGGATTATCGGCACCCTGCTGCTCGGGGTTTTCGCCTCCAGCGCGGTCAATCCCGGCGGGCCTGACGGGCTGTTGGCGGGAAGCGTTGCGCAGCTTGGCAAACAGGCCCTGGGCGTGGTAGTTGTATCCGCATATGCCTTTGGGATCAGCTGGCTGCTCCTGAAGGTGATTCATGAGACCATGGGACTGCGAATGAGTCCGGAGCAAGAGGTTCAGGGGCTCGATTATACTGAACATTCTGAAACGGCATACAGTTAATCTACTTTTATGACGAAGAGGATATGCAATGAAAAAAATAGAAGCGATCATTAAACCTTTTAAGCTTGATGACGTAAAAGAAGCCCTGAACGGGATCGGCATCAAGGGCATGACCATATCAGAGGTCAAGGGGTACGGCCGGCAGAAGGGGCATACCGAGATCTATCGTGGTGCCGAATATGTCATTGATTTTCTGCCCAAGCTGAAGATCGAAATTATCGTACCCGCGGCCCAGGTTGATCAGGTGCTCGAGACCATGGTCGCGGCGGCCAAGACCGGCAAAATTGGAGACGGCAAGATTTTTGTGCTGCCGGTCGAGCGGGTTGTCCGGGTGCGGACCGGTGAGAGGGATCTCGAGGCGATCTGATGGCCACGGCTCTCCATGCCGCCAGGGAGGCCCTGGAGGAACTCTGGCAGCAGGGTATTTCCGGACATGAACTCCTCAGGCGCCAGACCCGGCTGGCCGATGAATTTATTATCGCCCATTTCAATCGCTCCGATGCGGTCCGTGAAGCCAAGGGCAAAGTCGCCCTCGTTGCCCTTGGCGGTTATGGCCGGGGAGAACTGTATCCCTTTTCCGATATTGACCTGCTGCTGCTCCATGACCGGGGCGCAACCAAGGATATGCAGGGTGTGGCAGAGGCCGTTCTCTATCCCCTGTGGGACAGCGGTTACGAGGTTGGCCACTCCGTCAGGACCCCGGAGGGGGCAGTCAGTTTTGCCCAGGATGATTTTATTTTTCAGGTTTCCCTGCTGGATGCCCGTTTTCTCGCCGGATCATCAGAGCTGTTCACCGAGCTGCGCGAACGCTACCAGAAGAAAATCCTGGATGGCGGCCGGCGCAAGTTTGTCGAGGTTATGGAGGCGTTACGGACGGAACGGCGGCAGCGGTACGGCAGCCACAGTTATCTGCTGGAACCGCAGATCAAGGAGGGCAAGGGCGGGCTGCGCGACATTCAGTCGATGCTCTGGACCGGCAAGGCGGTATTCGGCCTTGCCGGTCTGTTCGGCATGGAGCACGCCGGACTGCTCAGCAGACAGGAAAGGAGCTCTTTCGAGCAATCCTGGAACATGCTGGTGCGGGTTCGTAACCGGTTGCATTTTCTCAGCCAGCGGAAGAATGACCAGTTGTTCTTCGAGTATCAGGAGGAGATAGCCGAGGCCTTCGGCTACCGGGGTTCCGAAGGAATGCTCGGAGTGGAACATTTCATGCGCGAGGTCTACAGCCACCTGCAGACCATCGCCGTAATCACTGATTTGTTATTTGAGCATGTCCACGAGGTGGTCGGCTATGAGCGGGCCGGTCGCAAGGAGAGGCAGCTGGAAAAGGATATCGTGCTCCGGGACGGTGCGGTCCGGTTCGCAGCCGGGCCCGAGGAACTGGCAAGGAAGCCGCATCTGCTCCTGCGGCTTTTTTTGCAGGCGGGCAAAACCGGCCTGCCGCTGCACCATCGGACACGGCAGCTGATCAGGGATAACCTGGCCCTGGTGGACGAACACTTTCGGGAGGCCAAAAGGGCGGCCAGGTGTTTTCTCGAACTGCTCGCCGACAGCCACGAGCCGCAGCCGGTCCTCGAGGCTATGCTAGAAACCGGTCTGCTGACGGCTTATCTGCCTGAATTCGCCGGCGTTGAATCCCTGGCCCAGCACGACCTCTACCACATCTATACCGTTGACCGGCACCTGCTGGAGACGGTGGGCGAAATGGCCCGGTTGCGGCAGGGAAGCGAGGGAGATCTGTTCAGGGGCCTGGCCTCGCCGCACCTGCTGCTGCTGGCCGCGTTGCTGCACGATATCGGCAAGGGGCGCGGTAGGGATCATTCCGAGCTGGGGGCGGAGATGGTGCGCATCCTCGGCGCACGGATCGGCCTGGAGGAGAGGGAGCTGGCGTGCCTGTCCTTTCTGGTCCGCTTCCACCTGTTTCTGCCGGAAAACGCATTACGCCGGGATCTTGAGGACCTGGAGTTCATCCGACAGAGCGCGGAGGTGGTGGGAGATATCGACCGACTGACCATGCTCTATCTGCTGACCGTCGCCGATTCGAAAGCGACTGGTCCGCAGGCCTGGAGCAGTTGGAAGGCCTCGCTGGTGACCGACTACTATCTGCGGATCAAGTCCTGCCTTGAGGCGGCCTGTACCGTTGCCCGCTGGCCGGTGGCGGTCAGCCGGGAGGAGGCGCGCGGGGCTGAGTGGCTGCGGGCGCAGGTGGCGGAGCTGGTAGAAAGCGCGGGGACACGCATCAGCATCGATGACCTGCCGGATGACTACCTGCTCAGTTTCTCGGCGGAGACGGTTGTCCACCATCTGCATCTGCACCGGGAAAAGGCGGGGTTGCTGCGGCAGAAGGTCCTCCTGTTTCCTGAGGCCCGGCAGGGCTACTGGTCGCTTCTGGTCATGAGCCACGACCGCGCCGGCCTCCTGGCCAAGGTGTGCGGGGTTCTGGCCCTGCACAATCTGCGCGTCCTGGGGGCGCATATCTTTACCTGGCCCGACCAGACCGCGGTGGACGTCCTGCATGTGGTGCCGGTGGCCGGGGTGGAGTTCATCGACCAGGACTGGCCAGGCCTGGAGAAGGATATCAACCTGGCCATCAACTACCGCCTTGACGTGGGACTCCAGCTGCACCAGAAGATTTTCGCCGCCGGCCTGCGACCGAAGCGGCAGGTGCAGCAGCTGCGCCAGGAGGTGATCATCGATAATGGCGCATCCCAGCGCTTCACCCTGATCGAGGTGTACGCCGGCGACCAGCCGGGAACGCTGTACCAACTGACGCAGACGATCTCTGACTTCGGGCTGGACATCCACCGGGCACGGATCGCCACGGAGGTGGAGCAGCTTATTGATATCTTTTATGTGGCCGGCAGGGACGGCCGCAAGCTCGACGATCCGGCCCAGATTGCCCGGCTGCAGGATGCCCTCCTCCAAATCGTGCACCGGGAAGAGGGGGCAGCCTGACAGGGTGTCGAGTGGCGGTGCATGTGAACTTTACTTCCGGCGGATTTGGACTATATAATTGACTACGTCAACAATAAGGAGGCTGCCCATGACCCGCGATGAGATCCTGAAAATTATCGAAGAAAAGAACGTCAATTTTTTCCGGCTGCAGTTTGTCGATATCTTCGGTTTCATGAAGAACATCGCCATCCCCCGCAGCCAGATCGGCAAGGCCCTGGACGGCAAGATGATGTTCGACGGCTCGTCCATCGACGGTTTCGTCCGCATCAACGAATCGGACATGTACCTGAAGCCGGACTACAATACCTTTGTGGTCATGCCCTGGCGGGAACATGACGGGGTCAACGCCGCCCGCATCATCTGCGATGTGTACAAGGCCGACGGCACCCCCTTTGTCGGCTGCCCCCGCGTCAACCTGAAGCGGGTCATCGCCGAGGCCCGGAAGCTCGGCTATACCATGAACGTCGGCACAGAGTGCGAGTTCTTTCTGTTCCAGAAGGACGAAAAGGGCAATGTGACCACGGTTACCAACGACGTGGCCAGCTATTTTGATGTGGATCCCGATGACACCGGCATTGACTGCCGCCGGGAGATTATCGTGACCCTGGAGAAGATGGGCTTTGAGATCGAGGCATCCCATCACGAGGTAGCCGTGGGCCAGCACGAGATCAACTTCAAGTACGCCGACGCCCTGACTGCCTCCGACAATACCGTTACCTTTAAGTGGGTGGTCCGTTCCATCGCCGCCCAATATGGCTTCCATGCCACCTTCATGCCCAAGCCGGTGTTCGGCATCAACGGTTCCGGCATGCACACCAACCAGTCGCTGTTCAACCTGGACGGCACCAACGCCTTTTTTGACGAGAACGGCCCCCTCCAGCTGAGCGAGGTTGCCTATCAGTATATCGCCGGCATTCTGAAGAACGCCAGGGGCTTTGCCGCGGTGACCAATCCGCTGGTCAATTCCTACAAGCGGCTGGTCCCGGGCTACGAGGCGCCGGTCTACGTCGCCTGGTCCGCCTCCAACCGTTCTGCCCTGATCCGCATTCCCGCGTCGCGGGGCATGGGGACGCGCACCGAGGTCCGTTGCCCGGATCCGGCCTGCAACCCCTACCTGGCCATGGCCATGATGCTCACCTCGGGCCTGGACGGGGTCAAAAATATGCTGCAGGCCCCTCCTTCCGTGGACGTGGACATCTTCAAGATGACTCCGGCGGAAAAGGAGGCCGCGGGCATTGCCAGTCTGCCGGCCAACCTCCGGGAGGCCATTGATATCTTCAAAGAAAACCCACTGGCCAGGGAGGCCCTGGGCGATCATATCTTTGAGAAGTATATCGTCGGCAAGGAAAAAGAGTGGGATGCCTACCGGACCGCGGTGACCGATTGGGAATTGAACAACTATATGAAAAATTATTGAGAAACGGGCGCGGCAGAGCCGCGCTGTTGATTATTCATGAAGCCCTGCGGCCAGCCGCAGGGCTTTTTATCCTGACACTGTGGCCTGGGGCCCCACGTACTGAGCCACCCTGATGGAGTTCAGCAGAACATTACACCTTTCATGTTCCGTACCTCCCGACAAATGCTTCCTGATACTGTCGTACTGCTACCTGGAGGCTCTCCTCCCCAAACGCATGCAAACAAAGTTGGGGTGGCCTGGCCATTTCAAGGAGTATCTCGAACAATTAACGGTTGTTCACTTTAAGTAATTTTTGCCCTCCGTAACCTCAAGGCATTACCGACCACGGAGACGGACGAGAGGCTCATGGCTGCCGCCGCGATCATGGGAGAAAGCAGGATGCCCAGAAAAGGGTAGAGCACCCCGGCGGCCACCGGCACTCCCAGTGCGTTGTAGATAAAGGCGAAAAAGAGGTTCTGCTGGATGTTTGCCATGGTGGCGCGGGAGAGTTTGCGGGCCCGGACGATACCGGTGAGATCCCCCTTGACCAGGGTAACGCCGGCCGATTCCATGGCCACGTCGGTGCCGGTGCCCATGGCAATGCCAACCTGGGCTTGGGCCAGGGCTGGCGCATCGTTGATGCCGTCCCCGGCCATGGCCACCATGCGCCCTTCCTCCTGGAATTTCTTTACCACGGCCGCTTTTTCATCGGGCAGCACTTCGGCTTCCACCTGGTCGATCCCCAGCTTGGCGGCCACGGCCTCGGCGGTGGCCCGGTTGTCGCCGGTCAACATGACCAGATGCAGCCCCTCATCGTGCAGCTCGCGGATGGCCTGCGGCGTAGTTTCCTTGATCGGGTCGGACACCGCCAGCAACCCGGCAAGCAGTCCGTCTGCGGCAACGAACATGACCGTCTGGGCTTCCTTGCGCATTTCCTCTGCCCGCTCCGCGAGCGCAGCGGATACAACGCTGGAATCTTCCATCAGCCTGAGGTTGCCGAGCAACACCTTAACGCCCTCAACGGTTCCGGAAACGCCCTTGCCAGTATGGGATGCAAAATCAGATGCGTCCTCAGCTCCGACGCCACGTTCGCCGGCTCCGGCTACAATGGCTGCAGCCAAGGGATGTTCGCTTGCTTTTTCAAGGCTGGCCGCAAACTTCAGGAGTTTTTCCTCGCTCATGCCGTCCGCTGCCACGACTCCGGTCAGTTTCGGTTTGCCCAGGGTGAGGGTGCCGGTCTTGTCCACC
>DNUE01000004.1 GCA_003508005.1 Desulfobulbaceae bacterium
CTCCGCGCCAGAAGCTCGATGGTGCCGGCGACTCCCCCGCCGATCCACGTGGCCCCGAGACAGGCTGCCACACCGGCCTTCTCGTCGGAGACATAGCCGGCAGCATCGCCATGGATGAACTTGACTCGGTCGGCGACACCGAGTTTTTCAGCGCGGAGTTTCGCTTGCTCGGTGAACAACTGGCTCATGTCGATGCCGGTGCCGATGACTCCGTAATCGCGTGCCCAGGTGCACAGCATCTCCCCCGAACCACTGCCGAGGTCGAGCACTCGGGTTCCCGTTTGCAGACGCAGCGCCGCGCCGAGAGTGGCGAGCTTTTCGGGTGTGAACGGGTTATGGATGCGGTGCGCACTTTCGGTGATGTTGAAGATCCGTGGAATATCCATTGCAGAAAATCTCCTTACTTGAGTGAATAGATTCGGTCACTGCCTCACGCATCGCATAACCGGCTGGCAATGCAGGGCAGTGGAATTGCCAGACCGTGTTGATGTGGTTGTTAGAGCATTTTTTGCATCCATACCGTATCGAATTCCTGGCCATTTTTCTTCCCTACCTTTCTGAACCGGCCACATTCTTTAAATCCATTCTTTTGATGGAATTCAATACTTCTGGGATTGAGAGAAGATATGTTGGCCAAAATATTCGTAATGCCTTTTTCAACCGCCCCATTTTCGAGAGAACAGAGCAACATCTTTCCCAGACCTTTTCCAGTATGGTCTGGATGTATAAAGTATGTTACTTCTGCAGTTCGTGAAAATGTCGGCAACGGATTATGTGTTCTCAGCATTCCAAAGCCGACAACCCTACCATTCTGATCTCTTATAGATCCTGTCGGGAAACCATTCGACATTTGCAAAAATATATCAAATGCCTGATATGGGAATTCCTTTTCAGGGTATGCCGCAAACGAATTTTCCACGTAAAAATTGAAAATATCTATTATTGATTCGCGATCTTCAGTTGATATTGGACTGATTGTATATTCCATGGCGATCATCTCCTGCGCTCTAAATTTAAGTCAACCGGCGAGCTTCAGCAAGTCCGAAGGAAGTGTAGCGAAGTGTGTTAAATGCTTGGTTATGATTATTTTTATTATGAAAATTTATGCTCCACCAAAAAGCATAGCTAAAGGTAAAAAAAGAAAGAAGTAAACAATTACCCCGCCAATATTTCCAATTAATCTTTTATGTTTTCTTAGAATTACATTTATCACAGGAAAAATGAGAATTTCAAAAATGAACCAATAACCGCTACCTAAAAATAAATATTTACCTTCACGGGCAAATTCAATTAAGACAGTATTATACAAAATAGCAGCTAGAACCAAAAAAACAGCTTCTTGAAGAACACCTATTATTTGTTCCGAGTATTTTTTCATTAATTGATCATAACGTTTGAATTCAGGGGTGGCGCCAAGAACTTTCCGCGTCAGCGTCGCAGACGATCCCACCATCCGCTGTAGTGAATTGTTATGCCTGCAGTTCATCAATGGGCATTATTTGTTTGCCATGACGAATTGTCAGTATTGAGATTTGGTTTTGGTTTACTAAATAAACGATTCGATAATTACCGAATAAAAACTCTCGAATGTCCTCCCTGCTAGATTCAGGAACAATCCTGCCAATTTTAGGAGAAGATTTGAGTATTTCGACTTTGTCAAATAATGCTTCGATCCATTCTCCTGCAGCAGTTGTTTTATCGAGGGCGATATAGTCGGCAATTTCTCCGGCTCTTTCGAGCGAAAGGGGTGACCAGATTATTTTCATTTGTTTATTCGACTAAGAAGGCTTTTTTTAGCCATATTATGTTCAATCCCTTTCCCTGCGTCGATTTGCGCGATAGATAGTTGGATATCACCTAATAGTTCAATTTTTTCTTGCATCGCCTCATATTCAGCAACATCAAGTAAAACGGCAACTCCTTTGCCATGTTGAGTGATTACGAGTGGTCTTTTCGTATCATGAACTTGTTTCAAAAAAGTGGCAATTCCTGTCCTGAACTCAGACATTGAACGGATGTCTTGATCGATTCTTAGTCTTTGCATAATGCACCTCAATTTAGAATTTAGTACATTATACCGTACTTAATAATGTGCGTCAAAATATTATTTCTTGGAGCATAACGTTCCTGATAAGCCGCGCCCGGCTTTTGAGCGTCGGCTCCAGCGAAAGTTAGCTCTCAGCCCGATAGTCCTTGCTGTTGGCTTGATCCTGCCCCATTCGACGGAAGGGAACTTCCCAGGGCAATTCCCTATATTTCCTTATTTGTTTTTTTGCTGTCACCAGAGCCTTCGATGATGCTCATATCCTCAAGTTGCCGCTTGATAAGTTTGGCGCGGCGCCGTTTCAGTACAGAGCCGAGAGTAATTTGAAGGACAATACCAAGACCAGCGACGAAAAAAGCGATTCCAATGATATATGTATCACTTAGCGGGTGGGCTCCACCTGCGAGGGAGTGTTGCATTTCTGTGAAGATGATAATGCTCCCAAGTACGACCAGAATAGCCCCAACAAGAAACACGATTCCATTTAATACTATGCTTCTTCCTCTTCCCTTCTTCTCTGGCCCGGTCCTCTGAAAAAAAATCTCCACGGGACTTCCATCCCCAGTCTCGGCCCAAGATGCATCTTTCTGCAATGACTTGACAGTATAAGAATATCCTTCAGATGCCTTCTCACTGGATGCTGTTCCCTTGATAAAAAGGGCAAAAAGATCGGTGGTTTGTTGGATAACCTCGCGCACCTCCTTGGGGAGAAGAGGTGTTCCAGTTGTGAACAACAAGGTATTGCCATTCCCCTCAATTTCGACCAGCGTCCCTGCAAAGCGAAGGATGTGATGACGGAGATCAACATCGAATAGCGGCCGTATAGCCTCCTCTCTCCCCAGTAAGACAAACTTCTTGGAGAAGTCCTCGTCCTGGGGAAAATCGATCTCTTTGCCCCTAAACTGTTCGGGTAAGAGCCCTTTTTCTTTAAGAAAAGAATCAAGACTGTGCATCCCAGCCCTTTGACATCCTAGATAAAAGTACGGGAGTTTGACGCCCTCGGAACGGACAACACAAATGCTGTTACTGTTGTAACCACCACCGGCAAAGCAGCTGTAATCAAGCAACCAGACCATAGCAGACCTGGTTTTTCCTTTCAGCAGGTTTGTAATCCGCTGGTTGCTGCCTACGCGGAACAATCGAGAGCGCTTGAACTGCTCAAGCAGTTGGCTAGCCTCTTTTTCATAGGTGAACCCCAATTCCTTGGCCAGAGCAGCCAATCCTATCCGACGACGGTAGTTGTGGGAGGTGATGAGAACAAGGAGTGCCAGCATAAAGGCAACAAATCCAAATACAATCAAGAGTTGATTTGATTCCATTAACAACACCCATGCCGCCAGTCGATGGTAGCACTCCGGTCACCCGCGCTGCACGAACATCATCCTGAAACCGCCTTGAGACAGAAACTATTTTCGCACCAAACGCCCGTCCACTGAGGCGCAAAGCGCCGAGTCGGGTGCAGGCGGTTGTTAGCCCGCATAATGGGCATATTTGATCCCATTTTTACTCTCACGTTTCACCGAGTACATTACTTCGTCAACTAACTTAATTAACTCATCCACATCCTGTTGCGCCTGCTCACAGATTAACACCCCGATACTGAATGTCACCGGCCAATGATTTTGTTGCATTTCCGCCTTGAGTGCATCTTGAATGCGATCCAGTGTAACTTGTGCCGCTTCTTGATCGGTAGCTTGTAGTAACAATGCAAATTCATCGCCGCCCAACCGGGCTAAAGCATCTGCTTTTCTTATATGCCTTTTTATGACTGTAACTATAGTACACAGCAAGCGATCTCCCATCTTGTGCCCAAAGGTGTCATTAATGAATTTGAAATTGTCAACGTCAAAGTAAACGAGGCCCAGCGCATAATTATATCGGCCAGCATGATAAATCTCAGTCTCAACCCGCTCATAAAACGCACGCGCATTCATAGCTCCCGTCAATGAATCTGTGCGCGCCAATTCACTCTCGTGCTGTTTTGATTGTAATAAACCGGCAAACGAAAACGCTACCACCAAGTATATGGTCAAATGTGAACTAAAATTCCAAGCGTACCAAACGATATCTCTACCATGATGCGCCAAAATAATATCGGTAAGAAGCCCGACCAATGCGCTGCCTAACGAAATAATGCCCCCATAATACATATTAACAGCTGCCCCCAGCAGAATAGGCGCAAGATAAACAACCCCAAATTCCATATCTGGGCCAGTCACATAGTCAGCAATCCCAACCAGCGCAACTAACAAAACACTACCCAAAATTAGCCAACCATCTCTTTTTCGTTTATCCGGTTTCAACATTTTGAAAGCATCTTCGTTTATGAAATTTGCGGGCTAACGTTTGGCATAAGCCGATTTTGAAAGACATCCAATAGCAATAGAAACAAAGAATGTGACACAAGCATTACCGGTCGAGATCGGCTTGATGCCGTTGTTAACCAAAATTTATATTTTTCATATTTTTCAATATAACATTTAGCAGATAGGATCCTTCAGCAGTTAATAGCCACCCCAAAATCCCACAGTTAATTATAACCGTAAACCAATAAACCACTCGGAAAGATAACTTCTTTGACTTGTGCCTCAATTGACTCTGAGCGATAGCTGCACCTGGCCAACCACCCGCTAAAGAAAAAAGATGTAGTGTACCTTCAGATGTTCTCCATTTTCCCGATTGGGCTGCAGATTTATCTTTTAAATATAAGCCAAACGTTATGGTGCTAACCACTATGTAAAAACCAAGGATAAATGTCGGCAGTTTATGAAACAGAACCAACCCTGTAACAGTTAAAATAAATGCACTGCTGATAAAAATTGAAAATATTTTTTGTTGATCTGCCTTTGTAAATTCCAAATGACCTTTTTCGGGGAGCACATTAGTTGCACAAGCACGGCCTTTTGTATCTTTAGAAAGAGTATAAATTACTGACAAACCTTGTATTGGTCGTTTGTGTCTTTTGCTAAAATTATTAATATGCAGGAAGACTGATTTTCCACCAGATTTTGGGGTTATAAATCCAAAACCCTTATCATCATTCCATAATGTTATTTTGCCTATTTCAGAACTCATTTTTGTTTTTTTGATGGTTAACGATCTCGCTCACTCGCAAGCGAAGCGCAGTCGAGTGAAGCCGATGGTTCTTCAGAATTTGCAGCGTTTTTGAACATTAAAAAAATGCAAAAAACATAGCATTCGCTGCCAAGGCAGCGGGTCTATATCAGCAAACTTGCTATCTAGCCCGCTGCCTTGGCAGCGGTAACAGATTTTGCATTATTTTTCAATAGTTAGCGGTTAATTACTGTAAGAACAAATTAGTATCCATTTTTCTGGATATCATTCAATAAAAAACGATTCTTGACAAACTTAGTGGCTGTTGGCATGATATTACTTAACTAGATATCATGCAATTAGGTGTGATATCTAGTTTTCTGGATATCTCCATGCCTGTACTGCCACGCGAAGTTCTCAGCCTGTTTGACGAGGCCTTGGTCCGGGAAACGATCCCTGCCGAGCGCCATGTCTATTATCGCAAGTGGCTTTGCTACTACCTGGATTTTTTCGCTACGTATCGGCTCAACGGCGCGGACGGAAAGAATCTGCCCGCGTTTCTTGAGAAATTGCGAGAAAAAAACCAGTCGGAATACTACCGCCGGCAGGCTGCGCATGCGGTAACGCTCTATTTTGCGGCATGCCTGCCAACCTCCCATCAGCCTCACCCCACGGAAACCGGCCCTGGGTCGGGGAACCGCGGGAGCGGGAAATCAATATCTCCAGGGAATCTGCCAACCGAAAATGAGAACCCAGCGCTTTCCAGCAAAGCGAAGGATAAAGGGAGGGGTAATTCAGCCTCCATTGCGCCGGGGCTGGAAACAAAGCAATGCGTTGGCGGGGAGGGTAACCCTCCGCCACTCAAAACGAGGGGCGCTGACTGGAAATCCGTGTATTCCACCTTGGTTTCCGCTGTAAAGGTACGGCATTACTCGCCGAAAACACTCAAGGCCTACAAGGGTTGGATTCACCATTTCCAGAACTTTGTCAAGAGCAAAGACCCTGAACTTATAGAGTTATCAGACGTCAAGGAATTCCTGAGCTTCCTGGCGGTGCAGCGCAACGTCTCCGCCTCGAGTCAGAACCAGGCATTCAATGCCCTGCTCTTCCTGTTCCGCCATGTCCTGGACAAAGAGTTCGGCAAGGTTGAAGGGGTTGTGCGGGCCAAACGCAAGCCTTACATCCCGGTGGTGCTGTCGCGGGAGGAGATTGACCGCGTGGTGATGAACGCCGGCTACCCGTACGACCTGATCATCAAGCTCCTCTACGGCTGCGGATTGCGACTGGCGGAGTGCATGAACCTGCGGGTCCAGAACTTCAATTTCGATTTCGGGATCCTGACCGTGCATGACGGCAAGGGCGGCAAAGACCGGACCGTGCCCCTGCCTGAGGCCCTGATTCCGGAGCTGAAGAGTCAGCTGGAAACGGTTATCGACCTCCATCAGCGTGATCTCAAGGCGGGTTATACCGGGGTTTTTCTCTACGGCCAGTTGGAACAGAAGTACAAAAATGCGGCCAGAGAACTGGTGTGGCAGTGGTTCTTCCCGGCCAAGGAACTTACCCCGGTTCCTGGAACGAAGGAACGCAGACGATATCACCTGCACGACAGCCAGGTGCAGAAGGCGATCACCGGGGCGGTGCGGCGGGCAAAAATACCCAAGCGGGCTACGGCCCACACCTTCCGCCACAGCTTTGCCAGCCACCTCCTCCAGGCAAACTACGATATCCGCACGATTCGAGAAATGCTCGGCCACAGCGATGTGCGGACCACGATGATCTATACCCATACGGTGAGGAGCAGGACGGTCAAGGAGGCGAGAAGCCCCCTGGATTTTTGAGGCATCTGTACGGGTTGATGGGATTCGTCGCGCCCTATCCATCCTCCTGATAGACTGAATAAATCAGACGACATGCCCAAAAAAAACCGGCTGCAGCCGTGATGGCTGCCGCCGGTTATTGTTTGAGACTGAGTCGAAGGGCCTTATTTGTTCTATTTCCCCTTCTTTTCCTTGTCCTTTTTCGTTTTGATCTTTTTCCCTTTCGCCGCTGCCCCCGCTTCGCTCAGGAGAAGGGGGCAGCCCTTGCAGTGCCGACCGGACTTGAGATACTTGAGGCAGCACTTCTTTCTGCCTTTTTTCTTCTCCTTTCCCAAGGCACCGACCTCAGGGGGCGGAACAGTGCAGCCTACTTCTTTTCGGCCCCGGCCTTGTCTGCTGCCGGCTCAGCCTTGGCCTCTTCTGCCGGATTCTCGATGCCCAAGAGCTCCACGTCGAAGATCAGCATGGAGCCAGGCTCGATGACCGGCGGCGCGCCACGGTCGCCATAGGCGAGGTCCGGCGGCAGGAAGATCTGGAACTTGGAGCCCACATTCATGAGCTGCACCGCCTCGGTCCAACCGGGGATGACCTGATTGAGGGGAAACACCGCCGGTTCGCCGCGGGAGACGGAGCTGTCAAACTCGGTGCCATCCAGCAGCTTGCCGGAATAATGCACCTTGACGGTGTCTTCCGCCTTGGGCTTCGGGCCTTCGGCCTTGGTCACCACCTTGTACTGGAGACCGGAAGCGGTGGTAGTCACGCCTTCCTTCTTCGCATTCTCCTTGAGAAACTCGTCAGCGGCCTTCTTGTTCTTGCTGATCATCTCCACGGTCTGTTTCAGGCGCTCCTCCTGCTGCTTCTGGGCGTACTTCTGCTGGATCTCCGCCGCCTCCTCGCCGCTCAGGAGCGGGGTGTTGCCCTTATAGGAGTCCACCACGCCCTTGTGCAGGATATCCAGGTCGATATTTTCGCCCAGGCTCTTGAAATATGCCCCCAGGTCAAGGCCCAGGGCATAGCTCAATTTCTGCTCGTCCGTCTTCAGCTCCCCCTTTTTCTCCTCTGCCAGGGCCTGACCCGCTACAAGCAGGACAGCCAGCAGACAACTCAATAATACACGCATTGATGTCTCCTTCAAAAATAAGGTTGGATGATAATACACTCGGGAAAACCTTGTTTCTCGATACTCAACGATGGAACACAATATCCTATTTGACGGTAAATGGACAGAAGATATCACTCATTTCCGTTCAATGCAACTGGGTCAGAGGACAACCAGCGAGATACCGGGGTTGGGGGCCTGCAGATACTTCGCCAGAAAGGGGAATCGCCTGGCCATCTGCCGCCCGTGGCCGGACCGCCGGTCGCACTGCTCGCCGGCCAAATAGTCATTGATCTGCCGTTGTTCCCGCAGGCAGCCGAGCAGGCGCCGGACCTCCTCCCTGATCACCCCGCCCTCGCCGCTGGAGCCATAGCCGTGAATGAGGACCAGCACCCGAAATCCCAGAGCTCGGCCCTGGACAATCTCCCGGCGCAGCCGCGTCAGGGCTTGCTCCACGGTAGGCAGCCCCCTTTCCAGGTTGACGGTGCGCAAGGCGGACCGGGATGTCTTCTGCACGGCCGCCTCCCGCTCTGCCCCGCAGAAAGGACAGCGGACGAATTCAGAGTCAAGGTCGTTGCCGCAAACTTCGCAGAAAATCCGGGGGAGCATATCCCTATCGCCGGTGCACCTCGATAATCGCCGGCATCTGCATCAGATGCTGCTGCACCACCTGCAGGTGCCGCAGATCGCTCACCTCCACGACTACGTCCAGTTCGGCCAGATTGTCCGGGGTGGTCCTGGCATTGAAAGAGACGATCTGCGCATCGTCATGGCTGATGGTGCTGGTGATGTCGGCAAGGATATTGCGCCGGTTCTCGGCCCGGATAAGCAACTGGGAGCGATGCAGGGTCTTGACCGCTCCGGACCAGTTCACCGCCAGCCAGCGCCGGGGGTCGGTGCTGCGCAAGTTGGCGCAGTCTTTCTTGTGGATCGATATTCCTCGGCCGGTGGTGATGAAGCCGACGATGTCATCCCCCGGCACCGGCTTGCAGCATTGGCTGACCCGCACCAGCATGTCGTTGACCCCGTCGATGTCGATAACCTCGCGGCTATCCAACATCGCCCGCTGCGGCTCGACCGGAGCCGGCTGTTCCGGCAGCTCGGGGGCAGACGCTTTTCCTTCGGGCGCGCGCAGTTCCTCCGGGACCAGGGCTTCCAGCAGGTGATGGACGGTGATCGCCCCGGAGCCGACTTTGACCAGCATGTCATCGAGGGTATTGCAGCCTAGCTTTTTGAGCATCAGCCGGATTTGCCCGCCCTTGACCAGCTTTTTGAGGGTGGTGTCATGCTTTTTCAGCTCCCGCTCGCAGATTTCCCGGCCCAGAATCAGGAACTTTTCCTTTTCCTCCCCTCGCAGCCACTGCCGGATGCGGTTCCGTGCCCTGCTGGTCTTGACGAACTGCAGCCAGGCCCGTTTCGGGCTCTGGTTCTTCTGGGTAATGATTTCGACGATATCGCCGTGCTGCAGCGCGGTTTTGAGGGTAACCAGCTGCCCGTTCACCCGTGCACCGCTGCAGTGGTTGCCCACCTCGGTATGGATCGAGTAGGCAAAATCAATAGGCGTGCTGCCCCGGGGCAGTTCCTTGACCTCCCCGGTGGGGGTCAGGGCAAAGACACCGGGCTGAAACAGCTCGCCGTGCACCATTTCCAGGAATTCCCGGTGATCCACCACCTCCTGCAGAGAGCGGACCAGCTTCTTGATATCGCGCAGCATGCGGACATCCCGGCTGGTGATCCTCTGGCCTGCCTTGTAGGCCCAGTGCGCGGCAACACCTTCCTGGGCCACCCGGTCCATTTCCTCGGTACGGATCTGGATTTCAATAAAGTGGTCGTGCGGCCCGATCACCGTGGTGTGCAGGGACTGGTAATTGTTGGCCTTGGGAGCGCTGATGAAGTCCTTGATCCGGCCGGGCACCGGCTGCCAGTTGGCGTGAATGGCCCCCAGCGTCTCGTAGCACTCGTTGACGGTGTTGACGATGATCCGGAAGGCCACCTTGTCATACACCCGGTCCAGAGGGATATTCTGGACGACCAGCTTGCGGTAGATGGAATAGAGGTGCTTGGGCCGGCCGAGGACCCGCAGGGGGGTGATGTTGTTTTCCTTAAGCTTTTCCTGGATGATACCGAACACCTCTTCCACATAGGCCTCGCGCTGCTTCAGGGTGCTTTCCAGACGGCTGCTGATATCGGCGTACTCTACGGGAAACAGGTACTGGAAGGCCATGTCCTCGAGGTCCCGCTTCATCCAGTCGATACCGAGCCTGCTGGCCAGGGGCGCGTACAGGTCCATGGTTTCGCGGGCCAGCCGGCGCTGCCGCTCCCTGGGCGACGAGCTCAGGGTGACCATGTCCTGCAGGCAGTCCGCCAGCCTGACCAGGATGACCCGAATATCGGCGCTCATGGCCAGAAAGAGTTTCCGGATATTCTCCGCCTGGTCGATCAGCTCGCTGTTGTACTGGACGTTGGTTATCCGGGTCGCGCCATTGACGATGTTGGCGACATCCTTGCCGAACTTCTCTTCGAGCTCCTTCGGGGTGGCCACTCCCTCATCCAGGCTGGCGCTCAAAAGCCCGGCGACAATGGTGTCCAGGTCGAGCTTCATTGAGGCCAGGGTGGTCGCCACCGCCAGGAGATGATTGACAAAGGGCTCTCCGGAGGGGTGCAACGTCCCGTCGTGCCGCTCCTGGATAAATCCGTGGGCACGGGTCAGCGGGCTTAAGTCCACCTCCAGATACGACGAGGCGGTAGTGAGGAGTCCCTGCAATTCAGGCATGGTCGACCTTCATACTGAAGTTTGGCTCAATGATTGATGGTTTTGCACAAAATTCCGTCAGATGCAAGGCTGGCAACCCCGGCGGCATGAGGCGCAACACAGCGGTCAGGAAGTTTGGCGAGGCCATCACTCTTCGGGCGCAACGAACATGGCAAATTCCGCCCGCACCAGCGAGGCGATGACCCCGGCGGCCTGGTCGATGGGCACGGTCTCGGTGTGGCCGTCGCGGCGGCGGCGCAGTTCCACCTTTCCTTCCTTCTCGAAGGTCTTGCCCACCATCACCCGGTAGGGGATGCCGATGAGGTCCGCATCCTTGAACTTGGAACCCGGCCGCTCGTCCCGGTCGTCCAGGAGGACCTCCAGTCCCAGCTGGCGAAGGTCAAGGGCCAGCCGCTCAGCCGCCCCGGTGACCGCCTCGCTGTTGACGCCCAGATTCAGGACAATGACCTGGAACGGTGCCAGGGGCAGCGGGAAGATGATGCCGTTCCCGTCATGGTTCTGCTCGATGGCCGCAGCCACCACCCGGCTGACGCCGATGCCGTAGCAGCCCATGACAAAGGGGCGGGCCTGGCCGTCACGGTCCTGGAAGGTCGCGTTCATGGCCTCACTGTAGGCAGTGCCCAGTTTGAAGATATGGCCGACCTCAATGCCTTCGGTAAGCCGCAGACTGCCGCCGCAGGAGGGACATCGGTCCTCGGCGGTGATCTGGCGCAGGTCGCCGCTGATCGCCGGGGTGAAATCGCGGCCCGGCTGCACGCCGGTGAGATGGTACTGCTTCTGGTTGGCACCGGCAATGCAGTCGCGCATCGCCATCACCTCATGGTCTGCGACCACCCTGAGCGGTAACCCCACCGGGCCGAGATAGCCGACCGGCAGGCCGGTCTTCTTGAACACCGTCTCGTCGTCGGCCAGTTCCACATCGGTTGCGCCCAGCAGGTTCTTCAGCTTCACCGGCTGCACCTCCCGGTCGCCCCGGACCAACGCCGCTACCGGCTCGCCGTCGGCGAGGTAGATCATCGTCTTGATGAATTGGGAGGGACTGGCCTTGAGGAATGCGGCCACGCTCTCCACCTTTTTCATGCCCGGAGTTTCGACCCTGCAGAGGGCCTGCGGTTCACCGGCCCTCTCCTGGGTCTCCACAGGAGCTACCCTGGCCTTTTCCACGTTGGCGGCATAGGAGCACTGTTCGCAGATCACCAGGGTATCCTCGCCGGTGCTGGCCAGGACCATGAACTCGTGGGAAAAGGAGCCGCCGATGGTCCCGGTGTCTGCCTCCACCGCCCTGAACTGCAGGCCGCAGCGACGAAAGATGCGGTGATAGGCCTCAAACATCCGGTCGTAGGATTTGCCTGCGGCCTCGTCGCTCTCATCAAAGGAGTAGGCGTCTTTCATCACGAATTCACGGCCGCGCATCAGACCGAATCGGGGCCGGATCTCGTCCCGGAACTTGGTCTGGATCTGGTAGAGGTTCTTGGGCAGCTGCCGGTAGGACTGGAGTTCGCGGCGGGCCAGGTCGGTGATCACCTCCTCGTGGGTCGGCCCCAGGCAGGACTCGCGGCTGTGCCGATCGATGAAGCGCAGCAGTTCCGGCCCGTATTTCTGCCAGCGGCCCGATTCCTTCCAGAGGTCGGCGGGCTGGACCATGGGCATCAGCAGTTCCAGGGCACCGGCCCGGTTCATCTCCTCGCGCACGATCTGGGCGACCTTCTGAATGGCGGCCAGGCCGAGCGGCAGGTAGATATAGACGCCGGAGGTCAGCTTGCGGATAAAGCCGCCGCGCAGCAGCAGCTGGTGGCTCACCACCTCCGCTTCCGAGGGGGTCTCCTTGGTGGTGGGGATCAGCATCTGAGAGTAGCGCATGGGTATTTCTCTATATCTGGTTAGGATTGACTATATCGCAATTGTTGCCGGATATTCCCATCGGGGTCGGAGTCGGTATTGGCGAACTTGACAAACTTTACGAACTTGACGAACTTGATGAACTTTCCTCTTCCATCTTCCGCAGTTCGTCCAAAAAAACCTCCAGCAATCGCTCTTCCGGCACCTTCTTGATGATCTTCCCCTTTTTGAAGATGATCCCGACGCCGTTGCCACCGGCAATGCCGATATCGGCCTCCCGGGCCTCACCCGGGCCGTTGACCACGCAGCCCATCACCGCTACCTTCAGTCTGCTGCGCATGGTCTGCAGGTGCTGCTCCACGGCCTCGGCCAAAGGAAACAGGTCGATGCGCGTCCGGCCGCAGGTCGGGCAGGAAATCAACTCCGGCCCCCGCTCCCGGATGCGGAGTGCGCGCAGCAGCTCATAGCCCACGCGCACCTCCTCCACCGGGTCCCGGGTCAGTGAAATGCGGAGTGTGTCGCCGATGCCCTCGAAAAGGAGAATCCCTAAGGCCACGCTGGACTTGACCGTGCCGGCAATCAGGCCGCCGGCCTCGGTGACGCCGATGTGCAGGGGGTAGTCGGTCCTTTCCGCCAGCAACCGGTAGCCGGCAATGGTGGTCAGCACGTCCGAGGACTTGATGGAGATCTTCAGTTCCTCGAAGCCGAGGTTTTCCACCAGACGGACGTTGCGCACGGCGCTTTCGATCAGGGCGGTGGGGTTGTCCGGCGTAGGGTAGCCGTACCGGCGCAGCAGGTCCTTCTCGATGGAGCCGGAGTTGACCCCGACCCGGATGGGCACCCGGTGCACCCTGGCTGCCGTCACCACCTTGGCCAGCTTCTTCGCGCCGCCGATATTGCCCGGATTGATGCGGATGCCCTGCGCTCCGTTTTCCATGGCTACCACGGCCAGGCGCCAGTCAAAGTGGATATCGGCGATCAGGGGGATGGTGATCCCGGCGCGGATCTTCGCGATGGCTGCGGCTGCCTCCAGATCGGGCACCGCTACCCGGATCAGGTCGCAGCCCGCCGCCGCAAGCTGCCCGATCTGGGCAATGGTCCGCTCGGTGTCCGCGGTGTCGGTATTGGTCATGGACTGCACCGCAATGGGCGCACCGCCGCCGATGGGGATATCGCCGACCCGGATCTGCCTGGTTTTTCTGCGCGTGATCATCCGTGCTGTCTCATCTGCTGCAGGTTGATTTCCGCCTCGGACTCCCGCACATAGAGAGGCGCGGCGACCGCCGGGTCCAGCACCCTGCCCGCCGCAAGCAGATGCACCGCCATCAGGCCCACGTGCATGGCTCTGGGCTGGGCAAGATGGTCCGGCAGGAGGGTGATCTCGTTTCTCCCCGTCCACAGTTCCCTGTACGCGATGGCGCCCGGCCCGACAAGGAGGACCGGTTCCCGGAACGAGTCGAGCAGCCTGGCGGGCGGCAGCACCACTGGCCGGCTGACTGGTTTGGGCAGACCGTTCTCCTCCATGCGGTAGAAGGCTGCATACACCTCCTGCTTCCTGGCATCGAGCAGGCAACAGACGAGTCCCGGGGCCCACGGGCAGGACATTGCCAGGGCGTCCAGGGTCGGCACCCCGAGCAGCGGCTTGCCAGAAGCCATGGCGATGGCCTTGGCTGCGGCCAGGCCAATGCGCAACCCGGTGAAACTGCCCGGACCATTGCTTACCGCAACAGCGTCAAGATCCTGCCAGACAACTCCTGCTGCCTGCATCGCCCAGGCCACCGAACCGAGCAGGCGCCGCGAATGGGTGATCTCCTGCTGGATCGAGCATTCCGCGAGAAGCTGGAAACCTGGAGGAGCGCCGCGGGTCAGGCTGACGCTGCCGCAACCGGTGGCGGTCTCCAGGGAAAGGATCAGGTGCCCAGCCACCGCTGCACGAGCCTGAGGATATCGTTGTAGAAGACAAAGACCATCAGGGCGGCCAGCAGAAAAATACCCACCTTCTGGCTTGCCTCCATGGTCCAGTTGCTCAGGGGCCGGCGGCGGAGGCCCTCGATGGTCAGGAAGACCAGGTGGCCGCCGTCCAGCACGGGGATGGGCAGCAGGTTCAGAATCCCGAGGTTCACGCTGAGCAGTCCCATGAAATAGAGGAGGTTCAGCCAGCCGGCCTCCATCTGCTGACCGGCCAGCTCGGCGATCCGGATGGGCCCGCCCAACTCCGAGGCCGGGATCACCCGCTCGATGATCTTGACGATCCCCATGATGGTCAGGTAGATCAGGTTCCAGGTCTGAACAAAGGCGGCCTTCAGGGCCTCCACCAGGGTCGCTTCCTTGTAGGTGACCCCGTCCATGCGGGTGATGCCGAGCATGTAGCGCTCGCCCACCTCCTCGCCGAACAGATTCTTTATCTTATCCATGGCCGGCACGGCCTTGATGGTCAGCTGCTCCCCTTCCCGCTCGACCAGCACTTCCACCTCGCGGCCGCCGCTTTCCCGGATGGAGTTCGAAACCTGCTCCCAGGAGACGATCTCCCTGCCGTTGATGCGGAGCACCTTGTCGCCGGGCTTGATCCCCGCCTTTTCCGCCGCCGAGGCCGGGCCCACCTTCCCGATCACCGTGGTGTCCATCGGTTCGGGCAGGCCGGCGAAAAAAAACATTCCGAAAAAAAGGACCACGGCAAAGAGCAGATTGAAGACCGGCCCGCCGGCAACGATGCCGAACCGCTGCCAGACCGGTTTGTGGGAAAAGGAGTGCGGCTGTTCGGCCAGGGGCACATCCCCCTCGCCCTGGGTCTCGCCGTACATCTTGACATACCCGCCCAGCGGAAAGGCGCTGATCAGGTACTCGGTCTCTCCCCACTTCCGGCTTACGACCCTGTTGCCGAAGCCCAGCGAAAACTTGAGCACCCGGACCCCGAACAGCTTGGCAAAGAGAAAATGGCCAAACTCATGCACAAAGACCAGGACGCCGAGAACGATAATAAAGGAAATGAGTGAATTCATGCTCTAGGTATTATCCGCGGCCTGCGCCGCTCTGTTGTTTGTCAGTGATCCGCTCCCGGGCGATGGTCCGGGCCTGCGCATCGGCGGCAAGGATAGCCTGCAAGTCCATCTCGTCGCCGTTGCTTGCCAGGGAGAGGGTATCGGCCACAACGGTGGCAATATCAAGAAATGCGAGACGACCGGCCAGGAAGGCCTCCACCGCTATTTCGTTCGCTGCATTCAGCACCGCCGGCTTGGTCCCGCCCTGAGCCAGGGCGTCAAAGGCCAGCTGCAGTGCCGGAAACCTGCCATAATCGGGCTTGGCGAAGCTCAGATTGCCGCACTGCGACAGGCTGAGCCGGGAGAGCCCGAGCCCCAGCCGCTCCGGATAGGACAGAGCATAGGCAATGGGGATGCGCATGTCCGGAATCCCGAGTTGGGCGACCACCGAGCCGTCGATGTATTCCACCAGCGAGTGAACGATGGACTGCGGGTGCACCACCACGCTGATCCGCTCAGCCTCCACATCAAAAAGCCAGCGGGCCTCGATCACCTCCAGCCCCTTGTTCATCAGGGTCGCCGAATCAATGGAGATCTTGCGTCCCATGTCCCAGTTGGGATGGGCCAGGGCCTGCGCCGGAGTGACCTCCTGCAGCTCGTCGGTGCCCCTCTCACGGAAAGGCCCGCCCGAGGCGGTCAAGATGATCCGACTGACATCCTCCCGGCGGCCGGCCTCCAGGGCCTGAAAAATCGCACTGTGCTCGCTGTCGATGGGCAGCAGCCTGACGCCGTGTTCCTGCACCGCGGTCATGACCAGGTTGCCCGCCATGACCAGGGTTTCCTTGTTCGCCAGACCTATGTCCTTGCCTGCGGCAATGGCCGATAGCGTCGGCAGCAGGCCCACCGCCCCGACCACCGCCGAGACCAGCATCTCCGCCTCCGGCACGGTAGCCGCCCGGAGGATTCCTTCCGGCCCCCAACAGATCCGGTCCTGATCCTCCCGGGGGAGGGCCTCGGCAAGGAGACGGGCCGACTCTTCATCGGCAACGGAAATGCATCCGGGTCGGAATTCCAGCACCTGCCGGTGCAGCTCGGCGATATTGCCCCCCGCGGCCAGGGCCGCGACCCGGAACCGGCCGGGAAACTGCCGGACCACGGCCAGCACGTTTTTGCCGATGGACCCGGTGGAACCGAGCAGGGAGATGGTCTTCATCGCAGGAAGCCAGGCAACAGCAGCAGGTAATAGAGGACAGGCCCGGCGATCAGCAGGCTGTCAATCCGGTCCAGCACGCCACCGTGTCCGAACAGCAACCGCCCGGAATCCTTGACCCCCACCGAACGCTTGATGACGGACTCGGTCAGATCGCCGACAATGCTCACCACCGTCAGCAACAGGGCGGCCAGCCCGATCAGATAGGGGCTAACCTGCGGCAGGAAATACCAGGCGGTTGCCACTGCGCAGAGCATGCCGGCACAAATTCCGCCTATTGCGCCCTCCACTGTTTTTTTGGGGCTGATCTGCGGACAGAGCTTATGCCGTCCCAGCGTGCTGCCGATATAGAAGGCGCCCGTGTCGCCGCCGGCGGTGATCGCCGTCAGGACCAGAAGCCAGCCTTCACCCTGCGGCAGGGAACGGATCAGTACCAGGTGCGCCAGGGAAAAACTGATATACAGTGTCCCCAGGCAGCCGCTGCCGAAAAAATGCAGGGGGTTGTCAATCCGGGAACTCCGGGCCAGCACCAGCAAAATCAATAGGAACAGGCTGAGAAACAGGGCCCCGAGGATAACCTCCGGCCGAGCAGTGATAGATGCGGCCACCGGCAGGATGCTGATGACGATTATGAGCGCAGGCATTCCGGGCGCGGGAGACGCCACGGTCATCCGGTAGAATTCGAGCAGGCCGTAGGACGCGATGCTGAGAATGACCAGCCAGAAGAGGGAGGCAGGGCCGAAAAACAGCAGCGCCAGCCAGAGGGCGGTCATGACCAGGCCAGGGACAAGACGCTTCACGGTGGCCTACTTGCGGAGCTGGGCGGCAGTTTTGCCGAACCGGCGCTGCCGGCAAGCAAAATCCGCCACTGCTTCAAGGAACTGTTCCCGGCCGAAATCAGGCCATTTGAGATCGGTAAAATAAAGTTCGGCGTAGGAGGACTGCCAGAGCAGAAAATTGGACAGGCGGTGCTCACCGCTGGTGCGGATGAACAGATCGGGATCAGGCTGTCCCCGGGTGTACAGATGATCGCTCAACAGGTCCTCGCCAAGGTCGGCCACCGCGAGTTCTCCGGCGACGCACTTGCCTGCCAGTTCCCGGACCGCCTGCATGATCTCGTTTCTGCTGCCGTAGCTCAGGGCAAGATTGAGGGTCATGGCCGAACAGCCGGCGGTAGCGCTGATCACCCCGTCAAGGATCTTGCGCACATCCGCAGGCAGGCGTTCCTGCTGGCCGAGACAGCGCAGGCGGATGTCGTTCTTCAGCATGGTCTCCTGTTCGGACTGCAGGTAGGACTTGAGCAGGGCCATGAGCCCTTTGACCTCCAGCGGAGGCCGCTTCCAGTTTTCCGTGGAAAAAGCATAGAGGGTGAGATGGCGTACCCCGATCTCCCTGGCCGTCTCGACAACCGTGCGGACAGATTTAACGCCTGCCTTGTGCCCATACAGTCGCGGCCGATTCCGCTCTTCGGCCCATCGGCCGTTGCCATCCATGACAATGGCGACATGGACCGGAACCTGACTGATCTCCAATTTCGGCGCCGCACCCATAACATGCAGGTGAGGAGTCCTCACACTTCCATCACTTCCTTTTCCTTGCCGGCAGCGATCTCATCGATTTTTTTGATAAAATTGTCGGTGAGCTTCTGAGCTTCCTCCTGCATGCGGAACATCTCGTCCTCGGATATATCCTTGTCCTTTTTCATGTTCTTCAGGACTTCATTGGTGTCCCGCCGCACATTGCGTACCGCGACCCGAAACTCCTCGGAGATCTTCTTGATCTGCTTGACCAGGTCCCTTCGCCGCTCTTCGGTCAACTGGGGAATGTTCAGCCGGATCACTTTGCCGTCATTGGCCGGGGTCAGGCCTATGCCGGAGGCAAGGATGGATTTTTCAATGGCATGGAGCATCTGCGGGTCCCAGGGCTGAATGGCGATCATCCGGCTTTCCGGAATTGTCATGGTGCCGACCTGGTTAAGGGGCAGCCGCTGGCCATAGGCATCAACGGTAATGTCATCGAGCAGCGCCAGCGAAGCCCTGCCGGTCCTGATCCTGGTCAGGTCGCGCTTCAACGCTTCGATGCTGCTCCCCATCTTCTCCTTCAGCTGTTCGATTACCTTGCTTGCCATCATCACTCCTCAGGCTCTGATTTGCTCTTGCGTCCCTTGCTTCGTAAGGCACCGTTCAGTCGACGGTGATCAGTGTACCCATGTCCTCGCCGGAGGCAACCCTGACGATGTTGCCGGGTTCCGTCATGTTGAACACCAGAATCGGCAATTTTTCCTCCCGGGCCAGGGAAATAGCAGAGGCATCCATCACCCGCAGGTTCTCCTGCAGGACCTGGTTGTAGGTAAGATGATCGAAGCGGACCGCGTCCGCGTACTTCTCGGGGTCCTTGTCATAGACGCCATCCACCCGGGTAGCCTTCATGATCACCTTGGCCTCGATCTCCAGGGCCCTGAGCACCGCAGCGGTATCGGTGGTGAAATAGGGATTGCCCGTACCGGCGGCACAAATGACCACCCTTCCTTTTTCCAGGTGACGTACAGCGCGCCTCCGGATATAGGGTTCGCAGACGCTGCGCATGGTAATGGCGGACATGACCCGGGTGACGATCCCCTCACGTTCCAGGCCGTCCTGCACGGCCAGGCTGTTGATGACCGTTGCCAGCATGCCCATGCTGTCGGCGGTGGAACGATCCATCCCTGTCGCCGCTCCGGCAACGCCACGGAAGATGTTGCCGGCTCCTATGACCAGGGCCACCTGCACATTCCTTTCGTGAACGGTCTTTATTTCACGGGCGACGAGGTTGATCATGTCCGGACTGATCCCGAACGAGCCCTCGCCCATCAGGGCCTCGCCGCTCAACTTCAGAAGGATGCGATCGTATTTCACTCTCTGTTCTCCGAACCGCGATAGAGCGGCAGGCTGTTCAAAATTCCCGCCTCACGGTGAGGCTGAACGGTGCAGAGGCCTGTGCATCAACCACCGATCTGAAACCGCGCGAAACGCTTGATGGAAATGTTTTCGCCCATCTTGCCGATCAGTTCATTCAACAGGTCCTGCACACTCAGGTCGGGATTCTTGACATACTTCTGCTCCATGAGGCAGACATCGGCCAGAAACTTGTCAATCTTGCCGGAGATGATCTTGTCGATGATGTTCTCAGGTTTGCCGGACTCAAGGGCCTGGGCCTTGTAGATCTCACGCTCGCGCGCCACAAGCTCCGCGGGTACATCATCCCGAGTGACGGAAACCGGATTGGAAGCGGCAATGTGCATCGCGATATTTCTGGCAAAGGCCATAAAGTCATCGGTCTTGGCCACGAAGTCGGTCTCGCATCCCACTTCCACCAGGACGCCAAGCTTGCTGCCGGCATGGATATAGCTCTCGATCACCCCCTGGCTGGTGGCCCGGTCCGCCCGTTTCTGGGCGACGGCCAGCCCCTTCTGCCGCAGCAGGTCAACGGCCTTTTCCATATCGCCGTTCGTTTCGGCAAGAGCCTTTTTGCAATCCATCATGCCGGCATTGGTCTTATCACGCAGTTCCTTGACCATCTGGCTTGTTATGTTCACGGTATACTCCTTATGCTCAATATTATCGGAATCACAAAATCAGACACCGGCAAGCTGTGCATCATATTGCTGTGACAGTTGCGGATGGTCAGTGCCTTCACATTTTGCGAGTTTCTCACGTATCGGATAGAGATGAAGGGGCGCACAGGCCCCTTGCAGAAAACAGAATTACAACGGAAGTCTCAGTCAGCGGCTTCCGGAGACTCCTCGTCCCGTCCATCCATGGACGCTGCCTCCATGGCGGCCTCCATCTCGCCGGCACGAACCGCATCTTCCTCGCCTCGGCTTGCCTTGCCTTCAAGGACTGCTTCGGAAATCAGGGAGGAGATCAGCCTGATGGAACGGATGGCGTCATCGTTACCGGGGATGAGGTAGTCGATCCCGTCGGGGCTGCAGTTGGTATCGGTCAGGGCGATGACCGGGATATTCAGCTTTTGCGCCTCGCTGACCGCGATCGCCTCATTCTTCGGGTCCACAATGAACAGGGCGTCGGGCAGGGAACGCATGTTCTTGATGCCGCCGAGGGTACGCTCGAGCTTTTCGACTTCCTTGTCCATCTTCAGAATTTCCTTCTTGGGGAAGCGGTTGATGGAGCCGTCTTCCTTCATCGACTCGATCTTCTTCAGCCGTTCAACGGACTGACGGATGGTCTGAAAGTTGGTCATCATGCCGCCGAGCCAGCGCGAGTTGACATAGGGCATGCCGCAGCGGTCTGCCTCCTGCTTGATGATATCTTGGGCCTGACGCTTAGTGCCGACAAACAGGACATTGCCGCCGCCGGCGACCTTTTCCTGGGTATACTGGTAGGCCCGCCGGAAATGGCGCATGGTTGCATCAAGGTTGATGATATAGATGCCGTTGCGCGGACCGTAGATATACGGCTTCATCTTGGGGTTCCACCGTCTGGTCTGGTGACCGAAATGGAGCCCGGCTTCGAGCATCTGTCGCATTGTTACCTGGGTCATGTTTCCTCCGCTGTGTTTCTGGTTGTTCCTCCATCCCCATGCCCAATCCGGCTCGGCCGGACACCAAAGGGCGCGTTCGGGATGTGCGTGTTGTGCCCGGACCGGCAGCCAGCCAGGGCATTAAAATAATTTAATCTTTCTGTCTACCACAGCCCCTGCAAAATATCAAGAAAATCCCCTGTTCAGCACCGGGACAGGAGGTATATGCCAAAGAATAGGTGGTAAGCGGCAGCGAGATGCAGAAGGAACGCCTAGCGCGAAAAAAATGAGTCGCTGCCTCCCAATTCGGCCAGGAGCCAGGAAAACCCGAACTTCAGCAGCTGGGCGTCATCGCGCTGGATCCGGCGGCGATGCTCCTTGTCCAGCCGGCACCTCCGCAAAAGATCATGCTGGACGACGTAGCGCCTGAAATCGTCTATATTATAGCACACCATAAAGGCCAGTTGCTGGCGCGGTCCGGCAACCCCTTCACCTTGCCAGGGATTGGTGGCAAAAAAGGCATCGACTTCGGCCCAGAGATCGTTCATCTGGTTATAGTCATGCAGGGCCTGGTCCCGTTCCCACTGGCCCAGGGAATAGAGCCGCTCCTCAAAATGTCCCTTGCAATAGGGATGATGGGTCAGGAAATAATGGGCGCGGAGCTGTCCGCCCTTTCCTGTTTTCTCAACGGCGCGTTCCAGGGGATAAGTGCGGCAGGCCGACGGCCGGTGGCCATAGACCGAACACCCCGTCGCCGTCAGAAAAGGACAGGTCTGCTCCTCGTCGGCCAGCATGTTCAGCATCACCGCCGGGAAATAGGGATGGCTGCCCGGGGCGAGGCGGGTGTGCTCCCGCATGAAATGGGATGAGGGCATCCCCAGGCTGTTCTTCAGGCGCAGGACATCATAGGGATAGAGGTACAGCTCCAGCCGGCGGCAGCAGACCATATAGCAGTTGACGCCGGGATGGCATCGGAACTGGAAAGGACCGTTGCCTACCACCGTCCGCCCCTCGGGGATCAGGGCTGGATCAAGACTATCGCTGCTCATCGCCGCTCAATTCTTCCTAATCGTTAGCCCACCCAAAAAAAAAGCTGATATGACCGGGGCCATATCAGCTTGTTGCGTGCAGACCAACCTGCACCCCTCAATGTCTATTCCTGAACGGCGGCCGCAGCGGCCTCCTCATAAGCGACCAGTTCAAGGATCGCCATGGGCGCTGCGTCTCCGAGGCGGGTGCCGGTATGGATGATCCTGGTGTAGCCGCCCTGGCGTTCGCCATACTGGGTACGGATGACGTCAAACAGCTTGGCGACCACTTCCCTGCTCTGGATGTAGGCGGCTGCCTGCCGCCGCGCGTGGAGGTCTCCCCGCTTGGCCAAGGTAATCATCTTGTCGGCAACCCGGCGTGCTTCCTTGGCCTTGGGCACTGTGGTCACAATGCGCTCATGCTCAAACAGGGAAGTAACCATGTTGCGCAACATGGCCTTCCTGTGCTCTGATGTCCGGCCCAGTTTACGGCCTGCTTTTCTGTGTCTCATTGTCCAGTCCTTGGTATCGAATCACGTATCTTTGGAATTCCGGAAATGTTTCCGCTTAATTGTCGCCGCCCGTCTCGTCCCGCTCGTCCGGCGCGACCCAGCCTTCAATATTCATGCCGAGCGAAAGGCTGTGCTCGGAAAGAAGCGCCCTGATCTCGTTCAGCGATTTGCGGCCAAAATTCTTGGTCTTCAGCATCTCGGCATCTGTTTTCTGCACCAGCTGGCCAATGTACTGAATCTTAGCATTCTTCAAACAGTTGGCCGAACGCACGGACAACTCAAGATCGTCCACATCCTTATCCAGGAAGGGCGGATATTTGTCCTGTCCATCCTTGCCTGTCTCCACATCGTCCGGTTCAGCGGATTCCTCATCAAAGTTGATGAAAATGGTCATCTGCTCCTTGAGAATCTTGGCGGCGAACGCCAAGGCGTTTTCCGGCGTGATGCTGCCATCTGTCTCAATCTCGAAGGTGAGCCGGTCATAGTCGGTCTGCTGGCCAACCCGAGCCTGGCTGACAACATACTGGATGCGCTTGATCGGGGAAAAGGCCGAGTCAATCGGAATAACCCCGATGGGCTGATCCTCGATCTTGTTCTGCTCAGCGGGCCGGTAGCCCTTGCCCCACTTTACCTCCAACTCGGCGCGAAAGGTCGTGTCGCTGGTTATGGTGCAGATCGGCTGCTCGGGGTTCATGACCTCCACGTAGGGAGCGCCTTTGATATCGCCGGCGGTCACCACCCCGGGTCCCTGCTTCTCGATCAACACATTCTGGGAGTCGGAATGGTTGAGCCTCAACCGGACTTGCTTTAAATTAAGAATTATCTCAGCAAGATCTTCATGAATACCATTGATCGTGGTGAACTCATGCAGAGCCCCATCCACCTTGACCGAAGTAATCGCCGCGCCCCTGATCGATGAGAGAAGGATGCGGCGCAGTGAATTGCCGATGGTCGTGGCGAAACCACGTTCAAAGGGCTGGCAGACAAACTTGCCAAACCTGCTGGAATGGCTCTGTTTGCTAACCTCGATTCTCTCCGGCTGAATGAGATCATGCCAATTTTTGTAGAACGGGATGTCCTCCCTGATTTCCTGTGCCATATCTACCTGATCGTAAAAATTACTTGGAGTACAGCTCGACAATCAACTGTTCCTGAATCGGCAACGTAATTTCCTCCCTGTTGGGCAGTGCCTTGACCATACCCTGAAAATTGGTCGCGTCAAGCTGCAGCCAACTGGGGACTCCCCTCCGGGCGGCACCTTCAAGATTATCAACAATCACTTCGTTTTTCCTGCTCTTTTCCTTAAGCGTAATGACGTCGTCAACCGACAGCTGATAGGAAGGGATATTGACCTTCTTGCCATTCACCAGGAAATGATTATGCCGAACCAACTGGCGGGCCTGGTCACGCGAACCGGCAAAACCCAAGCGATAGACGGTATTGTCAAGCCGGCGCTCCAGCATCATCAGCAGGTTTTCACCGGTAACGCCCTTGCTCCGCTCGGCCTTGGCAAAAAAATTGCGAAACTGGCCTTCGAGCATGCCGTACACGTGCTTCACCTTCTGCTTCTCCCGCAGCTGCACCGCATAGTCAGACATCTTTCTGAACTTGTTCTGCCCGTGCTGTCCCGGCGCATAGGAACGTCGCTCAAATGCGCAGTTATCAGAGTAACAGCGGTCACCCTTGAGAAACATTTTCAGATTTTCACGCCTGCACAGGCGGCAGGAAGCTTCTGTATATCTAGCCAACTTATACCTCCATGATTAAACATGCGGCGTGTTGCTCCAAGGCCTCGGCCCAAGCTCGCCGCCAAAACGCCTACCGTGCTTCGACTTAGACCCTGCGCCGTTTGGGCGGCTTGCAACCGTTGTGGGGAACAGGGGTAACATCGGAGATCCGGCTCACTTCAATCTCCGCTGTGGAAAGGGCCCGCAGGGCGGACTCGCGGCCGGGGCCAGGCCCTTTGACCCGCACCTCGACCTTCCGGATCCCGTTCTCCTTTGCCTTGGCGACTGCATCCGCCAGCGCGTTCTGGGCCGCAAAAGGGGTCGACTTGCGCGATCCCTTGAATCCGATGACACCTGCGCTCGACCAGGATAGAATATTGCCCTGCCGGTCTGATATGCTCACCAGGGTATTATTGAAAGTGGAATAGATATATACTATCCCCTCGTTAACATTCTTTTTTTCCTTGCGCTTAGCCTTGCCAGCGCCTTTTTTCGTCGGCTTTGCCATACTCTCTCCGAAGATCCCCCGCTGGCCGGCCACTGATCAGCACCGGCGCGGCGGTATTCATCTATTATTCCTTCGCACGGACAACAGCACCCTTGCGCGGTCCCTTCCTCGTCCTGGCGTTCGTTTTGGTCCTCTGGCCGCGGCAGGGAAGTTTGGCGCGATGACGCCGTCCCCTGTAGCAGCCGAGATCTGTGAGACGCTTGATATCCATGGATATTTCGCGACGACGGTCACCTTCCACCGAATACCCGCCCTCAATGATCTTCCTGATCTTGGTAACCTCATCGGTGTTCAGATCATCGCTGTTCATCTGATAGGGGAGATCCGCTTTGTCAAGGATCTCACGAGCCGAGGCAATGCCGATACCGTAAATATAGGTCAGCGCCCGGTCCAAATGCTTATTTTTCGGTAAATCTACACCAGCTATACGTGCCAAGACCTTACTCCTTGTTCAATATCAGGTTGCGGGATTCCTTACCCCTGACGCTGCTTATGCTTCTTGTTCTTGCAGCTGACGCGCACAACGCCCTTGCGTTTGTGCACCTTGCATTCGCTGCACATTTTTTTAACCGATGCCCGTACTTTCATTGCCAATCCTCCCGGACAATTTATTAAAACTCTATTTCTTGCCGCCCTTGGAACGGAACGTCACCCGCCCCCTGGTCAGATCATAGGGGGAGAGTTCGATGGTAACCCGGTCACCAGGCAGAATCTTTATATAATGCATCCGCATTTTTCCGGAGATATGAGCCAGGACCTTGTGCCCGTTGTCCAGTTCAACCCTGAACATGGCATTGGGCAACGGTTCAATAATAGTCCCTTCCACTTCAATGGCATCTTCTTTCGCCATAGACCCTATCCTCGAAAAAATCGATCAGCACAAAAAGGTATATATATATGCTATGTGTTAAATTATCAAGCTATTTTTAGGAGAAGTGAACCGGCCGTCAATTTTTAATTGTTACCATTTGTTAGTTTGCTGAGGACATAGGGGCCGTTGCTGGTTGCCGCGACCGAATGCTCAAAGTGGGCGGAAGGACGACGATCAGCGGTAACCACTGTCCAATTGTCGGCAAGCACCTTGACCTTGTGCGTCCCGGCGTTGACCATGGGTTCAATGGCCAGAACCAACCCCTCCACAATCCGAGGAGACGACGTGCTTTTCTGGACGTAATTGGGCACTTCCGGGCTCTCGTGCAGACTGGTGCCGATCCCATGCCCGACAAACTGACGGACCACTGCAAAACCGCTCTTCTCCACATGCTCCTGCACGGCCCTGGAGATATCGGCAACCCGGTTGCCGATCCGTACCTTGCCGATGGCAAGCTCCAGGGACTCCCTCGTCACCTGCAGGAGCTTTTCCTTTTCCGGCGAAATCGTCCCTACCGGAACGGTGACTGCGGCATCACCATAGTATCCCTTGAAGAGGACACCAAAGTCTAAACTGACAACATCCCCTTCGTGCAGAAACACTTTTTTCGAGGGAATGCCGTGCACAACCTGTTCGTTAATGGAGACACAGAGGCTGCCGGGAAACCCTCTGTAACCTTTGAAGGCAGGTTCAGCATGGTGATCCCTGCAATACTGCTCCGCCCAGTGATCGAGGGTCATGGTCGTCAGGCCGGGACGAATCTGCTTCTGCAGAAGATGCAGGACTCCGGCGACAATCTGGTTCGCCGCGTACATGATCCTGATCTCATCGGGCGACTTGACGATTATGCTCCTCTGCTGGTCCGTCATGGAAACGAATGGATCAGCGCCGTCCCCTGATCCGGCCTGCCTTCATAAACCCTTCGTAATTGCGCATGACCAGATGCGACTCGATCTGAGAAATGGTGTCAATGGCAACGCCGACGACAATGAGCAGGGCTGTGCCGCCGAAATAAAACGGGACGTTGAAATTGTTGATCAGGAGGTCTGGCATCACGCAGACCAGGCTGAGATAGGTAGCCCCGACCACGGTCAGCCGGGTGAGCACCCGGTCAATGAATTCCGAGGTCTTTTTGCCGGGCCGGATGCCGGGAATGAACCCGCCATTCTTCTTCAGGTTCTCGGCCACGTCATCGGGCTTGAAAGTAACCGCGGCGTAAAAGAAGCAGAAAAAAACGATAAAGCCAACGAAGAGGATGTAATAATACACGGATCCGGGCGAAAGGGCCGCAGAAACGCGCTGGACCCAGTCGACCTGGACAAAGGTGCCGATGGTGGCCGGAAACATCATGATCGAGGAGGCGAAAATCGGCGGAATGACCCCGGCGATGTTGATCTTCAGGGGCAGGTGACTTGTCTGGCCGCCGTATAACCGCCGGCCGACAACCCGCTTGGCATACTGAATCGGGATCCGCCGCTGCGAGGTTTCCACATAGATGACAAAGGCAACGACCGCAGCCACCATGACCAGCAGGACCGGGATAAATATGATCGCCAGTTCTCCGGCCTTGACCAGCTGAATGGTATTGCCGATTGCTGCCGGCATCCGGGCGACAATACCCGCAAAGATGATCAGGGAGATGCCGTTGCCGATTCCCCGCTCGGTCATCTGTTCGCCCAGCCACATGATGAAAGCGGTGCCCGTGGTGAGGGTCAGCATGGTCATCAGCTTGAACTGCAGGCCCCCGTTGAGGACAATGGCCTCCCCGTTGGGGCCGGCCATTCCCTCCAGACCGGTGGCGATAAACATGCTCTGAATGATACTCAGGCCCATGGTGCCATAGCGGGTGTACTGCGTAATCTTGCGCCGGCCTGATTCACCCTCCTTGGACAGCTGCTCCAATTGCGGCACAACCACGGTGAGCAGCTGAATGATAATCGAAGCGCTGATGTAGGGCATGATGCCCAGGGCGAAAATGGAAAAATTTTCCAGGGCGCCGCCGGAAAACATGTTGAACATGCCGAACAGGGTTCCGGCATTCTGCTGGAAAAAGGCGGCCAGCGCCTCGCCGTTGATTCCTGGCGTGGGGATCTGCACCCCGACCCTGTACACCAGGAGCATCAACAGGGTGAAGATGATCCTTTTCCGCAGTTCCGGAATGCTTGCCGCATTGGCGAGGCCGCTCATGGCGCTATTCCTTTACTGATCCGCCCGCAGCTTCAATTTTGGCCTTTGCACCGGCGCTGACCTTGTCCACTTCGAGGACAACGGCGGTGGTAATTTCGCCGTTGGCCAGGACCTTGACCTTGGTGTCGGTGGCCTTGATCAGGCCTGCCTCAATGAGAGCGGCCCGGTTTACCGTGGTCCCCCTCGCGAATCGGTTCAGTTCCCGCAGGGAGATGATGGCATACTCCTGCTTGAAGATATTGGTAAAGCCGCGTTTGGGCAGCCGACGATGCAGCGGCATCTGACCGCCTTCAAAGCCGGGATTGCGGCTGTAGCCGGTTCGGGCACGGGCGCCCTTGTGACCACGGGTTGCTGTTTTGCCGCGGCCGCTTCCCGGCCCGCGTCCCACACGCTTGCTGTCGCGCCGCGCGCCTTCGGCAGGGGTAAGATTGTTCAATGTGAGCATGGCTATTATTCCTCCACCCGCACCAGGTGCAGCACCTTGTTGAGCATGCCCCGAATCTCCGGGGTGTCCTTTCTGATGACGGTCTTGTTCATTTTCGTCAGCCCGAGACCGACCAGGGTGGCCCTGGTCCTCCGGGTACTGTCCAAGCCGCTCTTCACCTGGGTTATTTTGATCGTATCACTCATTGTTCAACCTGTATTCCGATTCGCGTAATTTTGCTCAACCAGCAAAAAAGTAAAACTCCGAACATCCGCCCCAGTATTTCAATATAGTGCGGCGGCTGCTTGCGCCAGAGGTGTTTTTTCCGTTTCCGACAATGTTCAGGCAACCATCTCATCCGCAGAAAGACCACGCAGACGGGCAACATCCTGAACCGTGCGCAGTTTGCGCAAACCGTCCAAGGTGGCCTTGACCAGGTTATGGGGATTGTTCGAACCCAGGCACTTGGTCAGGATATTCTGCACCCCTGCCGCTTCCAGGACAGCACGCACGGCACCGCCGGCAATAACCCCGGTGCCGTCGGACGCCGGCTTGAGCAGCACGGTACCCGACTTGAATTTCCCGTTGATCTCATGGGGAATGGACACATCGGTGAGGGAAACCCGCCGCATGTCCTTTTTGGCGCTCTCCACTCCCTTGCGGATGGCTTCAGGCACCTGATTCGCCTTGCCCAACCCGCAACCGACCAATCCTTTCCCGTCACCGACAACGACAATAGCGCTGAAGCTAAAGCGGCGGCCGCCCTTCACAACCTTGGCAACCCGGTTGATATAGACGATCTTTTCTATGAGCTCTTCCTGGTTGCCTTCTTTCGCCCGTTTAAAATCAGCCAAGAAACACCCCCGTGATATGAGTATTGTGCATGAACATCTGCGTCCAGTTTAAAAATTAAGCCCGCCTTCGCGAGCCCCATCGGACAGGGCCTTCACCCGGCCATGATACAGGTTGCCGCCGCGATCAAATATCACCTGGGTGATGCCGGCGTTTTTCGCCCGCTGCGCAATAAGCATCCCGACCTGCTTTGCCTGGGCAATCTTGCCTTTCACCTCGGCAGCCGCAAACTCCTTGTCCTTGGTCGACATGGTTACCAGGGTGGCATGCCTCGTATCGTCAATTATCTGCGCATAGATGTGCCGATTACTTCTGAATACGCGCATTCTGGGTTTTTCCGAGGTCCCGAACACCCGTGTCCGTATACGCTCAATGCGCTTTTTCCGCGCAACTACTTTTGGACTTGTCTTCGCCATGATCCTAACGTCCTACCATCAGTTGAATATTGATAACCTCGCAAAAAGGAACCACACTGCCCATCCGCCACAATGATTTCAAGATGTCACAAAGCTTGTCGGCGTCGGAATCGCAGATGTGCGATGCCGTCGCACTTATTTTGCGCCGGCCTTGCCAACCTTCCGGACAATATGCTCATCCTCATAGCGGATTCCCTTGCCCTTGTAGGGCTCAGGTTTGCGGATCTCCCTGATCTGGGCCGCGGTCAAGCCGAGCAATTCCTTGTCAATGCCGTCCAGAGTTATCATGTTGTTTTTGTCGACCTCAGCGCTGATTCCCTTTGGCAGCGGGTAATCAACCGGAGAGGAATAGCCGACATTCAGGGTGAGCACGGATTTTTCCACTTTGGCCCGGTACCCCACCCCTTCCACCAGGAGTTTTTTCTGAAACCCCTTGTCAACGCCGGTTATCATGTTACTCAGCAGGGTCCTGGTCATTCCCCAGAATGCATTGACCCGCTTGCTGCTCCCCTTGGGGGTGACAATCAGCTTGTCGCCCTCCTGCTTCAGCTCGATCTCCGGACGGATATCACGTTCCAGCGACCCCTTCTTCCCGGTCACCTTGACGTGCGTGCCTTTTATCTCAACCTTGATTCCGCTGGGAACGGAAATAGGCAGCTTGCCGATTCTGGACATGTTTTTCTCCTCTCGTCAATCCCGTCGAAATTACCAAACCTCACACAGCAGCTCACCACCTACGTTCATGCTGCGCGCTTCACGGTCAGAGATAATTCCGTGCGAGGTTGTAAGAATCGCTACCCCCAGACCGCTCATTACCTTGGGAATCCGCTCAGACTTCTTGTACTGACGCAAGCCGGGCTTGCTGATGCGACGGATGCCGTTAATGACCTTTTCATTTCTGGGGCCATACTTCAGCTCGATTTTCAGCATACCCTGATCACCCTCGCCGATGATCTGATAGTCACTGATGTAGCCTTCCTGCTTGAGGACTTTGGCCACTCCCACCTTGAGCTTGGACAGGGGGACTTCCACCGAAGGGAAATGGGCCATTGCGCCATTCCTGATTCGGGTCAGCATATCAGCCAGTGGATCACTCATTGACATATGTTCACCATTCAAACAAATTAATACATCCTGCGTGCCGCAGTATGACTCTGTTTATCTCATGTTACCAGCTTGACTTGGTTACGCCGGTTATCTCCCCTTGGGAGGCAAGCTTCCTGAAGCAGAGCCTGCACATGCCAAATTTTCTGATATAGGCCCTCGGCCGGCCGCAAAGCGGACAACGGTTGTATTCGCGAACCTCAAACTTTCCTTTCCGCTTAGCCTTGGCAATCAGCGATTTTTTTGCCACTGCTTCCTCCTGAATAAATAACGTTTAACTTGCCGCCAGTTCAAAAAAATTCTTTTATTTCTTCCGAAACGGCATGCCCATAAGACTGAGCAGCTCATAGGCTGCCTCATCGGTCTTGGCCGTTGTCACGATAGAGATATTCATGCCCCGGATCTTGTCGATTTTATCGTAATCGATTTCCGGGAAGATAATCTGCTCCTTTATCCCCAGGGAGTAATTCCCCCGACCGTCAAAGCCCTTGGGCGAAATCCCACGGAAATCCCGCACCCGCGGCAGGGCGATATTGATCAGCCGGGACAGAAAATCATACATCCGTTCATGGCGCAGGGTTACCATACAGCCTATGGACATCCCCTCGCGCAGCTTGAAGGTGGCGATGGACTTCTTGGCACGGGTTACCACCGCTTTCTGGCCGGCGATCATTGTCAACTCGATGGCAGCATTCTCCACAACCTTCGGATTCTGTACTGCCTCACCCAGGCCCATGTTCAGAACGATCTTCTCGATCCGGGGGATCTCCATGGAATTGGTGAAACCGAATTTCTCCTGAAGCTGTGGCCTACAGGTACCCTCGTAATATTCTTTCAGCGTTCCCATTTTTTACTCCCGAACTGCAGGTGTCCTACTTCTTAGCGGTTTTAATGGTTGCACCGCAGCCCTTGCAAACCCTAACCTTTGATCCATCTTCCAGCAGCTTTTTGCCAATTCGTACCGTCTTGGTGCATTCAGGACAGATCAGCATCAGGTTGGATATATGAACGGATGCTTCCTTTTCCAGGATCTGGCCCGCCTTTGTTGCATCAGTGGGCTTCATGTGCCGCTTGATCATGTTGATCCGCTCGACCACCGCCCTGCTGGCCTGTTTGTCAATCTTCAAAATCTTCCCGACACGGCCCTTATCCTTGCCCGCGATCACTTCCACCTGATCGTTGACCCGCAAACTTGTATATCCTTGCCGCATTTCCTTTTCCTCGTCTACTCGATCGATCAGTACCCCGGACCGGACGCGCCGGTTAGAGGACCTCCGGAGCGAGTGATATGATTTTCATGAAACCCAGGGAACGCAGTTCTCTGGCCACCGGTCCAAAAATACGGGTGCCGATGGGTTCGCCCGCATTGGAAAGCAGGACTGCCGCATTCTCGTCAAAACGGACGCTGGTGTCTTCCGGGCGCTTGATCTCCTTGCAGGTGCGAACCACAACCGCATCAAGGACATCCCCCTTCTTGACCTTGGCGTGAGGAATGGCTTCCTTCACGGTAACCACGATAACGTCCCCGATGCTGGCGTACCGCCTCCGCGTTCCGCCAAGAACCCGGATGCAGAGCACTTTTTTGGCCCCGGAGTTGTCGGCTACATTCAGTACTGTTTCTGTCTGTATCATAATTTCACCTGATATACTTGCTCATGGAAACGTTGCCCTGATTTCGAACAGCGTCCCATCAGGCTGCATGCTGAACTATGTTCCGAACACGCCAGCGCTTGTTTTTGCTCAACGGACGGCATTCCTCGATAAGGACAATGTCACCGACACTGCACTCGTTAGCCGGATCGTGGGCCATATATTTAACCCGCCGGCGAATGAACTTCCCGTACAGCTTATGGCGTACCTTCCGTTCAACGAGGACAACAACACTCTTGTCCATGGCGTTGCTGATGACGGCACCCTGCCGCGTTTTTCTGGTTTTGCTCGTGTCACTCATTCTCTTCAGTCCAGTCGTTTGTTTACTTTAGCAGGCTCATTCAGCCGAGAGTTCATTGACAATGGTCTGCACCCTGGCGATATCCTTGCGGATCTGCGCCAGGCGCGCCGGATTTTCCATGCGGCGGATACCATTCTGGAATTTCAGCTTGAAATAATCCTCACGAAGGTCCTGCTGCTTTTTCCTGAGGTCAGCGGGACTCATCTTGCGTAATTCTTTTGCCTTCATATCCTTGTGTCCCTTGAAATCACTTTTGTCGCAAACGGCAGCTTGTAGCTGGCAAGCTTGAGAGCCTCCACCGCAAGCTCCTCGGGCACTCCGCTCAACTCGTAGAGCACCTTGCCGGGCCGGACAACAGCCACCCAGAACTCGGGAGCCCCCTTGCCCTTGCCCATACGAGTTTCCGCGGGCTTCTTGGTGACCGGCTTGTCCGGGAACACCCGGATCCACATTTTGCCGCCGCGCTTGATCGTTCTGTTGATGGTAATACGGGCTGCCTCTATATGGGCTGAAGACATCCGGCCGCATTCCACCGCCTTCAGGGCGTACTCGCCGAAGCTGATTTCCGCTCCGCGGTTTGCCGTACCGCGCATGCGGCCCTTGAACTGCTTTCTGAATTTGACCTTCTTAGGACTTAACATCGTCTATACTCCTTGTCGTGGAGAATGCACTCATTGTCACTCAGGGGTGTCGGCGCTACCAGACACGCTCATCCGTTACTACCTGAGTTGCGCCAACTCGGCATCGTCAAGAACTTCTCCTTTGAATATCCAGACCTTGACCCCGATAATGCCATAGGTCGTCTTTGCCTCCGCCGTGCCGTAATCGATGTCAGCTCTGAGGGTATGCAGGGGAACCCGCCCTTCCTTGAACCATTCGGTCCTGGACATTTCCGCGCCGCCAAGACGACCGGAGCAGGTAATCTTTACCCCCTGCACGCCGAAGCGAAGAGCGGAGTTGATTGATTTCTTCATCGCCCGACGGAAGGCAACGCGGCGCTCAAGCTGCATGGCAATGTTCTCGGCGACCAGTTGGGCGTCGGCCTCAGGCCGGCGCACTTCCTGGATATCGATCAGACATTCGCGCCCGAACTTCTTTTCTATATCAGACTTCAGGGTTTCGATCTCCGCGCCTTTTTTCCCGATAATGATACCGGGCCGGGCGGTATGGAGTCGTATCCGTATCTTATTCCCGGTGCGCTCGATGACGATCCGGGAAACACCGGCATGATACAGGCGCTTCTTCAGATACTTACGAATCTGCTGATCTTCATACAGATTGCGTGAGTAGTCCTTCCCCGCATACCATATTGATTCCCATGTGCGGGTGATATTGAGCCGCAATCCGACGGGATTAACTTTCTGCCCCAAGGTTTTCCTCCGTTCCCACTATCTGTTGAATTCAATTCCAGTTAAACCACAACTGCAAATCCTTACACCTCGTCAACAACCACGGTGATATGACTGGTTCGCTTCAGGATCCTGCCAGCCCTGCCCATGGGCCGCGGCCGGAACCGCTTGAGCATGGGACCACCATCGATCAAGATCTTCTTGATGTACAGGGTATCAGTATCGACCTTCTCGGTCTGCATGGCATTGGCCACAGCGGATTCGATCACCTTGCGGAGCATCCGCGCCCCTTTCTTCGGCATGAACTTCAGAATGGTGATTGCGCTGTCCACATCCTTGCCACGCACTACATCCGCTACAAGTCGGGCTTTCTGGGGTGAGATGCGTATATATTTGGCGACGGCCTTTGTTTCCATCGTTATTTCTCCTGGTCGCTTCCTTCAAAAGAGTCGTGGATTAGCGTTTGCCTTTCTTATCGGAGGCATGACCGTAATAAGTTCTGGTCGGCGAAAACTCACCAAGCTTGTGCCCGACCATATTTTCCGATACATAGACCGGTATGAACTTCTTGCCGTTGTGGACGGCAAAGGTCAGACCGACCATCTCAGGAGTAATGCCGGATCTCCGAGACCAGGTTTTAATGACCTTTCTTGAGCCGGATTCCTGGGCACTGGTTACCTTCTTCTGCACGTGATCGTCAACAAAGGGACCTTTTTTGACAGAACGGGACATTGCTATCTTCTCCTGAAATTACTTCTTGCGTTGAGTGACGATATCGCGATCAGACGACTTGTTGCGCCTGGTCTTGAAGCCCTTGGTGGGCATGCCCCACGGCGAGCAGGGATGACGTCCGCCGGAGCTCTTCCCTTCACCGCCGCCCATGGGATGGTCAATGGGGTTCATCGCCACGCCGCGCACATGCGGTCTCCTGCCAAGCCAGCGGTTCCGTCCGGCCTTGCCCATCTTCTCACTGGCATACTCGCTGTTGCCTACCTGGCCGATGCAGGCACGGCACTGCTTGTTGAACTTGCGGACCTCACCTGAGGGCAACTTGACCAGGACATGAGCGCCTTCCTTGGCCATGACCTGCGCGGCTGCGCCGGCGCTGCGAACCATCTGCGCGCCCTTGCCGATCTTCATCTCCACATTGTGGATGATGGTGCCCAAGGGGATATTGATCATCGGCAGACAGTTGCCCGGCTTGATATCGACATCCTCGCCGGCAATGACCTGGTCGCCCACCGTGAGCCCGTTGGGGGCAAGGATATAACTCTTGTCTCCGTCGAGATAGGACAGCAACGCGATGTTGGCGGAACGGTTCGGATCATACTCGATGGCAACTACCTTGGCGGCAACCCCGGTTTTATTCCGCTTCCAGTCAATCAGGCGGTATTTTCTCTTGTGTCCGCCGCCGCGATGGCGGGCGGTGACCCGGCCGTAGGCGTTCCGGCCGCCGGTGCTCTTTAGGGGACGCAGGAGGCTCTTCTCCGGCGCTTTATCTGAAATATCGGGCTGGAGGACCGTAACCTGATGTCGCTTGCCCGCTGACGTCGGTTTATGGGTTTTAATAGCCATTGTTCTTCCCGTTACCTAACCTTGATATATATTGCTCACTCGGCAGATTGTTGCCTTGTGTTCCCGAAATACCGGCCTACAGTTCCTCAAGGAAATTGATCTTTCCCTCGGCCAGGGTGACATACGCCTTTTTCCAGTCATTGGAACGGCCCACCGACTTCAGGCCCACGCGTTTCTTCTTGCCCAGGACCTTGGTCGTCCTGACCTGAGCAACCTTGACGCTGAACATGTCTTCCACGGCCTTTTTGATTTCCAGCTTGTTGGCCCGGGGATCAACCTTAAAGGCAACAGTAGCCTGCTGCTCATGAAGGAGATTGCTCTTTTCGGTCAGACAGGGTTTCTTGATTACTCGCTGCAGATCCTTCATACCATCAACCTCTTTTCAAGCTGGGCGAGCGTGGACTGTTCCAGCATCAGCTTTGAATACTTCAGGATGTCGTAGACATTCAGCCCTTCCGTCGGCAGCACCTTGTAGCCCACCGCGTTCCTGGCGGAAAGCGGGAGATTCGGGTTGCTGCCGTCGGTGACCACCAGGCAGTTGTCAAAATTGAAATTTTGCATCACTTTGACAAACTCCTTGGTCTTGATCTCCGGCATGCCGAATGTGTCCAGAATAACCAGGTTCCCTTCGCTGAAGCGGGCGCTGAGCGCCATCCGCAGGGCCAGCCGCCGTACCTTCTTCGGCAGTTTATAGCTGTAATCACGGGGTCTCGGGCCAAAGACAACGCCGCCGCCCCGCCACAGCGGTGAGGTCCTGGAACCCGAACGCGCTCTACCGGTACCTTTCTGGCGCCAGGGCTTGAGGCCGCCGCCGCTCACCTCGCCACGGGTCTTGGTTGAAGCGGTTCCCTGGCGGCGATTGGCGCGCTGCATGCACACCACCTCGTGCAGGATGCCCGGCTGGACTTCAACCGCGAAAAGTGCGTCATTCAATTCCACATCTCCGACCTTGGCGGCGGAGGTATTCACTACATCACAAACTGCCATTTGCTTCTCCTCAAACAGCCGAACAGATTAAGCTTGAATAAATATTTTGATCAGGCCGTTCTTCGCGCCGGGTACGGCTCCGTGCACCAGCAGGATATTCTCATCAGCCCGGATATCGACGATCTTCAGGTTTTTCTGCGTGACCAGATTATCACCCATATGACCCGGCATCTTTCTTCCCTTGACGACCCTGCTCGGGTAGGCGCTGCTGCCGATGGACCCAGGCGCCCGGTGAAACATCGAACCGTGGGTCGCCCGGCCGCCCTTGAAGCCGTACCTCTTGACCACACCCTGGAAGCCGCGGCCCTTGGAGTTTCCTGATATATGAATCGTATCGCCAATATTCATCAGTTCCTTGACGGTGACCTGCTGGCCAAGCTCGTAAACTTCAGGATCGCTGACCCTGAATTCGGAGATGTGATAAAAACCGCTGGCCCCCGAGCGCTTGCAATGACCTGCTTCAGCCTTGTTGAGACGCGACGCCTTTTTCTCCAAAAAACCGACCTGGATCGCGTTATACCCTTCGTTTCCGGCTGTTTTTTTCTGCAGAACTGTACAGGGGCCGGCCTCGATGACCGTCACCGGAATAGCCCGACCCATTTCATTATAGATGCGGGTCATGCCTATTTTCCGTCCCAGTATTCCCATTGTCTTCGGCATTTGTCTACCTGTCAGCTATATTCTCAATTCTCGGGCGGCACTATTGCCTCCACCCGTCATTCCCGCCTTGACTGCTTACGGCAGTTTTATTTCCACATCAACCCCGGCGGACAGTTCCAGCTTCATCAGCGAATCTATCGTCTGCTGCGTCGGTTCCAGGATATCAAGAAGCCGTCGATGGGTTCGCATTTCAAACTGCTCCCGGGACTTCTTGTCAACGTGCGGCGACCGAAGCACGGTGAATTTGTTGGTGCTGGTCGGCAGCGGGATCGGTCCTGCCACCGTTGCGCCAGTGCGCCGGGCTGTCTCAACAATCTCTTTCGTCGACTGATCGAGCTGCTTATGGTCATACCCTTTCAGCCTGATGCGAATTTTATCTGTCGGGATCATTGTATCCTGTTCCTTTTACTCGATAATTTTACTGATAACC
>DNUE01000024.1 GCA_003508005.1 Desulfobulbaceae bacterium
CAGGTACTTGGTGACGATCGCCGCCGGGATGTCCCAGTCGGCGAAGGCGCCGTCCAAGTCGAGGCCGGGCGTGATGACGGTGGCCTTGATCGGGTCGAACAGGTTGAAGCCGGGCGCGTGGTTGCCGAACTCGTGCCAGCGCTCACCGGCCCCGAGCATCCAGTCCTCGCGGTCGCCCACGCCTTCCTCGGCCAGTTTCTCGGGCCCCCACACCTTGAACCACCAGGAATCGCCGAATTCCTCGTCGACCTTGCGCATGGCGCGGCGGAAATCCATGGCCTCAACAATGGACTCCTCAACCAGCGAGGTGCCGCCCGGCGGTTCCATCATCGCCGCCGCCACATCGCAACTGGCGATAATGGAATACTGGGGGCTGGTGGAGACGTGCATCAGATAGGCCTCGTTGAACCGGTCGCGGTCGAGATGCCGGGTCGGCGACTCCTGCACCAGAATCTGGCTGGCCTGGCTTAAGCCCGCCAGCAGCTTGTGGGTTGACTGGCAGGCATAGACCATGGGGCCTTCCGAGCGGCGGGTGTCGCGGCCGATGGCGTGCATCCCCTTGTAGAATTCATGAAAGGTGGCGTGCGGCAGCCAGGCCTCGTCAAAAAGCAGGTTCTCGATACTGGTGCCCAGAATTTCCTTGATGGTATCAACGTTATAGAGGATGCCGTCATAGGTGGACTGGGTCAGGGTCAGCATCTGCGGCTTGGTGCCCAGGCCTTTGGCAATGGGATGGGCGGCGATTTTGGCGGCAATGGTCTCGGGTAGAAACTCTGATTTTGGAATGGGGCCGATAATGCCGTAATGATTACGCCGAGGCATGAGAAAGACCGGCACCGCCCCGGTCATGATGATGGCGTGCAATACCGACTTGTGGCAGTTGCGATCCACCACCACGATGTCGTTGTCAGCCACATTGGCGTGCCAGACGATCTTGTTGGAGGTGGAGGTGCCGTTGGTGACGAAAAAGAGATGATCGGCCCCGAAGATGCGGGCCGCGTTCTGTTCCGAGGCCGCCACCGCGCCGGTATGATCCAGGAGCTGGCCCAATTCGTCCACGGCGTTGCAGACATCGGCACGCAGCATGTTTTCGCCGAAAAACTGGTGGAACATCTGGCCCACCGGGCTTTTGAGGAAGGCCACCCCGCCGGAGTGACCGGGGCAGTGCCAGGAGTAGGAGCCGTCGGCGGCATAGCCGGTGAGCGCCCGGAAAAACGGCGGTGCCAGGCTGTCGAGATAGACCTTGGCCTCACGGATGATGTGGCGGGCCACAAACTCCGGGGTATCCTCAAACATATGGATAAAACCGTGCAGCTCCTTGAGCACGTCATTGGGGATGTGGCGGGAGGTGCGGGTCTCCCCGTAGAGGAAGATGGGAATATCCTCGTTGCGCCGCCGAATCTCTCCCACGAACATGCGCAGCTTGGCAATGGCCTCTTCCTTCAGGTCTTCATCGGAAAACTCGTCGTCATCGATGGAGAGGATAAAACAGGATGCCCGGTTCTGTTGCTGGGCGATCATGGCGGTATCGCCGAAACTGGTGATCCCGAGGGTTTCCATCCCTTCAAGCTCTATGGCCTCGGCCAGGGCCCGCACCCCGGAACCGGAGACGTTTTCGGAGCGAAAATCTTCGTCGATGATAACGACCGGAAAGCGAAATTTCATTGCTTCACCCTCAAAAAGAAACTCATTTACAATAGTGGTATCAGGTTGGCGGCAATCATCATTATTATGATGAAAACCGAGGAAATTCTATACCATGCAGGAGGCAAGGACACAAGTTGCAATTCAATGTAGACGGTGCCGCACCAGCCATGTTTTACGTCTTTTCCCTGTTGACGGCCTTCTCTTGACAGGCGCTCGGAACTGGTGTTGACTTTGCACAGTTAGTGACTTATTGCTGAACTCCTGTTAAAAAAAACAAGAAATTCAGAGGAATTGTTGGGCATGATTCGGGTCTGAGGGGACAGATTTTTTTTCGCGGTCTTTTTCGNNCTTTGCCCATCCTACCTCTACTGACCACTGACCACTTGGGTTGCGGGGTTATCCCGCGTCAGCACTTTAACGGCCCTGAACAATATGCCTGTTTAGCAAATCATTTAACCGGCCTCCCCGGCCATGTGTAACCGTCGCCATGTCCATTGATATCGATAAAGTCTTATCCATTCTCGAAGAGGAGGTCCGTGACTATCAGGTTCCGGTGGTGGATCTGATCGCGGTCCAGACCCATGATCCTTTCAAGGTGCTGGTGGCCACCATCCTCTCGGCCCGAACCAAGGACGAGGTGACCGCCCAGGCCGCCGCCCGTCTGTTCGCCAGGGCCGCAACCCCCCAGGAGTTGGCCGCGCTCGATGAGCCGACCCTGCAAAAACTGATCTATCCGGTTGGATTTTACAAAAACAAGGCCGGATACCTGGCGGCCCTGCCCGCTGTCCTGGAAAAGAATTTTGGTTCTCAGGTGCCGGATGACATCGACCAGCTCGTCACCCTGCCCGGTGTTGGCCGGAAGACCGCCAATCTGGTGCGGGCGGTGGGGTTTGGCAAACCGGCCATCTGTGTGGATACCCATGTCCACCGGATCATGAATATCTGGGGGTACGTGCGGACGAAGACACCGCTGGAGACCGAGATGGCGCTGCGGGAAAAGCTTCCCGAAAAATACTGGATTCGGGTCAACTCCCTGCTCGTGGCCTTTGGCCAGAAGACCTGCCGACCGGTGGGGCCGCACTGTGAAACCTGCGTGCTTGCCTCTCTGTGTCCCCGAATCGGCGTGACCCCGAGAAAGTTGCGGCCGCTGCCGAAGGTGGAGGATGGCGAGGGTCTTATGCGGGAGGGGGCGGTTAAACGGCTGATCTCGTGGAATGTCAACGGCCTGCGCGCGGCGATCAAGAACGGCTTTACCGAGACGGTGCGGAGTCTGGCCCCGGACATCCTGGCCTTGCAGGAGATCAAGGCTGTGCCCGAGCAGTTGCCGGAGGAGGTGCGGGAACTGGAGGGATTTAGCAGCTATTTCTATCCGGCCCTGAAAAAAGGCTATTCCGGCGTTGCCGCCTACAGCCGCATGCCGGCGGACTCTATCCGGCATGGCATCGGTGATCCCCGTTTTGATGAGGAGGGGCGGGTGTTGACCCTGGAGTTTGCGGATTTTTATTTTGTGAACTGCTATTTTCCCAATTCCCGACACGATCTGAGCCGACTGGATCTGAAACAGGAGTTTAACCGGGCGGTGCAGGAGTTCGCGCAAGGGTTGGCCGCCAAGAAGTCGGTGGTCATTTGTGGAGACTTTAACGTCGCGCACACCGAAAAAGACCTGGCCAACCCGGCGGCCAATGTCAGGAACGCCGGGTTTACGGTGGAAGAGAGGCAAGGGCTCGATGATTATATCAAGGCGGGATGGATTGATACCTTCCGGGCCTACAATCAGGAACCCGGACGCTACTCCTGGTGGAGTTATCGCGGCAACGCCCGCGAGCGGAACATCGGCTGGCGTATTGATTACTTCCTTGTCGATCCCGCCAGCCGGGCGCGTATGGTGGGAGCCGACATCCTGGACGATATCCCCGGCTCGGATCACTGTCCGGTGGTGCTGGATTTCAAGTGAGGGTTTCTGGCGGGGTTACCTGTTTTGACTGCGTGCGCGAACAAGCCAGATCAGGCTGCCGCCCAGAATCATGGCCATGCTCAGGAGCTGGCCCATGGTCAAGGGGCCGAAGAGAAAGCCGAGCTGCGGATCCGGCTCGCGGGCCAGTTCCACCAGTGATCGCAGCAGTCCGTAGCCGATGAGAAAGAGGCAACCGATGCTGCCGTGCGGCCAGCCCCGCTGTCCCTGCCAGGGCCGCTCTTTCTGCGACCAGAGGATGGTGAACAGAACCACGCCTTCCAGCAGCATTTCGTAGAGCTGGGACGGGTGGCGGGGCAGGGGGCCGCCGCCGGGAAAGATCATGCCCCAGGGTAGGCTGGTGGCACGGCCGTACAGTTCACCATTGATGAAGTTGCCCAGCCGTCCCAGCCCCAGACCAATGGGGATGGTTGCCACATAGATGTCCGCCACCTTCCAGTAATTAATCTTTTTTTGGCGGAGATAGAGCCAGCCGCCGAGCATCACCCCGATACAGGCGCCGTGGAAGGACATGCCTCCGGTCCAGGTGGCCGGGATCTCCAGGGGATGGCGCAGGTAATAGGAAAAATTATAAAACAGGACATAGCCGATCCTGCCGCCCAGCACCACCGAGAGGATGAGCGCCAGGTTGAGGTTTTCAAACCAGGGTTCCAGCTCCCGGAAGGCAAAGCGCTGAATCTGGCGGCGGACGAGGAAATAACTGGCCGTGAACCCCAGGACGTACATCAGTCCATACCAGCGGACATGCAGCGGCCCCAGGGAAAAGATGATCGGATCGATGTGGGGGAAGGGGATCATTCCTGGCCCGCCGGTGTCTTCTTGCCCATTTTTTTCAGATGCACCTGCAATACCGAGATGGCCGCCGGGGTAATCCCGGAGATCCGCGAGGCCTGGCCCAGGGAGGCGGGCCGCACGGTGGAGAGCTTCTGCACCACCTCGTTCGACAGTCCCGCCAGCCCCTTGTACTCCATGTCTTCCGGCAGGGCCATGGCCTCCATCTTTTTAAACCTGTCCACCTGTTCCTGCTGACGCTGGATATAGCCGTGAAATTTGATCTGCAACTGGATCTCCTCCTTCACGTCTGAGTCCGCCAGTTCCCGGATACGTCCCTGATTTTCCGCGCCCAAGGGGAGCCGCGCCAGTTCCGCCAGGCCCAGCTCGGGTCGGCGGAGGAGTTCGGCCAGGGACATCTTCTGCTTGAGTTCAACACTGCCCAGGGTTTGCAGGGCGTCATTGACTGCCTGATCGGGCTTCACCGCCATCGATTCGAGGAGCAGCACCCCCTGTTCAATGGCCGTCTGTTTCTTTTGAAAGCGGTGATAGTCGGCGTCACCGAGAAGCCCGATATCATGGCCGATGCGGCAGAGGCGGGTGTCGGCGTTATCCTCGCGCAGCAGCAGCCGGTATTCGGCGCGGGAGGTGAAGAGCCGGTAGGGCTCCTTGGTGCCGCAGGTGATCAGGTCGTCGATCAAGACCCCGATATAGGCCTGGGAGCGGTCGAGCACCAGTGGCTCCTGGCCGCGCGCGTAATGAACGGCGTTAATCGCCGCCATCAACCCCTGGGCGGCGGCCTCTTCATAGCCGGAGGTGCCGTTGATCTGGCCGGCGAGAAACAGACCGTGGATGCGCTTGGTCTCCAGCGAGGCCTTTAGCTCCAGGGGATCGACATAGTCATACTCGATGGCATAGCCGGGGCGGATAATCCGCGCCTGCTCCAGCCCCTTGATGCTGCGGAGCATGGCGATCTGGGTGGTCAGCGGCAGGCTGGTGGGCAGGCCATTGGGGTAGACCTCGGTGGTTTCAAGTCCTTCGGGTTCGAGGAAGACCTGGTGCCGGTCCTTTTCCGGAAAGCGCATGACCTTGTCCTCGATGGAGGGGCAGTAGCGGGCCCCGATCCCTTCGATGATCCCGGCGTACATGGGGGAGCGGTCGATGCCCGCGCGGATGGCGGCATGGGTTGCTTCGTTGGTATAGGTGATATGGCAGGGCCGCTGGGGCAGGACGTAGCCGCCCATGCTGCTGAAGGAAAAATGGGCCGGGGGCTGGTCGCTGTGCTGGATTTCGAGCGCGGAGTAATCGATACTGTCGGCGGCGATGCGCGGCACGGTGCCGGTCTTCATCCGGCCCACCCGGAATCCGGCCTCCTTGAACCATTGGGCCAGGCTGGTGGAGGGGTTGTCGCCCATGCGCCCGGCGGGGAAGTGTTTGAGTCCCACATGGATCAGGCCGTTTAAGAAGGTGCCGGTGGCCACCACCACGGCCTTGACCCGGATCTCTTCTTCCAGGGAGGTGATAAGGCCGCAGATCTGGCCATCTTCCACGATAAGTGAATCCACCACCGTCTGCCGGATCTCCAGGTTTTCCTGATTTTCGAGCACCGATTTCATCCGCAGCCGGTAGAGCAGACGGTCGGCCTGGGCCCGGGAAGAGCGAACGGCCGGGCCCTTGCTGGTGTTGAGCCGCCGGAACTGGATGGAGGTGGCGTCAATGTTTTTCGCCATCTCGCCGCCCAGGGCGTCAATCTCCCGCACCAGATGGCCCTTGGCCAGGCCGCCGATGGCGGGATTGCAGGACATGGCGCCGATGGTATCGACGTTGATGACCGCCACCAGGGTGCGGCAGCCCATGCGCGCGGCAGCGAGAGCCGCCTCGCAACCGGCATGCCCGGCACCGATCACGGCGATGTCATAGGTATTCAGATCTTGATAAAAGGGCATTTTGTCAGCAGGCCTCTGGGGTAATTTCTTTTCTCCACCAGATCAAGGCCCAGCGGGGAGGATGTTCGCGGCGGATGGTAATCTGTTTTCCGGCGGTGTGGATAATCCGTGAGACGAGATAGCCGCGCAGCGCGTCTTCTTCTTTGGGGGAAAGATCCTTCAACATCCAGCCATAGGCCTGCACGGCCTCGTCCATGTTGGCAAAGACGATGTCCCGCTCCAGATGAAGGATGTCAATACAGGGGTGAATTCCCAGGCTGTAGAGAATGTTAAAGGTATAGATATAGTCCGGGCCGGATTGAAAGTCCCGGCCCACTGCCGCAAACGCCCCGGGATCAAAGGGCGTGGGGGTGATCCGGTCAGCGATGAAGACATATTTGCGGGCAATGGCGTTGAGCTTTCGCAGGGCGGCCGCCAGATCCTCAACCGCCAGTGAGCGCGAGGCGATGGCAATATCATGCTGTCCTATCCCTAACTGCTGCCAGTCGTCCTCCCATGCCCCCTGGATGGTGCTGATATTCGCGATATTTTCCTCTTGCGCCGTTCTTGTCAGTACCTCCAGCATTCGGCTTGAGTAGTCGACAGCGGTCACCGAGCGTACCCTTGCCGCCAGCGGGATGGCCAGAGTTCCCGGCCCCGATCCCATGTCGAGCACGGTAAGGTCCGGGGTCAGCGGTAATTTGTCCAGTAAAAGCGAGGAGTAGCAGGAGCCCGCGTTTCTGGAGGCAAAGGATTCGGCCTTTTTGTCCCAGTCCGCCGCCCCCTTGCTCGACCATGACTTTTGTTTTCTCGCATTCCGCCAGAGCAGGCTCCAGTCGATATCCGCCAATGTTGATTCAAGGGGTATGGGCATGAGGGGTACGCACAATGAGAAAAATCCGAAGTGTTGATTGGAAACCTTTTAAGAGAAAATGAAAAATAGCACAGCT
>DNUE01000060.1:0-35486 GCA_003508005.1 Desulfobulbaceae bacterium
ATGCATTTGCACCGCCATTATGCGCCGTAGAGTTCGTTGAGGATCGCCCGCCCGCCCCGATCGAGGAGCTTTTCGGCCAGCCTGGTGCCGAGCCTTGCTGCCCCGGCTGACGTGGCGCTTTCCTGCTCCCTGATGATCTCCCGGCCGTCGAGACTGGCGATCAGGCCGGTCAGGGTGACGGTATCGCCCTTGACAGTCGCGTAGGCGCCGATGGGCACCTGGCAGCCACCTTCGAGGCGCAACAAAAACGCCCGCTCGGCGGTGACCGCGGTGACCGTCGCCGGATGGTTGAGAAAGGAGATCCCTGCGAGCAGCTCATGGTCGCTTCGGCGCAGTTCCAGGCCGAGTGCGCCCTGGCCGATAGCCGGCAGCATCTGTGCCGGGTCGAGCAGAGAAGTAATCCGGTCCGCCATTCCCAGGCGGTTCAGCCCGGCGGCGGCGAGGATGATCGCATCAAAGCGCCCCTCATCCAGCTTGCGCAGGCGGGTATCCAGGTTGCCGCGCAGATCCTCGATCACCAGATCCGGCCGCAGACGGGCAATCTGCGACTTGCGGCGCAGGCTGGAAGTGCCCACTTTCGCGCCCTGGGGCAGGGCGATAACATCCGCGTACCTGTTCGAGAGAAAGGCGTCCTGCGGGTTTTCCCGCTCGGTGGCCACGCCCAAATGCAGGGCCGCGGGCAGCTCGGTAGGCACGTCCTTCATGGAATGGACCGCCAGGTCGGCCCGACCCTCCAGGAGGGCGTCCTCGAGTTCCTTGACGAACAATCCCTTGCCCCCAACCTTGGCCAGCGGTACATCCAGGATCTTGTCGCCGGTGGTGGTGATCTTGACCAGTTCAACGGTGGTGCCGGGATAGCGCTGTTCAATCTGCTCCTTGACCCAGCTGGACTGGGTCACGGCCAGCAGGCTCGCCCTGGTGCCTATCTTGATATGTTTTCGCATATTCCTTATTTCGCAGCCTTGCTGTTCTCGGCCAAGGCATCCAGAAGGGCCGCGGCCAGCAGTGGAATCAGCAGCTCGTGCTGGCCGGTGAAATTGAACCCGCGCCCGCCCTGCATGGTAGGCCGCTGGACGACATTGGCGGTCGGGCGGTAGTGCCGGATGAAATCAAAGTTCGCGGTAGTGATGTCGTTGACCGCATAGCCCAGGTTGCGGACCACGGTCAGGGCCTTCAGGAAGACCTCCGGCAGGAGCACCGCAGAGCCCAAGTTCAGGTACGCTCCGCCTTCCAGGCCGGAGACCAGGCTGCAGAACACCCGGAAGTCGTGGTGGCTGGTCTGGCCAATAGCCGCCCCGTCCGCGCCGGGATGGATATGGATGATGTCGGTGCCCACCGCCACATGCACGGTCACCGGGATGTCCATCTTCCTGGCCTGGGCCACGATGCTCCGGTCGTTAAAAGGAAACCCTTGCTCCAGCAGCACCTCGCCCACGGCCTCGCCCAGGCCGATGTTCTTCTCGGCCCCCCGACAGATGGCCCCGTTCAGCACCTCGCCGGTTTCGCGGGCCGCACCGAAGGCCCCTGCGCCCAGGACATCGGCCACCTCCTCCGAGGTGCGGCCGACCATGGCGATCTCCGCGTCATGGATGATGCCGGCGCCGTTCAGGGCGATGGCGGAAATCAGGCCTTGCTCCATCAGGCTGATCAGCACCGGATTCAGGCCTACCTTGATCACGTGCGCGCCCATGCCGACGATGATCGGCCGGCCGTTTTCGTGCGCGGTTGCGATACGCGCCACCAGCTCAGGGAAATCCCTGCCGGCCAGCTGGCCGGGAAGGCTCCGCACCAGTTCCCGAACCGTCATGCCCGCCCGCGGGGGCAGGGCAAAATCCGCCACGGTCACCTTGGAATGGCGGTCGTGGACCGAGTAGGTGTGCAGCTCCTTGAAATCAAGCGGCTCGGGAATCACCGAACATCTCCTTTTCCACCAGTTCGCAGACCATGTGTTCCACCCAGAGATGGGCTTCCTGGATATGCGGGGTGGAGTCCGACGGCACATTGAGCAGCAGGTCGACCAGCGGGTTGAGCGCCCCCCCGGGCCGGGCAGTCCCGCCGGTGAGGGCCGCGGTGCGGATGCCCATCTCCCTCGCTGTCTCGACGGCCTTGACCACGTTGGGCGAGTTGCCGCTGGTGGAAATGGCCAGCACCAGGTCCCCGGGTTTGCCCAGGGCCTCGATCTGCTTGACGAACACCTGATCATAGCCGAAATCGTTACAGATGCTGGTCAGCACGGAGCTGTCCGTGGTCAGGGCAATGGCCGGCAGCGGCCGCCGGCTGATCTTGAACCGGTTGACAAACTCGGCGGCCATGTGCTGGGCATCAGCGGCGCTGCCCCCGTTGCCGATCAGCATCAGCTTGCCGCCACCCTGGAAGGTCTCGATGAGCCACTCGACCAACTGGACGATCCGGTCGCTGGAAGCCTGGGCAAAGGCCTGCTTCGCCTTGACCGACTGTTCCAGATTAGCGGATATAAGCGTTTTCATGGTCGCCACAATGAAAAAAAAAGGGGCTACTGTCAAATAAAAAAAACGTTTCCAGACCAGGAGGCCTGGAAACGTTTTTTCTTTCTTCCGCAGGCGTCGCCCCTGATAAGGCAGCCCGCAGTGCTGCTTCAGTGCCGGGCCAGGCAGTAATGCATCAGGCCAGCTGGCTCATCAGGGCCTCGGATACCTCCTTGATGCTCTTGGAGCCGTCCACGGAGATGACCTTGGGGCCGTTCACGCCCTTGAAATAGTTCACCGCGGCCATGGTCCCGGTCTTGGTGTCATAATAGATGTCGTGGCGCTTGTTGATGGCCACCAGGTCCTGGTCGTCGGCACGGGTAAGGAGATCGCCGCCGCAGACCCGGCAGACCAGCTTGCCGTCCTTTTCCACCGGCTTGATCGCCTCGAAGGCGATGTGGTTCGGATGGTTGTTGTCGTTGACGCAGAGCCGGCGGCCCATGATCCGCTCCTTGGCAATTTCACGGTCCAGGACGATCTCAATGACATAGTCCAGCTTCATCCCCGACTGCTGCAGCGCCTTGTCCAGGGCCTCGGCCTGGGCCAGGGAACGGGGAAAACCGTCCAGCAGCCAGCCTTTTTCCTTGGACTTGCTCAGCGTCTCCAGGACCATGGGGATGGTGATGTCGTCAGGCACCAGGTCGCCGCGGTCGATATAGGCCTTGGCCTTCTTGCCCAGCTCGGTGCCGCCCTTGATGTGCTCGCGGAAGATCGCGCCGGATTCGATATGACTGATATTGTACTTCTTCTGGACAATGGCCCCCTGGGTTCCCTTACCGCTGCCGTTCGGTCCGAATGTCAAAATATTCATAGCCGTCTCCTTGAGTTGAGATTAAAAATGCGTTACTAAACCAATTGATTGAAAAAAGCCGGCGGTCATCAAATGAATGACAATTCATTCAGCGGCAAAGTATACCGGAATATCGTTAATTAAGCTATGAAATTATGATGAACGGTTCAAAAACCCAAATGGTGCCCATCCGCCACTGAGATTTCCGCAAGAAACAAGGCCGCCGGCTTCGTAATCGCGGTTTTGCGATTACGACAGGGCATGATGAGTTCGCAATAAGTGACAATACTGAACGCCAGCTTCATGACTGGTCATACTGGAAATAACGGCAATATGCATAGATTTTGACAAGCAAGAGGAAAAAGGGTAAGAGTTGCGCTTGTCTCGAACCCATACCTGTCCACGAAAACCCCCATATAAACAAAACAATGAAAGAAATTCAGGTAGGACTCATCGGTTTCGGCACGGTCGGCAGCGGCCTGGCCGAGGTGCTTCTTGACCAGCAGCAGCGGCTGCAGAAACGCACCGGTCTCTCGATCCGGCTGGCCAAGGTGGCTGACATCAAGATCAGCGAACTGCCGCCCCGCTTTGCCGCCGTCACCCTGACCGGCGATGCGAACGAGCTGTTCAACGACCCCAATATCGACATCATTGTCGAGCTGATCGGCGGCATCCAGCCGGCAAAGACCTTCCTGCTCAAGGCCATCGAGGCCGGCAAGCACGTGGTCACCGCCAACAAGGCCCTGATCTCCCAGGAGGGCTGGGATATCTTCGCCGCAGCCGCGGCCAAGGGAGTGGAGGTCGGCTTCGAAGCCAGCGTCGGCGGCGGCATCCCGGTAATCAAAGCCCTCAAGGAGGGACTGGTTGCCAACCGGATCCTCTCCATCATGGGGATCATGAACGGCACCGCCAACTACATCCTGACCAGGATGACCGACGAGGGCGTCCCCTTTGCCGAGGTGCTCAGGGACGCACAGGCGCACGGCTTCGCCGAGGCCGATCCCACCTACGATATCGAGGGGATCGATACCGCGCACAAGCTGGCCATCCTGATGACCATGTCCTACGGCATGCGGATCAGCCTCTCCGACATCACCACGGAGGGCATCACCCGCATCGAGCCCATTGACATCCAGTTCGCCCGGGAGTTCGGCTACCGGATCAAGCTGCTGGCCATCAGCTTCAACCATGGGGACCATGTGGAGGCGCGCGTGCACCCGACCATGGTGCCGGAGGACCACCTGCTGGCGAGCATCAGCGGACCCTTCAACGCCATCCACTTCACCGGCGACGCCGTGGGCAATGTCCTTTTCTATGGCCAGGGTGCGGGCAAGATGCCCACCGGCAGCGCGGTGGCCGCGGACGTGGTGGACATCGCCCGAAACATTCAGGCCGGCTCAATCAACCGGGTGCCGGCCCTCTCCTACCTGCCGGACCAGATCGCCGGCCGGCGGATCACCCCCCTGGAGGAGGTGACCTGCCCCTACTACTTCCGGATTTCCGCCAAGGACGAGCCCGGGGTTCTGGCCGGTGTCGCCGGGATCCTCAGCAAGTACGGGATCAGCATCGAGTCGGTCATCCAGAAGGGCCGCAAGCAGAGCGGCCCGGTCTCCATCGTCATGCGCACCCATACCGCCCGGGAAGCCTCGGTGCGCAAGGCCCTGACCGAAATCGACGCCATGGAGGTCATCACCAGCGAAACGGTCAAGATCCGGATCCTGGAGGATGAATTGTGATAATATCCCGGGGAAAGAATTCAATTCTGTCCCCGACTGATTGGCGGCCATGAAATATATCCTCCTGGTCGGCGACGGCATGGGCGACCTGCCCGTGCCCGAGCTGGGCAATAAAACACCCCTGGAGGCCGCGCACAAGCCGGCCATGGACCGACTCGCCCGCCAGGGTGAGCTGCTCCTGGTCCGCACGGTCCCCGAGGGCTATCCTCCGGGCAGCGACGTGGCCAACCTCTCCCTGCTGGGCTACGAGCCGGAAAAATATTACACCGGCCGCGCTCCGCTGGAGGCGGCCAGCATGGGCGTACCCATCGCCCCGGACGAGATCGCCTTCCGCTGCAACCTGGTTACCGTCGAATACCAGGGCCCGGACCGGGTCATCATGCGCGACTTCAGCGCCGGCCACATCTCCACCGAGGAGGCCGGCCAGCTGATCCGGGCGGTGCAGGAGGCCTGCGGCAACAAGCTGCGCACCTTCTACCCGGGCATCAGCTACCGGCACCTGCTGGTGCACAAGGAAGGGTTTCCCGAACTGGCCACCGTGCCGCCCCATGACCACACGGACCGGGATGTAACAGCGTTTTACCGGCGTTATCTGGCGGTGGACTCGTTCAGGGAGCTGATGCAGAACAGCGCGGAGGTTCTGGCTGCGCATCCGGTCAACGAGCAGCGCAGAAAACGGGGACTGCCCGTGGCCAACAGCCTCTGGCTCTGGGGCCAGGGACGCCCCCTGCAGTTGGAGAATTTCCGGCAGCGCTACGGGATTGCCGGCAGCCTGATCTCCGCCGTGGACCTGCTCAAGGGCATGGCCGTCTGCAGCGGGCTCGAGGTCATCAACGTCGTAGGCGCCACCGGCTACCTGGACACCAACTACGAAGGCAAGGCCGATGCCGCCCTGCGCACCATGCAAGGCAAGGACTTTGTCCTGGTCCACGTGGAGGCCCCGGACGAGGCGGGGCACCAGGGGCTGGCCGCGGAAAAAAAACAGGCCATCGAGGACTTTGACGCCCGGATCGTGGCCCCCATTGTCGAAGAAATGGAACGCCGCGGCGAACCATTCCGGCTGGTGGTGACCATGGACCACTACACCCCCATCTGCCGCAGGACCCACGAAGACTGGCCTGTGCCCATGATCCTCTTCGATTCCCGGGGCGTGGCCAGTCCGTCGCAGCGGCCGTACACCGAGGAACACGCCAGGCAGGCCGTGGCCGAAAGCGGTCTCCTGCTCGACAGCGGCCGTCGGTTCTTTGCCCGGTTCCTGGGCGAGGAGTCCTGATCATGGGCGATCTCACCATCAGGATGATCGAACCGGTCTTCCGGCTGCACTGCCGGGTGATCTACGGCGACACCGATGCCGGGGGGATAGTCTACAACGCCAACTATCTCCGCTTCTTCGAGATGGGCCGCACCGAGATGATGCGCGCCCGCGGCTTGCCCTACAGCAAAATCGAGGAGCGGGGGCTGATCCTGCCGGTCACCGAGGCCTATCTCCGCTACAAGGCCCCGGCCCGCTATGACGACCTGATCGCCATCGAAACCTGCCTGGCAGAGGTGAAAAAGGTTTCCTGCCGCTTCAACTACCGCATCGTCAAATCGGTGGAGGGAGGAAAGGAGCTGCTGCTGGTCAGGGGCTTCACCGTCCACGCCTGCGTGGACCGCCAGGGCAAGCTTGCCCCGATCCCGGAGGATATCTGCCAGGCCATGGCCGTGCTCTGCGGGGAGAGCGGAGAAGCAGGGGATTAATTTTCGACAGAGTTTTCCCGTCTTGGCCCCAATGCCCTGCTGTGCGGTGCCGGTCACAATTTGAGGATAATCCTCAGAAAGCTGAGGGAGTTGCTCTCCTTTTTTGTCCTTTTCTCCCGTTCTGGACAATTACCCGATCGCATGCCGGACAACGGGATAAAAGGAAGCCGGCAACCTGCGGCTAATAAGGGCCTTTTTCAAAATCGACGAATTAGTAATTGCGGACTTAAGGCCTGGCCATAATTTCCGAACGGCTGAAGAGGGTTTGCAGAGTAGTATCCAGCATATTGGTATGGATAAACTCTTGTATCCTGGAAAATCCATCTCCATCTTCGCTATCGATCATGATGATGATTTTCATCACATGGGCCCCGAACTGCATGACCTCTTCCAGAGCCCGAATCACCTGACTGCCCGAAGTAACCACGTCCGTAGCCAGAGCAACATGGTCACCTTCCTGGATACGCGACTGCAGCCAACGAGGATCACGCACATCCCCTTCCTTTTTCATGGATTCACGAATAAAAAAAACACCAATCCCCTTAAGGAAGGCCGCACGGCACTGCACCGGCACAATCCCGCCACCGGCATTGCCCAGAGCGCAGATATCCAGGTCTTTGATTTCCCTGTACAGTAATTCCCCGGCGAGCTCAATGCCCCGATGCTTCATGGAAACTTGAAAAAAATCAAAATAGGAGGAAACCACCTTGGTCGGTGTTTTAAAATGGCCGTTCTGACGGAAAGCGCGTTCCCGGATGAGCTGCAACAATTCGCTGCGCAGGGTCAACAGATTTTCACTCTTCGACATGAAAGGCGGACCAGGTTGAGGTGAGTGTTCGATTTTGGATAAGTATAGAGCTTTTCGCCTGAGGATTCAACCGGTGCAGGCAATTATCAGTTACATGTTTTACCCGCAAACCTGTCCGATCAACCGGGTCGCCTCTCAGGGTTGACACGGCAACCGGCAATCTCAAACTGCCGGAGAAGCGGAAATCCGATCGCCTGCCTCCGATATCTTCATTGCCGTGTCGAGGAGTTCGCCGGTTCTCGAACCCAGTCGTTTAAGCGGAAGAGTCATGACCCATGACCGGCGTCCGATATAGACCTCAGCCAATACATCGGCGGCAAAGCTGTTTTCCAGCAGAATCTCGCGGAGCGCCTGAACCGGTTTGACCTCGGAGGGTGAGGCAAAGGCCGGAATCGCCTCCGGATCAATATCCCTCTTGCCGGCCTGTTTTCGGGCGGCGCTCCCGAACATGGCGGCGAATCCGCTGAAAACCATCTCCGGTCTCTCCACAGGAATCCGGCGGGCTTCTCCGATCCATACTTCGAGTCCGGTGTATTGATGTTTACCTTGACTCGCCAGAAGCAAGGGGGATCTTCTCGAGACAATATCTTCAATCTTTTTGCCGACGGCCGCATAACGGTGCCGTGCGGTTCCGGCGTCGCGGTAAACCTCCAGCGTCTTGCCGGCGCGTTTTTCGGAAATCTGAGCGTGTATTGCCAGTGGACCGTATTTACTATCGTATTCCCGGACTGATGCGGCTTCCAGATTCCCATTGACGGCAAGCGTCATGATATCATTCCATGCCGGCGCCCGGTCGGCGTCAACCGCAATCCATCCCCGGCTGGCAAGTTCCCGGGAGAACTTCCTCCGTATCAGGCGGGGGGAAGCCATTTGCGCGTATACGAACAAAACAGCCCAGACAGAGAGAAATATGATCAATACGGCATATCCCTTGTCAAGGGTCATGGCAACCTCAGCATATTCACAATCACTCCAGATTGGGAAATATTGTCTACGTAACCCGCTACCCTGTCGCAGAGTATACAAGTTGTTGAGAGAAATTATAATCTGGTTCAGATTTGCATTGGCAGTCTCAATGCAACTCAATCACTACGTAGTGTTCGTTATGGCAGGGAGAAACATCGGTCATGGAAATCGAGACGGAGCAAAGTATATGTAAGCGGCACCAATGCCTGATCAGCTTTTATCATTCTAATCGCCAAACATGCACGACCGGCTTGGCTCCGTCGGCCAACTGCTCCAGTACATACAGTAAACCGCGGCTCCTGTCATAGGCGGAGTCGCCGATACGGTAGCGGCGCTGGACGCCCTCTCCCAGGTTGACCACATCCCATTCCGGGGGAACGAGATAGAGATGACTGTCAATGTCAAGCGCCGCATAGGGCTGGGGTTGCCACGGGGCTAGTTCCCCCCTGGCCACGCGGGCCAGGTCAGCCGGATCGTAGAGGATGATCTGGGCATCGAAACGGGTGCTCCACCAGCCGCGGTAACTGACGCAAGTGCCGGCCCCTTCGTCGCAACAGCCGGTAAAATCGGCCGGCGGGCAGGGAGAACCGTTGGCCATCCGGCAGGTGGTATATTCTTCATTGTAGTAAGGGTCAACACAAGGCAGATTTGGTCCGGCGGGGTTGACGTAGCCGTACCAGTATTTTGTCCCGTTGCTCTTGGTGCCGGCGAACAGGATCGCCGATTTGCCCGAGGGGGTGGTCAGCCATGCCCCCCCTTCCCACTCGTCGGGATGCTGGTAGCCCTTCATGCAGCGCACAATATCGGGGGTGCTGTCGGCATTTTCGTACAGGAGCAGGGTCGTTTCGCTGAGACGGGTGCCGGGGGCCGGTGCGGCGCCGCTGCTGCCCCAGGGCCTGTAGGCGAACAGGGTCGGCCCCATGCCGCCCTGGCCGCCATCGCGCATCCTGCCCGTGGCCAGGTAGCGGCCGCTCGCGTTGGCGTCGGCCCAGGCTACCGGAATGTCGAACATATAGCCGTTGGTGCTGTACAGATTCTGATTGCCGATGTACCAGGTCCCCTTGAAATTGGGCGTGGCCAGCGTCGGGCTGAACCAGCCATGGGACGGGATATCCGGCTGGAGATGCTGGCCCCAGGCAACATGGAGCAGCGGCCCGGTGGCAGGGTGGTTGAGGTATTGCAGGCCGACTTTGGGAATTTCATCCATGTCGGTGAAACGGCCCGCCAAGGGGTTCTGAAAATTCTGAATAAACGCGGCCTGGGGCAGAGCGGCCGGATCAGCGGCAATGGCCGGCGTGGGAATGGACACCTCGGCCACCTGGTCGCCATCCGGCAAGCCGCCCCAGGCCAGGCGGTCGTGACCGGTGATGAAGAGGGAGTTGCGGTCGGGGTTGTAGGTCATGGCGTTGCCGCCGTAGGCAAAGGTCCGGGGCGGGGTGTCGCCGCCGGGCAGCCGGAAGGCGCCCAGGTAGGTGAAATCAGCGGGCTGCACCAGGCCGCCGGCAGGAGGAGGCGGGGGAGGAGTGATGCCTTTTTTCAATATGGCCGGGAGGAACAGAATCCATTTGGAGGAAGCGGCCTCACAAAGGCCGGCAAAACCCAAAGCGATCAACCCCGCCGCGACAATCGACATAACCTTTTTCTGCATGGCAATTGCTTCCTTCCTGCTGAATCAACGGATTTTTCGATCTCGCCGAACGTTCACCTCCCGGCCCGAAAAAGTTGTGCGGGAAACGAGAGGCACTTGCTTGAGTCGGAGTGAATGTGCCTGTAGAGGGCAACGCCGGCCCTGCCACCTTGCCCCGGACCACCCATCCCGCATGATCCTTGGGCGTTACTGCCCTGCCGTGATGAATTTATGGCTTAATCCAGGAACACAACTTGAGCCCCCATTAATTCAAGTATATATTCCAGAGGCAAAAGAAGTCAACTATGGTCAGACATGGCAACCGGCATTCTCAATGCGCCTGAAAGCGAAACAAGATCGGACTCCATCCTGCCTGAAGACAGCGATAAAAAAGAGGTCTCGGCGGCGTCTCCTTTGATGATCTTAATGGCGGCGTTCCTTATCGGCATGCAGAGGATATCGGTTTCTGAAAGGGACGGTTTGTCATACTGTTGCGCTACTACACCGATGACGGATGGGAAAACCTAAATGCGATCGATGGGTTCAAATCGAAACCAAGTCCTCTACAGGTCGGTCAAGTGGCTCTGGCTGTTCACGCAATGCCTCTTGCTGCCGCTGTCTGTTCTTTACCTGTGCCGTGCGGATATCGCTCCTTTCCCCGCAGGCCTCTGGCAGCCTCTTTTGGCCGTCTCCGCAGCCCTTTTCCTGGTGTTATGGCTGATCGCCCACTCTCTTGTGGCCATGTACCGCTTTCCTCTCGACACGGCCGGCGCCCTTCAATTGGTGATGGGGCAACCGCTGACCTTTGTCTTCCTTTTTCTGCTCGGCGGCCTTCCCCTCTTTGCCGCCTTCTCAACCTTTTACACGACCCTGCTTGCCTTATCGATCTGCGCCGTTGGCCTGTCCTTTACGGCCCTCAAACAAGCGAAAGCCAGCCCCAGGCAGGTTATGCTGGTCCTGGCATTGTTCCTTTCCGGTTCATTGTGGCTGATCTGGCTCTCCGTACCCATATATAGAGCCTTGACGGAACTGCCAGGCTGGAAGCGCCTGCTTGAAGGACTCGTGCTTACTGCCAACATCTATTTAACAGGACGCACCCTGTGGGGAACCACGATCTTTGCCAAAGGAGAACTGGCCCAGGCCGAGTATGATGAAGAATGGCAACGTTGGGCGGCGCCGACAATCATCGGCCTGATCCTGTCGGCGGTGACAGCTGCCATTGTCGGCGGCTTGGCCCAGAAGTGAAGGCCTGGAAGCGGATGCGATGAAACAGAGATACCCTGATCGATTATTGTATTGGATTTTCCTTCTCCTGTCCCTGGCGGTAGTCCAATGCGCATATGCTGGCGATGATGTCGCCGACATTAACACATCGCAGATTAATCAGTTCATCAAGATAAGATTTGGAAAATCCATAGAAATTGAAATGATGAATACTCCCCTTCAGGATGCCCTGGCAGCCATTACCCAAAAGAGTAATATTCACTTTGAAGTCCCGGATAACCTGCGCAAGGACAAAATCACGCTCCGCTCGAGTTCCATGGATTGGCCGGAAGCTCTTAAACGAATGCTGAAACAATACAATGTTGCCTTCGGCTGGGAAAAGAACGAACTGAAGACAGTCTTCATCTTTGAGCGCGGGACAGGAAAGGTGGTGCAACTTATCCCGACGCCTGCGAACGAGCTGCGATCAGATTCGGCGGATTCAAATCAACACGACATTGACGCGCAGCAAGATTGCCTGATAATCCCGCTTCTCCCGCCAGTTCCCCTGGAAGAAGAAAAAATCATTGAAATCAAACCTGGAGCTCAGCAAAAAGGGAAAAGGGAGGAGAAACCGGAAATCGAAAACATTGAAAATTTCACGAAAGGGCTTTTCCCAGAGTTGTCACCCAAGTCTTCCGGAACGGACAGCGATTACGCCGCACCTTCCCCTGTTCCGGATGAGCCTGCGCGAATGAAAGAGAAATAGTATGCCACTTCGCCTATCCTTTTCAGCAGAATTGACAGCGCTCCTCACTTTCTTCAGCCTGCTTGGGGCAGCGCAGAGCTGCCTTGGGATCGAGAACCCCGCAGTCAAGTATTGCCTGGTATTAGGCTATCAGTATATTGGCACTGCTGATAGCTCGGGAAACGCGCAAGGCTATTGCCGATTGCCGGACAACAGCCTCGTGGAAGCATGGGCGTTTTTTCAGGGCATGACCGGACAACAGTATTCCTATTGCGCGAGCAAGGGTTTGCGTACCGAAACTCGTACCCGCGCGCACCCGCAAGGCTTCACCACCCGGCGCGCTGTCTGCATTGCGGATGAGAATCTTCCAGGAATGAAGGCCGGAACAGAGCTCGATCTGCTGGACCTCCTTCAAAGCAAGGGAAAGGAATTCATCCAGCTTTCTCCCCGGCAAGCACCTCTCAATGCTGTTTCCCCGAAATCTGAACAATTCAATGAGATTCCCGCCAGGATGCTCATTGAGACTTTTGATTGGCGTGACCAGGATCAGCATTCCTATATCGGGCCGGTTCGCGATCAGGGCGCGTGCGGAGACTGTTATGCCTTCGGAGCTGCAGCAGCCGCTGAAACAGCCTATAATATCCGCCACCACAGGTATGATGAAAATACGGTCGATTTCTCGGAATCCTTCATTGCCTGGTGCCTTGGTGCCTATGGCCCCTACTCGGAACATTTCAGCGGGTGCAATGGGGCGGATTATGAATATGCCGAGCTTGATGCCCTGACCCGAGAAGGCGTAACTCTGGAACTGAACTTTCCCTATACAGAGGAGGACCCTGGCTCCTGTACCCACAACAATGATCCCGTACACATTTTTTCAGGCTGGGGCAGAATACCGCCAAACGATACTGCCGGGATAAAAAAAGCCATCATGAAGTATGGCGCGCTGGATGCAGCTATTTTTGCCCCTGCAGATTTTATTTTTTATTCAGGGGGATTATACAGCGACGGACAGACCGAGTGTCCTGATGGAGCATGGACAGAAACCAACCATGCCGTAGCTCTTGTTGGGTGGGGCAAAGACGCGGTTACAGGTGAGTACTGGATTCTGCGAAACTCGTGGGGAGTGGGCTGGGGAGAAAACGGATATATGAAGATTGCGATGAAAGCAGCCCGAGTGGCCTGTGCAACGGCTTTTCTGCAGTACACGCCCCCAGCTTACTTTCCGCCAATACCGGCATTGTACCTGCTGAGGAAAAAATAACGGCACAATGAATCATCCCCCCTTACAGTTCAGAACAAATTCTCTTATGCAAGGTAGAGGGGATGATTCAATCACCGCCAGGCCCCAGGAAGGGATTAATAGGTGTACATGTTGGAAAATGTTCCGTTTGATAAAATGTAACAACAAACGAGAAGATAATTGTCGGAAGCGCCCTGCGCCATTCTTTCAAACCCATCATCGTAGAGCGTCATTACCGAGTTGTCTGTACACTTTAACTGGCTGTATGTCGTTCCGGCTTTTCGGATGAAGGCGTAAGCCCTTTTGCAGACCCAGCCCTGTTTGGGCTGCGCCCCATCGGCAAGAACAATTTTCCCGCCAACAGGTTCAGCAGCTTGCGCTGGCATTGATGTCAAGAAAAAACAGAGAGCACATGTAACCACCACCACTAATAGCACTTTTTTCATTTCTCCCTCCATAATTGGTGTTTTCCCGAGCTACAATACAAATCCAGCCGGCCCAACGCCGGCTGCTCCCAAAAGAGGGAGGAAATCGCCATTGAACTGGCAAAACCATCGGGCCAAAATCAGAATATATTTTTGCCTTGTATTGGGGCTTATTTCAAGCAAATTGTCATTTGCCGTCGCAATTGCACAGGAGACAGTTGACAAGGGTGCAATTGCGTTGTCGAAGTCTGGCCGAAGGTAAAAACCGCCGATGCTTTGAGATGCAAGACAGGCTTTTTCCCGCCTCTTGAAATAAATTAGCTGCCGGATTGCCCAAACCGGTCGCTCCTACCTGTCCGAGCAACCGGGGCACCTCTGTATACCTGAAAAAATATCCCTAACTTTTTTCAATGCAAAACGAGGGAAGTTGGTCGTGTGCCGACACTGACCCTATTCCACTACCATGACAGCGCACTTCGTCGCATGATGCAGAATTCTGTTCGATGTCGAACCAAAGACAAATTCCTCCTTGTGCGAAATTCCTCTGCGGCCGACCACTATCATACGGTAATGCAGCCTGGCATGCTCCTCCAGGATGGCTTCGGCAATGGAGGTGCACTTGCGGATGATCAGGCGGGTCATAATCTGGCTGTTCACAAATCCGGCACTGCGAAGGATTTCCGAATATCCGGCCAGAACCTCGTCCATCTCTGCCTTCTTGTCCAAGCGCCATTTTTCCAGCGCAGCCTCCGTGGCGAAAAAATCTTCCGAGGGCTCCGGTATGATGGAGAGAATTGTTATGACCACATCCTTGTCTTGACCAAAAAAATCGGCGAGAAACATGATAGCCCGTTTTGAATTGTCGGATTCATCAACAGCCGCAAGAATGTGTCGCTCGGCATCCTTGTGGGCAAGGTCGGCAAAAGAATTCTCATTCATGTTTTCCTCCCTTTCTACGGTGATAAATCGGCCCTGGCTGAGGCAAGATCGTCCAGCATTTGTGCCGTATTTTCATAAAATATCCGCGCGCCTTGGGAAAAATGGAGAAGGATTCGGTTCAGCGAATCCGGTATATAGGGGTAAATCTTCTTCACATTGGCCACCCGATTTTTGTAGGAAATGCTCAGGTCTTCTCCCCACAAGGTGTCATAGAGCGCCCGCTGGGTATAGTACAGATCCCCTACCAGGACATCCCCGCGCCCCGTCAGGAAGATGATGATATTTCCCAGACCTATCAGGTCAAAGCTCCACATGGATTCGCCGTGCATGAAGTTGTAGTCAAAGTCAATCCAGCGGTATATCTTGCGTTCCCGGTCGAAGAGAACATGATCCCTCCGGATATCGCCGTGCTTCTCACCCTGATCGTGCAGGTATTTGATGGCCTCCACCAGTTCGATATACCGGTCCAGCAAGGCGGGGAAGTGGTTATAGAAATAGTCCTCATGGCTGTCGACGACGTTTTCAACTATCTGGTCAAGGCGGGGACCGGGAATGAACTCCAGTATCCGGACATTGTTGCCGGCGCTGTCATTGACCGAATGGCCGTGCATGAAGCGGGGATGGTCAGCCACCAGGTTGAGTATCCGCGCCTCTTTTTTGGGGCTGCGGAAGCATTTTATCACCACATCGGCGATACGTGTTTCAAACTTCTCGTAAAAAACCAGCTTGATGATCTTGATTGAGCCATCGGCAAGATCGATGGCCCGGCGAACCCAGAATTTGGGCTCCTCGTCAAGGCCGAAACGACCTTCTTTTTCGCAGCGCTTGATCCAGTAGGTCTCGTCCCCCAGGATCATCACATCATCATATTCCACCTTGAAGAAATCAGTAGTATCAGTGATGATGCTGAATTTGTTCGGTACTCGGTCAATGCCCACGTGCCGGGCAATCAGGGCCTTGGCCTCTTCTTTGGACAGAGTCAACGGATTGCTCACGATTCACCTCTCTTATCTATTTTACATCGAAAGAAAGGGGAAAAAGCAACTTTTTTCTTTTTTCTGATTAGAGTTACGTATTCGACTAAATATTTACAATTCCCCTCTTTTTCGACATTTTGAGATTGCCGGTTGCCATCCTAATCCCTATTAGACTTCCTTTCCCCTTGAAGCATTTACTTGAATTAATGGGAGTTATAGAATTTTGAATGTCCGGTTTTATAGGCGCAACTCCACAGCAGGGGACATGCTTCAGTATCCGATGTCCCATGGAGAATCTCGTAGTGAGGCTTTCCCATGACTTCATCCTTGGTGTAACCGGTTATATTCTCTGCAGCTTTATTAAAATCGACAATGATTCCATCCCCGTCCACCACCGAAAACCCGAGAGGAAGTTTATTTTTTATAATTTCAAAAATTTGTAACCGGTCCACGCGGGCGTGCATTGCAACACCTTTCATTGATATCCGAAGTTATCAATCGGAATTATTATCAATCACCTGCAATGATGCAAGTTGACGCGGAAATACGAGAAAAATATTATGTTTTCTTAAGAGCCTCTTTCAAAATGAACATCCTGTAAGGCTGTTCATAATTTGCTCTTTGACAATCTATCCGATCAGGCGCAGGAGCTGATCGGCAAACAGAGTGATGACCCCGAACATCAGGTGCAGGGTCACCTTGCGGTGTCCCTTGACCATGACATTGCTGGCCCCGAAGTCTTCTTTCAACCGGCTGTTTGCCCGTTCCGCGCTGGTCCGGATTTTATAGCGCTCTGCCTCGTGCGGGGCCATGGGGACCACCTCTTGGCCACGGCCATTCTTATCCGTGATCGGGACATGGCCAAACTTCCGGCTGGTCTCATCGATCCGCTTGGCATCGTAGGCCGCATCCATCAAATCGTAAAGATAGGTCACCTTCCCGCTGGTCAGCTTGATCAGCGGAATAGCAACCTGGCTGTCATGCAGCGACGCAGAGGTGACCACGGCGCTGATCGGCAGACCGATATCGTTGGTGTCCAGGTGCAGTTTGTAGCCGTTCCATGACATTTTATACCCTTTGGCATTCTTCTTGGTGCCACGATCACAGATAACCGGCAACTCGCGAATGGCCTCCTCGGCACTCTGGCGGACCTGGCGGTCAAGCCGCTTCTCGATGGCCGGTTCCCGTTGCTCGCCTTTGGCGGGACGCCCTCTTTTGCGGGGCTTCTTCGGCTCCTTCTCCTTCTTCACCGGTTTCTCACGCCCGACAATGGCTGTGGAATCCCGACTTATGTGTCCGACAAGCTCTTCGGCAAGATATTCCTTCACCAGTGCATCATGGACCCGGCCACCAAGACTGCTGGCCGCAAATTCGGCAAAGGCCCGCGACAAGGTGGGCTCTGACGGGAGAGCACCGGAAGTGGCGAAGCCGCATATCTGCCGCAGGTTCCCTGCTGATTGCAGGGCCCGGCGAAGGTCACTGGTCGTCGGATGCCGGTAGAGCGCTTTTGCCACAAATGCCCGGGCGCACGCCTGTCGATCAAGAGGCTTGCGTCCGGGATAGTGATAACGACGCACGCTCCTGGGTACGTGTTGTTCAACCTGGACAATTTCCAGCATGGACACCAGGCGTTCCTCCTGCGCGGTAAGCGGTGTTGGCAAACATTGGTTCAGATGGGGAAACAGACTTCCTTGGACACGCCCCATCAACCATGATATCTTGTCGGTGAGCTTCATGGTCTTCTCCTGCTTGTTTTGCTGGTTACAAAACAATACCAGAAAATGCCATGAAGCTCAATTATTTCAATATATTATGTAATAATAATCGTAGAATCAGTCCTCTCGTCATTTTGAAAGAGGCTCTTAATTATAATCATTTTACCACGCTCTGACCTGTTGACTCAAAAAAATATGATTACCACTGATCCTCAGTGAACCAATGGAAAGTCACGCAAATTACCCTCTCCCTGAAGGTGATCCATGTCCATTTGACCTCTACCAACCTATCCTTCTGTTGCTTGCAATGGTGAGCACGAAACCGCTGGAGTGAGGTGTTCTTCGACAGGGTGGCGAGTTATATGGAGTTACGATATATACGTAACAAAACCTGTTTTTTCTTTTTATATTATATATTTATCTGTTGTTATTTTTTCTTCTTTTTATGAAAAAGTCAAGCTTTTCCTCTCTGTTTTTCTTCTCTACGGATCCATGAGAGAGAAGATCCTGCCATGACTCTTTCCATTGCCAGATGGTAGTCCCTTTCCGCCTTCAGATTTGAGAGTTTACTGTAACGCTGCGTTGTTTTGATTCGTGTATGGCCGAGTATCTCCTGGATGCTGACCAGATCTGCATCGGCATTGAGCAGTTGCGTTGCCATGGTATGACGCAGTTGATGACAGGAGATCTTTGTCCCGCCTTTTGTCGAGTAGTATTCTATCCGCTTCTGAATGCCACGGACCGAGATCGGTTTTCCCCGGCTCTTTCCCTTTTCAACCAGGAATACCTTTTTCTCTGTCGTGATCAGTCGTATCTGGAGGTATCTTGCCAGGGCTATGGCGGCATCATGACTGATATACACTACCCTGTCCTTGGCCCCTTTGCCTGATTTGACTAAGATCTGGCTGCGGTTGTAATCAACAGCATCAAGGGCCAGCCCGGCCACTTCGTCAACCCGCAGGCCGCAGCGAAGCATCAGCATGAAGATAGCCAGGTCCCGAGGCTTTTTGACGCGTTGCAAAAAGACAGCAACATCATTGTCCTTCACATGTTTCGGCAGAGGATGCGGCACCCGCAGCGCCATACCTCTTGTCACCGGGTTCGTTATTGCCAGTTCCTCCTCATCCTTCAGGTAATCATAAAATCTGCGGATCGATGAGAGGTGGCAGTTGATGGAATGGGCTTTTAACCCCTGGGCAAGCAGGAAATCGATATAGTATTTCACCTCGGCAGAAGTCACCTGTTCGATGGGCACCGCCACCCATACCATGAACTGTTTCAGCCGGTGCAGATAGTTTTTAACGGTTTGGGCGGAGCAGTTTTTTCTCTTCAAATACCTTTTGTAGGTCAGAACTGACTCGGTGATGTTCATGGTTTTCTCCTTTCTCGATGATCGCCATGGCTTTAAAATATTCATTTCCGCGGGTTATATTGGACATCCTGGCGTAGCGCAGGGTGACATCTATGCTGCGATGCCCGAGCAGCAGCTGCAGCACCTCCAGCCGCAACCCGGCGTTGAGCAGGTTGGTGGCAAAAGTATGGCGCAGGGAGTGCAGAGTGTAGCCTTTGTGTTCCAGGCCCGCCCTCTCCAGGTATTCCCGCATGATCATCCAGGCACGGCCATAGCTCAGTCGCTTTTGTGGCCAGCCATAGAACAGATATTCCTGTTTCGGGTTCCTGATTTGCAGCCAAGCCTGTAACGCTTTTTCCGCTTCAGAGCTGTAGTAGACCACTCTGCCCTCGTTGTTCTTTTCGCCAAGGTGGAGCAGGATCTTTCGCTCCGGCAAAATGATGTCGGCTACTTTGACCCGCAGCAGTTCACCAATGCGCATACCGGTGTGCAGCAGGAGTAGAAGCAGTGCCCGGTCACGCTTGTCCTCAATGACCGCAAGAATATGCTGCAGGTCTTCGGTTGGGATCGCCCTGGGCAGTACCTCCGGCAGCCTGATCCGGATTTTTTTCAAAAGGATGCCCGCCGGCAGGACCTGGTTATCCACAAGGAACTGGAGAAAGGCATAGACTGTTGCCAGATGGTTTTTTACCGATGTGATATGGAGACCACGATCCTGCTCGTGCTCGACAAAGGCCGCAATGTCCTTGCGGGTAATATCTTCAAAATTCTCCCTGTCCAATGCTTCGTAAAACGATAAGAATGCAAGAAGAGTCCTGCCTGTCTGACTGAGAGTGGTTGGCGAGAGGTGACGCCGGTACTTGTCATACAGGTGAGCGATGGCATACTCGCTTCCCAGGTGTCCGCATTGTTCAAGTTTATCCACCGCATGGTTGAGAATGCGGCGCCTGCAGCTTGGACGGTGAACATCAAGCATCCCGGCGATGGGGGAAAAAAGCTTGGTCGGTGAATCGGAAGGGGGAAATTTGAGGGGTATGTGGTCAGTCGGAACAGAAAATATCCGCGTAATCGGATAGAAATTGTCAAACGAGCATCCTGCGTCGGTCATTGCTGCCTCCTTTTTCTTTTGTAGAAAAAACAGGACTTTAATGACCGAATTATACCATATGTCCGGCCGTATTTTTGTTACGTATATTTACGATACATCTCCAATTCCCACCCTTTCTAGTAATTTGAGATTGCCGGTGGTATCCTCACCAATTTGACTTTCATTTCAAATAAAGCGTATAATACAAAATATTCATAGATAAAGCCAAACCTGCTGAGAGGCAGGTACGGAAAGCCACGGGTCTTAAAAGATAGCCGGGCTGCCAAAATATGAGGCAGCCCGGCTTTTTCATTTAATAAACATCAAGGCCATGAAGATGTACCAAGGGAGGGAGTATATGGGTATCCGGAAAAAAATGATGGCATACGCAGCGATTGTTCTTGTCATGGGCTTTGCAGGGCCAGCGTGGGGTGCAAATATATATGTTTCGCCCACTGGCGGAGGCGACGGCAGCATGGGCAGCCCCACCGATCTGCAGTCTGCCCTGGATACGGCACAAACAAACAGCGAAGCTGATACCATCTATCTGCAGGAAGGCAGCTATGACGCCTCAAACGCCGGGGAGAATACCTTTGAGTACGGATCCGGTACAAATGATGGCATGAAGATTAACCTGTCTGGCAGCTGGAACAGCGCTTATACAACCCAGAAAACAACAGATGCACCCTCCACCATCCTTGATGGCGGGGGAACGAGCCGGGTCCTGGATATTCATGCGGATACGGCAAGTTTTGCCTTTGCCATTGAATATCTCCGGATTCAAAACGGGTATCTGGCCGCCAACAATGGCCATGGCGTCGGTCTTCGCGCTGTCAATGATTCCGGCCTTGCGATCAATCTGTACATCCTCCATGTCGGCTTTGAGGACAACATCGCACAAATTGCCGAAGGTGGTGCATACGGAGGGGGAATGTGGGCCAACTGCTATTTTGAAATTCGCGAAGGCCGTTTTGTGAATAATCACGCCTTTTATGCGGGTGCTATGAATTTTTCGACAACCGATCCATCGGTTTCGCCCATCATTGATAACTGCTACTTTGAAGGCAATCTGGCCGGTAATTCGACTACATACCGTGGCCGTATCAGTGTCCTGAATTTTTCTAATTCCCCCGTAATAACCAACTCGGTGTTTATCGGTGACAGTACCACCACCTGGACAGGATCAGCAATTCACAGCTACGGAGGCACCACAAATACTCTCACTGTTGATAGGTGCATTTTTGCAAATCATTATACAAATGACTGGGGTGCAGCCATCCACATATGGGATTATGATGCGACAATCACCAACAGCCTCTTTGTCAATAACCATGCGGGCCATGGGGCTTCAGGGGGCAAAGGTGGCGCTATCGCCATATATGACGACGACCCGGTTATCCCCGCGCACCAGGTAACGGTTACCAACTGCACTTTTGTCGGCAACAGGTCTGATAGTGTCGTTGCCCCAGGTCTAGGCGGTGCTATCCACAACAGGATCCAGGCCCTGACCGTAACCAATTCCATTTTCTGGAACAATGACAACGTTGATATTTATAGAGAGTCCGGCACTGCAACGATAAGCTACAGCGATATAGAAGGGGGACTGGCCGGCACCAATTTTACTGACGGTGGCAACAACATCAATGCCAACCCCATGTTTGTCAACATCGCAGGTGATCCAAGCACCTGGGACCTCCAGTTGACAGGATCCTCACCCTGTGTCGACACAGGCGATAACCTTGTTCTAAGCCAACTGCCGGCAATTGATCTAAATGGGAACAACCGTTACTGGGACGGTGATCAGGATGGACAGTATGTTGTCGATATGGGGCCCTATGAATTCGGCGCCGTCAGCACCATTTTTTTACAGGTAACGCCGACTTCCGACAATGACTGCAAACCTGATTGGGATTGCGATCTTCAGTCCGCTTTAGATATCTCAGCAATTGCTGCCGGAATAAACAAGGAAATACGGCTCGCCCAAGGGACCTACACCGGCAATTTCACCTATACACCCGATAGCGGCAACAACGGGAAACTCTCAATACTGGGAGGGTGGAGCACCAACTTTTCCACGCGGACCCTCGACCCGAGCAATACCATCCTCAACGGAAACCGCACAGGCAGGGTTCTGACCCTGGACCGGACAAACAACACCTCGGGCAGCCTCAAGGTTGAAGGCTTGACCATAAAAAATGGTCTTCAGTACGGTATTTCTGGCGGCGGCCTTCTTGCCTACACCTATTCTCCGGGAGAAATCGAAATCAACAAGAACATTTTTGAAGGTAATGAATCCACTTTTGGCGCAGGCGGTGCAATCATCGGAACCCACGATAATACCGCCCAAACAGGGGCACCCATTACGTTTACCAATAATATTGTCCGGAATAACCTGGCGGCAACCGGTTCTGATAACGGAGGGGGTGGAATATTCCTCTACGGTTCAAGTTCACTTCTTGTCGCCAACAACCTCATTTACAACAATGAGGTCGGGGGCACGTTTGTAGGGTATGGAGGTGGTGCCTATCTGGTTGGACTGACAGGCCCTGTGTATGTCATCAACAATACCATTGTTTCCAATCGCGCCTCTACGGCAGCAGGAGGACTGTATCTGCAAGGAGGTGGATGGGGGAATACATACTTCCATTTGTACAACAACATTATTGGAAGTGATCCGGCTTGCGTGGAATGCAGGGAGGACATGGTCAATAACATTTCAGCTTCGGTTCCCGCTGCCGGCAATTCGCTGACCATCTCTCACAACAATTATAATGAGCTGGTCAACTCGCCCGGGGCGGTGGTGCCTGTTGAAACGGGCAATTTTGGCGGCGATCCCATGCTTGTCAGTGAGTCTGTGCCGGATTTCCATCTGCGCAAGGGATCACCCTGCATTGATACCGGGACGAACGCCGCGCCAAATATGCCGGCAACAGATATTGAGGGTACCCTGAGGCCTCTGGACGGAAACAAGGATGGCGTTGCCACAGCTGACATGGGTTGCTATGAAATGGTTGCAGGTAGCTTCCCCTGGACTATGTTTCTTCCGGCGATAACGAATCAAGCTCATCCCTGAGGGCCAACGAGCAGCAGGCAACCTACTTCAGTTTACCCGAAGCAGGTTGCCTGTTTATTGCCAGCACAAACCTCAACCAAACAATAACATCTCTCAGGTTGAGATGTTCTGCAACCTGAGCGCAGCTATAAAGGGCGAAAAGAAATTCTTCTCGCCCTACATTTTTATCCGTGCAAGTTCTCAATCCATCTGACAGCTTCGGAATCGTTTACCTTGCCCAAGTACCTCTGGGTGGTGGACAGGTCTGCATGGCGCAGAATGATTTTGCTTACTATTTCGAGCGGGGTGCCGGATCGGGAGGCATAAGTCGCGGCATGTCTCCTCAAATCATGGGGCCGTAAATCGACCTCAATGATTTTGCCCGCCTTCTTCACGATCATCCAGGCGGCTGTATAGGAAATTGGGAAAATTCTTTCAGATGAGTTGATGCCGAAAGTTGCCACATACTCATTCAGCTTGGCCATCAGTTTTTTCGGGATAAAGACAACCTCAGATTCTTTGCCGCTTTTCGGCCTGCGGATAATGAGTTTATTGTCAGCTATGTCATCCGGGGTAATCTTCAGTACCTCCCCAATTCGCATACCGCCCCTGGCCATAAGTTCGAGCATGATCCTGTTGCGGGTATTCAATGTCCTGAAAATTATTTCATCGACGCTTTCCTTGTCCAGGATCTTCCACTGAGGACATGATGGGCGTTTGAAGATTTTTTTGAGGATGGGAGTACAACAGGGATTCTGCAGGTTCGGTAGGGCCGTGGCGATAGTGAAATTGTAAAAGGAAGAAAGGGTCGAGTATCTGTTTCTTTTGGTGACCTGTTTATGGCCGTTTGTCAGCCGATTAAGAAATTCCAGGATCTCCTCCGGCGAAATGGAAGATAAATCTCTGGCGAAGAAATTATCCCTGAACCGAAAAAGAACATACTCACAGGTCTTGACCGTATTTTTTTTGGGAGTTTGCTCGATGATACTGAAGATGATTGCTTACTGCCTGGGGAACTTTCATTGCCGCACCTCCTTTGTCTTGAAATCTGTTGTTTGGTTTTCCGCCTATGAAATGATACCAAAAAATAGTCGACGGACAAAGAAAAAGACGGGCGTGTATTTACGATGAATCTCAACTTCCCGCCACTTCCGTCAGTTTGAGATTGCCGTTTCCTTTCCCAACCTCTGTTTGACTTCTTTTCCCCACGGATTGTATAATTAAAGAAATTGACTACAAAATTTTGCGCTGAGGTTCCGCAAAGTTATTCTCTTATATTTTTTCTGCAGGTGTGAAAATGAATAATTTAATCAATCGGTTCGCTGAGAACAGTGTAAGACTACTGTTTTTCACTTCTTTTTTATATTTGTTATTCGATGTCCTGGCCCTTTCCGCATTGCAGGCATATCCCGTAGATAAAGAATCCCCGACAACCGGGCAATCTTACAGGGACCTTCCCCCCGGCTCCGCACCTGCTATAGTAAAGGCAATGCTGAAGGATTTGCCTGAAGAATATCAGTTACAAGAGAATGACAAGGGTTTTTTTATGTCAAACCCTGCGCATTGGATGGACATAGCCTTTACTCCTGGCGGGTTGCAAGTCACATCCGGCGGCAGGAGTTGGGGCATTGTCATGACAGGTATTGGCATCCCCGGTTCGGTCAAGCCTGTGGAAAAGGCGATGCCCATCAATGATGACGGGATAATGGTTTATCCGCGCGGCGATGTTGCCGAATGGTACATCAATTCACCCTGGGGTGTGGAGCAGGGATTTGCCATCGGGTCGGCTCCAGGCGGCAGGAACGGGGACGGCCTGGTGGTCGAGCTTTCCCTCTCCGGTGAGCTGCGGCCCGGCCTTGATGGCGACACGCTTGTCCTGGCTGATGCGCAGGGTAGAAGCATTGTTCGCTATACCGGCCTGCAGGCGTTTGATGCGGCCGGCAGCAGCCTGCCTGCCCATTTGCTCCTTGCCGGCAGCACCCTGCGCATCATTGTCGATGACACCCATGCCCGATACCCTGTCACCATTGACCCGTGGATTCAGCAGGCCAAGCTCACTGCCGATGACGGGGCGGCAGATGATCAGTTTGGCACTTCTGTTGCCATCAGCGGCGACACGATTGTGGTCGGGGCTTGGAGGGATGATGATAACGGTACAGATTCCGGTTCTGCCTATGTCTATACAAAGCCTGCCAGCGGCTGGGCCGGTATGACCCAGACCGCCAAGCTCACTGCCGGAGACGGGGCGGCAGATGATAGGTTTGGCACTTATGTTGCCATCAGCGGCGACACGATTGTGGTCGGGGCTTATGGTGATGATGATAACGGTGCACTTTCCGGTTCCGCCTATGTCTTTACAAGGCCTGCCGGCGGCTGGGCCGATACAACTCAAACCGCCAAGCTCACAGCCGGTAATGGGGGTGCAGGTGATTATTTTGGCAGTTCCGTTGCCGTCAGCGGCGACACGATTGTGGTCGGGGCTCCCCTTGATGATGATAACGGGTCAGCTTCCGGTTCCGCCTATGTCTTTACAAAGCCTGCCGGCGGCTGGGCCGGTATGACCCAGACCGCCAAGCTCACTGCCGGTGACGGGGCTGCTGATGATTTTTTTGGCTGTTCTGTTACCATCAGCGGCGACACGATTGTGGTCGGGGCTAGGATGGATGATGATAATGGTTCAGGTTCCGGCTCTGCCTATGTGTTTGCAAGACCTGCTGGCGGCTGGACCAATATGCACCAAACCGCCAAGCTCACTGCCGATGATGGAGAAGAGTATGATGATTTTGGCCGTTCTATTGCCATCAATGATGACACGATCGTGGTCGGGACTCAAAAAATGTCAGGCGGCGGCTCCGCCTATGTGTTTGTAAAACCTGCCAATGGCTGGGCCGATACAACTCAAACCGCCAAGCTCACTGCCGATGATTGGCCGGGAGGAGATACTTTTGCCTATTCAGTTGCCGTCAGCGGCGGCATGATTGTGGTCGGGGCTTATGGTGATAATGATAACGGGTCATCTTCCGGTTCTGCCTATGTCTATGCAAAGCCTGCCAGCGGCTGGGCCGATATGACCCAAACCACCAAGCTCACTGCCGGTGACGGGGCTGCAGATGATTATTTTGGCCGGTCTGTTGCCGTCAGCGGCGACACGATTGTGGTCGGGGCTTATGGTGATGATGATAACGGGTCGTCTTCCGGTTCTGCCTATGTTTTCGGACTTGATACCGACAATGACGGGATCCTGGATGTCGACGATAACTGCCCCGCAATCAGCAACCCGGATCAGGCAGATCGTGATAGGGATGGGATAGGGGATGCCTGCGATGACACTGATGACAGATACCCTTGGCCCATGTTCCTGCCAGCCATAATCAACAACGCTCAGAAATAGCACTCAGTTTTGAGGCAACCTGTTTCATCAAATACTTGAGCATCTCACCATTTTTTGTGATATTGCCAGTACAAACATCCTCAATTCAGGGTGATTGTTCATTGGAGATGTTCTGCGAATCTCCACTCTTCCTTGCGTCCCGCTGGTTAAGCGGGAGGGAACTCAATGGGCAAAATAATACAGCTTGATACTTCCACGAAACGACCCAGAAAGGCTGGTCCGGATAAAAGAGCGGGGTGCGAACACAAAGAGGTTGTTGCCTACACGGTATACCGCACGGTTCGCTGTAGCATCTGCGGGACAGAACTCGATCCCTTTGATGTGCTGCTGGATATTCTCAAGGGGTATATCCCCCCTGGGCCACATGATGCCGAGGAAAGGAAGCTGCTGGGGGAGGTGGAAAAACGAAGAAGACTCAAATCCGAAAAAAAGAGGACCAAGTTTTGGAGAACACTCTTACCTTTCGTGATGAATTAAATAACAACATCAACATGTTGAGAGATTCCGCGAATCTCAATTTTTTGTGATATTCCTTGTACGAAGAATAAAGTTATCAAATGTGCTGACGTTTCTCCCTCGTTACCACCCCTGAAGACCTTGCCCGGCAATTTAACTTGAGGCTGAAGGTCTCCATAGACCCCCGCTACAACATAGCCCTTTGATCCAGACTTACTAAATAATAAATTGGACAGGGGTTGGATAAAAATCAAGCGGAACGAAAGAAGGGCTTACAGAATCAGCTGTAAGCCCTTGATTTAACTGGAGCCGATGACCAGACTTGAACTGGTGACCTACTGATTACGAATCAGTTGCTCTACCGACTGAGCTACATCGGCGCTATCGAGCGCATTCCCGTCAGGGACGGGCAAAATTGAACTTTCTTCATGTAGCAATTTTATGGTATAGTGTCAAGGCTATGCAATGCAAATTGATTTTTCTTTTCCTCGTTCTCTCCATGCTTTGCGGGTGCCGTGGTGAAGAGTCGGCACTCAGCAGCAAAACCGGGGAAAAACAGATGGACCATGCCCCCCGGCAGAAGGGCTGTCCTGCGTGCCACCCGGAGGTCGCGGTGGCCTCGCCCCATGATTTTGCCTGCGTGGAGTGCCACCGGGGCGATGCCGCGGCAAACCAGCAGGAAGTCGCCCATGCAGGCTTGGTCGCCCGGCCCGCCCATCCTGATCAAATGCGGGAAACCTGCGGCGTATGCCACGGGGATAGTGTCCGGCAATGCGCCGATTCGCTCCATTTTACCCTCCGCAACGAAGTCAACCAGGTGCGCGGCCATTTCGGCGCAACCGAGCCATTGTCAAACCTCACCGAAATACCCGTGTCCCCCGAGCCGAGCATTGCGCTGGAACTGGCAGACGACCTCCTGCGCCGGCGCTGCCTGCGCTGCCACGTCTTTACCCCGGGCGATGAGTATCCCCTGACCCTGCGGGGAACGGGCTGCGCGGCCTGCCACTTGGCATTTGCCCAAGGCAAGCTCCAGAGCCATCAGCTGCTGGCTAAACCCACAGACCAGCAATGTTTAAGCTGCCACTATGGCAACGCGGTGGGGGCCGATTATTACGGCAGGTATGAGCATGACTACAACTGGGAATACCGGACACCCTATGTCACCAGGGAACCGTACATCCGTGCCTACGGCGTCGAATACCACGATCTGGTCCCGGACATTCACCAGCAACGGGGGCTCGCCTGCATCGACTGCCACCAGGGCCATCAGCTCATGGCCGGCGGGCAGAACCTGCTGACCTGCGCCACCTGCCACCGCTCCCCGCAAAACGGGAACGGTCCGCTTCCTGGCAATGTTACCCAAGACAGCAGCACCCTGGTGCTCACCTCGACCCGAGATGGAAAGAAGCACGTGATCCCGCAGTTGGTCCACCCCGCGCACGCCCAGTACGGCCAACAGGTTGCCTGCCAGGTGTGCCATGCCCAGTGGGGCTTCAACGACTCCACCACCCACCTTCTGCGCAGCGAGACCGACGACTTCCTGCCCTGGGAGCGGCTCACGGTCCAGGGAAGCTCAGCGCTGGAACGCCTGCTGGAGCATAATCTGAACAGCGGTAAAGAGGAACTGCCGCCGGTGATGCGGGACGGAATTACCGGGGAGACACGCCCCGGTGTCTGGTATCAGGGCTTCACCCAGCGGCGCTGGGAGAACATGCTCTTTGGCCGGGACAGTGATGGGGTGATCAAGGTCTTCCGGCCGGTGCTGGACCTGCGTCTGTCCGCCGTCGCCAGCGACGGGACCGTGCTCCTGGACAGTGCCGCCGGCATCGGCCCCGGGCTGCTCCCCTACACGCCGCACACCACCGGCGCGGCCGGCCTGTTCTACCGCCACCGGTTTGCCGGCCTCCTCGAACCTCCTTCGCCGACGGACAACAGATGACGCCCCTTGTTCGCCTTGTTCTTCTTCTGGCTGCGGCAGTGCTCCTCCTGCAGGGCTGCGCGGAAAAAATCACGCCGCCCGAGGCCAAGCCGGAATATCCCTACAAGCCGGGCACCCAGCGCCCCTATACCATCAACGGCAAGACCTACTACCCAATCGACTCCGCCGACGGCTACCGGGAAAAGGGCGTGGCTTCCTGGTACGGCCACCCGTTCCATGGCCGAAAAACAGCCAACGGCGAGACCTACGACATGCAGGCGATGACCGCCGCTCACAAGATCCTGCCTATGAACACCATGCTGCTGGTGCATAACCTGGAAAACGGCCGGGAAACGGTGGTCCGGATCAATGACCGCGGCCCCTTCGCCAAGGAGCGGGTCATTGACCTGAGCTATGCGGCGGCCAAAGAGCTGGACATGATCGGCCCGGGGCTCGGCCGCATCGAGATCATCGCCATGGGCCAGGAAACAGGCACGGCGATAAAGGGCGAGGGCAAGCCGGCGCAGCTGGTCCACCAGGACTTCACCAGGGGGAATTATTTCGTCCAGGTGGGATCATTCCTCAACCGCAGCTACGCGGAACGCGTGGCCCGCAGGTTCCTGGACAGGGACTTCCGGGTGGTCATCCAGCCCTATATCACATACGGCTACACCTACTACCGGGTCCAGATCTATGCCGGTTCGGAACTGGAACCCGCCCGCCGTTTCGAGAGGCAAATACTGGACAGCGGCTTTGCCGGGGCCTTCCTCCTTATCCGGGAGGAACCCGAAAAAAAAGGAAAATCCTGAGCCACCCTGAGCCTGGAAACCTTCGGGGTCGGTATCGGAATCGGAATCGGGGTCGAAAAGAAAGCTACAAGCGCTCCTGGGATGAGAAGCTCCATGCGCTTTGAATATGTCGGCTGGGCCAGCCGCGAGTTGAGGGAGGAGGAATGTTCGTTTTGGTGGATGACGGAGACTTTAAATCAACCCCATCGGTACCGATTCCGAACCCGACACTGATGGGATCTGCTCGCTGGGCAGCGCAAAATCTCAACGTGGAGAAATTTCAGCAGCCCAGCTCTTCCTTCTGCCGGACGATAGCGACAAAATCCCTGACCAGCCGGTGATCTTTGATGCCGGGGCTGACCTCCACCCCGGAGTTGACATCCACCCCCCGCGCATTGACGGCTTTCAGAGCCGTGCCGATATTGGTCGCGTCAAGCCCGCCGGCCAGGATATAGGGACGCGCCAGCCTGAGCAGGTCGATGAGCGACCAGTCGAAGCTTCGGCCGGTACCGCCGGCCATTTCCTTGTCATAGGTGTCAAGAAGGAAGGCCTTGACAAAGGGAACATAGGGTTCGAACTCTTCCGCGGTGGTGTGGGGGCCGACCCGGAAGGCCTTGATGACCTCGCAGGGCGAGGCCGAGCGGAGAAGACGCTCGCAATACTTCGGCGACTCCTGGCCGTGGAGTTGGGCATAGCCCAGGTGGCAGTAATGGATGACTTCCTCCACCTCCTCCCGCTTCTGATCGACGAACACCCCCACCGTATCGATGAACGGCGGCAGCCGTTCGATGATCTGCCGGGCCTCCTCCGGCGGAATGTACCTGGGGCTCTTCTGGTAAAAGATGAAACCCAGGGCGTCCACGCCGGCCGAGGCCGCGCACAGGGCGTCCTCCAATCTGGTGAGCCCGCAGACCTTGATGCGTATTCTTCCCCGGTTCATGGCGGTCATGCTGACATGAATTCCCGCAGCAGGAGGCTCTGCTCGCCGCTGCGCATGAGACTCTCGCCGATCAGAGCCGCAGTGATCCCGGCCTTGCGCAGCCGCAGCATGTCCTCCCGGCTGGATATCCCCGATTCGCTGACCACCGGGATCCCGGGAGGGATGAGCCGCTGCAGGCGAAAGGTGGTATTGAGGTCTACAGTGAAATCGTTGAGGTTGCGGTTGTTGATGCCGATAAACCGGCTGCCCGCGGCCAGCGCCGACTCCAGTTCCCGTTCATCATGCACCTCGACCAGAACGTCCATGCCCAGCCCCTCGGCCTGCTCACGATACGCCCGCAGCCGGGCAGCATCGAGGATGGCAGCGATGAGCAGGATAGCATCGGCGCCATAAAGCGAAGCCTCCTTGATCTGCAGGGGATCGATGATGAAGTCCTTGCGCAGCACCGGCAGATCGACCGCCGCCCGGACCAGGGGAATAAAGGTTATCGACCCCTGGAAAAAATCCACATCGGTGAGGACCGACATGGCCTGGGCCCCTCCCGCCTTGTAGCTTTTTGCGATGCGCACCGGGTCAAAATCCGGGCAAATGACGCCCTTGGAGGGAGAGGCCTTCTTCGCCTCGGCAATGATCGCCACCCCGGGGAATTCCGTCAGGGCCCGGCAGAAGCCGCGAGGCGGCCCAACCTTCCCCGGGGGGGCCTGAAGGCCGTCGCGTTGAAGAAGCTCGACCTCCTCACGCTTACGGGCGACGATGGTATCTAAAATCATGGCTACTGAAACCGCATGGGGATCGATCAGGCCGTCTGCTGCTGCCGACAGAAGGAGAGCAGTTGCTCAAGCTTGGCCTGGGCCGCGCCGGACCGGATGACCTCCCGGGCCAGGTCCACCCCCTGTCGTATGGTTTCCGCCTTGTTCGCGGCCATCAGCGTCGCGCCGGCATTGAGCAGAACCATGTCCAGCTTGGCGCCGGGCTTCCCGCTGAGCACGTCGCGCACCTGGACCGCGGATTCCTTGGGGGTCGCCCCGCCGCGGATCTCTGCAAAATCGGCGCGCGGCAGGCCCACCTCCTCGGGGTAGACCTTATAGGTCTCCACCCTGCCGTCATGGGCATCGGCCACGTGGGTGGCGCCGGTCACGGTCATCTCGTCCATGTTGCCCTCACCCCAGACCACCAGGGTCCGCTTCATGCCGAGGCGCAGGAGTACCTTGGCAAGGGTTTCAGTCAGTTCCGGAGCAAAGACGCCGGTGAGCTGCACATTGGCCCCGGCCGGATTGGTCATGGGCCCCAGGATATTAAAAATCGTGCGGATGCCGATTTCCCGGCGCGGGCCGATGGCATACTTCATGGCCCCGTGCATCATAGGGGCGAAGAGGAAGCCGATGCCCACGCTGCGGATGCACTCGCTGACTTTTTCCGGCGCCATGGCCAGGTTTACGCCCAGGGCCTCCAGGACGTCGGCGCTGCCGCACTTGGAGGAAACCGCCCGGTTGCCGTGCTTGGCCACCGTCAGCCCGGCGCCGGCCACGACAAAGGAGGTGGTGGTGGAGACGTTGAAGGTGCCGGAACAGTCGCCGCCGGTGCCGACAATGTCGATCAGGACCTCGCCGGCAGCGGTGTTCACCCCGGTATCGACAAAGGTCGCCTTCTCCCGCATCACCCTTACCGCGCCGACGATCTCGTCGATGGTCTCCCCCTTCATCCTGAGCGCGGTAATGAAGCAGCCGATCTGGGCGTCGGTGGCACCGCCGGTCATGATCTCCTGCATCACCTCGACCATCTCCTGTTCCTGGAGACCGGTGCCCGCAACCACCTTGGCAATGGCTTCACGTATCATCAAATACCTCTCTACAGACTCAATTTGCTTAACGGAGAAGACTCGGGAAGTCCGGCCGCAGAAAATTATGGAGGAGCACCATACCCACGCCGGTCATGATCGATTCGGGGTGGAACTGCACCCCCTCCACCGACAGCTCGCGGTGGCGGATGCCCATCAGCTCGCCCTGGTCGGTGAAGGCGGTGGCCTCCAGGCAGGAGGGCAGGGTTTCCTTTTCCACCACCAGGGAATGGTAGCGCATCCCGTCAAAGGGACTGGCCAGACCGCTGAATACGCCCCGGTTGTCGTGGCTGATCGGGCTGGTCTTGCCGTGCATCACCCTGCCGGCGCGGATCACCCTGCCGCCGAAGGCGTCGCCGATGGCCTGGTGTCCGAGGCAGACGCCAAGCACCGGGATCCGGGTGCTGAAATAGCGAATCGCCTCGATGGAGATGCCAGCCTCCTTCGGAGTGCAGGGCCCGGGTGAGATGAGCAGCCGGTCGGGGTTCATCGCCGCAATGCCCGCCACGTTGATCTTGTCGTTGCGGAAGACCCGCACCTCCGGCGGCTGCCAGCCCGGCGCGGCCCCAGGCGGGCAGGTCATCAGGGTCTGGACGATATTGAAGGTGAACGAATCATAATTGTCGATGATGACAAGCACGGCCTAGAACCCCTTTTCCGCCAGTTCCACCGCCCTGCGCAGACCCCTGGCCTTGTTGATGGTTTCCTCGAATTCCTTGTGCGGCACGGAATCGGCGACAATGCCGGCTCCGGCCTGGATCCAGAGGTCCTCCCCCCGCAGGACAAAGGTGCGGATGGCGATGCAGAAATCCATGTTTCCGGAAAAGCCGAAGTAGCCAACCGCGCCGGCATAGGGCCCCCGGCGGTCAGGCTCCAGCTCGTCGATGATCTCCATGGCCCGGATCTTGGGCGCCCCGCTCACGGTGCCGGCGGGGAAACAGGCCTCCATGACATCGAACTGGTCGTGGTCCGGGGCCAACCTGCCGTGCACCCCGGAAACGATGTGCATGACGTGGCTGTAGCGCTCGATGACCAGCAGGTCCTCGACCCGCACTGAACCGCCGACGGCTACGCGGCCAACATCGTTGCGGCCTAGGTCCACCAGCATCAGGTGCTCGGCCCGTTCCTTGGGATCGGCGAGCAGCTCGACCTCCAGCGCTTCGTCCTCCTCGGCTGTTGCCCCGCGCTTCCTGGTGCCGGCAATGGGACGCAGCTCGATATCCCCGTCCTCCAGGCGGACCAGGATCTCGGGCGAAGAACCGATGAGGACCACGTCGCCCAGATGCAGGAAGAAAAGATAGGGGCTGGGGTTGATATGGCGCAGGGCCCGATACAAGAGAAAGGGGTCCAGGCTGGTCCTGGTATGAAAACGCTGGGAAAGCACCACCTGGATGATGTCCCCGGCCAAAATGTATTCCCTGGCCCGCTCGACCATCTCCTCAAAGGCGGCCGGCTCCATATTGGCGGTGAATTCGTGGCAGACGCCGGCGGAGGGAAAGGCGACCCTCTCCAGAGGCAAGGGAGCGCGCAGCAGGCGTACCACCTCATCGATGCGGCGTACCGCGTCCTGATACAGCTCCGCCGGGTCGACATTGTCCCCTGTCTCCACATTGCAGACAATAGTCAGCTCCTGCAGCACGGAATCGTGGATCAGCACCAGCCGCGGCACCATGAAGGAACTGTCCGGCAGGTCGGGACCGGGGTTGGTGTCCGGGATCTCCTCGATGAAGCGCACCATGTCATAACCCAGGAACCCCACGGCGCCGCCGTAGAACCGCGGCAAGCCTGGGGCGGTGCTGGGCCTGAACGAGAAAAGCAGCCTGCGCAGTTCGCGCAGGGGGTTGACCCCGGACCGTTCCCGCGAAGCATTGTCTGTGCCGGGCCGGGTGACGGTCACTTTGTTGCCGCGGCTGCTAAAGGTCAGGAGGGGGTCAAGGCCGATGAAGGAATATCTCCCCCATTTTTCACCGCCTTCCATGCTTTCGAAAAGAAAGGCATGCTGCCGGGCATCGCTGACCTTGGCATAAATTGTCAGCGGCGTATCCAGGTCGGCGATAATGGTGCGGTGCACCGGCACCAGGCCGGACTGGCCGGACAAAAGGACAAATGCATCCTGGTCGGGAGAATCCATGATCGTCAGGGAGCCCTGTTCGTCAGGACAAGGGTTCATCCTTGCCTGGAAAATAAAAAAGGGCTCTGGAAGGTTCCTTTCTTCCACAGCCCTTGCAGTCTTGAGTCAACAGCTACAAAAAGAACAGCATTGTCCTCAGGCAAGAGGCTGCATCCGGTTAACCCTTTTGGCCAGCCTGGATACCTTGCGGGACGCTGTTTTCTTATGTATCGTGCCCCTGGCGGCCGTCTTCTGGATAGTTGAAACTGCCTGCTGCAGGGCATCGCGGGCTTCCTGCCCGGAACCGGCGGCAATCGCCTCGTCAACCTTGTTCATGGCGCCCTTCATCTGGGTCTTGTTCACTCGGTTGCGCAGACGACGGGACTTGGACTGTTTATCTCTTTTTAGTGCGGATTTATGATTGGCCATACCTACTCCTTAAGGCAAACAATATCTAAGATTGGTGTTCTTTTTCGTCAAAATCAAACAAATTGTGTTATATATCGAAAAATCCACGGCCAGTCAAGAACAATTTCCAGCTGTTGCGCGGCACCATCTCGCTACTCTCTCTTGGCCCCGGCAAAATTCGCGCCCACAGCACCATCCGCGGAAATCGAATCAATCAGGGCCTTTTCGAACCTGGCGCCGGTCAGATCCGCACCGGTCAGATTGGCCCGGTAGAGATCCGCCTCCCGCAGGTCTGCATCCCGGAGATTAGCTCCCTGCAGGTTGGCCCCCTTGAGGTTGGCCTCAGAGAGATTTGCCTTCTGCAGGTTGGCCCCCCGCAGGTCGGCGCGCTCAAGGTCGGCTTCACTCAGGCTTCGGCCGGAAAGATCCATGTCGGACAGGTCGCAGTCCACGCAGCGGTTTTCGTCAAGCAGCAGTTCGACCAGTTTGTTCTTGTCCTTCTCTGCGGGGGCGGCCGTTTCCTTTGCTTCTTCCTTCGGCGGAGCAGCCAAAAGCGCTGGGGCTTGGGCAGCCTTAGGCGCAGGTACCGGCGTCTCCAGTGATTCGACCGTTTCCGGGTCAGGCGCAGGTGCAGGTGCCGAGGGCGGCACCACAACTTCCTTCATCTCTGCTTCAGACGCAGAAACAACTGCTGCTTTCTCCGCCGCTGCTTTCTCTGCCGCTGCTT
>DNUE01000060.1:35630-49519 GCA_003508005.1 Desulfobulbaceae bacterium
CTTTCTCTGCCGCTGCTTTCTCTGCTGCTGCTTTCTCTGCTGCTGCTTTTTCCGCGGCAGCCTGTTCCTGCACGGCCACGGATTTCGCCGCTGCCGGAGCCTCACCTGGACTGTCGCTCCCTTTTTGTTCCTTCATTTGCGCGGCAGTTGGAACAGCAGCCTCCGCAGCCGGAGCAGCAGCCTTCGTCTCAGCCGGAGCGGTCTTCACCGCATCGCTGGTATAGGGCAATTTCTTTGACTTTGCCACATTATCGACAAAAACCATCTCGCCCGACTCAGGTCCTCCCTCCGCTACATAGGGCCTCTGAACTTCCACCCTGCCGTCCATGACCGCACCCGCCAAATAGGCCCCTTCCAGGATGGCGCCGGTCAGGTTGGCCCCGGTCAGGTCTGCCCCGGCCAGGTCCGCCCCGCCCAGGGCAGCTCCCTGCAGGTTAGCGTTTTTCAGGTTGGCCTTGGCAAGGTTGGCCATATACAGCTGGGCACCGGCCAGGTTGGCCCCCTCCAAGTCAGCACCGGAAAAATCAAAACGGTTCAGCACCGCGCCGGCCAGATCGCACCCCCTGCAGTTGCCGTTCTCCTTCAGCTGCTGATAATTCTTCTGAACCTCGGGCCGCTGGGAAACAGCGTCCTCGCCCCAGACTGTACCTGTAAAAAGAACCATGCTCAGCAGGCACGACAACAGAACAGCGCTTCGTTTCATTGAATAATTCCTTGTTCTTGTTTCTCTGTACAATTTTTTATTACGCGCGGAACATTCCACATCACAAGGCCAGAATCGGTGCTTCTGCAGCATGCCGAAAAGATTGAACGCCGTCGAGCATTTTTTCTCAAAATTCCTCAGCCATCTGTTCTCAGTCCTATGGTTTCTGGCTTCTGCTTCTGGCCTCAGTATCTTGCCTTTTCGTCATCGATCTCCACATAGGAATCGACGACCCTGGTCACCGCGAGAAAAGGGGAAAGGATCAGGGTCAGGTCCCGCCCCTCATCATCGCGCAAGTGAATCAAGGTCTTATCCACATACCCCTTGGTGCTGAAACGGATAACCGTGGTCCCCATGGACCGCTTGCCGCCAGCGACCGAAGTGATATCCACCACCCGCACCGAGTCGGGAATGGCGAGACGCTGTGCCAGCAGAGCGGCATCCGCTTCCCAGACCGGGGTCGTATCCCACACGGCGTCCGGAGCCCTGCCCTTGTCAGGCTTTGCCGAACTCGTCCAGATCAGTTTGCGCTCCAGATCGAAATGGAGCAGCTGCTCTGACTGGCTTCGAATCGCCTCCTGGGCCGTTTCGGCAATCAGGCCCACCAACTTCCTGGCAGTGGCCTTGAGCTGATCGGCAAAAAAAGAGCTGCGCAGACCGGGCATGGCAAAGGCGGTGACCATGGCCAGCAGCACCATGACCACCATGAGTTCGAGCATGGTGAACCCTCTGGATGCTTGCGGGGCGGGATACATGACAGAGCGGAAGCCCGGGCAGGAATTATTCTATCTCCCAGTTGTTGACATCGGCGTCAGCGTCCTCGCCGCCAGGTTCGCCGTCAGGGCCGTAGGACATCAGGTCGAAATCGCCGTGCAGCCCGGGGGAAATATAGACAAAATCATTGCCCCAGGGATCCTTCGGCACCCTGCCCTTCTCGAGATATCCTTCCTTGCGCCATTTCTTGGCAAGACGGCCCACTGACGGTGCCTCGATCAGCGCCTGCAGCCCCTGTTCAGTGGAGGGGTACTCGCCGTTATCCAGCTTGTAGAGCTTCAGGGCCTGTTCAATGGCCTGGATCTGGATTGCCGCCTTTGTCCGCCGGGCCTCTTCCGGCCGGTCCATGATCCTGGGAACGATCAGGCCGGCGAGAATGCCGAGAATGACCATGACCACCATGATTTCAATCAGGGTAAAGCCCTGCCTGCCGTGAATATGCCGTAATGGTCGGCTGTGCCGCTGTTCTTTTTTCATGAGTATCTGACTGCTTTTTCCTTTATGTATTAGAGTCCTGCCGGCCCCTTACGGGAAAACCTGCGCGCCTGCAACCCGGCAAGGGTGACTGTGCCTGCCAGCAGCAGCAGGCCAGTGCCGCCAATATGCAGAAGCAGCCAGCCCAGGCCGACTGCCGGCAGGAGAGCGACCTGCACCATAGGGCGCAGGTAAGGATGGGTGGAAATAAAATCAGCCACCGGCGGTGAATGCCGGTAGTAAAACTTGACGAACAGTTGGCCCGGCAGGGAGGTCAGCAGGAACTGATCGCGGAACTCCCGCAACAGGGTGACGCAGGGATGGAAGAGACTGCCGTAAGCGGCCGTGGCGATGAAGCAGGCATCCGCGGTCTTGAAGCCGACCTGATTGCCGTAATATACCATGCCGTCGCTGGTCTTGGCATAGGCCCGCACATAGTAGAAAGTGCTCGGCTTCAGCTTGCTCAGATTCGAGCTGTAACTGCCGATGCCCGCCCCATCCTTGGTATACCCTTCCAGGGAATACTTCGGTGAGGACAGGTCGAAGACGCTTTTGGGGGTGGTTTCCTCATCTTCAGTCGTGTCGTTGGTGCCGGTATCCGTCGTATCCTCCTGGGCATAGGCCGTGCCGACCAGCAGATTGCCGATGGCCCCGGCATAGCGCTCGGCCTGGCGCAAATTGGAAACAGAGGAGGTGCTCACGCTGAAAGTGATCGCATAGTCGCTGCTATTTGCGTTTCCCGCCGTATCCTTGCAGCGCACATAATAGGAATAGGATTGCCCGCCCTGCACGGATATGGCCTGACTGTGCGTCGTCCCGCCCGTGCTGCCGAAGGTATTTGCCATGGAATTATAGGCGGTACCCGCAGTAGTAGCATACCTGCAGGTGGCGCTTTCGTTGGTGGTCACCTGCAGGGTCGTGCTCGTCGTAAGATCAATTGTGCCGGTGGGCGAGCCGCCGGAAATTACCGGCGGGGTGGTATCGGTGTCATCATCATCCGTGTCATCCGACGCTCCGGTCCCTTCGTCCAGCACCGGGTCCGGCGCGATGCTGTACACTACACCCCGCTGGCTGATGGTCAGGCCGGAGGCGGCAATCGCGCCGCCGGTAAAGGCACCGGTGCGGGTCACTTCCGACGGGTCCTTGGTGACGATCCAGCTGACAGAGGGGCTGCTCGCCGCCGAAGCCGTTGTCGCATAGCGGGCCACGGCAAAGCTCGTGGTGCCGCCCTGCTCGGTCATGCCTGCGGCGAGGGCCTTGCCGTCTGCCTGTACGGCCACGGCATAGCTGATATCATTCGAGTCGCCAAAGGCGGTGGTCTTCACTATGGTCTGCAGGGGGAAGACGGCCAAGCTGCTCCCGGTTTTCTGGAACTCGCTGTACGAATCAAGATCCTGCCGTTCGCTGATCCGCAGGCCGGTCGCTCCGCCATTTCCCTTGAGGGAAAAGGAGACACCCCCGCTGTCGGCAACATCCAGCTGATGAGAGATGAACAGAAACTCCCGCACACCGTTCACCGTGGTGTAGCCGCTCAGACAGACGACATTGCCCAGGGCCGCCACGGCAAGGGCCAGGTCGTCCTCCTGGCTGGCCTCGGTGACCAGCATGCCGCTTTCGCCAAAGGTGCGGTCGGGCTGCCCCTCGGCGGTGAACCTGAACAGTGCCGCATCAAGCTCGCCCGGGGAGCCAACCGCGCCGGCCACCAGAATGGCCCCGCTGTTCAGGAGGCTGATGCCGAAACCGTCCGAGGGAACCTCGGTCGCCAGCCCTGCGGCAAGACCTTCCTCGCCAAAGGAATAATCCAGATCGCCTTCGGCGGTCAGGCGCAGCACCATGAGTTCGGAGCGATCCTGGAAGAGATACGACCCGGTCACCAGGACCCGGCCCTCGTCATCCACGGCAAGGCTGCGGGCCAGCGTGTCTTCACCGATGCCAATCAGGCTCACGCCCTGGTCGCCGAAGGTGAGATCAAGATTACCTCCGGAAAGATAGCGGGCCACGATCACTGCCCGGCCGGCGGTTCCGGTCGTATAGCCGGCGACAACCAACCGGCCTTCACTGTCCACGGCCAGGGACGTAAGCTCATCGTCCAGGCTGCTGTACTCTGTGATCACGATCCCGCCCAGTCCGAAGGAGTGGTCCAGGAGCCCGTCCGGGGTATACCTGACCAAGGCAAAATCCCTGCCATTCTCGGTGAGGCTGTAGCCGGCGGCAACAATGTAGCCGTCATCCTGCACGGCGATGGCGGCAATTTCATCGTCTTCCCGCCCCACCATGGTGGTGACGGTGCCGTCAAGGTTGAACGAGGTATCGAGGCTGCCGTCCTCAGTATACCGGACCACGGCGAAATCAAGATTGGCGCCGTTGGAGGATGACCCCCCAGCCAGGATACGGCCGTCAGGCTGTACGGCCAGAGCATAGGCCTGGTCGCCGAACTGATTCAGCGCAGTGGCCACCCGCCCTTCATCGCCAAAGGAGGAATCGAGCTCGCCGATACCCGCAGGCACGGCGAAACCAGCGCCCAGCAGCGATACAAAAAGGAGGACTAACAGAAATGGTTTGATTCGGTTCATCACGGGTACCTCACAGCGTTGTTCATCGCAAAACAACCTCATCTTTATATCATATACTGTTCTATGGCGAGACGCAAACATTACATCGCAATTTTCATGCCTGTTCCCTCTCAAGTTTGCTTGTTTTCTTCCGGCAGCCCTTGCCAGAAATTTCAGACTTCACCGATAGCGTTTCATTGAGTATAGTATCGGCGGCAACAAAAACGAACCCTGTCTGCGGTCACCCTTGACAATACGTCGCCAACACGGCACCAATATGATGGCGGCAAAAACAGAGGTAAAACTGTGCCGCTGAACCGCTGGCTTCGCGCAAGCAGATCCAGCAGCCACATACTCACTGATTTTCCTGGAGCACCTGATGATCAACCAAGCCCTGCTCGACATCCTCGCCTGTCCCAAGTGCAAGCAGCCGGTCAGGCTGACCGCTGACAACAACGGCCTTGCCTGTGACAACTGCCGCCTCCTTTATGAAATCCGGGACGACATTCCAATCATGCTCATCGACGAGGCGAAACCGCTGGACAACGCCGAGCCGAAGGCAAAAAAATAGGCGGTTGGCGATAAGGAGAAATTCTTGAATTTTGTTTGCAGGGCGCGCCCAAAAAAATGCACCCTGCAAACGGACGAGTCCCGTCTCCCCCTTTCATTTGTGCCGTGATGATAGAGCACAATGTGCAAAGGTGGTCATGAACCATCAATATTGAACCGCTTCCGTCATGAACATTGAGGTTCCGTTGTCAAATATCTGCAAAGGAGCATATCTATGGAACGAGAAATAATCGAATTCGATGTTGTCTTAGTCGGCGGCGGGCCCGCCAATTTAAGCTGCGCAATTCATCTGGCGAACCTCGTCCGGAAACACAATGAAGATATTGCAAACAAAAGCCGGGAAGGCAGGATTATCGATATCGAAGACAAAATTGCCGTTCTCGAAAAAGGCGCGTATTTTGGCGCGCACAACATTTCCGGAGCAGTACTCATTCCGGATGTTCTCTCGGAGCTGGTGCCTGACCACAGGCAGCTTGGTTGCCCAATTGATGCGGAGGTCAGCAAGGAATCCCTGTATTTCCTCACCAGGGAAGGGGAAATAAAGGTTCCGTTTACGCCGTCGCCGCTGCAAAATCACGGCAATTATCTCCTTTCGCTCTCCAAATTTGTCGGCTGGCTTTCGAAAATTACGGAACAAAATAACGTAATGATGCTTGAGGGAACAGCCGCAGTTGAAATTCTCTATGAAGGGAGCAAGGTCATCGGCGTCCGAACGGACGACAAGCGTCTTCGGGAAGATGGCGAATACGAAACCCCCGGCACAATTCTCAACGCAAAGGTTATTGTGCTGGGCGAGGGGAGCAACGGTACCCTGCGCAAGAGTATTGTTGAGAAATTGCACCTTGATGAAGGAAAGGCTCCTTCCATCTATGAACTCGGCGTCAAAGAGGTATATGAGCTGAAGAATAATCCTCTGCAAAAGGGGGAATGCATCCATACGTTCGGCTACCCATTCCGAAAAGGGCTTTCCGGCGGCGGCTTTATCTATGGAATTTCCGAAACCCAGGTTGTCATCGGACTTATTGCGCATCTCAGTTCCGAGGACCCGCAGTTCGATCCGCACAAAGAACTGCAACTCTACAAACAACATCCGTTAATCAAGAATATCATCGGAGACGGGAAACCCACGCATTTTGGCGCCCGGACCTTGCCCTGCGGTGGGTATTACTCAATACCGAGGCTTGCCGGCGACGGCGTAATGATCACCGGCGACTCCGCGAACCTTGTGGATTCCCGAAAGCTGAAAGGCCTGCATACGTCCATGAAATCAGGAATGTTGGCGGCTGAAGTTCTTTTTGAAGCATTCAGGACGGATGATTTTTCGGCGAACCAGCTGGCAAAATATGAGGAAAAGGTGCGAAACAGCTGGATCTACTCTGATCTGAGGCAAGGCCGCAATTTCACTCCTGCGGTTGCCATGGGTCTTCCCTTTCCGGGTGGTCCGCTTCTTGGCTTCCAGATGCTCACCGGCGGAGCCTCACCGACCGGTGACCTGAAAACAAAACCCGATTTTGCGACAACCAAAGATATGAAGGCTTTTTACGGCGGGAAAGTACCTGAACCCTTGCCTAAGGCGGATGACCGGATAATTGTCAGCAAATTAACGGATGTGTACCTGTCGCGCACCGCGCATGACGAAAAGCAAAAAAGCCATATCAGCATCAAGGATGAAGCGGTCTGCAAGAAATGCATTTCAGCATATCAATCGCCCTGCACGGTGTTCTGCCCCGCGAGCGTCTATGAACGGGAACAGGAAATAATCAAGATCAATTTCAGCAATTGCCTGCACTGCAAGACCTGCGACGTCAAATGCCCTTTTCAGAATATCGTCTGGAACCTGCCGGAGGGAGGCGGCGGGCCACGCTATACCCTGCAGTAAGCGCAGCGGCTCAAGGGGCAAGATTCCCGTCTTCAACCCCGCACCGCGTTCTCCGGAGACGGTGCCGAGCCCTGTTATGATTGGCGTGAAAGCAACCAGAAATCACCAACGATAAGGAGGTCTTTATGCCAGCTTATGAGTATGCCTGCAAGAAGTGCAAAAAAGAGTTCACCGTGTTCCTCTCGCTCAAGGAATTGGAAGCAAAGCCAAAAATTAAATGCCCCTACTGTCAGAGCGACAATGTTTCCAAACAACTCTCAGGCTTTTTTGCCAAGACCAGCAAAAAATCATAACGTCCCGTTCTCTCACCGCAGAGAGGCATACCAGACAGGGAGTATCATCCAGGGAAAACCCGTCTGCGCTGAGAAAAAACACAAGCGGGGACACAGCCCCGCTTGTGTTGGCTTATCAATGAGGCCTTCCGAGGATCAGGGATTCACCCCCATCTCCTTTTCCTTGGCCGCCACTGCCAGGCGGGTCTTGATCGCCGTATCCGGGATAAGGCTCATGGAGTCGATGCCCAGTTCCACCAGGAAGGTGGCAAAATCCGGGAAATCGGAAGGCCCCTGACCGCAGATGCCGATCTTCCTTTTCCTCCGCTTGGCCGTGGCGATGACCATGCGGATCATCTCCTTCACCGCATCATGCCGCTCATCAGCGATGCCAGCGACGAGCCCGGAATCGCGATCCAGGCCGTAGGTCAGCTGGGTAAGATCATTGGAGCCGATGGAAAATCCGTCAAAGATGTCGGCAAAGGCGTCGGCGGAGATCACGTTGCTGGGGATCTCGCACATCACATAGATCTCCAGGCCATTCTCGCCCTGAACCAGGCCGCACTCCTTCATGACCTGGATAACCTTCTTCCCTTCCTGCGGGGTGCGGCAGAAGGGGATCATCAGCTTGATGTTATTGAGCCCCATGTCGTTGCGGGCCTTCAAGAGCCCCTGGCATTCCAGTTCAAAGGCGGGCCGGTATTTTGGATCATAATAGCGCGAGGCGCCACGCCAGCCGATCATCGGGTTCTCCTCGTCCGGCTCGTAGAAGGTGCCGCCGGTCAGGTTGGCGTATTCGTTGCTCTTGAAGTCGGAGAGGCGGACAATGACATCCTTCGGGTAGAAACCGGCGGCGATGCGGCCGACCCCCTCGGCCACCTTGTCGATGAAGAACTGCCTCTTGTCGGAATAGGCCCCGGTCTTTTCGTCGATTATCGCGACCACGGCCTGTTTTTCCGGATCAGCTGATTTCTTCAACTCCTCGTAATTGACCAGGGCCAGGGGATGGATGCCGATATGGGAGTTGATGACAAACTCCTCGCGGGCCAGGCCGACGCCGTCGTTGGGGATCTGGCACTCGGTAAAGGCCTTCTCCGGGATGGCCAGGTTCATCATGATCTTGGTCTTGGTTGCCGGCAGGTCGCCGAGATCCAGCTTCTCGACCTCATATTTCAGCAGGCCCTCATAGACATAGCCGGTCTCGCCCTCGGCGGCGGAAACCGTGATGTTCTGGCCGCTCTTGATCAGCTCGGAACCGTTGCCGGTGCCGATGACGCAGGGAATACCCAGTTCGCGGGAGATAATGGCGGCATGGCAGGTGCGGCCGCCTCGGTTGGTGACGATGGCGCCGGCAATCTTCATGATCGGCTCCCAGTCGGGATCAGTCATGTCAGTGACCAGGACCTGGCCGGCCTTGAAATCATGGATATCGACAACATCGGAAATCACGTTGGCCGGCCCCTGACCGATCTTGGCCCCAACGGCCAGTCCCTCGACCAGGACCTTGCCCTTTTCCTTGAGCTTGTAGGTCTCCATGGTCCCCTTGTTGGCTTGGGAATGCACCGTTTCGGGACGGGCCTGGACGATATACAGGTTGCCGGTGCCGACATTGACCCCGTCGCCGTCCTTGGCCCACTCGATATCCATGGCCTTGCCGTAATGGTCTTCAATGATGCAGGCCCAGCGCGCAAGCTGCAGGATCTCGTCGTCGGTGATTACGTAAGCATTCCGCTCGGCCGGGGTGGTTTCGATATTCCTGACCGGCTCTGCAGTGGCGGGATCGTTGTCATAGATCATCTTGATCTCTTTGGAGCCGAGCTTCTTGGAGACGATGGGCCGCTTGCCCTGCTTCAGGGTTGGCTTGAACACATAGTACTCATCCGGGTTGACCGCCCCCTGCACCACGTTCTCGCCCAGTCCCCAGGCACCGGTGATGAACACGGCATCCTCGAAGCCTGATTCCGTATCAATGGAAAACATGACCCCCGACGAGGCCGAGTCGCTGCGGGCCATCTTCTGGACCACGATGGAGAGGTAGACATCAAACTGGCCGAAGCCCTTGTCATGGCGGTAGGAGATAGCGCGGTTGGTGAACAGACTGGCGAAGCAGCGCTTGCAGGCGTCAATAAGCGCCTCCGGCCCGCAGATGTTGAGGTAGGTCTCCTGCTGGCCGGCNNGGAGGCAAAACAGCGCTTGCAGGCGTCGATCAGGGCTTCCGGGCCGCGAATATTGAGATAGGTGTCCTGCTGCCCGGCAAAGGAGGCATCCGGCAGGTCCTCGGCGGTGGCGGAGGAGCGCACGGCCACGTCGACATTGGCGCCGTACTCCTCCTCCATCTTGTTGTAGGCCTTGATGATAGCCGCCCGCAGGTCATCAGGAAATTCAGCGGTGCGGATGATCTTTCGCACCTTCTCGCCACGCGCCTGGAGATTGCGCATGTCAGTGGTATCCAGGCCGGCCAGGGCGTCCTCGATCGCTTGCCCAATGCCGGCGGCCTTCAGGAGATACTGATACGCATAGGCGGTGATCGCATAGCCGTTCGGCACCGCCACACCCTTTGATGTGAGTTTCTGGTGCATCTCTCCCAGAGAGGCATTCTTGCCGCCGACCAGCGGCACGTCCTCGATGCCGATCTCGTCGAACCAGAGAATAAGTTCCTGCTTGTGCGCGCTTCCCATGTTGTATCTCCCTACTCAGGTTCAGGTAATAAGAGCTGTATCAGCATGTGACGGTGGAGGTGCCATCGAATGGACGTATTAATTATTATTGTAAGAAAAAAAACCATCGCGGTCAACCTTTACATACACCGGCACTTCAGGGACAACCGGGGATAAAAAAGCGCTCCGCCGCCGCTGGCGCATTGCCAAGCAACAAGGAGGGCGCTATATATACTGAATATAAACAGGTACAACCCTTCCGCCAGGAGCATGATATGGCCACCGCTGTCCATGAGCTCATCTATGCCCGCATCGTTGCCGACGACCCCGCCGCCAGCGATTATTTCGCCGCGATCAAGGAACTTGTCCGGGGCCGCTCCGCTGCCGCCACCGATGCCGAGCGACACCAGTGGCAGGAGGGGCTCGACCGGGTCTACCGGCTGCTCCAGGCGGAAATCCTCAGCAATGCCGCTCCGCCGCTATCCGCGGTCAAGTTCGGCACCTCCGGCTGGCGCGGCCTGCTCGGCAAGGACATCAACGTCCACTCCGTAGCCTCGGTGACCGCGGCCATCCTCACCATGTACCAGGACCTGGAGCATGACCGGAAGCTGCGCGAGGCCGCGGGCGTCGAGAGCTTTGCCGAGGTGCGTTCCCGAGGCTGCGTGCTCGGCTTTGACAACCGCTTTGGCGGTGACCTGTTGGCCGCAAGCGCGGCCAATGTGCTTGCGGCCGCTGGGGTAAAGGTCCTTTATGCAGGCGAAGCCACCACCGGCTGCCTCTCCGCGTCGGTCCTGCTAACCCGGGCAGCCTTTTCCATCAACTTGACCCCCAGCCACAATCCGCTGGAATATGGCGGCTTCAAGTTCAATGCGGCGGACGGGGGTCCGGCAGCGCCCATTCTCACCAACCGGATCACCGTCCAGGCCCAGGCGATCATTGGCCAGGGCCACTCCCCTTTCCTGCCGGCAGGTCTGGATCTCCAGCGGCCGCTGGCGGACACCCCCGCTATTTTCCGGGAAGATGCCCTGCGCAGCTGGCAGCAACTGGTCCGCGCCAACCGCCAGCGCCACGGCATCGACTACGACGCGACCATCTCCGCCTTTGCCGGCAGTCCGGAACTGGTGGTGGCCGTTGACTGCGTGCACGGAGCCGCGCGCAATGCGATCCGGGATCTGTTTGGGCGGCAGGCCCCGGATCGGCTCCTTCTCCTGCGGGGCGAACAGGATGTCACCTTCGGCGGCATTGCCCCGGAACCCTCCTCCGCCAATATGCAGCCGGTGATGGCGGCACTGCGCCGACGCCCGGAACGACTCAAGCTCGGCGCGATCATCGATCCCGACGGCGACCGGATACGCTTCACCGACGGGGACATAGAAATCAGCATGAACCAGTTCGGGGCCATGGCCTACCACTTTCTCCACGAGGTCAAGGGGTTACGGGGCATGGTGGCCAAGACCGTTGCCACCAGCAACCTGGCCAACGCCATCGCCGAGGCACTGGGGGAGGAAGTCTACGAGCCGCCGGTGGGCTTCAAGGAGTTCAAGCCGGTCATCGGCCGGGCCCTGGTTTTTTTCGAGGAGTCGGACGGCATTTCGGTGATCGGCCACACCCCGGAAAAGGACGCCTTCATCGGGCTGCTGCTGGCCTTGGACATGGTGCTCAGCCAAGGCAAAAATCTCGGGGCGATCCTCCAGGAGATCGAGCAGCGCTACGGCGCCTACTATCCCGAACGGGACGGGGTGGCGGTATCCCAGCAGGGTCAGCAGCTCCTTGCCAGCCTCGCCCAACTCGAGCGGTATCGGGAGGGCGTGAAAATAATGGTCGGCGGCCAGCCGAGGGAAATCAGGCAGGTCATCGCCATTGACGGCCGCAAGATGATCTTCGCCGATAACAGCTGGCTGATGATCCGGCCCTCGGGCACGGAACCCAAGGTCAGATTCTATGTCGAGGCCCGCAACCGGGCAGACACCGCCTCCCTGGTCGCCGCCGCCAAATCCATGCTTGCCGAAATCGGTTTACTGGCTTAGAGTGCAGCTGTTGACAGTTCTCGGTTGGCAGTAAAGACGGCATGAGACCTTTTTCTTCTGCGCCCGAGATGCCGTGAAAATTGGATTTTCCACCCTAAAATCCTAATCGCCTAAAAACCTTAAACACCTTATACCAGGGTACCGCAATGTGGGATTATACAGACAAAGTCAAGGAGCACTTCATCAACCCCCGCAATGTCGGGGAAGTCGAAAAACCTTCCGGCGTGGGCGAGGTCGGCTCGCTGGCCTGCGGCGACGCGCTGAAGCTGAGCATCAAGGTCAATGAGCAGGGAATCATCACCGATGCCCGCTTCAAGACTTTCGGCTGCGCCTCGGCCATCGCCTCTTCCTCGGCCCTGACCGAGATGATCAAGGGAATGAAGCTTGAGGATGCCGAGAAGATCACCAACGAAGACATCGCCAACTTCCTCGGCGGCCTCCCCAAGGAAAAAATGCACTGCTCGGTCATGGGACGCGAGGCCCTGGAAGCGGCCATCGCCAACTTTCGCGGCGTTTTCCTGCCCATGGCCCAAGGCGAGGTGGTCTGCGAATGCTTCGGGGTAACCGACCTGGAGATCATCCGCGCCATCCGCGAATCGGGCCTGCGCTCGGTGGAGGAAATCACCAACTTCACCAAGGCCGGCGGCGGCTGCGGCAAATGCGTTGACCGGCTGCGCGAGATCCTGCAGGAGACGGTGGAAGGGCTGCAGGTAGAACCGAAAAAAATCCGGAAAGAGCAGCGGATGACCACGCTCCAGAAAATCAAGAAAATCGAGGAGGTCCTGGAACGGGAGATCAAACCCACCCTGAAGAAGGACGGCGGCGACATCGAGCTGATCGACGTGGACGGCGACTTCGTCACCGTATCCCTGCGCGGTGCATGTGCCGGCTGCCAGTCGTCGCGGACCACCCTGAAGGTCTATGTGGAGAAAAAACTGCGGGAGCTGGTCAGTGACGCGCTCATCGTCGAGGAGGGCAAATAATGAACTGCGGCAGCGACAAGGTCATCTACATGGACAACAATGCCACCACCCGGGTCGCCCCGGAGGTGGTAGACGCCATGATGCCTTATCTTACCGACTGTTACGGCAATCCTTCGTCCATGCACACCTTTGGCGGCCAGGTCGCCGGAGGCATCAACGAGGCCAGGCAGTCTATCGCCGAGCTTATCGGCGCCGAGCCGGAGGAAATCGTCTTTACCAGCTGCGGCACGGAAAGCGATTCCACCGCCATCCTCTCCGCCCTGCAGACCTTTCCGGAAAAGCGCCATGTGGTGACCACCAGGGTGGAACACCCGGCGGTGAAAAACCTGTGCGAAAACCTGGACGGCCTTACCGGGCACAAGCACCGGATCACCCGGCTGCAGGTCGAGGCCGACGGCACCCTCAGCCTGGACCAGTACCGGAACAGCCTGGGCGACGACACCGCCATTGTCAGCGTGATGTGGGCCAACAACGAGACCGGAGTCATTTTCCCGGTGGAGGAGATGGCAGCCATTGCCCGCGAACGGGGCATCCTCTTCCACACCGACGCAGTGCAGGCCGTGGGCAAGATCCCCATCAACCTGAAAAACTCCTGTATCGACTTTCTGTCGATTTCCGGCCACAAACTCCATGCTCCAAAGGGCATCGGTGTCCTCTATATCCGCAAGGGCACCCCCTTCATACCCTTCCTGAACGGCGGCCATCAGGAACATGGACGGCGGGGGGGCACGGAAAACGTCGCTTCCATTGTCGGGCTGGGTGCGGCCTGCCGGCTGGCCGCCGCAAAAATGGCTGAGGAAAACACCCGGGTGCGTTTCCTGCGCGACAAGCTGGAGAGGAGCCTGCTGGAACAAATCCCGCGCTCCCTGCTCAACGGCCACAAGACCGAGCGCCTGCCCAATACCGCCAATATCAGCTTTGAATATGTGGAGGGCGAGGCCATCCTCCTGCACATGAACCGGTATCAGATATGCGCCTCCTCCGGCTCGGCCTGCACC
>DNUE01000007.1:0-4059 GCA_003508005.1 Desulfobulbaceae bacterium
GCATCAGGACAAAGGCGTCCTCGCCTCGTATAAGTCCTTCGATGATTTCCTGCTGATGCTGGCGGAAGGCCGGGTAGCCAAATATTTTCTGCAAGGTTGCCAGGGTGGTGTCGGTCATTGCTGCGTCTGTCTCCGTCTCAAGATAATCGGCGCCGGGGTCGGTGTCGGAATCGACCAATAACCCAGCACCCTTCATCGCCCCCGATACCGATTCCGACCCCGACGCCGAGAAGAAATCAGCTCGATTTGTTCTTTGCCTTAGAGTTTCTTTTTTCGCAACTTTCTCCCTGCCGGCAGACCCGGCACCGTTCGTTGCCGCACCACTGGCAGGAAAAGCAGTCCCGGCATGGGTGCTTTTTGTCTTGCCCCCTGCATTCAGGGACATAAAGCAGTCCCCGGTTGTTCGGCAGCTGTTGAAAAGTCATGCCTGTTCCTTGTCCTCCGCCCAGGTGTTTCCTGTACCACAAGGTAGTTTCTGGCAGGGGATTAATCAAGGGTGCTGCGGTAGCGTTTCAGGCCGATGGTCAGGGCCACGAGAAGAAAGACTGCTATCGGCCAGATATGGGTCAGGATCTGGTCCAGGGTGTTGCCCTTGAGGATGATCCCCCGGACGATCCGCAGGTAATGGGTGAGGGGGAGGATGCTGCCGATCTTCTGGGCCCAGACGGGCATGCCGCGGAAGGGAAACATGAAGCCGGAGAGCAGGATCGAGGGCAGGAAGAAAAAAAAGGCCATCTGCACGGCCTGCAGCTGGTTGCGGGCCAGGGTGGAAAAGGTCAGTCCCACCCCCAGGTTCGCGGCGATGAAGAACAGGGACACCGCCAGCAGCAGAAGGATGCTGCCCATGAAGGGCACCTGGAACAGGAAGCGGGCGGCCAGGAGGATGACCCCCATCTGCACGTAGCCGACGATGATATAGGGGATGATCTTGCCGATCATCACCTCCAGGGGCCGGACCGGCGTGGACAGCAGGTTTTCCATGGTGCCGCGTTCCCGCTCCCTGGTGATGGCCAGGGCGGTGATGATGACCAGGGTCATGGTCAGGACCACTCCCATCAGACCCGGGACGATGTTGTACTGGGTGATCGCCTCGGGATTGAAGCGGGGGTGCACGATTATGTTGAGGGGCGTCTTCGCCGGCCGCAGGTATTCCAGGGGGCCGTTCAGGTCACGGCCCATCGCCCGTTCGGCAATGACGCGGAAGGCGGCCAGGGCATTGCTGGTGGCGGCCGGATCGGTGGCGTCGGCGGTAAGCACCAGGGCCGGCTGCTCCCCCCGCACCAGGCTGCGCGCAAACTGTGCCGGGATCTGCAGCACAAACTGGACCTGGCCGAGGTCTACCATCTCCTCGGCCTCCTTTTCCGTAGCCACGGTCCGCAGCACCCGGAAGTACTGGCTGTTCTGCATTGACGCGACCAGGGTGCGGGTAAAGGGGCTGTGGTCTGCGTCCAGAATGACCGTGGGCAGGTTTTTGGGATCGGAGTTGATGGCAAAGCCGAAGATGATCATCTGCATGATGGGAATGCCGATCATCATCGCAAAGGTGACCCGGTCCCGCCGCATCTGCACGAATTCCTTCTTGATGATCGCGCAAAACCGCCGGAAGGAGAAAAAAGGCGAGAGAGACATCACTGCACCCCGCTTTCCTGCATCATGCTGATGAAGACCTCTTCCAGGTTGACCTCGACCTCCTCCCAGCGGAAGGTGCCGTCCTGCAGGGGCTGCAGGCTTGCCGCCAGCAACTCACCGTCATGGCCGCTGACATGCAGGGTATTGCCGAAGGGCACCACCTGTTCCACGCCCGGCAACCCCTTGAGCCGGGGAACGAGCAGGTGCACCTTTTGGCCGGACACCGCCCAGGTGGTCAGGCCCGAGGAGGCCACCACTTCCTCGGCGGTCCCGGCCGCCAACAGGTTGCCGTAGGAGAGATAGGCCAGGCGGTGGCAGCGTTCGGCCTCGTCCATGTAGTGGGTGCTGATCAGGGAGGTCACCCCCTCGCCGGCCAGGCTGTAGATATCGTCCCAGAAGTCCCGCCGGGCCTTGGGATCCACTCCCGCGGTGGGCTCGTCCAGAAGGAGCAGGCGNNCCAGGCGCTGCTTCCAGCCGCCGGAAAGCGTTCCGGCCAGCTGGCCGGCATAGCGGTTCAGGTTCATGCGCTCGATGGTCTCGTCCACCTCGGCCCGGATGTGGCGCAGGCCGTAGATCCGGGCCATGAAGTTCAGGTTTTCCCGCACACTGAGGTCTTCGTACAGGCTGAAGCGCTGGGCCATGTAGCCGACCAGCGGCTTGATCTTCCCGGACTCGCGCAGGATATCGTAGCCCAGGCAGACGCCAGCGCCCGAATCAGGGCGCAGCAGGCCGCAGAGCATACGGATGNNGCTGCCGTTGGGACCCAGGAAGCCGTAGATCTCGCCCGCCCTGATCTGCAGCGACAGGTTGTTGACCACCTTCTTCCCGGAAAAGGATTTGGTCAGGTTCTCGACCTGGATAACAGGGGCAATACCGGCCATGGGGCTACTCCAGGCGCACTTCCACCGGCTGGCCCGGATGCAGGGCCGCGGCGTCTTCGGCGGCCGGCCTGGCCTCGACCAGGTACACCAGGTTCGTCCGGGTCTCCCGGCTGTAGATCACCGGCGGGGTGTATTCGGCCTGGGGAGAGATGTAGGAGATAGCGGCCGGGTAGGGCTTCTCCGCACCGTCCAGATGGACGGAGACCTTTTGGCCCGGGGCCAGGGTGGAGATCGCTTCTTCGGGCACAAAGAAGCGAATAAGGACATTGCCCGGCGGCAGGATGCTGAGCACCGGCCTGCTTGCCGGCACGAATTCGCCCTGGACGTAGTAGGTATCAAAGACCAGGCCGGCCTTTGGCGTCGCGAGCTGCTTCTGCTCCAGCGTCCAGCGCCCCTGGGCCAGCCGTTCGTGCGCTGCCGCCACCGCGGCCTGGGCAGCTTCCACCTGATCGCTGCGCGCGCCAAGGCGAGCGGTGGCCAACTCCGCTGCGAGCTGGCTGACCAGGGCTTCGCTGCGCTCTTTTTCTGTCCGGCTCCGGTCCAATTGTTCTGTGGCAATGGCCTTCTGCTTGAGCAATACGTCGCGCCGAGCGTATTCCTTAACCGCCAGCTCGGCGGCGGTCCTGGCCTGCGCCAGCTTTGCTTCCAGGGCGGCAATCTCGGAAGGACGCTGCCCCTTGCGCAGATCGGCCAACCGGTTCTCCGCCTGGCGCAGGTTCTGCTCAGCCTCGGCCACGGCGGCGCGCTCGTACCCCTGCTCCAGGACGAACAGCGGCTGCCCCGCGCTGACGACCGCTCCTCTGCTCACTGAGAGGGTGTCCAGCCTTCCAGCCAGCGGCGAGGAGACGTACAGATACTCCCCCTCCACATAGCCCTGAAAGTAATCAGCCGGACCATTGGAGCAGCCGGCAAGGGTGAGGAGCGCAAGCAGGCAGCAGGACAAAAAGCGATGCGGGATTGGATAGGGCGTCAATGATGGAATCATGGGTTTTCGTCTGCTGTCCCTTGTTGACTGAGTCATGCTGGCCGTCGAAATCGGTCATAGAAAAGACGGCCAAAAAACTCCCGTAATTACTGCTGAGATTTTTATGATTTTATGGACGTCCCCTAACTTACTAACTTACTTCCCATATTTTCTTCGCATATTCAAGAATAGTCCGGTCGCTGGAAAACCTTCCCATGCCGGCCACGTTCAGGACGGTTTTTCGGTACCAGTCCGCCGGTCGCCGGTAGGTCTCACTCACCTGGTCCTGGCAGCGCAGGTAATCCTCCAGGTCGATCAGATTGAGGTAGGGGTCCCGGTGGTGATCCATCAGGTCCTCAACAATGGGTTTGAAGAGACCCTGCTCGTCCGGACAGAACCGGTCGTCCCGCAGGCTGTCGATGATCCGCTTGATTTCCGGATTCTGTTCGCAGATCATCCACGGCGTCCTGCTGGGCATCTTGCGCTCGTATTCCGCCTGCTGGGCGGTCAGCCCGAAGATAAAGATATTCTCCCCGCCCACCTCCTCCCGGATTTCGATGTTCGCCCCGTCCAGGGTGCCGATGG
>DNUE01000007.1:4065-4213 GCA_003508005.1 Desulfobulbaceae bacterium
TGGAGATCTGCTCGGACAGGTCGGCTGCCGGGATGATTTTTTCCGCCAGGGACACCCCGTAATTGGGAAGGAAGACCACTTTCAGCCGTCCCCGGACCCGGTGGTCGTTGTTGATGGTCTCGGCCACCGAGTTGATCAGCTTGATGAT
>DNUE01000016.1 GCA_003508005.1 Desulfobulbaceae bacterium
GGCAGGGCACCGGCAGCTGGTCGAGGATCCAGTCGTACAGCGCACGGTGATCCTCGAACTCCAGCGTGCATAGCGAGTGGGTAATGCCCTCCAGCGCGTCCGACACGCAGTGCGCGTAGTCGTACATGGGATAGATGCACCAGGCATCGCCGGTCACCGGGTGCGGCGCGTGCTTGATGCGGTACAGCACCGGGTCGCGCAGGTTCAGGTTCGGCGAGGCCATGTCGATCCTGGCCCGCAGCACACAGCTTCCCTCGGGTAATTCGCCGCGCCGCATCTGCGCGAAGAGCTCCAGGTTTTCCTCGATACTCCGATCGCGATAGGGGCTGTTTCGGCCCGGTTCAAGGAGGGTGCCGCGCTCTTCGCGGATCTGGACAGCATCCAGGTGGCAGACATAGGCCTTGCCCAGGCGGATGAGCTGGACCGCGTACTCGTGCAGCCGGTCAAAATAGTCAGAAGCATAATGGAGGTGTTCGCCCCAGTCATAACCGAGCCAGCGGACATCCCGCTGGATGGCCTGAACGTACTCGCTGGATTCCTTGCCGGGGTTGGTGTCGTCAAAGCGCAGGTGGCAGACCGAATTGTTTTCCAGGGCGATGCCGAAGTTGAGGCAGATGGATTTGGCATGGCCGATGTGGAGAAAGCCGTTGGGCTCAGGCGGAAAGCGGGTGACCACCCGCTGATGTTTCCCTGTTTTAAGGTCATCCGCAACGATCGATCTGATAAAGTCGAGAGGTACGCTGTTGTCGCTGAGATTGCCGTTGGTCATTGCTGTTTCCTGTTACATTTTCGGTGGACGGTGGATGGTGCACGGTGAATGATGTACGGTACAGGGTTTGCAGTCTGCCTGAAACCGTAGACCTTAACCGTAAACCTTATACCATAAAGCACAAACCCTGATTACTTGTAGAGTCGGTAAATGCCCTTGAGCCTTGTCGCCACCTTCTCCCGTCCCAGGGCGGCCAGGACATCGAACATGCCCGGGCCTGCCAATTGGCCGGTAAGCAAGGTGCGCATCCCATTGATCAGGATGCCCGGCTTGATGCCCAGTTCCTCAGCCATTTCTCGGGTAGCGGCCTCGGCGCTCTCCTTGTCGAAGACCTGGAGAGCGGAAAACCGTTCGGCCAGTTGGGGAAACCACCCTATCAGCTCAGGGTGTTTGAGAATATTCTTGGCCAGAGACTGCGGGTCGATGGCGAAGTCGTCAGCAAAATAGGCTCGTCCGCCGGCGGAGAAGTCATTGATCGTGTGGAACCGCTCACGGATCAGTTCCAGGGTGGCCAGAAACCACTCACGGCGGGAAGTGTCGTAGTCGTCATGCCAGAGTCTCTGCTCCTGAAAATGTTTTTTTACCATATGCCCGATTTCGGCAATGGGCATGGTCCGCAGATAATGGCTATTGATGGCGATAGCCTTGGGGTCGGTAAAAAATTTAGGATCGTCCTTGCGGTAGTTGAAGATCGAATTGGTCCTGCCGATGCGCTCAAGGGAGAAGGCTTCGATGAGTTCCTCCCGGCTGAAGATCTCCCGGTCGTCGCCGGGGTTCCAGCCGAGCAGGACGAGGAAGTTGCACAGGGCCCAGGGGATGAAGCCCCGGTCACGGTAAAACTGGACCGCCACAATCTCGCCATGACTGCGCTTGGAGATTTTGCGCTTCTGCAGGTCCAGGGTCAGGGGCATGTGGGCAAAGATCGGTACCGGTGCCCCCAGGGCCTCGTAGAGAAGTACCTGGCGGGTGGTGTTGGTCATGTGGTCCTGGCCGCGGATGACGTGGGTGATGCGGTCGCGGATGTCGTCCACCACATTGCAGAGGAGGTAGAGGGGCTTGCTGTTTGAACGAACGATGACAAAGTCCTCGATGTCGTCGTAGCGGCGCTCAATGCGGCCGAGCACCTTGTCGTCGTAGCCGACAACGCCTTCCTTTTTTTCGACCTTGAAGCGGATGACGGAGGGGATTCCAGCCTTTTCCCTGGCCTCGATTTCCTTGCTGCTCAGGTTGCGGCAGGTGCCATCGTACTTGACGTCGACTTTGGCGGTCATAGCCGCGTCCCGCTTGCTTTCCAGTTCCTCCTTGGTGCAGAAGCACTTGTAGGCGTGGCCGCTTTGGATAAGCTGCTCGGCGGCCCGCAGGTGGTCGGCAGCGAATTCGCTCTGGAAATAGGGGCCCTCGTCCCAGTCCAGCCCAAGCCAGGTAAGGCCGTCCAGGATGCCGTCGATGGACGCGCTGGTAGAGCGTTCTTCATCGGTATCCTCGATGCGCAGGATGAGCTTGCCACCGGTCTTTTTGGCGAAGAGCCAGTTCAGCAGGGCTGTGCGGGCGCCGCCGATATGCAGATAGCCGGTGGGGCTTGGGGGAAAACGGACACGTACTTCAGGCATAGACGACTCCTTAAAACGACACGTGCGCCCTCCGGCGGTGTGCCTATTTTTCAAAGTTGCGCAACAGCAGGGAAAGACCTTATATCGTTTCGCCCCCCTTTTTTCAAGAGGGAAGGAGCGGTTAGCTCCATCCGGAGCTTCCGCGCAACGCATTCTACTTTCCTGTTGTCGAGGAAAAGGTTTGGCGTTATAATTCCTTTTTATTTCTCAAAAATCAACGAGTATATATATTCCATCTTTTAAGAGGAAAATGATGAAGGTACTGATCAGTGACAATCTCTCGCCGGTGGGCGAGAAGATTCTCAGAGACGCCGGCCTGGACGTTGATGTCAAGACCGGCCTGCCGCCGGAAGAACTCAAGGCCATAATTCCGCAGTATGACGGTCTGGTCATCCGCAGCGCAACCAAGGTCCGCCAGGATATCATTGAAGCGGCCACCAATCTCAAGGTGGTCGGCCGTGCCGGCATCGGCCTGGACAACGTCGACATTCCGGCCGCCAGCCAGAAGGGCATCGTGGTGATGAACGCCCCGGACGGCAATGCAACCACTGCGGCGGAGCACGCCATTGCCATGATCATGTCCCTGGCCCGCAACATACCCCAGGCCACCGCCTCGATGAAGGCGGGCAAATGGGAGAAAAAGAGCTTCATGGGCCGCGAAGTGACCGGCAAAATCCTGGGGATCGTCGGCATCGGCCGCATCGGCTCCATTGTCGCCAACCGGGCCCAGGGATTGAAGATGAAGGTCATCGCCTATGACCCGTTCATGCCGGCGGAACTGGTGGAAAAGATCGGGGTTGAACTGGTGGATCTTTTGGAACTGGCGAAGCGCGCCGATTTCATCTCCGTGCATACGCCCCTGACCAAGGAAACCCATCACATCCTGTCCACCGAATTTTTCACCAACATGAAGAAAGATGCCATGTTCGTGGACTGCGCCCGGGGAGGGGTGGTGGACGAGGTTGCCATGTATAAGGCCCTTGCTGAGGGGCAGATCGCTGGTGCTGCGTTGGATGTCTTCGAGAAGGAGCCAACGAGCCTGGAGGGTACGCCGTTGCTCGGCCTGCCTAATTTTATCTGCACACCGCACCTGGGCGCCTCCACCAGTGAGGCCCAGGAGAATGTGGCGGTGGCTATTGCCGAGCAGGTAGCGGATTATCTGCTCAAGGGAGTGGTGCGCAATGCGGTGAACGTGCCGTCGGTGAGCGATGACGTGCTCGCCTCCATCGGACCCTATATAACCCTTGGGGAAATGCTCGGCTCGCTGCACATGCAGATCGCCCGGGGCGGAGTGGAGGAGGTGAATCTTGAGTTCACCGGCGATCTGGCCGGGCTCAACACGAATCCCATTACGGTTTCCTTCCTCAAGGGATTGTTCACCCCGATTCTGCAGGACGCGGTCAACTTTGTCAACGCGCCCCTGATCGCCAAGGAGAGAGGAATACGCATCGTGGAGTCCCGAAGCGAGCAGGCCGCTGATTTTACCAATCTGCTGCTGGTAACGGTCAAGACCACTGAGGGGAAAAACATGCTGGTGGGCACCGTGTTCGGCAAGAAGGAACCCCGCCTGGTCCGACTCAATTCTTTCCGTCTGGAGGCCTTGCCGTCCGGACATATGCTCCTGGTATACAACAAGGACGTACCCGGGGTGATCGGGGCACTGGGCACTCTGCTGGGAGAACACAAGGTGAATATTTCGCGGATGACCGTGGGCCGGGAGGAGTCCTCCCAGCAGAATGTGATCCTGTTGAACACCGATACCCATATCACCAAGGATCTGTTGGCGAAAGTGAAGAAGTTGCGCCATATAGATGACGCCATGGTCCTGGAACTGCCTCCCTATTTCCAGTAACCGGCAGGCACGCAACAATGCCAGCCCGTTGAATCAATGGAAGGAGGCGGTGCTGATTTTTTGCTCAGCCAGGCGCTGTCGACGAAAAATGAACAGCCGGAGTTGCCTGCTCCGGCACGTGGAGAGTGAGCGACATCATGAGTGAGATGCAGAACTGTAAACCCTGCCCCGATGGGCGGGTCCGCAACGAGGCCGGCAAGTGTGTGATGCCCGAGGTGACCTTCACCAGTTTTGTCCTGTCGCTGAACACTACGGCCCTTTTTCACCTGGGCGAACTGCCCCACCCCGAGACCGGGGAGCGGAAGGTGGATTTGGAACTGGTCAAGCATTCCATCGACACCCTGATCATGCTACAGGGCAAGACCAGCGGCAACCTGGACACCAGTGAAAACGAGCTGCTGAGCCACATCCTCTATGACCTCAAGATGCGCTTCATTAAGGCCAAGGATCAGTCCCGCTGAGATTCTCCGCGCAGGTGCCTACGACTGAACAAACGCTGGAGCTTGACGCGCCGGCGAAGATCAACCTGTATTTGCGGGTGACCGGCCGGCGGGCGGACGGCTATCACTATCTGGCTACCCTCATGCAGAAGATCTCCCTGTTTGACCGGGTGCTGCTGCGCAGGATCGACAGCGGAATCCGGGTGCATTGTCCGGACAGCAGTCTCCCCGAGGATGAGGGCAATCTGGTCTACCGGGCGGCCTGCCTTTTTCTGCAGACCATGGCTCCGCGCCTTTACGGGAGTCTCGGCGTGGAGGTCACCCTCAAAAAAAATATTCCACTGGCCGCCGGCCTTGGCGGGGGGTCCAGCGATGCGGCGGCGGTCCTGGTCGGAATGGATCAGCTCTTTGCGACCGGTTGCAGCGAAGCCGAGCTGCTGACCATGGGCAGCCGACTCGGCGCCGATGTCCCGCTGTTCATCGTAGACTGGCCTGCAGCCTGGGCCACGGGGATTGGAGACCGGCTTCGTCCGGCCGTGCCCCTGGCCGGGTATCGGGTTGTTCTGGTCAATCCAGGTTTCTCTGTAGAAACTGGCTGGGTCTATGAGAATTTTGCATTGACAGCGGTAGGAAAAAAAATTAACCTTAAAAATTTTGACGACCAGCAAGCTGACGATGCGGGGTGCCCGTTTATCCGCAGGGCCATTCGTCCCGGTGAGTTGGTCAATGAACTGGAGGCGGTCACCGCCGGAAAGTTTCAGGAAATATACAGCTTGCGGCAGAGGTTGCTGAAGGGAGGCGCTGTCGCAGCCATGATGACCGGCAGCGGTCCTTCGGTTTTTGGCTTATTTACAGGACAGGAAGAAGAAAAGGCGGTTGCCTGCGGCAGGGAGTTATCGCGGGAGTTCCCAAAGACGTTTCTGGTCAGCCCCCTGACGTCATGATGTGTTCGTCACTGCATTTTGCTTGGGGCGTCGTCAAGCGGTAAGACACAAGACTTTGACTCTTGCACTCGCAGGTTCGAATCCTGCCGCCCCAGCCAACTCAGAAAAGGCTTAGACAATGACCAATCGCATCAAGATTTTTTCAGGCAATGCCAACAGGGTTATGGCGGAGGAGATTTGCCGTCATCTGCAGGTCCCCCTGTCGGTGGCAGAGGTGAAGAAATTCAGCGACGGAGAGATTTTCGTCGAAATAGGGGAGAATGTCCGCGGCACCGATGTCTTTGTCGTGCAGCCCACCTGCCCGCCGGTCAATGATCACCTGATGGAACTGCTGATCATGGTGGACGCCCTGCGTCGCGCCTCGGCCCGGCGCATTACCGCAGTCATTCCCTACTACGGTTATGCCCGCCAGGACCGGAAGGTGAGGCCGCGGGTACCGATCACCGCCAAGGCAGTTGCGGAAATGCTCATGGCGGTCGGTACCCGGCGGGTGCTGTGCATGGACCTCCACGCCGGCCAGATCCAGGGTTTTTTCAATATCCCGGTGGATCACCTCTATGCGGCGCCGGTACTGCTGAAATATATCCGTGATCAGTTCAGCAACGTGGTCATGGTTTCCCCTGATGCGGGCGGCGTTGAGCGGACCCGCGCCTTTGCCAAGCGCTTGAACGCAGAATTGGCGATCATCGACAAGCGTCGGGAGCGGGCCAACGAGTGCGAGGCACTGCATGTCATCGGTGATGTTGCCGGTCGTACCGCGGTGCTTCTCGATGATATGGTCGATACCGCCGGCACTTTGTGTGGGGCGGCCGCCAAGCTGATGGACAGGGGAGCGAGCGAGGTCCATGCCTGTTGTTCCCACGCGGTCCTGTCCGGGCCTGCCATTGAACGGCTGGAAAAATCGTGCATCAGGTCCCTGGTGGTGACCAATTCGATCCCCCTGCGCGAAGATGCAAAGCGCAGTGCGAAGATAAAGGTGCTGTCTGTTTCAGAACTGCTTGGTGATGCGATCAGCCGGATCCATTCGGAGGATTCGGTCAGTTCGCTTTTTGTCTAGTCTTGTATTTATTTGAAATTGTTTAATGTATATTGAGAGGGAAGGAGGTATTCCATGATTCAGATCAGCATGCCGGCGGCTTTTCGGTCCACCTTTGGCAAGGGCGCATCCCGGCAGTTACGCATGAAGGAGTTCACCCCGGCGGTGGTGTACAGCGGAGGCAGCGCCGCAATGGCCCTGCAGTTTGAAACGGCAGTGCTGTACAAGAGCCTTCTTGAAGTGCACGGCCGCAACGTTATCGTTACCCTGAAGATTGACGGGGACGATAAGGCCGAACGCCACGCTTTGGTCAAGGAAGTCCAGAAGGACCCGGTTAACGATCAGGTGGTGCATGTGGATTTTCTGGAGATCGCGCTGGATAATCCGGCCGTTTTTGCCGTGCCCCTGAAATTCGTAGGAACCGCCAAGGGCGTAGATCTGGGGGGCGAACTGCATCTCTTGAAAAATAAAGTGCAGCTCAAGGGCTGTCCCGTGGACATCCCTGACAACGTCGAGGTCGATATACAAGACCTTGCCCGTGGCGACTCCCTTTCCTTCGGCGATATGAAGCTGCCGCCAAAGGTTGAAATGCTGGATGATGCCAAGGCAGTTTGCGTATCGGTGTTCTGATTCAGAGATAGTCTGCGCTGAGCTGTGCTTCTCCCGGCACGGCTCAGCCGTTCTCTTCCATTTTGTAGAAAGCCTTGCGCGCCTCAATCCGCGGCGATTTTGCATACTCGTTTTGCTCACGGGCAGGGCGCCGAGTCTGGAGTTCTTGATTCCATTCGGCAGCTTTTGCACTGGTCTGCACGTGCCGCGGGAAAGGATTGCACAGGAGTCAAGCAGTCAAGCCTCTCCCTGGTCTTTTTACTCAGCGTATTCGTTTACCGTTCCAGCAGAATCCGGAGTCTGCCATGCCGGAAAACAGAGTGATGATTGTCGGACTCGGTAATCCCGGTTCCCAATACGAAACAACTCGGCATAATGCCGGTTTCCTGGCCTTGGATTACTTTGCCGGTCAGGAAGGACTGGCGATCAGCAGTTCCAGGTTCCATGGCCTTTACGGCACCGCCCGTTTGGCCGGCCGGTCCGTGCTCCTCCTGAAACCACAGAATTTCATGAACCGGTCCGGGGAATGCGTTGCCGGGTTTGTCCAGTATTTCAATGTTGCCCCGGCCGATATCCTAGTGGTGCACGATGACCTTGATCTGGCACCGGGCCGGCTGAAAATTGCCGACGGTGGAGGGGCAGGGGGGCATAACGGCATCCGCTCCCTGCTCGTCAGCCTGGGCACTGATGAATTTGCCCGCCTGAAGATCGGCATCGGCCATCCCCGCGATCTGGAGGAAACCCGGCACATGCCGGTGGAACGCTACGTACTTGCAAGCATGCCCGCCGCCGACCGGGATTTGTTTCAGGACAATCTGCCGCGAATCGCCGAAGGGCTCCGCTGTTTTCTCGAAAAGGGGGTTGCGGCGGCGATGAATATGGTGAACCGGAAATCGTCCTAAGTCCCTCGTTTGCCCCTGCCGGTACGCTCTGTGCGGTTGCTGTTCCGGCACAAAAGTTATTGCCCCCTGTTCCTTTTGCCGCTTCCTCTCACTGTCCGATCCGAAGGCAGCAAGTCCGTCCTTTGCGAAAAGAAATAAATATGGTATATTGACAATTTATTACGTGAAGGCCGGCTCCGGTTTCTAGTCGGAGCGAGGCTTTCAACGAATTCCAGCGGAGAGAAAATGGTGTTTGCAACGGGTGACATGGCTGTGTATCCGGCCCATGGCGTCGGGGTGATTGAGGCCATAGAGACAAAGACCATTGGTGGCGTTGACCAGAGCTTTTATGTGATGAAGATCCTGAACAACGATATGACCATAATGATTCCCACCGCCAATTGCAAGAACGTAGGCCTCAGGTCCATCATTTCCGCCAAGGAGGTTGACAAGGTTCTGCATATCCTGATGGAACGGGATATCCAGATCAGTTCCCAGACCTGGAACCGGCGCTATCGGGATTACATGGACAAGATAAAGACCGGGTCAGCCTTTGAGGTTGCCGTGGTTCTCAGGGATCTGTATCTGCTCAGTGATGACAAGGAGCTTTCCTACGGGGAGCGCAAGATGATGGACACGGCCAGGAACCTGCTGGTCAAGGAAATCTCTCTTGCCCGGAAGGAGGATGAGAAAATGGTGGCCAAGCAATTGGAGAGTATCTTTAGCTGAGTGCGGCACAATTCATCTTCTTGCTGTTCAATTACCTATTCAGCTCATCAGGAAGGTTCTCGCTTCCGGTCCCCTGCAATCTAGCTTCTGCCTGCATGTCAAACGACGAACAGCATTATTCTCTGGCAGTGACCCCGGACGAGGCGGGCCTGCGTCTAGATCATTTTCTGGTGCAGCGCCTTGCCGATTATTCCCGCTCCGCATTGCGCAAACTTATTCGGGATGGGCTGGTGACCATGGACGGAGAGGCGTGCAAGGCCGGCTGCCGCTTGCGGTCCGGTGACGGGGTTGAGGTTGTTATTCCGTCCCCGCCGCCATCCGAATTGATCCCCGAACAGATTGACTTTCGCGTGCTGCATGAGGACGACAGCCTGCTGGTCCTTGTCAAACCGCCGGGCCTAGTTGTGCACCCCGCCGCCGGCCACCGGCAGGGAACCCTGGCCCATGGCCTGCTTTATCACTGCGCATCCCTGCCCGGAACGAAGGAGCAGCGGCCGGGCATTGTCCACCGCCTGGACAAGGACACCTCAGGGGTGATGCTGGTGGCCAAAACCGAAACGGCTTTGCGCCAGCTGACCGCCGATTTTCAGAGCCGGAATATTCGCAAGACTTATCACGCTGTTCTGTTGCACTGCCCCGCCGCGGACAGGGGCCGGGTGGTGGCTGCCATCGGCCGCCATCCGGTGCAGCGCAAGAAGATGGCGATCCGGGCCGGAGGCCGTCACGCGGCAACCTGCTGGCGGGTTGTGGAGCGGTATCCGAATGGCATGGGGCTGATGGAACTGGATCTGGAAACCGGGAGGACGCATCAGATCCGGGTCCACATGGCCTCCTTGGGCTGCCCGGTCGCCGGGGACGATCTGTACGGAGGGCGGGTGCCGCCGGCATGCGGTCTGGAAATAACCAGGCAGCTGTTGCATGCGTCAACCCTCGGTATTTTTCATCCAGTCTCTCGCGAGCCGTTGGAATTTGCCGCCCCGCTCTGGCCGGATATGATGGCAATTGTGGAACAGCTGCGGACCCTGGCCGGCGGGAAGTGAGCATGGAAATTGGCATGAAGAGACCGGTGCTGGTAGGCATTACCGGGGGGTTGGCGTCGGGCAAGAGCACGGTGAGCCGCTTCTGGGCGACCACCATGGATCTGCCGCGGATCGACATTGACGAGGTGTGCCGGCAACTGCTCGCAAAAGACATGCCCGGCTGGCACGCCCTGCGCTCTCTGCTGCCGGGGACCTTTTTCACCGCGCAGGGTGATCTTGACCGCAGGCGTCTGCGTACAGCGCTTTTTGTCGATGACGAGCTGCGCCGACAGATAAATGGCCTGGTGCACCCCCTGGCCCAGGACCGGCTATGGACATTGGTAGACCGGCTGGCGGAGTCGATGGTCCTTGTGGATATACCTCTTCTCTATGAAGCGGGCTGGCAGGATCGCTTTGATCATCATGTAGTCGTGTATGCGAACCGGGCAGCCTGCTGCCGCCGTCTCATCGCCCGTGACCGGATCACTCCCGAAGAGGCCGTCCGGAGTCTGGCTGTGCAGATGCCCCTGGCAGAAAAGGCGCTGCTGGCCGGGCATGTCATTGACAACAGCGGCTGCTGGCTCTTTGCCCGGCTTCAGGTGATGCACCTTGCCCGTCTGCTTGCCCCTGTATCATCATTGACGATAGTTTTACAAGAAAGTCCTTGACAGGAATCGCGGAAGGAAATACAGATGCACAACCAACAGCATATTCCTTGTATTCAATCCCGCCTGTCGGATTCATGTTCTGCTCATTCATATGTAAATACAAGTTAATTTGCTGATTACCCATTGGGTCTGGAGTCGAGGGGCTACTTGCCCTGCCCTGCATACCAAGCAAGATCGTCCATCTATTGTTGACGGGGTCAGAAGGGAATTTCCCTTGTTCCAGAGCAATACCGGCCCGGAATCCTCCCGTTGGTCGTAATGACTTCATTGCTGAAATGACGGTGCAGTGGGTGTACGTCAGTTCAGCCAGAATCCCAGAGAATTCCAGCTCATTTTTTTTGATGATCCCGCAACAAGACACCAGGTTGGATTGCTCAGCAAATAGCCATGAATGGATGGCGAGCATTCCTGCGGGATGAAGAGTACATGCACTTTGCCATTGTGATGAGGATACAGCAAAGCGCAGCAGTGGAGGAGTTTTTCGCCGCACCCTCTTTTTGTTCAAATAACGGTATTCACCAGAACAGGCGGCAGAATGACCCTGATGAACGTGTTCTCGGAGAAGGGTAGGTACGCTGGCTGCCAGATGAATTACCTTCTGCTGGAAGGTTTGCTTTCAGGCGGAAACGATTCTGTAAAGGAAGAGGGAGGTTGTTCGTCGTGGGCTTTTTTATCATTATTTTTGGAGGGAATACGGTTCAATGAATCCGGCTGATCTGAAGAACAAGAAAATCAACGAGTTGGTCGAGATGGCAGCCCTGCTCGAAATAGAAGGATATAGTTCCCTGCGTAAGCAGGAACTCATTTTTGCCATTCTCAAGGCGCAGGGCGACCTCGATGGAAAACTTCGGGGCAGCGGCGTTCTCGAGGTTCTGCAGGACGGTTTCGGTTTTCTCCGGGCTCCGGATTATAACTACCTTCCAGGGCCCGACGATATCTATGTCTCTCCCTCCCAGATCCGCCGGCTGAACCTCAGGACCGGCGATACCATCGAAGGCGAAGTGCGCTCTCCCAAGGAAAACGAACGCTATTTCGCTATGCTCAAGATTGACACGGTCAACTTCGAGCCCACCGAGGCCTGCCGGAACAAGACCCTTTTCTCCAATCTCACCCCTCTGCACCCGGACGAACGGATCAACCTGGAACTGCAGCCGGACAACTTCTCCATGCGGGTAATGGATATTATCGCGCCTCTGGGCAAGGGGCAGCGCGGACTGATTGTTGCGCCGCCGCGCACCGGCAAGACGGTGCTGATGCAGAAGATTGCCAATTCCATTGTCCACAACCACAAGGAAGTGACCCTGATCGTCCTGCTTATCGATGAGCGGCCTGAGGAGGTCACCGACATGAAGCGCAATGTCAATGCCGAGGTGGTCAGTTCGACTTTCGACGAACCGCCGCAGCGGCACATCCAGGTTGCGGAAATGGTCATCGAAAAGGCCAAGCGCCTGGTGGAGCACAAGAGGGACGTGGTGATTCTCCTCGACTCGATCACCCGTTTGGCCCGCGCCTACAATACGGTTACCCCTGCCTCGGGCAAAATCCTGTCCGGCGGCGTGGAGGCTAACGCCCTGCACCGGCCCAAGCGCTTTTTCGGCGCAGCAAGAAACATCGAGGAAGGCGGCAGCCTGANNGGCAGCCGGATGGATGACGTTATTTTCGAGGAATTCAAGGGGACCGGCAACATGGAGTTGGTCCTGGACAGGAAACTGTCCGACCGGCGCATCTATCCCGCTATTGATATCCAGAAATCCGGGACCCGCAAGGAGGACCTGCTCTTGCCGGAAGATGACATGAACCGCATCTGGATTCTGCGCAAGCTCCTTTCCTCCATGAACCCGGCCGACGCTATGGAATTTCTTCTGGACAAGATGCGTCATACCGAATCAAATGCTGAATTTTTCGCTTCGATGACACGTTGAGTGCGGTTTTTTGTTTCAAAAAACATTGCGAAAGGGTAATTATATTCTTTTAAATGATTATCCAGTTTTTATGATGGAATTTTTTTCGGAGGCTGTGACAACGGTGAAACCTGACATTCATCCCAAATACCACAAGATTGTTGCCAAATGCGCCTGCGGCGGTGAATATGAACTTGGTTCCGTGGACGAAGAAATCAATGTGGAAATCTGTTCTGCCTGCCATCCCTTTTTCACCGGCAAGCAGAAGCTGGTGGATACGGCAGGCCGTATCGACAAGTTCAACAAGAAATACGCCAAGCATCTGGCAGGTAAAGATCAGAAGTAGATGTTCTTATTTTTAGCCACATGGCAGGGCTTTGCCCGGCCATGTGGCTTTTTTTGTGCTTTTTTAGGGGGGAGGCGGGCAGCTGGGGGCCGATGTCCATTTTTGCCGGAATCGCTTGCAAAGCGATGCCAACGCCGGGCATGTATTGAGGATTGTTAAGATCGTAGTGGCGGATGATCACGGCGTACAACTACTAATTCGAGTCTGTAATGTTTGAAAATCTTGCGGATGTCAACCGGAAACTGCAACTGCTGGAACAGCAACTGGCTGACCCTGCCATCATTTCCGAACAGAAGCGCTATCAGCAGGTGGTCCGTGAGCATTCCCAGGTGGCCAAGCTGCAGAAGCTCCATGCTGACTACCAGGCCGTTCTGAAACAAATCAGCGACAACGAGGAGCTGCTGGCCGAGGAGAAACAGGGCAGCGAGTTGGCGGAGCTTGCCCAGGCCGAACTCCAGGAATTGGGAGTGAGCAAGGCAGCGCTGGAAGAGGGCATCCGCTATATGCTGCTGCCCAAGGACCCCAATGATACCAAGAATATTTTTCTCGAGATACGCGCAGGGACAGGCGGCGACGAGGCCGCTCTTTTTGCCGCTGATCTCTTCCGAATGTACAGCCGGTACGCCGAGACCAAGGGCTGGAAGGTAGAAATCATGAGCAGCCATCCCATCGGCATTGGCGGCTACAAGGAAATCATCGCCCTGATCAGCGGTGAGCGCGTCTATTCCCAGCTCAAGTACGAGTCAGGCGTTCACCGGGTGCAGCGGGTGCCGGAGACGGAAACCCAGGGACGAATTCACACCTCCGCGGTCACCGTGGCCATTATCCCGGAAGCTGACGAGGTGGAGGTGCATATCGATCCCAATGAATTGAAATTCGATGTCTACCGATCCTCCGGACCCGGCGGTCAGAGCGTCAACACCACCGATTCGGCGGTCCGGGTCACGCACCTGCCCACCGGCCTGGTGGTCACCTGCCAGGACGAGAAGTCGCAGCACAAGAACAAGGCCAAGGCCCTGCAGGTTCTTCGGGCCAGGCTGCTCGACCGAATCGAGCAGGAACAGCACGACAAAATTTCCGAGAACCGGAAGAGCCAAGTCGGCAGCGGCGACCGAAGCGAGCGGATCCGGACCTACAATTACCCGCAAGGGCGGGTGACCGATCACCGGATTGGCCTGACCCTGTATAAACTGGACGGCGTTCTGGCGGGCAGCTGCCTGGACGAGGTCATTTTCCCGCTCATTTCCCACTATCAGGCAGAGGCGCTCAAGGCGGTCTGATGCCGCAATCGGTTGGCTGATTTTTCCGGGCAACGGGCCGGCACCCATGAGACAGCTCGCGCAACTCTTCCAGCATACCACGGCCCGACTCGAACAGGCAGGGATCGAGGATGCGCGCCAGGAAGCGCTGCAGCTCTTCGAGCACTGCCTTGGGCTCGGGCAAAACGACTTGCTCCTGCGTCCGGAACTGGTGGTCGGCGAACAGAAAGCCGGTCTCCTTGCTATTGCCCTGGCCCGACGCCTGACTAGAGAGCCCCTGCAATACATCACCGGCACCCGTGAATTCTGGTCTCTGGGCTTCATTGTTACGCCGGCTGTTCTCATTCCCCGCCCGGAAACCGAATTTCTTCTTGACCGGGTGCTGGCTGTTCTCCGCACGGATGGCTACAACGGCGGTCCGGTACTGGATATGTGCACCGGCAGCGGGGTGATCGCCGCAATCCTGGCTCTGGAACTGGACGCCGGGTCGGTCATCGCCGTTGACAGCTCATACGCAGCGCTGCGGGTCGCGGTGCAGAACTGGAAGCGTCATGGCCGGGATGGGGTCATCCAGCCGCTGTGCGCGGATTTGTTCACGGCCTTCAGGCACAATGCGCGCTTTGAGCTGATCGTGGCCAATCCGCCCTATGTCGCAGAGGCGGATCTGGTCACCCTCCAGCCCGAGGTGCGCGACTGGGAGCCGAAAACCGCCTTGTTCGCAGGCCCGCGAGGGTTTTCCGTCATCGAGCAGCTGGCATGCCATGGACATGAATTTCTGCGGGCGGGCGGCTGGCTTTTTATGGAAATTGGGTCTGACCAGGAAACAGAGGCGCATTCCCTCTTTACCGGCCAGGCGGAAAAGAGGTATGAGCGTGTCGAGGTGCTCAGGGACTGGTCAGGCCGGCCCCGGGTGCTGCAGGCCAGGAAAACAGGTTGAATGGAATGGACAAGATACTCATCGAAGGCGGGCATCCTCTCTACGGTACAATGGCGGTCAGCGGCGCCAAGAATGCAGCCCTGCCGCTGATGGCGGCGACTCTGCTCTGCCCGGGTCGGCACTGTCTGCATAACGTGCCGGATCTGCGGGACACCCGGACCATGCTCAAGGTGCTGGGAACCCTGGGCGCGGTCTGGACCAGGGAGGATTCCACCGTCTTCCTGGATACCACAAATCTTACCGGGGCGGAGGCGCCCTACGAACTGGTCAAGACCATGCGCGCCTCGGTGCTGGTCCTGGGACCGCTGCTCGCCCGGACCGGCTATGCCAGGGTATCTCTGCCCGGTGGCTGCGCCATTGGCGCGCGGCCGATCAACTATCACCTGAAAGGTTTCGAGCAGCTCGGGGTCAGGACGACTCTGGCGCAAGGGTATGTGGAAGCCGCTGTCAACGGCCGCATGCAGGGCAACGTGGTCTACTTTGATACCCCATCGGTCACCGGCACCGAGAATTTGCTCATGGCCTCTGTTTCCGCCTGCGGCACCACGGTCATCAAGAACGCTGCCCGCGAGCCCGAGATCGGCAATCTCATCGATCTGCTGACGGCCATGGGCGCTCAGATAGAGGGCCGGGACAGCGACCGGCTTACCATCCATGGCGTGGAAAAACTGCAGCCGGCGGAGATGACCATCATCCCCGACCGGATCGAAGCTGGGACATTCATGATTGCCGTTGCCGCCACCGGCGGCGAGGTTGACATCACCGGCTGCAATCCTGCGCATCTGCCTTCACTGATCGAAAAGCTGCGCAATGCGGGCGTTCATGTTGAAGCAGGTGAGGGTGTTTTCTCGGTTCGGAGGCCTGTTGCCGCAGGAAACATTCTGGCTTCCCTGCGCGGCATTGACATCAGGACCATGCCTTTCCCGGGCTTCCCGACAGACCTGCAGGCTCAGTTCATGGCCCTGATGATGACGGCTGAGGGGGTCAGCGTCATTCATGAGACCATTTTCGAAAACCGATTCATGCACGTGGCGGAACTGCAGCGGATGGGCGCGGATATCAAGATCGACGGCTCCACCGCCATTGTCAAGGGCCGCAGCAGGGAAAGCCTTTGCGGTGCCCCGCTGATGGCCACGGACCTCAGGGCATCGGCATCGCTGGTTATCGCCGGGCTTACAGCACCTGGCACCACCGAGATCTCCAGGATCTATCATTTGGAGCGGGGTTATGAAAACATGGTTGAAAAATTGCGGGGCCTGGGGGCGCTCATCCGGGTGGTCAAGGAATAGCCAGGGGCAGCGGAAACTGGATTCTGACGGTACAGCCCCGCTCCGGGCCCGGGATAAGGGCGATGGTGCCGTTGTGGCTGGCCATGATCTGTCTGACGATGGTAAGGCCGAGGCCCGCGGTATCCTCACGGGTTGTGAAAAATGGTTCAAAGGCCTTTTCCACGATCCCTGGGTCGACTCCCTCCCCCTGGTCACTGATGTCAATGATCACCTGCTCGCCCCTCATTCCGTTCGCAAGCATCTCCGTTGCCTGGATGATCACCGGTTCCGGAGAATTTTTCGCGGCATAACAGCTGTTGCGCAACAGGTGGCGCAAGGCGAGTTGCAGTTGCTGCCGATCGGCATAGATGTCAAGGGCATCGGGGATATCTAGGCGGATCGGGCATGTTCCGGCGTCTTCACTGGTCATCAGGGCCACGGTTTCCTCGGCCATGCGCCGAAGGTTGAACCATTGCGGTTCCGGCGTGGACGGCCTTGCGTAATGGAGAAAATCGGTTATGGTGCTGGACATTCGCTCTGATTCGCGCAGAATGATTTTGGCCAGGCTGTTTTTGACTGAGCGTTCGCCAGGTGCCTGGTCCTCGAGTTCCATGGCCAGGAGCTGCGCCGAGCCGGATATTGCGGCCAGCGGATTTCTGAAATCATGGGCAATGGAGGCACTCATTTCACCGATCGCCGCCATTTTTTCTGCTTTTCGCATCTGTTTTTCCATTTTCTCTATCCGGCTGATGTCCTGCAGGGTGATCACCTTGCTGTTGGAAATCGCCGAATTGTCCCGCTCCGTGCCGGAGGGTATGTTCAGGTTCGCGCACGAGTAGCCAACCCGGATCAACGTCCCGTCTTTACGTTGCAGATCTGCCACCAGCCGTTCCTGGGTTTCTACGGAAATCCTGGGAAATATTTCATTTAAACGTCGTCTATTGACCTCGTGGGCGGTAAATCCGGTGATGTTCTCTGCCGCGGGATTGAAGGAGGTGATCCGGTCCTGGTCATCAACGGTGATGATTCCGGTCAGGATATCATTGAAGATCTGCTTATAGAGCAGCAGCAGGCGGTCGAGTTTGAGTTCGGTCCGGGAGAGCGCATCCTCGGTGGTTCTGAGCCGGGTGGCGATGATCCCGCTGAGCAGGGCGATCAGAAAAAAGGTGAGGCCGTAGACAGCGAAGATGTTCATGCCTACCAGGAAGTTGTCGACCTCGATATAGTATGTTTCATCGTAATAGGAAGGCAGGAGGCCAAGATATTCGCTGGTTAGAACGATGGCGTAGAGGATGGTGGCGCTTGCCGCCGGGATCAGGCCGCCGATGCGGTACAGAATCAGGCCGCCGGCAATGATCGGCAGAATAAAGACTGATGGAAAGATCGACTGGCTGCAGCCGGTCGCATAGACGAGCAGCGCGATAAATACCGTGTCGGAGAGAAGCTGCACCAGGCCGAAGCGGCGCAGGTGCAGAGTCCTTCTCAGCAGGAGAGCTGAGCTGATGGAGTAGACGTAGATACAGAAAATATAGAGGACGATCAGGGCCGGCGGGGGCAGGATGAGGTGATGCTCCCTTGTATGGAGGAGGAAGGTAATGCCGAGCAGCAGGGTATAGAGGATCACCCGGATCAAGAGAAACGAGAGGAGATGTTCGCGCAGCTGCTCGTCGCTGTCCGTGATCGGTTTTATATTTCTGAGCAGATTAGATACGGCCATGTTCGGCTCATGTCTCTGGAAGGTCCAGCCCGGCGTTCGGGCAAGGGGAGGGCGACGGTTAATCTATCTCGTACTTTTTGGTTTTATAGCGAAGGGAACGGAAGCTGATTTTGAGGAGTTCCGCTGCCCGCATCTTGGAATTGTCAGCCCGTTGCAGGGCATGCAGGATCATTTTTTTCTCTACTTTGGCCAGGATATCCTCCAGGCCCAACGTAAACAGTTCGTTTTCGTCCTGGGCCGCAACAAAATACGCCTCTCCTGTCGATGGCGGGCTGAGCGCCTGGCGGTGCGAAGAAAAATCAAGACTGTCGGGCAGGATGATGTTGGAGGATTCAAGGGCTACGCCGCGTTCGATGATATTTTCCAGTTCCCGGACATTGCCGGGAAAGTCGTAGTCCATCAGCACTTTCAGGGCGTAGGAGGATATGGTTTGGACATCCTTGCCCAGAAGACGCGAGTATTTTTCCAGGAAATGCTGGACCAGCAAGGGGACGTCCCCCTTGCGTTCCCGTAAGGGCGGAACCCTGATCGGCACCACCGCCAGCCGGTAGTAAAGGTCTTCCCGGAAGCGGCCGGCAACGATCTCTTTCTCCAGGTCCCGGTTGGTGGCGGCGATAATCCGGACATTGACCTTGCATGTCCTGGTACTGCCCACCGGCATGAATTCTCTTTCCTGGAGCACACGCAGCAGCTTGGTCTGGATGATCGGTGTCAGTTCGCCGATCTCATCCAGGAAGGCGGTGCCGCCATCGGCCAGTTGGAAAAGGCCCTCCTTGTTGGCAATTGCTCCGGTAAATGAGCCCTTGACATGGCCGAACAACTCGGACTCCAGCAGGGTCTCGGGAATGGCGCTGCAGGTGATGGGGACAAAGGGGCAGTCGGCAACCCTGCTCAGGCGGTGAATGGCCTTGGCGACAAGTTCTTTGCCGGTCCCTGATTCGCCGTAGATCAGGACATTGGCAGGGGCCGGAGCGATGCGTTTGATCAGGTCGAAGATCCTGGTCATTTCGGGGCTCGAGCCGATTATCTCGCTGAAGTCGTCTGCTGACGTGGTGTTCTGCTCTATACCCTTTCGGGTTGTGGCAGATTTGATCACCCGTTTGATTTCCTCGATTTTGAAGGGTTTGGTGATATAATCGAACGCGCCGTTTTTCATCGCCTTTACCGCGTCATCCGGAGAGGCGTAGGCAGTAATCATGATCACCGGCAGCTCGGGTCTGAGTTGTTTCGCCTCGGCCAGCAGTTCCAGACCGTTCATGCCGGACATGCGGATATCGGAGATAATCAGATCAAAATCATGTTTACCGACAAGGTCGATGGCTATGTTACCATTGGCGGCGGTATGCACGGTGTGCCCGTCTTTTTCCAGCAGGATCCTGAGGAATTCCCGCATGCTTTGTTCGTCGTCAACGATCAGAATCAAGGACATTGTATTGATTTCATTCTAATTTCGAGATTGGTTTATTTAAATAGTGTAACGTCAGGGTTGCCAGGAAGTCAAACACAATCGATTTGTTGAGCGTATCCTCGAATAATACTTTTAGGCTCGCCTCCTTTATTTGGTCGTCTGGATCCGTGCCTCCATCGCAAAATCCCGCGCAAACCACCGAAAGGGTGTTCGTGGAGAAGCTCTTCGGTTTACATTGTGATGAGAACAGGTTATGATGTCAACTGTGTCCATCGAATCCGGTTGCCAGAGAAAGCAGCTTATGCAGGAACAGTTTGACAAACAGACCCTGACCGAGCATCTGCGGGAACTGCGTTCCTGCCTGCTCATATCCCTGGCTGCCGTTGCCGGCGGCTTTGGTATTGCATACTCCTTCATCCGGCCGATTAGCGACTGGTTTTTCAGACCGCTGGTCCGGGTCCTGCCTGAACACACATCGCTCATCTTCACCTCCTACCAGGAAGGGTTTTTTTTTATCTGAAGCTCGCCCTGGTCTGCGGGTTGCTGCTGGCCAGTCCGATCATCTTCCTGCAGATCTGGCGCTTTGTCGCCCCGGGTCTGTATCGCCATGAACAACGGGTGCTGCTGCCCTTTACCGCCATTTCCACCCTCTGTTTCCTGGGCGGCGCCGCCTTCGGCTACTTTATCGTATTTCCCCCGGCGTTTCGTTTTCTGGTGGGGTATGCCAGCGATACCCTCGAGCCGCTGCCCGCAGTCAGTGAATATTTCTCGCTTTCCTTGCGCTTGCTCCTGGCCTTTGGTATTATTTTCGAACTGCCGGTGTTTATGGTCTTTCTTGCCAAGATCGGGGCGGTGGACACTGCGCTCCTGAGGCGAAACAGGAAGTATGCGCTGTTGATCAGCTTTGTGGTTGCGGCGATTCTTACCCCGACTCCGGATGTGGTTAACCAGCTGTTCATGGCCGGTCCGCTGATGGTGCTGTACGAGGTCAGTATCCTCGCGGTGGCAGTCTTTGCGCGAAAAAAATTTGTTGGCTTTCAATCGGAGGACGGGGTGGAAGACGAAATCGCGGGGTCTGGATCTGCCGACAGCAATAGCCAGAATACCTGATTGTTTCGAAAATGGCAGCATGTGGGGAGCGAAGCAGGAAGCCCCGAAAGCACGATGCGCAAGTCCCGAAGATTGATGTTACCTGTGGTTTGCTGCAGTGACGAGGGATGCAGCGCAGAACGGCGGGCGAGGGGGGGTGTTCCTGCGACACCAACAAAACCTAACTGAACACTGATACCGGTGCAAGGAGGAATCTATGTCCAGATCAGCAGATTTTGCCAGGGCGCTTGAGATCGGGCGTCCGCCGAATATTCAACGGCTTTTTCCTCATTCCCGCTCCCTGCTTGTCAGCGGCAAGGTGATCGACCGGGCCATGCTGGCCAAGGGCAAGGCTATGACCATGGCTGCCAACGGCCGCAGCCATATCGTCATTCGCGGGGCGCTGTTGGCAGCGCAGCGCGCGGATGCGGCCCTGATCATCGAAATAGCCCGTTCTGAAGGCGGTGCCAAGGCCTACTGCGCTACCAATTACTGGAACATGGCCAGACAGGTGGATGCGGTCTGCAACGAACTGTCAATTACCGTGCCGGTGGCTATTCATGCAGATCACTACGGGATCAAGAAAGCGGATGATATCCCCTTCGCCAGAGTGGAGATCCCCTCCCTGTTCGATGCCGGCATTACTTCCATCGCCATTGACGCCTCCCACATGCGTGACGACGATAACCTGCTGGCCAGCATGGAGTTGGCCCGTCTGCTTCCCTCCTGGGCGGGCTATGAGACCGAGGTCGGCGAGATCAAAGGCAAGCATGGGTTGTCCACCGTGGCCGAGGCCCTGTTTATGGTGCAGGGACTCAATGCTCACGGGATCTTTCCCGACTGGATCGCCTTGAACAACGGCACCACCCACGGTCTGGAGGCCAGCGACCAGGGGATCCAGGTTGAACGGACCATGGATATCCACGCAGCCCTGGCCCCATACGGGGTTTCAGGCGCCCAGCACGGCACCTCAGGCAACAGTTCCGAGCGCCTGAGGGCCATTGCCGCCCGGACCAGGACCACCAAGGCCAATGTGGCCACCGCCCTGCAGATGATTTCCTGGGGCGTCGAGGTCAATGACTACGGCAACGCCTTGCTGGACGGCAACGGCGACTTCATCAAGGTCAAGGGGGAGGGGGTCACCGAGGAACTGTGGGAGGAGATGAAGGCATATGCCGCCAAGCAGGGCTGGAAGGGCGGCAATTACAAGAGCCTTAACCTGGTCTTTGAAAACAGGATCATGGGTCAGCCCCGCGAAGTGCGCGAACGGATGGCTGCCCGGGTCGCGGATTTTGTTCACTTCATGCTGGTCGACGTATTCAATGCCGCCGGTTCGGCCCAGTATGCGCTGGATGTAATCATCCAGGCCGGCTCCCATGACCTCGGACCCAAGGCCGGACTCATGGAACAGCCGGAGGAATGGACCGAGGAGAAGATCCGGCAGCGGGCGGCCAATTTGGACGGCGACAAGGGGCCGCAGGGGAGTTTTGATGATTAAAGGGAAGAGGCTGAAGGCTGAAGACTGAAGACTGAAGACTGAAGACTGAAGGCATACTTGATGCAGAAAATATTGATTACCGGCGCGGCCGGGTTTATCGGCTTCCATCTGGCGCAGCGGCTGCTGGCTGCGGGCCGGCAGGTTGTGGGCCTGGACAATCTCAATGATTACTATGACCCGCGGCTGAAAGAGGCCCGGTTGTCCCGGCTGACCCCGCAGCCGGGATTTACTCATGCCAACCTGGACCTGGCCGACCGCGCGGCCGTGCCTGAGCTGTTCGAGCGTCACCGCTTTGATGCGGTGGTCAACCTGGCGGCCCAGGCCGGGGTCCGCTATTCCTTGATCAACCCTCACTCCTACGTGGATACCAACTTGGTGGGCTTCGTCAATGTCCTCGAAGGCTGCCGCCATGCCGGGGTGAAGCACCTGGTTTATGCCTCGTCCAGTTCGGTGTACGGGGCCAACACCAACATGCCCTTTTCCGTGCACGACAACGTGGACCACCCGGTATCGCTGTACGCCGCGTCCAAAAAGGCCAACGAACTCATGGCCCATACTTATAGCCACCTCTTCGGTTTGAATACTACCGGGCTGCGCTTCTTCACGGTATACGGACCCTGGGGCCGGCCGGATATGGCCCTGTTTCTGTTCACCAAAGCCATCCTCGAAGACCGGCCCATTGATGTCTTCAACAACGGCAACATGGAGCGGGACTTTACCTATATCGACGACATTGTCGAGGGGGTGTGCCGGGTCATCGACCATTTGCCGCAACCCGATGCGGCATGGAGCGGAGACAACCCGGACCCAGCGACCAGCTATTGCCCCTGGCGGGTGTACAACATCGGCAACAATCACAAAGAGAAGCTGCTGCGCTATATCGAGGTGTTGGAAGAATGCCTCGGCCGCAAGGCCAGGAAGAATTTTCTGCCCCTGCAGCCCGGCGACGTGCCGGCAACCTATGCCAGCGTGGATGACCTGGTGCGGGAAATCGGCTTCAAGCCTGCCACCACCATCGAAGAGGGGATCAAGCGTTTTGTCGAGTGGTACAGGGGGTATTACGGGGTATAAACGGGAAGCTGGCCCATGGAGGGACCAACAGGAAATTTCTCTTTGATTGGGTGCATCCAGAGGGGATGCGTTCAAACTTCACAAGACCACAGTTCCCGCCAGCTGGTTAAATCGCTTGTCAGAGATTTTTAGGTAAATTATATGATACGTTTTCTTGATTGAGTGATATATATTGTTTTGCCTGCAGGATCTTTATTACACCTTGCAATTCATTTTCATCGAGTTTGTTTGTGAATAGTGAGTTGATAGTGTTGGAAAGAGTAGTAATTTTTCTCGGACGGGATTGACCACGTCCTGCAAGGTTTTTCACAATCGCACTAATTTTTTCGTCGTTGTTTGTTGTATTAGAAATTCGTAAAATAGGAATTTCTGCAAGGTCATTCACTCGATTCGCTTTTATTTTCTTGTTGCGCAAGTGTTTAACAAGGGGGTCGAAACCTGTGTCTTTGGAAACGATATGAAAATACCCCTCTTGGTCTTGAATCGACAATTGACCAATATAGAAAGCAATGTGGAAATCTAATGAGTTCTGTCCGTTACCCTTTATTTTAATGTATTTTGCCTCGCTCCCAAATTCTTGGAGAGCATTTGCAATTTCAAAGGGGATTCGGACTTGGTTCTCCCCGACAAATACAAATATTTTGAAAGGATGTTTTTTTAAAATTTCAATATTTGTTGGCTGAACGTTTTCAAAATCGATAAGAACAAAATTGTTTGGTGCCAACTTAGAATCTCCTCTTTGCTGTTATCCCTGACTATATTGTTAACATAATGCATTGATTTTTTAACGGTTAGGTGTTTGGCAAGTTTTCCCATTGGCACTTGCTGAGCACCGGAGAAGTTGCCGAAAAGGATTTTGCACTGTATGAGCGAAGCGAGTTTGCAAAATCCCGGCAGCTTCGAGGAGCGGAAGGCAGTCCGAAGGACCAAGTGCCACGGGGGCCTTTTCTTTTGGTTCGTTTTCTTTGGGCAAGCAAAGAAAATGAAAATAAGAATAATTATTCCAGGGGGTGTTGGGTTATGCTGCGCTAACCCAACCTACTGCTTCAGCACCTCTAGCGTCGCCTTGATGATCCCTGAAGTATCCAGCCCGTTGTTTTTCCAGAGGATATTCTGCGGGGCATGTTCGAGAAAGGTGTTGCCGTAGCCGAGCAGACGCACCGGCACCCGCAGGTGCATTTCGCTCAGCATCTGCAGCACGGCACTGCCGAAACCACCCTTTTTCACGTTGTCTTCCACCGTGACCACTCTTCCGGTCTTTTCCGCCCAGATGCTGATCAGCTCATTGTCCAGGGGTTTGATAAACCGGGGGTTGATGACTGCGGCCTCGATTCCCAGTTTTTGCAGGCCCTCGGCCGCGGCCAGAGCCGGATACACCCTGTTGCCCGCCGGCAGGATAAGGACATCCCCGCCTTCGCGCAGCACCTCTCCCTTGCCGATTACCAGCCTCTGCAGATTCAGGTCCAGGGCGATTCCTTCCCCGGCACCGCGGGGGTAGCGGATGGCCGCCGGGCTGTTTTGGCGGACGGCGGTATTCAGCATGTGCTGAAGTTCGTTTTCGTCCTTGGGTGCCATGACCACCATGTTGGGGATGAAACGCAGGAAGGACAGGTCGAAGACGCCGTGATGGGTGGGACCGTCGTCCCCAACCACGCCGCCGCGGTCCAAGGCAAAGATCACCGGCAGGTTGGGCAGGCAAACGTCATGGATAACCTGATCCAGGGCTCGCTGCATGAAGGTTGAGTAGATGGCGACCACCGGCCGCAGGCCTTCCAGGGCCTGGCCGGCGGCAAAAGTGACCGCATGCTGTTCCGCGATGCCCACATCGAAAAACCGTTCCGGGAACTCCTGGCTGAAAGGGATCAGGCCGGTGCCGGCGGTCATCGCGGCGGTGATGGCGGTAAGCCGGTCGTTTTCCCGGCCAAGGGTGCACATGGTTCGGCCAAAGATCTCGGTGTACGAGGCCGTCCCCTTGGAGGACAGCGGGGCGCCCGTGGCAATGTCGAAGGGGCCCACTCCGTGATAATCGCCGGGGTTTCGTTCCGCCGGCCCGTATCCTTTGCCCTTGGTGGTCAGGACGTGGATGAGCACCGGTCCGTGCCGGTTGTCGCGGACATTTTGCAGGGTCTCGATGAGCGATTCAAGCTTGTGGCCAGGCAGGGGGCCGATGTATTCGAATTTGAGGGCCTCGAAGAGCATGCCAGGGGTAAAGAAGCCTTTAAGGCTTTCCTCGCTTTTGCGCAGGACGTTCAGGATATTTTCGCCCACGGAAGAGAGCGATTTGAGGCGTTCCTCGACCTGCTTCCGCAGGTGGCTCATCGTCTTGCCGGTCAGTTTCTTGCTGAGGAAGCTGGACATGGCGCCCACGTTAGGCGAGATGGACATTTCGTTGTCATTGAGGATGACGATCAGATCCTTGTCCAGGTGACCGGCATGGTTCAGGCCCTCGAAGGCCAGGCCGGCGGTCATGGAACCGTCGCCAATCACCGCGATCACCCGGCTGTGGTCCTTGGTCAGCTCCTTGGCGGTGGCTATGCCCAGGCCGTAGGAAATCGAGGTGGAACTGTGGCCGGTTTCCACGACGTCGAAGGGGCTCTCCGTACGTTTGGGAAAACCGCTGATTCCTTTGTACTGGCGCAGGGTGTGGAATTTGTCGCGACGGCCGGTAAGCAGCTTGTGGGCGTAGGACTGGTGGCCGACGTCCCAGATCAGCTTGTCCTTGGGGGTATCGAATACGTAGTGCAGCGCAATGGTCAGTTCCACAACGCCGAGGCTTGGTGCCAGATGGCCGCCGGTGGCCGCGACGGTGCGGATGATTTTGTGACGGATCTCCGCGGCAAGGCGGTCCAGGGATTCCGGCGGCAGACGCCGCAGATCAGCCGGGGAGTTGATGGAGTCCAGCAGCTCGGTCTGCCGGTCCTGCAGGGCATTGAGCATGAGCATGATCAGGTGGAGCGCTGGATGATGTAGCGGGCCAGGGCCCGCAGCGGTTCGGCATCGCTTCCGAAACCGTCCAGGGCAAAGGTCGCCGCCGCCACGGCGTCCGCCGCCATGGATTTTGATTTGTTCAGCCCGAACAGGGCAGGGTAGGTAGCCTTGCCCCGGGCTGCATCACTGCCTGCCGCCTTTCCCAGCTGTTCGGAGGTGGACTCCACGTTGAGGATATCGTCCACGATCTGAAAGGCCAGGCCCACCGCATTGCCATAGTCGGTCAACTGGTGCTGCTGCTCAGTGCTGGCGCCGGCGGCTATCCCGCCGGAAAGCACCGCCGCGGTAATCAGCGCCCCGGTCTTGCTGCGGTGGATCGTTCTCAGCAGTTCAAAGGGAATCTCCCTCCCCTCGTTGGTCACGTCCAGATACTGGCCGCCGACCATGCCCAGCGGCCCGGCTGCCCGGGCAATGACGGCGATGATCCGCAGGCGAGCCTCGGGGGGAATGTCTCCATAATCCGGGTTACTGAGGAGGTCAAAGGCGAAGCAGTGCAGGCCGTCCCCGGCCAGGATCGCAGCGGCCTCACCGTAGACCGCGTGATTGGTCGGCTTGCCCCGGCGCAACTCATCGTTGTCCATGGCCGGCAGGTCGTCATGGATAAGAGAATAAGTATGGATGCACTCCAGGGCGCAGGCAACCGGCAGTACCGCCTCATCCCTGATTTTTCCCTGGGAAATCATCCTGGCGGCAGCCAGACAGAGGATAGGCCTGAGCCTTTTGCCGCCGGCAAACAGGCTGTAGCGCATGGTGTCGACATGGTCGGAAAATTGGCCGGCTGCCCGAAGCATGGAGCGGGACAGTGCCTGTTCGACGAGTTCTTTCTGCTCATGCAGGAAGTTCTTGATCTCCATCCTCGTCCTCTGCAAACGCGGCGTTCTGAAGGGTGCCGTCCTCTTTAAGCAGCAGATCGACCTGCTGGCGGGCCTCCGACAGCTTTTGGTTGCAGAACCGTACCAGCTCGATGCCTTCGTTGAACTTTTTCAGGCTCGTTTCCAGCCCTTGTTGACCGTCCTCGAGTTCGGCGGTGATCTGTTCCAGCCGGGCAAGGGCGTTTTCAAATGATTTTTTCGCCATACCTGAAAGAAAACCCTGGGGTGTCAGTCGCTGCTCCTGCCGTGAAACCATAACCCGGCTAAAGCGTAATTTAGTATGATATACCTTCCGGGAAGGGCTTTCAAGCTATCTTTTATACAGGTTGGACAGAATTCGATCCCGTCCCTGAGACTATTTCTCCTCGAAGCCCCAGAAGGGATAATCGAGGCGGTAGTCGGCGACCTTGCCGGGGCTGTGTTCGCGGCTGGCCACCAGCCAGAGACTGTTGATCCTCTGGTCCAGGGGTCCGGAGTCAAACGGATCCCATGCGGGGAGCAGGACCAGGGCATTGTCCGCCGAGTATTCAATATCGCCGGTGCCTTTGAACGATCCCAGGTGGGGCTGGAGATCATATCTGTCGTCCTTCCCCCGCGAAAGTTCAGAAATGACCAGAAAAGACACGTTCAGTTCGTCGCGGATAGCCTCCAACTGCCGAAGCCAGGAGTCGATGCCGGTTCGCCGTTCCGTTAAGTCCTTGAAGGGGAGCTTATGCAGGCTGTCGATGATGACCATGGTGTACTGGCTCTTGGTTTCATGGCGGATGAAATCGATATGGCGGCGCATGAGTTCCGGTGAGAGCTGGCGGTCGGTGACCACCCGGAACCAGGGCAGAAAACGGCGCAGTTCATCCTGGGAGGCCCGGAGGCGCGTGGTTTGTTCCTGATCCAGGCCGCTGCTCTGCAACTGTTCATTGGAGAGGCGGCTCATGCGGCACAGGGTGCGCTGGTAGATTTTCTGGCGGCCATTCTCGAAATCATAGTAGATGACCGGGATGTTGCGGCGGGCCATTTCCGTGGCCGTCTGAATAAAGAAACAGGACTTGCCGCTCTTGGGGGTGCCGCCGAGAATATTTATGCCGTGCATTCCCCCCAGTGCCCTGTCCAGGGCCGGAAAACCTGAGAGCATGGTCCGGTACTCGTCGCCGCCTTCATGCTGCAGTCGATCGTGGAACTGGAGGTATTCCTTCTCCGGCGAGGCAAAGGGCGAAAAGGCCCTGGCCTCCATTATCATGCGGAAGGCGGTCTGCTGAAACACCTTCTGTTGATCAGTGGCGAGTAGGACCAGGGAAGAGTTTTTCTCCGTGTGGTCAGGCCAGCGGACAATCCTGGCCTTGAAACCCAGGTTCGTGGCGAGGGCACGGGCTGCCTGTTCCGAATCGGTGCTGTGATTGACCCAGAGGAAGACGGTGGAGAGCCAGCGGAAGGCGCCGGCCGGGAGTTTTTCAAGCGCCCCGGCCGAGTTCACGGCTACCCCGGGCAGACCCAGCTGCTTGATGGTCAGCAGATTGAATTCGTCCTCCACGATGATCAGGGAGCCGTTTTCGCAGCGGTCGATGTCTCCCCCGTTGAAAAGCATGACCCGGTCGGTCGTCACATCCTCGTTGCCGTACCAGAAACTGTCCTCGGGCCTGTCAGGATGGACGCAGCGGGCGACGTAGCAGTTGCCGTCCTCTTCTATGTAGGGGTAGACCAGATAGCGGCCGTTATAGCCGACCTGCATCTCCATTAATGTTTCCCGGGTGATTCCTGCCCTCTGAAAATAGGCGAATTGCTCCTCGGTCATCCTGCCCATGAAATCCAGTATTTCGGCATTGATGTTCTTGACCGGGAATTCGACGCCGGCGGCCTCATATTCCCGGTCCGGGTCGTAGCCCGGGACGGACATCATGTTGAGAGCCCTGAGTCTTGCAAAATAAAGGGGAAAGCCGCCCGGGATACAGCGGTTCTGGCAGCGGAAATAGCCGTGAAAATAACTGTCAGGATTGAGAAAGATCAGGATCTGCCCGGCCTTGCCGCCAGATTTACCGGCGCAGAACGGGCAGGGGGCGGAAAGAATGTTGTTTTTCAGTTCACCGTCTGGTAACTGATTATGGTAGAATTCAGTAATGGCGTCGACTTTTTTCATAGTGGCGGCAAAACTCCTTTGCTGGCGTTTAACCTGTTGTTTCTATTGAAACAGAAACGGGAGCGTACTTCAACGAAATAGTCTCGGGGATAGAATTCAATTCTGTCCCCGACTTAACAGCGACTTAACAGGAGACAGGAGAGAAATATGACGGACTCCCCGATGTATGAAAAGCTCGATCTCTTCTACCTGGGGCGCGAGATGGATCCCGCCACCGGCCAGACCATCTCTCTACCGTTCCTCTACAAGCACAGCCACATGACAACCCATGCCGCCATCATCGGTATGACCGGCAGCGGCAAAACCGGGCTGGGGATCTGTCTACTCGAGGAAGCGGCCATTGACCGGCTGCCGGCCATTGTCATTGACCCCAAGGGCGACATGGGCAATCTACTCCTGACCTTTCCCGATTTGCAACCAGAGGATTTTTTGCCTTGGGTTGACCAGGCACGGGCGGAGCAGAAAGGGGTAAGCAGGGAGGAACTTGCCCTGGAGACGGCAACGACTTGGGAGAAGGGGCTTAAGAGCTGGGACCAGGACCGTGAGCGCATCGTCCGCCTGAAGGCAAATGCTGATTTTTCCCTGTTCACCCCGGGGAGCGAAGCCGGCCGGCCGGTTTCAGTGCTGGCGAGCCTGGAGGCGCCGGCCCCGCAACTCCTGGAGGACACCGCCACCGCGGCCAGTTTGGTAAATTCCACAGTTTCTTCCATTCTCGGCCTGGTGGGCATGCATGCTGACCCGCTGACCAGCAGGGAACACATATTGCTGTCTGCTATCATCCTGCAGCAGTGGCGGCAGCAGGCAGCCATCACCCTCGAGTCCCTGGTTGCCAGCGTGGTCACCCCGCCTTTTGCGCAGATCGGGGTCCTGCCCCTGGAGAGCTTCTATCCACAGAACAAGAGGATGGAACTGGCCATGCAGCTTAACAACATCCTCGCCAGTCCAGGGTTTGCCGCCTGGACCAAGGGCGAGCCCCTGCGCATCGACAGTCTTCTTTATACCGCGGAAGGCCGGCCCCGTATCTCCATCTTTTCCATAGCGCACCTGAGCGAGTCGGAACGGATGTTTTTCGTGACCATGCTTCTCGGCCGGCTGATCAGCTGGATGCGGCGGCAGCCGGGCAGCAGCAGCCTGCGCTGCCTGCTGTACATGGATGAGATCTTCGGCTATTTCCCGCCGCTCGGCAACCCCCCCGCCAAGGCGCCAATGCTGCTCCTGCTGAAGCAGGCCCGGGCCTACGGTCTCGGTATTGTCCTGGCTACCCAGAATCCCGTGGACCTCGATTACAAGGGGCTGGCCAATATCGGCACCTGGTTCATCGGCCGGCTGCAGACCAGGCAGGACCAGGACCGGGTCATGACAGGGTTGGCCGGCGGGAGCAACGCTCTGGCGGAAGAAGACATCCGGTTGCTCCTGGCAGGGCTTCGCGGCCGGACCTTCCTCGTGCATTCCGCCCACCTTGACCGCCCTGTGCTTTTTGAAACGCGCTGGGTCATGTCCTACCTGAAGGGTCCCATCGCCTTGAACGAAACAGCCAGTCTGGCCGCTTTTCCGCAGGACGCTACCGCGACGCCGGCTGCTGTGGCAGCGTCCGCGGATGCGCAGACCGCTGCTGCACCTGGTGCTGGCGGTTTTTTGCTGACGCCGCCCCTGCTGCCTGCAGCTGTGCCGCAAAAATTTATGCCGTCGCCTCTTCCGGTGCAAGGGGTGCGCTATCAGCCCTTTTTTGCCGGTTCGGCCACCGTCAGGCTATTCAGCCAGGCCAGGGGTATTGATCAACTGTCCCCGGTCCGGCTCAAAATTCCCCTCGCCGGAACAAGTGAAGCTGCGGATTGGGCCGTTGCCGTTGATAATACGGTTTTTCCGGAATCGGTCACAACCATGCCGCCGGCCGGGGCGCAATATAATTCCCTGCCCGCATGGATCATGGCGTTGAAAAACTTGCGCGGCCAGGAAAAGAGCCTTGCCGATTACCTGTATCAGACCAGGACCATGACCCTCCAACGGGTAGCCGCCCTCAAGCTCGAATCTGGGCCGGAGGAGACGGAGAGCGAGTTTCAGCAGCGGGTTGCTGACCGTCTGCGGTCCCTGAAAGAGGCGGAGGTGGAGAAAGTCAGGCAGCTCTACCAGGGCAGGGAGCAGGCTATAGTTCGCCGGCTGCAGAATGCACAGGCCCGGATGGAGAAGGAAAAGAGTGATGTGGCCAGCCGGGGCGTGGATACGGCCCTTTCCTTCGGGGTCGCGGTGCTTGGCGCCTTCTTTGGCCGCAAGGCGCTCTCAGTGACAACTGCCTCGCGTTCGGCCCAGGGGGTGCGCAGTGCGGGTCGGCTCATGAAGGAGAAGGGCGACGCACGCAGGGCAGTAGAGGAGGTTGCGCGGATCGAGGAAGAGATCGCCGCCCTGACAGCGGAACTGGAGGAAAAGATCGCGTCGGTGACCGGCCGCTTCGATCCATCCTTCTATCCGGTGGAAAAGGTGACAATCACCCCCCGCCGCAGCGATATCGCCGAGGTCCGGGTCTGGCTGCAGTGGGAGCCGGTGCTGGACCTGCCGGGACGGCAATGACCGGGAAGCTCAGCCAAGGAAGGGCATCAGGCCCTCTTTGCTCAGCTCGTTTGTGAACTTGACGTGCACCGAGTAGTCACTGAGGACAGGGTCATATATCTGCACCCCGGTAACCGTGCCCCGCAGGACCATATCTTTGCCGCCGCTGGTCGGGATGCACGCCTTGATGCTCCGGTTGAGAAGCAGGCGAATGTTTGCTTTCTTGGTGATCCTGATGAAGAAGGAAAGGCCGCCCTGGGAAATATCGGTTAACTCGCCCTTGAAGCTGCTCAGGATGCGATCCTTGTCGTCTACGATCTGCAGCTGGATTTTCAATTCAACCTTGAATCGTTCATGGACCCTGCGGTCCAAGCCCTTTTTTTTCATCGCAGCATAGAAATCGCTGCAGCGGTTGTAATAGTCGATCAGCTTGGATTCAATTCCCGGAAACCGCTGCTCCAACCGGGTCAGATATTCACGCTTGAGGACCGAAATGGAGGTCTGTTGCTGTGCGGTCAGGGACAGTGTCCATACCGATGCGTTGAAGAAATTCTCTCCGATAATCTCACCGTTCCCCAAATCTTTCAGGAAAAGCTTCTTCTCTCCGTCCGTATAGGACGCCATGACGCTGCCGTGGTTGATGAAGAACAGCTCGTCATTTTGTGCTCCTTGGGTGACTATGGTTTCTTCAGGCCGGTAGCTGCGTATTTCCATCTCATGGTAGAGGGAATTGAATTCTTCGGTGGAAAGGACGGTGAGGAGCTTGGCCCAGACGGCAAGATGGTCCTTGGTGATGGACCCGGATTTTTCCTCCTCGATAATGTCGCCGGATTGAATGATCTCCATCAGCGCCAGGGGATCAATCTCATAGATCCGTTCCCGCAGGCGTTCGGCATTGAAGAAATCTTTTTTTCTTGCGCAGGCGACCACCAGGTCAAAGAGCTGTTTCTTGGCCTCGTCCCTGTTGCCCTTGGCAGCAAGCTGGAATATCTGTTCCTCGCGCAGGGAAAGAAGGTCCTTGGGTTTCTGCGTCGGGTTCTCAGATTTTTCCAAGACGATTTGCCGGGTCTGTGCCATCTGCACTGCCTTGGCCGCCGAGGCGTGCAGCTGTTCCGGGTAAACCGGATTGCCGATTATGTTCTGCAGGGCGGGAACGGTCTTGCCCAGGATCTCCCATTGCTGAACCTGGGCCAATCTGGAAGCATTGGCGATGAGGCAGGCAGAGGCTGCCTCCCGGATCTCCTTGTCTTTGCTGCGCGAGCCGAGCTGGAGTTGGTCAAAAAGCTTCTCCACGACCGCCCTTTTCTGATTCGCGAAGAGGCGGACGATGGCTTCAGGCAAGGGTGCGGTGACCCTCTGATCGAGCAGGACCCTTTGTTCACCGCGCAAGAGACGGTTCAAGGCATCCTGGAGGCTGAAAACCTGTTGCTGGGTCAATGGAGCACCTTTGGCGAATATGTATTTCAGGATAACTCTTTGTCGTGACGTAGCATTGAACGGGTGGCTTGTCAAGTGTTCGCCGTGGCAGGATTCCTATCCTGGCGCAGCGATCACGCGGTACTGCAGAAGCAGGGAGATGACCCGGTCGATGGGGAGACCGACGACATTGGCGCAGGAACCTTCGATCCTGCGCACGAGAAAGGCCCCGGGCCCCTGGATGCCGTAGGCTCCAGCCTTGTCCAGAGGGTCGCCGGTGGCGATGTATGCCTTCAGTAGTTGGTCCGGGGCAGGGATGAAGGTTACCCCGGTTGTATCCACCTCGGTTTGCTCAATTCCCTGCGCCGGGGAGCACAGGCAGATGGCGGTCATCACCTGGTGGGTCCGTCCGGCCAGTTGGTGCAGGATGGCCAAGGCATCGGCCCGGTCTTTCGGTTTGCCGAGGATCATCCCGTCCAGGGTGACCACGGTGTCAGCGCCGAGCACCCAGGCCCCGGGGTGGGAGCCGGCAACGTCCCGGGCTTTGCTTCCGGCCATCCGGATGGCAAATTCCCCAGGCGATTCACCAGGCAGCGGGGTCTCATCGACCTCGGCCGGTGTGACCGTGAAATCGAGGCCCATGCTCCTGAGCATCTCCTGCCGGCGAGGGGAGGACGAGGCGAGGATCAGAGGGGCAAGGGTGGCGAACAGGGGGTGTCTCGGCATGGCGGTTCACGGTGATGACGCAAAGGGTTCGTAGAGTACTTTTTCTAGGAGCAGGCCGTGCGCGGGTGCCGTGGCCCCGGCTTGGGCTCGGTCCCGGCTCTGGAGGATGGCGGTGAATTCATCCGGGGTTATTCTGCCGCTGCCGACCAGGAGCAGGGTTCCCACCAGGTTGCGGACCATGTGCCGGAGAAAGCCGTTGCCGGTGAAGCGGAAGAACCAGGTATCGGGCCGCATGGCCTCGCTGGTGAATTCCGCCTGGTACAGTATTCGCATGGCGCCCCGGCCGGCAAAACCATCTGTTTCAAGGTCGCGGGAGCCGGTACCCTCAAAGCTTGAAAAATCATGGCTGCCGATGATTTGGTTCAGGGCGGTTTTTATGAGCACCGCATCCAACTGACGGGGAACATGGGTGGCATAGAGCCGTTCTGTCGGCGGTTGCACGGGGGCGGTGCAGATCGTATAGCGATAGGTCTTGCCGATCGCGCTGAAGCGGCTGTGGAACTGGTCCGGCATCACAGTCGCCTCCAGGATCCTGATGTCCGGGGGCAGCATGCAATTCAGTCCGCGGACGAAAGCGGGGCAGGGAATGCGGGTATCGGTCCGGAAATTGGCCACCATGCCCAGGGCATGCACACCTGCATCAGTCCTGCCGGCTCCATGCAGGGTGATTTTTGCTTCGGTCATCCGCAACAGGCATTCTTCAATCTCTCCCTGGACGGTCGGGGCGTTTTTCTGGCGCTGCCAGCCGCTGTAGACGGTACCGTCGAAGGCGAGCAGCAGGCGAATGTTCCGTTTTGTCACGGGAAGAAGGGCGCACCAAGCAGTCCGGTGGTCTCGACAAAACCGTGCATCAGGTTCATGTTCTGCACTGCCTGGCCGGCGGCTCCCTTGACGATATTATCGATGGCGGACATGACGATGATCCGTCCGGTGCGCCTGTCCAGGGCGAGGCCGATATCGCAGAAGTTGCTGCCGCGAACGTGCTGCGTCGCCGGGACAGAGCCGGCCGGACAGAGCCGGACAAAACGCTCATCACGGTAGGTCTGCTCGTAGAGTTTGTGCAGGACAGCCAGGTCGAGTTCTCTGGTCAACCGGGCATACATGGTGCTGAGGATGCCCCTGGAGACTGGCAGCAGATGGGGGGTGAAGGACACGGTGACTTGGCTTCCCGCCAGTACGCTCAGCTCCTGTTCGATCTCCGGGATATGCCGGTGGCTGCCGCCGACCTTGTAGGGACGGAACCCGTCCGTTACTTCGCAGAAGAGGGAGGCCACGCTCGCTCCCCTGCCAGCTCCTGAGGTTCCGGACTTGGAGTCGATGATCAGGGTCGCCGGATCGATAAGCCCTTCCCGCAGCAGCGGCGCAAGGCCCAGAATGACGGAGGTCGGATAGCAGCCTGGATTGGCGGTAAGCCGGCTGGCCCTGATTCGCTCCCGATACAGTTCCGGCAGGCCGTACGCTGCCTCCGGAAGGAGTTCTCTGCTGGTATGCTGCTGGTACCACTGCTCATAGACCGATACGTCGCGGAGACGAAAGTCGGCGCTCAGATCTACGACTTTTTTTCCTGCCCGGAGCAGGGGGGGGACGATATCCATGGCGGTCTTGTGGGGCACCGCGGTGAAATAAAAATCCGCCAGTTGCGACAACTCCTCCGTCGCGGGATTGGTGCAGGTGAGATCCACGCAGCCGCGCAGGTTGGGATAAATCTCGGAAAGAAACTTTCCGGCATGCTGGCGGGAGGTTGCGACTGTGATCCGGACCTGTGGATGGCCGGAGAGAATTCTGGCCAACTCCACCCCGGTGTATCCCGATACCCCGATAATGCCCACTCGTAGCATGTTATTATCCCTGATGAAATGTAGTGTTAAGCATCCCTGATCCGCCACCATAGGCGGTCTCATTTGAACTGCGGGCAACCGTATTTCCCCTCGGCGTCGGGGGCGGAATTGCTATCGAGCGGTTTTGCGACCCCGATTCCGATACCGACGCCGACCCCGATATCAACTCACGAAGGTCAAAGCTATCATCAGCCAAAAAAAAAGGGAATAACGAAGCGTTTCGTTATTCCCTTGCTTACCAGAAAATCTGGAATCTGAAAAGGCCTGGCGGCTCCGCTGTTAACGCTTAGAGAATTGGAAGCGGGCGCGTGCTCCACGCTGACCATATTTTTTCCGCTCCTTGGCGCGGGAGTCCCTGGTGAGCAAGCCGGCTCGCTTCAGGGGATGGCGCAACTCGGTGTCCATGTCCTGCAGGGCACGGGAGATGCCGTGCACCAGGGCATCAATCTGGGCCGATTTGCCGCCGCCGGCAACAGTGGCCAGTACATCGAACTTGTTGACGGTTTCGGTGACCGCAAAAGGCTTCGCCAGACGAGGGGCAAAGTATATGCCGCCGAAATAGTCATCAGGGGTCTGCTTGTTCACGTTAATTTTGCCATTGCCGGGAGTAATCCATACCCGGGCCACCGCAGTCTTCCTTTTGCCGGTCGCGTAAAACGATAGCTGTGCCATTCGTATGAACTCCGTAAAGATCTAGATATCAAGATTTTCAGGTTGCTGCGCCTGGTGCGGATGCTCGCTACCCGTGTAAATTTTCAGTTTCTTCAGCTGTTTTCGGCCGATCTTGTTTTTGGGAAGCATTCCCCGCACCGCCATTCTGATGAGTTCTTCAGGTTTGTTAGTGAGTACATCTGAGGCCGTCTGTTCCCTGATACCGCCCATGAATCCGGAATGGCGATAATATTTTTTCTGATCCCACTTGTTCCCGGTGAGATGGATCTTTTCGGCATTGACCACGACAATGAAATCGCCGTTATCCTGGAAATTGCAGAAGGTCGGTTTGTGCTTGCCACGCAACCGCCTTGCTATTTCCGAGGCAAAACGGCCAAGGGTCTTGCCATCGGCATCCGCTACATACCATTTGCGGTCAATTTCATTCACCGGAGTATAAAACGTTTTCATTGCAGTGCCTCAACTGAGTATAAAAAAAGGTTCGAACCAGGGGTGAACCTTCATCATGCATGGAGCGGGAAACGAGATTCGAACTCGCGACTTCAACCTTGGCAAGGTTGCACTCTACCACTGAGTTATTCCCGCAGATTAATTGTCAGATTCGCAAGAAGAACGTCGCTGACGCCGGCAGCGTCTGCACCATTTTCAGCGTCTTCGACAAATTGCGTAAACAGCTTCGAATAAAAACAGTTTGGAGGGAAAATGTCAATAAAAAATTGTCTCTATTTTCCAGCGGTCCTTGATAAAATAACCAGAGGAACGGAGAAGGGTTGCGAATATCGCTGAAGAAGAATATGATTAGAGTAATATTATTCGGAAAATTTTAGTCATGATCGCCGTTTCCCTTGCCAGGGAACGGGATGCCTTGCAGGAGGATGCAGTGGCGAGAAAAGCGATGCGGAAAACTGAAATAACTCGGAAAACCAGGGAAACCGATATCAAGCTGCTGTTGAACATTGACGGCCGCGGCCAGGCCCAGGTCGTAACCGGGGTCGGGTTCATGGACCACATGCTCACCCTGTTCGCGGCCCATGGGTTATTTGACCTGGTCATTACGGCCCAGGGTGACACCCGGGTCGACGACCACCATTCGGTGGAGGATCTTGGGATCTGTCTGGGTCAAGCCCTGAAAAAGGCGGTGGGCGACCTGGCCGGCATGAGCCGCTACGGCTCCAGCTATGTCCCCATGGATGAAGCCCTGGTCAGGGTCTGCGTTGATTTCTCCAACCGTTCCTTTTTGCATTACAACGTCACTCTTGCCGACCAGAAGGTTGGCAGTTTTGATACTTCCCTGACCAAGGAATTTTTGCGGGCGCTGGTACTGCACAGCGGCGCGACCCTCCATGTGGACATGCTGCACGGGGAGAACACCCATCATATCATTGAGGCGATTTTCAAGGCCCTGGGGCGGGCAGTGGCCGATGCGCTCACGCCTGATTACCGCGTGCAGGGAGTGCTGTCATCCAAGGGTCTCCTCTAGGCGGACCTGGAGGGAGAAGGCGGCAAGGGGCAACGAATCAAGAACGAAACTGGAGGAAGAATGTGATGTATACTGTGCGCACGGCAATGCTGCTCTTTTTTGGTGGCGTGGTCCTCTTTGCCGCAGGTTGTGGCCTGATAAAGAATGACGCGGGTGAAATGACCCTGGCGGCCGAGGAGCAGGTTACATGCATCGGCGTGCTGCCTTCTGCCACGGCCCCTGTTCCCCAGGGTCCAGCCGGCGAAGTGCAGGCCGCGAGTCTGCGCCAGGGTGCTGAGACCATGGACAGTCTGCTGCAGCAGGAACTGCAGGGTCAGCCCCAGGTCCGCTTTGTCGGCCAGGACCTCATTGCCGGGCTGTCGCTGACCGGCGGAGAAAGCACTCTTGCCCTGGCCAGGCTGGTCGGTGAGCGTATCGGCTGCAATGCAATCCTGGAAACCACAGTATCGCGGTTCGATGAGCGGGAGGGCAGCAAGTATTCCGTCGAGAATCCGGCTGCCGTGGCCTTTGATTTAACGTTGATCAACCTGGAGAACGGCGCCGTCCTTTGGTCGGCCTCCTTTGAGGAGGCGCAGGAGGCGGTATCTGAAAACCTCTATGAATTGAAAAAAGCCAAATCCAGGGGTTTCCGCTGGCTGAGTGCAGAGGGACTCATGCTGGAGGGTGTCCGGGAAAAGCTTGGCAACAGCCCTTATTTCGGGAAAACGGCCCAGGCCGTGCCGCCCAGGGACGAGCCGTCAGGGAAATAGAAACGGGTACGCATCCTTGTTGTTCTGAAGATGAAGAGTCCTCTGCCCCGGGATGTCAACCGGCGCATTGGCCAGGCCCTGCACACCTATGGGATGCTGGCCGACGGTGACCGTGTCCTGGTGGCTGTCTCCGGCGGAATAGATTCACTGGTGCTGGCTTGGCTTCTCTTGCTCTGGCGCGAAAAGGCGCCTATCGACTACCAGATCCAGGCCCTGCATATAGACATGCAGCCGGCTGCGCAAGGTCCCGGATCAGCAGCTCTGGCCGTCAAAAGCCTGCTGGCCGACCTGGACATACCGCTGGACATTGTTCCTGCCGCCTGGCAGCCTGATGTAAGCGCTTCCGATGTCATCGCGCCGCGGGGCGACCTCTGTTTTTCCTGTGCCCGCAACCGCCGCCGTCAGCTTTTCGATTACGCGGGCAGCGGCAATTTCAATAAGCTCGCCTTGGGCCACCACCGAGACGACATCATCGAGACCTTTTTTCTCAATATCTGTTATGGCGGCAACATCAGCACCATGGTTCCCCGCCAGGATCTGTTCTCCGGCAGGTTGTCGCTGATCCGGCCCCTTGCCCTTCTGGACAGGGAGGAGGTACGACAGCTTGCCACCGGGCTTGGACTGGAGCCGGTCCCAGCCTCCTGCCCTGTAGGAGAACAGACCAGGCGCCGCGAGGTGCGTCAGGCCCTGGCCGACCTCTACCGGAAAATTCCTGAGGCCAGATCCTGCATTTTCGCCGCCTTGAGCAATGTGCGTCATGATTACCTGCTGCGGCCGCTTGCAGGGGCAAGATTGCATCGGGGGAGCAAGTGAGAACCGAGGAGGAATGCCTGGGCTGCTTCCTGCGGCAGGCACTCGCCACTGCCCGCCTGGCCGGTGCGGACGAAGAGGGTCAGGCCAGGGTAGTGACGGAGATCGAACGGCTGCTGCCGCAGCTGGACCTGACCTCATCGCCGCCGGAGAATGCCGTGGCCGTTTATGGAAAGATAGCGGAGATCAGCGGGGTACCGGATCCCTTCGCCGAGGTCAAAGCCCGGAGTACCCGCTTTGCCCTCGGCCTCAGAGACGAGGTGCGCGCAAGGATAAGCGGTTCCGGAGATCCCTTTTATGCAGCGATCCGCTATGCCATTGCCGCGAACATCATCGATTACGGCATCCAGCGGCCCTTTGACGCCCTGTACACCCTGCAAACATGTCTGGATCAGCAACTGGCCCTGGACGAGTACGAACGCTTCCGGGCAGCGATAACCAGGTCCGCAGGGGCCAGGGTCCTGTACCTGGCGGACAACTGCGGTGAGATCGTCTTTGACGGGTTGCTCGTTGAACAGCTCCAGAGGCTTGGCTGCCGGGTGACCATGGCGGTAAGAGGGGAGGCTATTCTGAATGACGCGACCATCGAGGATGCAAGTGCCTGTGGGCTTGATAGCCGATGCCCCGTCATCGGAAGCGGTATCGGTTGTCCCGGCACCCCCCTTGCTAAGTGCAGCGAGGAGCTTCGCCAGGCTTTTGCCCAGGCTGAGGTCATTGTCAGCAAGGGGCAGGGGAACTATGAAACCCTTTCCGCCGTCGCTTCGCCGCTGTTTTTTCTGCTCACTGTCAAGTGCCCCGTGGTCGCCAGCAGAATCAGCACGGAACACGGGCTGGACCCGGAGCGGATAACCGGCCGGGGCGAGATGATTTTGCTGCAAGGGTAAGGAGAAACCATGCTGCCGCAGCAGATAGCAGAGATTCTGCGCACCAAACCCTTCGACTCCCGGCTTTTCGTGTCCGGCTGGATCAAGACCCGGCGTGATTCCGGGGCGGTGTCGTTTATCGAGTTGAGCGACGGTTCCTGCCTGGCCAATCTGCAGGTGATCGCCGGCCCTGGTCTGGGCAATTTCGAGAGGTTGCGCAGAGATTTGACCACCGGTGCGTCGATCCGGGTTCGTGGGCTGCTGGTTCCTTCACCCGCCCAGGGGCAGGAAGTGGAACTCCGGGCGGAAGAGATCGAGATCCTCGGCACGGCTGACCCTGAGAGCTATCCCCTGCAGAAGAAGCGACATAGCTTCGAGTTTCTTCGCACCATCCCACAGCTGCGCCCCCGCACCAACGCTCTGGCCTCGGTGGCCAGGGTTCGCAGCTGCCTGAACTACGCCGTCCATCGGTTTTTTTGCGAGCGCGGCTTTTTCCAGGTGCATACCCCGATTATCACCACCAGCGACTGTGAGGGGGCAGGGGAGATGTTCACGGTCACCGTGCTTGCGCCCGGCGAACTGAACGAAAAAGAGGGGTTTGCCCGTGATTTTTTCGGCCGTCGGGCCGGGCTGACGGTGAGCGGGCAGTTGCAGGCTGAGATCTATGCCCTTGCCTTGGGCCGGGTCTATACCTTCGGCCCGACCTTCCGGGCGGAAAATTCCAATACCAGCCGCCATCTCGCCGAGTTCTGGATGCTGGAGCCAGAAATGGCCTTCTGCGACCTGCAGGGGGACATGGAGATCGCGGAGGAGCTGATCCGGTATCTGGTGAGCGAAGTCCGGAGGGAATGCGCGGCCGAGATCGGGCTCTTTGCCCGATTTATTGACCGCGAGCTTCCGGCTCGGCTGGAGCGGATCGCCAGCAAGCCGTTTGCCCGGCTATCCTATGGCGAGGCTGTGGACCGGCTCATCGCCTCCGGTGCCTCCTTCGAATTCCCGGTTGCCTGGGGCATGGACCTGCAGTCCGAGCACGAGCGCTACCTTTGCGAGAAGATCATCGGCGGGCCGGTCATTGTCTCTGACTATCCCCTGGCAATAAAGCCCTTTTACATGCGGCTCAACGATGATCGCCGGACGGTGGCGGCCATGGACATCCTGGTGCCCGGCATCGGGGAGTTGGTCGGCGGTAGCCAGCGCGAGGAGCGCTATGATGTGCTGGCGGAGCGTATGGCGCAGGTGGGGCTCAAGGAAGAGGACTACGGTTGGTACCTTGACCTGCGGCGTTACGGAAGCGTGCCTCATGCGGGCTTCGGCCTGGGCTTCGAGCGGCTGGTGCAGCTGGTGACCGGGATGCAGAATATCCGCGAAGCCATCCCGTTTCCGCGGACTCCGGGGTCAGCCCCGTGCTGAAAGGCTCAAGGCAGGGAGGTAAGTCGATGGGGGGCAAAGGTCATCCTACTGTGTCGGGGTCGGGGTCGGTATCGGAATCGGTAGCGCAAATAGAGTTATGTACTGTTGCCATCCATTTATTGATGCAATGATATTCGGTTAACGCCGGTTTACTTCTCGACCCCGATTCCGATACCGACTCCGACCCTGATGGGATAACTTGACGAACTTGATAATCTTGACAAGCTTGATGAACAGACCATGACCCATGTCACCGGCGATACTCCAGGCCTGAAACCACATCAGCTCAGGGAGCTGGAACGACTGGCGAGGAAACGGGTTTCCCCGGACGAGATCATCAGCAGGGACCTTGCCCGCTCCCTGAGCGGTCTTTCCACGGATCTGAACCGGCAACTGGGGCTTCTTGTCAATCGCTCGGGCCAGGTGGAAGCGGTTATTGTCGGCGACTATGACCGGATCGTTATCCCGCCGCTGTCGACTCTGCGCACCGCCGGCGGTCGACTGCGCGGGTTGCGCTGTGTGCATACCACTTTCAGCCGGCTCGGGATCACCGACGAGGATGTCATGGATCTGGCCTGTCTGCGCCTGGACCTGATGTCCGTGCTGAGCATGGCGGACGGCCTGCCGCATCTCCTCCATACCGCCCACCTGCTCCCGGAAGCGGTGGCCGGTAAAGAATGGGGCGAAATGGCGCCGGTGCATCCCGCCGGCCAGACAATCTCTTGTCTCGCCTTTATCGAGTCACTGGAGGATGAGTTTGTCCGGGCCCGGCCTTTGAAGGCGGTTGACCAGGGCCAGGACCGGGCGATCCTGGTCAGCGTTGCGACAGGTACGGCCCGCGAGGCAGCCGATTCCCTGGCTGAACTGGCCGAATTAGCCCGCTCCGCAAATGTCATGGTCCTGGACCGGGTCAGCCAGCGCCGGAAGACCATTCATCCCCGTTTTCTTCTGGGCAAGGGCAAGCTGATGGAAATCATGCTGCGGAGCCTGCGCCTTGGGGCCAATCTGCTGATTTTTGATCAGGAACTGACCCCTTCCCAGATCCGGTCGGTCACCGAGCATACCGACCTGCGGGTCATTGACCGGACCCAGCTGATCCTGGATATTTTTGCCAGCCGGGCCCTGTCGCGGGAGGGCAAGCTGCAGATCGAAATGGCTCAGCTCAAGTATCTGTTGCCGCGACTGTCCAGCCGTGACGACGCCCTGTCGCGCCTTACCGGGGGCATTGGAGCCAGGGGACCGGGAGAAACCCGGCTGGAGATCGACCGCCGCCGGATCAACGACCGCATCGCCCGGCTGGCCAAAGAGCTGAAAACCGTGGGGCAGGAGCGCTTCCACCGCAGGTCCCGGCGACGCAAGCGCGACGTCCCGGTGATTTCCCTGGTCGGCTATACAAATGCCGGCAAGTCGACACTGCTGAACACCCTGACCCGCAGCCAAATCAAGGCCGAAAATCTGCTCTTTGCCACCCTGGACCCCACCAGCAGACGGCTCCGCTTTCCCCGGGACCTGGAGGTGATCATCACCGATACCGTCGGTTTCATCCGCAATCTGCCGGAGGAACTGCTCAAGGCCTTTGCCTCCACTCTGGAGGAACTGCACGAGGCAGACCTGTTGGTCCATGTCATTGATGTCGCCAACCCCGCCCATGAGGAGCAGGAGGCAGTGGTGAACGCCCTGCTGCGGGAATTGGGGCTGGTGAACATTCCCTGCCTGAACGTTTTCAACAAGATCGACCTGGTGAATAAAGAAACACAGGAGAGGCTGGGCAGGAGGGAAGGGGTTGCGGTGAGCGCCCTGGATGAGAGGACTCTTGCCCCATTTCTGGAGAGGGCGCAGGCAATGCTGCTGGGTTCCTTAGGAGGAGAAAGAACGCTGGAGATGAGCCAGGGGGAGGGGGGTTGAAGGGGGCAGCGGGCTTTAACCCTTGAGGTAAAAGCCGAGTTCTTTTTGGTAGGCCTGTTGTTCGACAAAGCGGCAGCCGACAAAATCGCCAATCACTGACTGGACAACGACTTCCTTGGTTAATTTTGTCTTTTTTTTGTCGTCCAGGGTGAAGGACAAGGACAGGGTGTGGCCCTTCTCCAGAAAATGCATGCCGGAAAAGGTGAAGCCTATCCCGCTCACGGAGATGTCCTTGATATGGATTTCACCGCCCATGCCTGAAGGATTGATGGACCTGAAGGTGCCGGGCAGGTCGGTCAGCTTGCGGTAGTGCTGGCGGAATTCAAGATGGACCGTGAACACCGTTTCACAGGGGCATCGGACCTTCAGGTAATGTGATTTATCCCGGAACGCGCCTACCGCTGCATTTTTCGGCGATTTGCAGACTGGGCAGACGATAGTGACCGTATCGTCCGCCCGGACAAAGGCCTTGACGGTAATTTCCATGGGCTCAGTCATAAATTATGGTGGTATATTGACCCAGGAGGGCCTCGGTCGCACTGTCGAGCCGGGAGGCCACCTCATGGATCTGAAATTCGCGCTGGCAGTCCGTGCATTTGAGCCGGACCTGGCGACAGCGGCGTACCACTTCCAATTTCGCCCCGCACTTCTCACAGCTCATGGCCGGTTCCGCTTGCTGCATGAGTTATCCTATGAGCTGCGCCCGGGTGAAGATCGAGACCAGCGGATAGCCGCGGGCCGCCAGATTTTCGGCGCCGCCCTCCTGGCGGTCGACGATGGTTGCCACCAGGCCCACCCTGAATCCCTCGTTTTCCACCCGGTCGATCACCTTGATCAGGGTACCGCCGGTGGTGACCACGTCTTCCACCACGGCCACCAGGTCGCCGGGCTGCAGGTTGCTCTTGCCCTCGATGAAGTTGTCCGTGCCGTGCCCCTTGGGCTCCTTGCGGACAATGAAGGCGGGGATGGGGTCATCCTCCAGGTAGCTGACAATGGAAACTGCGGTGACCAGCGGGTCTGCGCCGAGGGTCATGCCGCCCACCCCGCTGATCTTTTCGTGGTGCGCCCGGATGAGCCGGTACAGTTGTCGGCCGCACAGGTACGCTCCCTGGGCTGACAGGGTGGTCTGCTTGCCGTCCACGTAGAAATCCGAGGTCTTGCCGGAGGTCAGGGTAAAAATTCCCTTGCGGTATGATTTGCTGAGGAGGAGTTCCTTGAGTTGGGCGCGTTCATCCATAATTTTGTCCATAAATTAAAGTCATTATACTTGATACATGTTTTTTGTCCAAACTCAAAGTGATTTTTGCATCGGTGGTTCTCTGATTTCTTTGTCATTCCCGATATTCTTATGCTACGATTAAAAATATTTTTCCTGTTTAATTCAGGGAAAGGGAGTTAATTTGCACGCGAGGTGTTAAATGTGCGGAATTATAGGATATACTGGGACGCGCCGGGTGGTGCCAGTCCTGTTGGAGGGGCTGCGCAGGCTTGAGTACCGTGGCTATGATTCAGCAGGCCTGGTCTATTATGCGGATGGCCGTCTGGTCAAACACCGCTCACCCGGCAAGCTGGATAAACTTGCTGCCGCAGTGGATGAGCATATCGGCGTGGCAAGTTTCTGTGGGCTCGGCCATACCCGCTGGGCCACGCATGGCTCTCCCTCCCTTGACAATGCCCATCCCCACAGCGACTGCACCGGGAACCTGGTGGTGGTCCACAACGGGATCATTGAAAACTACGGTGCCCTACGCCAGGAACTGCGGGAGGGGGGGCACACGTTCACCTCCGAAACCGATACCGAGGTCCTCGCCCATCTTATCGAGGATTATCTGAGCGACGATCTGCCAGCAGCAGTCCGTGCGGCCCTGGCCCGGGTGGAGGGATCGTACGCCATAGGCGTCTTCTGGGCCGGCGCCCCACAGACCCTGGTGGCGGCTCGCAATCACAGCCCGCTGGTCCTCGGGGTTGATGCCGACGCAAGCTACATGGCCTCGGACATCCCAGCGCTGCTTCCCTACACCCATCAGGTCATATTTCTCGATGATCTGGAAATGGCGGTGCTGACCCCCGGCGCCATAACCTACCAGAACGTGAGCGATGGCCGGCCGCTCAGGAAGCAAGTGACCACCATCGAGTGGAACGCGGCCATGGCCGAGAAATCTGGTTTCAGGCACTTCATGCTCAAGGAGATCTTCGAGCAGCCCCAGGCCATCATCAACACGGTGAGCGGCCGGATCGTTCCGGACACCGGCCAGATCGACCTGCCGGAGATCGGCCTCACCGAAGAGGCTCTGGTTGGAATCGAGCGTATTGCCCTGGTCGCCTGCGGGACTTCATGGCATGCCGCTCTTGTTGCCAAATACTGGATCGAGAAATGGGCCGGTATTCCAGTGGAAGTGGACATTGCCTCGGAATTTCGCTACCGGCGGCTGCTGATCAATGAGCGAGTGCTGGTCATCGCCATTTCCCAGTCCGGGGAGACCGCCGACACCCTTGCCGGCATCCGCCTGGCCTCCGCCCTTGGCGCCAAGGTCCTGGCCATCTGCAACGTGGTCGGCTCCACTATAACCCGGGAGGCGGATGGGGTCATCTACACCCATGCCGGCCCGGAGATCGGGGTGGCCTCCACCAAGGCCTTTACCTGCCAGCTCGCTGCCCTGTTCCTGCTTACCCTCTTCCTGGCGCGGGTAAAAAATACGGCCACCAGTGAGCAGCTGGCCGAGTTGGGTCAAGCCCTGATCGGCATTGCCAGTGTTATCGAGAAAGAACTGCCGAACCTGCAGCAGCAAATTCAGGTCCTGGTCGAGCGCTATTACGACAGCCGCGACTTCCTCTTTATCGGCCGGGGAGTCAACTATCCCATTGCCCTGGAAGGCGCGCTCAAGCTAAAGGAGATCTCCTACATTCACGCAGAAGGATATGCGGCCGGTGAGCTGAAGCACGGCCCCATCGCCCTGATCGACAAGGATATGCCGGTCCTGGCCCTGGTGCCCCGGGACAGTGTCTACCAAAAGACCATTTCCAATGTTGAGGAGATCAAGGCCAGGCAGGGCCGGCTGCTGCTGATCGGTACCAAGGGCGATGGCCATCTCTCGTCTCTGACCGGAGATGTCCTCTACCTTCCGGGGGTGCTTGAGGACCTGAATCCCATTCTCTACTCAATTCCGGCGCAGTTGATCGCCTACGAAATCGCCAACCGCCGTGGCTGTGACGTCGATCAGCCGCGCAACCTGGCCAAAAGCGTGACAGTGGAGTAGGGTGGGTTTCCAGGAGTGATTCGATGCAAATCGGCATAGAACTGCTGGCCAAAAATCCCCCGGTATCTCTTCGGGGACGGCGTCTGGCCCTGCTTTGCAACCAGGCCTCCACCGACCGCCATTTTCACCACAGCCGTGATCTCATCCTGGCGGCGTTCCCGGGGCAGCTGACCTGTCTGTTTTCCCCCCAACACGGGTTTTTCAGCGAGAAACAGGACAACATGATCGAGTCCGGGCACGGTGTGGACCCGGCGAGCGGTCTGCCGGTCTATTCCCTGTATGCTGAACAGCGTCGGCCGACACCTGAAATGTTCTCGGGCTTTGATGTGCTGCTGGTGGATCTCATTGATGTGGGCACCAGGGTCTATACCTTCGCCTGGACCGTCATCTACTGCCTGGAGACCGCGGCGCGGACCGGGCGCGAGGTGGTGATTCTGGACCGTCCCAATCCCATCGGCGGCGCTCTGGTGGAAGGCAACCTGCTGCGGCGCGAGTGGTCCTCCTTTGTCGGACTGCACCCGCTGCCCATGCGGCACGGCCTGACCCTGGGTGAACTCGCCCTGCTGTGCAACCGGGAGATGGGGATAGGTGCCCGCCTCGAGGTAATCGCGGTTGAGGGTTGGCAGCCGGGCGGTCTCATGGAGGAGTCTCTCTTTCCCTGGGTTTTTCCCTCGCCCAACATGCCGTCGTTGGCCACGGCTCTGGTCTATCCCGGCCAAGTGCTCTGGGAGGGGACCAATGTCTCCGAAGGCCGGGGTACTACCCTGCCCTTCCTTCTCTGCGGGGCCCCGTATCTGAAGCACGGGGGGGTCGAGGCGTACCTTGCTCGGACCCCGCTTCCCGGCTGCGTGCTGCGGCCCCTGGTCTTTGAGCCCACTTCGGGCAAATGGAAGGGGCAGCCCTGTTCAGGGTTTCAGCTCCATGTAACCGATCCGCGCACCTTCCGGCCCTACCGCACCAGCCTGGCTTTGTTCCAGGCGCTGTTTGCGCTGTATCCCGGGCAGTTCGCCTACAAGCCGCCGCCCTACGAGTATGAGCTTGAGCGGCTGCCCATGGACCTGATCCTCGGCGACCAGCAGGTGCGCCTGGCCCTCGAGGCAGGGGCGGACATCCTGGAATTGGAGCGATCCTGGGAGGATGACCTGGCCGGTTTTGCCGAGCTGTCGCGCTCTGTTTTCCTTTACGGCAGGGGGTGAATCGGCTATGGTCCCACTGGTCGGCACAAATCTCGAGCGGCAAGGAAGCGCATGGTGAATTTTTATACCCTGGATGAGTTGGCAGGGCTGGTAGGGGGCAGGGTCGTCGGTGACGGCAATCTCCGCGTCTCCGGCCTGAACAGCCTGGATTTGGCCGGCAGCGACGAGATCACCTTTCTCGTCAGCGCGAAGATGGTTGAAAGGCTTGCCGCCAGCCGGGCCGCTGCCTGTATTGTCCCGGAAGGGGTTGAGCCGGGGAGGGCCTGCATCCAGGTCGCTGATCCGGACTATGCCGCCACCTTGATTCACCGCCATTTTCTGGGCCTGCCCTTTCAGGCTACCGGCGTGCACCCTACCGCCCAGGTGGGCAGCGGCTGCGAGATTCCCCCTGCGGTGGCCATCGGCGCCTATGTTTGCATCGGCGACCGCGTCCGGATCGGCAGCCAGGTTTCGGTCGGGCCGGGCACGGTGATCGGCAATGATTCAATCATCGGCGACAACGCTATACTGTACGCCAATGTCACCATTTATGAACGCACCGTCATCGGCAGCCGGGTGATCATCCATTCCGGCGCGGTTATAGGCGCCGACGGCTTCGGCTACGCAACGGACCGAGCCACCGGCGTTCATCTGAAGAAGCCGCAGGTTGGCTTCGTCCAGATCGACGATGACGTGGAGATCGGCGCCAACACCTGTGTGGACCGTGGGGCCTTCGGCCCAACCCGGGTCCGGCGCGGCGCCAAAATCGACAACCTGGTCATGGTCGCGCACAATGTGGATATTGGGGAGGACTCCATCCTGGTGGCCCATGTCGGCATTGCCGGCAGCACCATTTTGGGCAGAAATGTGGTGCTCGGCGGCATGACCGCGGTCAAGGGGCACCTGCAGATTGGCGACCGGGTCATGGCGGCGGCCATGAGCGGCGTGCACAGTAACCTGCCGGCCGGATCGGTGGTCGGCGGCGCTCCGGCCTTTGACATCAAAAAATGGGGCAGGGCGACGGCCGCCTATGCCCGGCTCCCGGAAATGGTCAAGGAGATCAGGGAACTGCGCAAGGAGCTTGACCGGCTGCGCCGGGTAGTACCCGGAGCAGGAACCGCGAACGAGAAAGAGGAGGAACAACCGCAATGAGCGCAAACGCCGCGCAGGCTCCAATGGACATCAAGGATATCCTGGCGATCCTGCCCCACCGGTATCCCTTTGTCATGGTGGACAGGATTTTGGAGCTCGAGGAAGGCAAGCATATCGTCGGCCTGAAGAACGTCACCATCAACGAGCCTTTTTTCCATGGGCATTTTCCCGGCGAGCCGGTGATGCCCGGCGTCCTGATCCTTGAGGGCATGGCCCAGGTGGGAGCACTGCTGGCCTACCGCTCCATTCCCGAAGCCATCGGCGCCAAGCTGGTCTATTTTGCCGGCCTGGACGCGGTCCGCTTCCGAAAGGTGGTCCGGCCTGGGGATCAGGTGATCTACCGCCTGGAAATCATCAAGCTGAAGGCGAAGCTCAGCAAGATGGCCGGCAAGGCCTATGTGGACGACCAGCTGGTCGCGGAAGCGGAACTGATGGCTTCCTTTGTCTGAAAGGGATATTGGCGAAACCGCTACTCAACATTCACCAGAACACCTCGGGTACTCTTATGGCTATTCATCCCACAGCGGTGGTCGATCCGCAGGCAGTAATTCATGAATCGGTAGAGATCGGCGCCTACACTGTTATTGACGGCAAGGTGACCATCGGCGCTGACACGGTCGTCGCCCCCCACGCCCACCTTTCCGGCCCAACGAGTATCGGGGCGCGCAATCGGATTGGAGCCTTCACCTCCATCGGTGCCCCGCCCCAGGACATCCGCTACAATGGTGAGCCCACCGAGCTGATCATGGGCGATGACAATTTGGTCCGCGAATATGCCTCCATTCATCGGGGTACCGCGGCCGGCAAAGGCAGGACGGTGATCGGCAACGGCAACATGCTCATGGCCTACACCCACGTTGCGCATGACTGCGTGATCGGCAACAAGGCGATCATGGCAAACGTGGCCACCCTGGCGGGGCATGTGGAGATCGGCGACCATGTCAATCTGGGCGGCCTGGTGGCGGTGCATCAGTACTGTCGCATCGGCGCGCACACCTACGTCGGCGGCTTGTCCGGGATCAGCCTGGACGTGCCGCCATTTGTGATCATCGCCGGCACCCGCAACCGGATGCGGATCAGCGGCATCAACAAAATCGGCATGCGCCGCAGCGGCATGAGCCGGGAGAACATCAACAAACTGGAGGAGGCCTTCCGCATCATTTTTCGTTCACCGCAACTCCTCCTGAACGATGCCCTGGTCAAGGTAAAGGAGGAGATTCCCGATTGTCCGGAGGTCGATCTGCTGGTGGAGTTCTTTCAGACCTCCAAGCGCGGCGTGGTCAAGAGGACCCTGGATGACTGATCGGCCATGGGCATCCCGATAGGCTTGATCGCTGGCGGCGGCCAGTTCCCGCTGCTTTTTGCCGAGGCGGCGAGAAGCAGAGGGCGCAGGGTGGTCGCGGTGGGACACTTGAACGAATCAGCGCCGGAACTTGCAGAGGCGGTGGACGCCTTGTGCTGGGTCAAGCTCGGCCAGCTGGGCAGGATCATCAGTTTTTTCAAGCAGCACCGGGTAGGCGAGGCGGTCTTTGCCGGCACCATCACCAAGACCCGCATCTTCAAGGATGTCCTGCCCGACCTCAAGGGCCTCACCCTCTGGAACAAGATCGACAGCCACCAGGACGACTCCATCCTGCGGGCCGTGGCCGGGGTCCTGGAGGGGGAGGGAATCAAAATCCTTCCCTCCACCTGCTATCTCGACCAACTTTTTTTTCCCAAGGGAATTCTCTCCCGAAAGAAGCCCACCGCCGAACAGTGGGAGGATATTCGCTTCGGCTGGCGCATGGCCCGTGAGGTGGGTCGCCTCGACATCGGCCAATGCGTGGTGGTGCGGGCAAGGGTGGTCATGGCGGTGGAGGCCATCGAAGGCACCGACGCCGCCATCCGTAGAGGCAGCGAACTGGCCGGCTCCGGGGCCGTGGTGGTCAAGCTGAAGAAGCCGGACCAGGATTTCCGGTTCGACCTGCCGGCTACCGGCGCACGGACGATCGAGATCTTGTCCGCGGTACGGGGCAGCGTCCTCGCCGTGGAAGCCGGGCAGTCCCTGCTCTTCGACAGGGAGGAGATGGTTGCCGCGGCCGACCGTTCCGGGATCGTGGTGGTCGGGCTGGTGGAAAACGAGACAGGGGATTTGGAATATTAGTGCGTCAGGCTCAGCAACGGCAGTTGTGTTACTTGGACAGCATGCCGTCCTTGAGGGTCAGGCAGCGGTCCATGGCCCGGGCCAGTTCCTGGTTGTGGGTGACCATGACCACCGAAAGTTCCAGGGAGCGGCTCAACTCGTGCAGCAGGGCAAAGACCCGCTGGCCGTTGGCTGAATCCAGGTTGCCGGTGGGCTCGTCGGCCAGCAGCAGGGCGGGTTGCATGACCAGTGCCCGGGCCAGGGCTACCCGCTGCTGTTCCCCGCCAGAAAGTTCGCCGCTGCGGTGCGTGGCCCGGTGGTCAACCTTGACCTGCTCCAGCAGGCTCATGGCCCGGCGACTCAACTCCACCTGGTTCATCCCCTGGATGAGGCCGGGCATCATCACGTTTTCCAGGGCAGTGAACTCCGGCAGCAGATGATGAAACTGGAAGATAAACCCCACGTTGCGGTTGCGGTGGCCGCTCAGCTCCTTTTCGCCCATGGCGGTCAGATCGCGGTCGTTGAACAGCAGCCGGCCGCTGCCCGGAAGATCCAGGGTGCCGAGGATCTGCAGAAGGGTGGTCTTGCCGGAGCCCGAGGCGCCGACCACCGCGACCATTTCCCCCCTGGCAACGGTCATGTTCACCCCTCGCAGCACCTCGACCACTGTGGCGCCATGACCGAAGTTCTTGCGGATGTCCTCCGCACGCAGAAGCTCTGCCCCTGCCGGGCGGACCGTTTTTTCGTTATTCATAGGTCAGGGCCTCGGCGGGTCGCACGCGGGATGCCTTCCAGGAAGGATAGAGTGTGGCGGCCAGGGTGATCAGTACTGCGGACAAGGCGATCAGGGTGACGTCAAAGGCCACCACCTTGATGGGCATGGTGGACATAGGATAGACGTTTCGCGGCAGTTCGATGAACTGGTAGCGCTTGAGGATAGCGCACAGCGATAAGCCGCCCAGCACCCCGAAGGTCATGCCGGTCATGCCGATCACCGCGCCCTGGTAGAAAAAGATGCGCATGATGGAGCCAGTGGTGGCGCCCATGGACTTGAGGATGGCAATGTCCCGGTTCTTCTCCATCACCACCATGATCAGGGCGCTGATGATGTTCAGGGCGGCGACCAGGATGATCAGGTCCAGGGCGATGAAAATGCCGGCCTTTTCCAGCTTGAGCGCGGCAAAGAGATTCTGGTTCAGCTGCATCCAGTCGCGGACGGAATAGCCTCGGCCCAGCTTTTCCCGCAGGGCATCGGCCACCCGTCCGGCCTGCTCCACATTGCTCACCCGCACCTCGATACCGTGCACCCCTTCATCAAAACCGCCCAAGCTGCGGGCCGTTTCCAGGGTGATAAAACCGAGGGTGGAGTCATATTCGAACATCCCGGTCTCGAAGATGCCAACAACCTCGCAGGTGCGGATTTTTGGCAGCACGCCCATGGGCGACAGCGGTCCGTCCGGGGAAATGAGCCTGACCTTGTTGTTCTGGAGCACGCCCAGTTGGCGGGCCAACTCACGGCCGATGATGATTCCGGGCAGGTCGCTGGTGCGGTCCAGATCCGCCAGGGTACCGGACTTCATCTCCCGGCCGATGTTGATAACCTTGCCGGCAGTCGCCGGGTCAATCCCGCGCAGGACGATGCCTCCGGAATTCTGGCCCGTGGAGATCAGGGCCTGGCCGTAAATGTAGGGCGTGGTCGCCGCCACCCCAGGCACGGTCTCGATTTCCTTGCGCATCTCGTCAGGATGCAGCAGATTCATGCCGTAGTGCTGCACCAGGATATGGGAGTTGATGCCGATGATCTGGTCGCGCAACCCCTCCGTGAAGCCGGTATAGACGGAGAGGACGACGATGAGCGCCATGACGCCGACAGCGACCCCGGCAATGGAGATGACCGAGATCAGCGAGATGAATTTCTGCTTGCGCTTGGCCCGGAGATAGCGACGGCTGACAAACCATTCAAAGGACATGGGCACCTTCCGGCATTGCTACCAGTTCAAATTTTTTTCATACCCGAGGCCGATGAGAAGATCTCCGGCCTCCAGTTTGAATCGCTGCTTATGCTCTTCAGAAAAATAATTTTTCCAGTCCCCGCTCACGCCCTTCCGGTAATGGTGCTTCTGATCCTCGGTTCCTGCTCGTCTGCCGCTTATTTTCTGGAAGGAATACTGATCAACAAGATATTGAATATCTGCGTCGGGAAGGGAAACGCGGCAATGACTAAATATGTCCTTTAAGAAGGCAAGCTGCTCAGGGCCAAACACATCTTCAAATTTGAAAATTTTGATATTGACGTTGTCGGCTGCATTCCACTTGTGCATTATTTGTGTGATAAATTTTGCAGTGTTCACAATGAGTTTCATTATTCCATCATGCTCTGATAACTGTATTAAATCCTTCCTATTGTCGACTATATAATTGTTGAGAACAGGGTGTGAATATTTAATAGAAAAATAATTTGAAATTATTATGTCTCTAGGATCTCTGATAATATAGAATGCCTTATAAATATCATTTTTTGTGAATTTTTCAAATGTATCGTATTGTATATAAAATGGACTGCAAATAATGCCGGGTTTTGGAATATCTTTTAGCTGATCAAGAATGAGTTTGTCACCAGTAATAAAATTTTTTCCCGGGTAATAAAGGGAGAATCCAGTATTTTTCCAGATAAGCCTATCTGTTAACAGCTTGCTGAACCATTGAGTTGCGGTTTTCTGGATACAGCAGTGATATATATTAAAATTTGGAAGTGGTTTGTGATAAATAAGAGGGAATAATATTTTATTTGTTATTATGGAAAAATTTCTTGTTGATTTTTTGAAGACAAGAGAAGCTTTCGATTTAAGGTCTTTCACATTTTTCCTGGTATCTGTTGAGTGATGTAGGGATTTACCTTTACCTGGCTGCCTCTGGTTTGAGGTGGGGGAAAAGGATGACGTCGCGGATGGACGGCGCATCTGTCAGCAGCATGACCAGCCGGTCAATGCCGATACCTTCTCCCGCCGCAGGGGGCATCCCGTACTCCAGGGCACGGATATAGTCCAGGTCGAGTTCCGGATGCACCTCATCGTCCTCGCCCCGTTCGGCGATCTGTTTTTCGAAGCGCTGCAGCTGGTCCGCCGGATCGTTCAGTTCGCTGAAGGCATTGGCAATCTCGCGGCCGGTGACAAAGAGCTCAAAACGGTCGGTGACGCTCGGGTCCTCCTCGTTGCGGCGGGCCAGCGGCGAGACTTCCGTCGGATAGGCGGTCACGAAGGTGGGGTTGATCAGTTTTTCCTCCACCAGCAGCTCGAACAGTTCGGTCTTGGCCTTGCCCGGCCCCGCTTCCCCCGGCAGGGCAATACCCCGGTCCCTGGCCAGCTTGATGACTGCCTGGTCATCCTTCAGGATGGCCGGATCAAGGCCGCCCACCTGGACAAGGGCCTGGTCCAGGGTGTAGCGCTTCCATGGCGGCGAGAGATTCACCGGCTGGCCCTGGTAGGTCACCTCCATGGAGCCGGTTACCTCGGCGGCCAGCCAGGAGATCATTTCCTCGGTGAGGTCCATGAGTTCATGGTAGCTGGCATAGGCCTGGTAGAACTCGAGCATGGTGAATTCGGGATTGTGCCTGGTAGAGAGGCCCTCGTTTCTGAAATTGCGATTGATCTCGAACACCTTTTCGAAGCCCCCGACCAGGAGACGCTTCAGATACAGCTCAGGGGCAATGCGCAGGTACAGGTCAATGTCCAGGGCGTTGTGGTGGGTCTTGAACGGCTTGGCCGTCGCCCCGCCGGGGATAGGCTGCATCATGGGTGTTTCCACCTCAAGGAAGCCGCGGTCGGTAAGAAAATCGCGGATCAGGCGGATGACCTCCACCCGCTTGCGAAAGGTTTCGCGCACCTCTGGATTGACGATCAGATCGACATAGCGCTGGCGATAGCGGGTTTCCACATCGGTGAGGCCGTGGAATTTTTCCGGCAATGGCCGCATTGATTTGGTTATCATCTCCAGGCGGGAGGCCTCGATGGACAGTTCTCCGGTCTTGGTCTTGAACAGCCGGCCCTTTGCCCCGACGATATCGCCCACATCCCATTTTTTGAAGGAATTGAAGACCTCGTCGCCCAGAACATCGCGCTTGGCGTAGATCTGCAGCCGGCCGGTCTCGTCCTGGAGGTGGAAGAAAGCTGCCTTGCCGAACTTGCGCATGGACATGATCCGACCGGCCACCTTGTAGGTGTTGCCGTTTTCTTCAAAGGCCTCGGGGGCAAGTTTTTCGCCGCGTGGTAGGATTTCCGAAAGCGGATAAGGTGCCCGAAAGGTGTTGCTGAACAGCCTTACGCCGCTGTCCGCGAGGGCCTGCGCCTTTTCCCGGCGCTGCTGGAGAAAGTTGCTGCTTTGATTTTCCATGGTAATTTGCAAAGGCTGAAGGCTCGGGTAACTGAGCTGTTATTGGTTAAAAAATTTCTGGCGCAGGGACCTGGAGACATCGCGGGTGAGAACCAGCACCCGGTGCGCCATTTCCTGGCTCAGGGAGCCAGTGCCGCAGCTTGGAGTAATCAGGGTCTGGCGAAGGAGCTCGGCCTTGCTCCGACCTGTGGCTGCCAGAATATCCATCTGAGCTTCCCAGCGGGCGCAGAGGGATTGCACGCTCTCCGCGGCAATATCCTCGGCCCGCCCCGTGGGCACACCGCCCCAGGCGAGGATCCCCCCCCGTGAAAGGAAGGCGTCAAGTTCAGCGGTCAGGGGGGCGAGCCGGTCAAAAAAATTGTAGGCGTCAAAGCTGAGGATATCGATATCTGATGCCAACAGCATGCCCCAGTCGGTATTGGCGCAAACATGTATGCCCGCGAGCCCTTCTGCCCGGTGCACGGCCGTGGTTACCTCGTTGATCATTTCCTGGATTTCCTCGGCGGTAACGCTGATAAAGGCAGAGGAGCCGAGCCCCGCCAGGGCCGGTTCGTCGATGAACATCAATATCGGCTGCTTGCATTTCCTCAGAAATGCTGTCTGCCAGGCGGCTTTCATGGCGATGCCCTTGGTGACCATGTCCCGGATGGATTCGTCAAAATAGCCGGCCCGGCCCTCTTCGTCCTTGATGCCGGTCAGCATGGTGAAGGGGCCGGTGACCTGTCCCTTGCCGGCCAGGACCTTTGCGGTTTGGAGTCTCTCGGCGAGCAGGTAGAGCCCGGCCGCCCTCTCTCGGCTTGTGGCAAATATGGAGTCGGGAGGCAATTCGGGGCGTTCCGCTGCCTGGAGGTAGGCTTCGTAAAAGGTGAGCATGGCCTCCTCGTACCCCGGATAGCCGGTGTCGAAGAATATACTGCCCTGCGGAGCGCTAGTGTTTTTCTCGATGATGCAGGGGATCCCCTCGGCAAACTGGGGCAGCATCTGCTCCCGCGGGTCTGATGGCAGCTGCGGCCAGAGCGGGATCTCTGGGGTGGCCTCGAATATCCAGTCCATGGCCTGTTCATGGCTGCGCAGGGGCAGGCTGCCGATGAGAACAGGTAGGCCGTCTGCGGCAAATCGACCAAGGGCGGTCATGAATATTTCACCTCATCAGGTTAAAGGTACGAAATATTGATGTGTTCGCAAAAAGTAACAACACTGAGCATCCGCCACTGAGATTTCAACAACTTACAAGGCTTGCCGGCGTCAGTTCCGCACTTTTTGCGGGACTGACAATTATCCGCACGTGACGAAAAATAAGTATCATTAGTTCGAAGACGCCCTGATGTCAATTTTTTTCAAGTAGGGCGACGGCTTCAATATGGTGCGTTTGGGGGAACATGTCTACGGGGGCGAGTTGCCGCAACCGGTAGCCCCGGGCGCAGAGCTGGGCCAGGTCGCGTACCAGGGTCGCCGGATCGCAGGAAATATAAATGATCCGGGCGGCGCCCAGTTCGGCAAGCTGGGCAGTCGCCTTGCCCAGGCCCAGCCGGGGAGGATCCAGGACAATCAGGTCGTAGCAAGCGTCCGTGATGTCCGGTGTACCGAGGGCACCCGCCACGTCTGCGGCAATGAATCTGGCATCAGCGCAACCGGCTGCTGCTCCATTGTTTCTGGCCCAGGTTATGCTTTCCCGGCTGAGTTCCACGCCGGTTACCCGCGCTCCATTCAGGGCCAGGGGCACGGAGAAGTTGCCCGTGCCGCAGAAAAGGTCCAGGACGCGTCTGCCGGCAATACTGCCGGCCAGACGCAAAATCAGGTTGATCAGTTGTTCATTCTGCCGGACATTGACCTGGGAGAAACAGCCGGGGGGCCAGCACAGGGTAAAGGCACAGCCACAGACTTCCGGGGGAAAGTCCTGGCGCAGCAGGTCAGGGCAGCTGTCGCCGGCTAGTCGCTCGCTGCCGGTCCTGGTTTTGAGCCAGACGGACTGGACCCCGGCCAGTCTGTTGGCATAATCGGCGAGCAGCCGCCGGTCCATATATCTTCTGAAATCCGGCAGGATCAGGGCATGGATGCGGTCATCGGCCGGGCTGTGCAGCAGTTCGATATCCTGGATGACGGTAGCGAGAGACCTTGGCAGGGGGGATGCCTGGAGCCCTCGCAAAGCGGAGTTCAGAATCTCTGTGGCCACCGGGCAGCGGTCGATGCTGACGACCCGGTTGCTGCGGAACCGGTAGAACCCCGGCTGCCCATCCGGGTCAACTTTGAGGCGGATTCGGAAGCGGTAGTGATAAGGGCTGGGTGAGGGAAGAACAGGGTGCAGGACGTCATGGTCAGTCTGGATTCCTGCCCGCAGGAGGGCCTCGCGGTACATCTCCTTTTTATTCTGGAGCTGGGCCGGACCACTGAGGTGCTGAAAGTCGCAGCCGCCGCAGATGGTGTAAGAAGGGCAGGCCGGAATCGTCCGCTCCGGAGAGGGCTCCAGCACCCGGACCAGTTCGGCCTCCACATAGCCACGGCGTTGCCAGGTCTCCTTGACCTCGACCTTTTCACCGGGCAGGACAAATCTGGTGAGGACCACCATGCCGTCCTCCCGCCGGGCAAGACCCTGGCCGCCGGTAATGATTTTTTCGATGCGAACCTGCATTGCCTGACGCTTCGGGTGTTATTCGTGCCGGATACATTGAGTCAAGGCACCATCTGACCCTGAGCCGCTTTGAGTCATATGCTGCCGGAATCTTAATAACAGTAATGCAGACGCCGGAAACTCTTTCCGCACGATGAGATACCGGGGCAGAGTGGTCATCACTGTTTTATTATCAGCTGGCGTAGCATTTTTTGTCAGAATCGCAAAAAAAAAACGATTCTGATGCCGGTGCTCTGGAATTTATTGAAATTAACAGTGGAGGAAGCTCAGTTTTCATTTTTTGCGAGTTTGCCATATTTTGCTACAAAGAAGAAGGGGAATTGTGTACTTTCTCATTCTATGGAGAAAAAGAACAATATCAAAATACTGGTCGTTGACGACGAAAAGGTCCACCGTTTTATGCTGACCTCGCTTTTTACCGAATGGGGCTGGCAGACGGTGGAGGCGGATGACGGAAGCACGGCTGTGTCCGCTGTGGAGCAGGGTCCTTTTGACGCGATCCTCATGGACGTGCGGATGACCATCATGGACGGGATGGAAGCCCTGCAGAAGATCCATGCCTTGAACCCGGCTATCCCGGTGGTGATCATGACCGCCTTCTCCTCGGTAGACTCTGCGGTGGAGGCCATCAAGATGGGGGCGCACGACTACCTGACCAAACCTCTGGATTTCGATCGGCTGCGCCAGACCTTGGAGGCGGCAACCCAGCACAAGCGGCAGGGAAGGTCAAAGAAGCCAGAGAGTGCACTGGACCTGGACAGCGATATCATCGGCAACTCCATGCCGATGCGGGAACTGTGGGAAATGATCCTGCGGGTGGCGCCTACCGAGGCCAATATCCTCATCGCCGGGGAGTCCGGGACCGGCAAGGAGCTGGTAGCCGCCGCCCTGCACAAAAAAAGCCTGCGTGCCAGCGGCCCACTGGTCAAGGTCAATTGCGCTGCCCTGGCCGAGAACCTCCTGGAGTCTGAACTTTTCGGCCACGAAAAGGGGGCATTTACCGGAGCGGACCGGCGGCGGGAGGGGCGGTTCGTCCAGGCGGATCATGGGACTCTGTTTCTGGACGAGATCAGCGAAACCAGTCCGTCCATGCAGGCCAAGCTCCTGCGCGTTTTGCAGGAGCACGAGCTGCAGAGGGTGGGCGGTCAGGAAACCATTTGGGTCGATGTCCGGGTCATTGCCGCCACCAACCGCGATCTGGAACGGGAAGTGGCTGCAGGCCGTTTTCGCGAGGACCTCTATTACCGCCTGAATGTCGTGGTCCTTCAAATCCCGGCTCTGCGGGACCGGCTGGGCGACGTTCCTTTGCTGGCCGAGTTGTTTCTTAAGCGGTTCGCCGAGAAAAACCGGCGGCAGGTCAAGGGAATCACCCCGGAATGCATGGATCTGCTGAGCCGCTATCCCTGGCCCGGCAACGTGCGGGAGTTGGAAAATTCCATCGAGCGGGGCGTTATCCTCATGCGCGGCGAATACCTGGACGTGGGCGGGCTGCCCCTGGCCCTGCAGAGGTGGGCCGGGGACAATGTCCGGGCGGTGGCTGAGAGCGAGTGGCCGGCCACCCTCAAGGATGCGGAACGGTTGCTCATCATCCGGACCCTGGAGGAAACGGGAGGCAATCGCAGCGAGGCTGCCCGGCGGCTGCAGATCACTCGCAAGACCCTGCTCAACAAGATTAAGAATTATAATGTCGATTGATCAGGATATAAAGTCATCAAGTCTGTCAAGTGCAGCATGTGTATCATGGCAGGGATTCGGAAAGTGCATGCGCGGACGAAGAGTCAGCCTTGGTGCATCTTCCGGATGCCAACCAGGATCAGCCCCTGAGGGCGCTTACCGCTGTCAGCCCCGCATAGAAGACGAGCCATAGACCAATGCCGGCAAGGTACGCCATCCTGCGTCTGCCCTTGTGCGGCAGTTTGAGCAGGGCTGCCAGGAGCAGGCCGGGGAGGAGGATTCCAGCCCAGAAGGGAGGGGTATAGCGCAGGGCTTCCTGCAGGCCGAGAAAAAACCAGGGGCCGGTGATATGAACCAGGCCGAAGCGCTGGGGTTCCATAGGTGCGACCAGAAACGCGGAAATAAGGAACACCGCGCAGACCATCGGCAAGTGGTCGCGCCAGCGGGCGGAGTAACGCCGGATATGGGGCCAGATGCACCAGGCGCCTATCAGCATCAGCCCGGCCAGGTGATTGGCATACACCCTTTTCACCCCATTGGCGGTTATCGCCAGCAGCAGATCGTTCAACCATTCGCCTACAAACGGCACCGAGAGCATGATATTCTCGGCGATCTGGCCGGCCGCCTCGCCGGTGGCATCATCCCGGAGGATGTAGCCGGTGAACAGCAGGAGCAGGGCTACCGGCAGGCTTAAGGAGAGCCTGACCCAGGTTGCCCGGCTGTAGTAATGGGTGTTTTCCCAGGTGATGGCGACAAAATGGCAGAGCAGGAGCAGGAAAAAGGCCTGGCTTGAGTAGTAGTGGAGCCCCCGCCAGAAGGAGCCGAAGGGCGCGAGGAGCTCAATGGCCGAGGTGGAATGGAAAGGCTCGGCAGGGTTGTACTGCAGGGCGACGATGATCCCCGAAATGACCGAGATGTACAGACTGATCAGGGCATTGCCTCCCCAGCGGATGCCGATGAAGCGCTCTTTCAGGGAAAAGCAGGGCCGGTCAAAAACGGGGGGTGTGCTCACAGGGTTACCTCGTAACCGGTGACGGTTCCCTGATCGTCTTTAAGCTCCCGCACCGAAAAGATGGCCAGGTTTTTCTGGGCCGGACCGGAGAGACGGATTCCTTCAGGGCTGAACTGACTTTGGTGGCAGGGACATTCGATGATGCCCAGTTCCATGCGGAAGTTCACCCGGCAGCCTAGGTGGGTGCATCGGCGGGAGATGGACCGTGCACCGGCTTCGGTTACAAACAGAATGAAGTCATGCTCGGTAAGGACGGCGCCCGGCAGCAGCTTTTTGTTTACGGTGACATATCTCGGCTTGGGCTTTACCGTAAAGCCTGCAAAGCGCAGAAGGGGGAGGGCGAGGGCTGTCAGCGTTCCTGCCAGGAGCCATCTCAGTTGTCGAGCGAGAAAACGGCGGCGACTGCTGTCCGGTTGGGAGACGGAAGGGGACATGACATGCGGCGAACTGGTCAGCTGAATTTTGCCTGCAGCGCGGCCTTGACATGCGCAGGCACCACACCGCTGACATCCCCGCCATGCCGGGCCGCATCCTTAATAATGCTGGAGCTGATATATATCCAGCGGAATCCGGTCATCAGAAAGACCGTTTCCACCCGCCGCTGAAGTTTTCTGTTCATCAGAGCCAGCTGAAATTCGTAGTCAAAATCAGATACGGCCCGCAGGCCGCGGACAATGGCGCAGGCGCCCCTGCTGACGGCAAAATCGACGAGCAGGCCGGTGGTGGTGTCCACCTCCACCCGATCGTTGCCGTTAAAGCACTGGTTGATCATGTCGATACGCTCTTCGATAGTGAAGAGCGGGGTCTTAAGAACATTAATGGCAATGACGATGACGACCTTGTCAAAAAGGCGCAGGGCTCGTTTGATGATATCGACATGGCCGTTGGTGATCGGGTCGAAGGTTCCGGGATAGACTGCGATCGAGACGGACTTGGCAGGTTCGGTACCGGTGGTCTCTGGGGTGTCGGGGAAAGACATGGTGGCGAATCCTTACGATGAACTTTTCTCGGTTGTATACAGCCAGATGCCTGTTTCTCCATAACGGCGGTGCAGGTAAAGCCGGAGGCTGCCCCTCTGCTCCGGAAGGATGATCTTCCAGCGCTCCTCCACTATCAAAGAGCCGCCGGCAGCGACAAGTCCAGTTGTATCTACCATTGTCAGAGCCGTTTCTGCCAGTTTTTTCTCGTAGGGCGGATCAAGAAAGACGATATCAAATAGGTTGTTGGGGGCCAGGCGACTGACAAGGGAGGTGTACCCTGCGGGCCTGCTCAGGTCGATTTTGAACAACGCCACCGGACTCTGGGGAAAGCAGTGCTGCAGGTTGGAACGAATAAGCTCCAGGGAGGAGGGGGACTGGTCAACAAAGACAACGCTGGCCGCGCCCCGGCTGAGGGCCTCCATGCCCAGGCTGCCAGTGCCGGAGAAGAGGTCAAGCACCCGGGCACCTGCAATACGGTTGCCGAGGATGGAAAAAAGGGCCTCACGCACCCGTTCGCTGGTGGGCCGGATGCTGTCCCTCGCCCCTTTCGGGCTGCAGAGTTTTCTGCCTTTGGCCGTGCCGCCGGTGATGCGCAATGTACTGGCGTGCGATGCTGGAAAATGTCCCTTCAGCAGCGACGAGACCTCCCGGTCGGGTTCAGGATGGTTTCTTGTCGCTGGCCAGTTTTTGTCTTTCCCTGGTAACCAGGGCATACAGGGCCAAAACCGGGCCGGACAAAATATAGGAGACAGCGACGACAAAGAGGGTGATTGGCGGTTCCGTTGCCAGCAGGATAAGGAGCAGGAGCAGGAAGACCATGAGCTGGAAGGCCTTGGCCCGGGTAATATGCATGTGCTTGAAACTGAGATAGCGATGGTTGCTGACCATCAGGTAGGAAAGGACATAGACCAGCAGGAGGATTGACAGATGCTTGACCGTACCAGTGGCACCGAGGAATCGGCCGAACATCACGGTGGTGGCGATCATCATGGCCGCAGCCGGACATGGGAGGCCGACAAAATCGGTGCCGGAGGTCGCTGTCTGGGTATTGAACCTGGCCAGGCGCAGGGCGGTGGTTGCCACGTAGAGGAAGGCCGCCAGCCAGCCGTAGCGGCCGTAGGGGGTGAGCGCCCAGAGATAGGCAAGAATGGCCGGGGCTACGCCGAAGGACACCAGATCGCACAGGGAATCCAGTTCCATGCCAAAGGTGCTGGTGGAGCCGGTCATTCTGGCGACGCGGCCGTCAAGCCCGTCAAAAACGGCCGCTACCAGAATGGCGATGGCCGCTGCATAAAAATTGCCGTTTATGGCGGCGACAATCGAGTAAAAACCGCTGAACAGACTGCAGCAGGTCAGCAGACAAGGCAGCGGATAAAACTTTGAACTGGTGGGGGGTACCATCAACAACCTCATCTTGCGTCAAGGGTGCAAATTACAAACTTCAATTTTAATTTACGATAAAATTGAAAAATATTCCAAATAAATAATAACGGTCGCGGGATTAGGTGAACACGGTGCCCGCGTGACTGGCGATGACGGTTTCCCCTGCCTTGACCTTATCTCCCTTTTTGACGTGCAGTTTCAGCTGCAGGGGGAGGTAGATGTCCAGCCGGGAACCTAAGCGGATAAGGCCGTAGCGCTGGCCGGTGGCCAAGGCCTCTCCTTTTTCCGCCCAGCAGACTATGCGGCGAGCGATAAGACCTGCAACCTGCACCACACCATATCTGAGGTTGCCTTCGGACAGGATCGTCAAGGCGCAGCGTTCGTTCTGCAGAGCACCGCGCTCAGAGTCAGCGGCGTAAAATTTGCCTGGCTGCAGAAGGATTTGCTCGACCCTGCCCTGGTAGGGGACCCTATTGACATGGACGTTGAATATATTCATGAAAATTGAGATCTTGTAGGCCCTGCCCTGGACAAATCGTTGGTCATCCACCTCCTCGGCGACGATCACTTTGCCGTCTGCGGGCGAGACAAAGGCGTCGGCCTGATCGGGTCCTATCCTTTCCGGGTCGCGGAAAAACCAGGTAACAAGGGCTGTGACGAGCAAACAGGGCAGCGCCGCCGCGGGAAATTCAAGCAAGGCGAGGACGAGTGTGGTAAAGGCGGCAAAGAGGATAAAGGGATACCCTTCCAGGGTTATTGGAACGCGTGGTGTTTTCATAATGCACAATCGGGGATAGAGGGGATAGAGGACAACCGGGCGCGGCAATGACAGGAAAGGAATAGCCGGGGCCAAGCCTTTCCGTTGCGGAAGTGACGGTCGTACACGTTACTTCTTGGGCGCCCTGGCCAGGGCGATGGTGCCGGTTCGGATGATTTCCTTGATGCCGATTGGCCGCAGGATGTCAATTACCGCTTTGATCTTGCTTTCAGGACCGGTGATCTCGACAGTGTAGGTGGTAGGGCTGACATCCACCACCTTGCCGCGGAAGATGTCGATGACCCGCAGAACTTCCGCCCTGGTATTGGCCTCGGCCTTGACCCTGATCAGCACCATTTCCCGCTCGACAAACTCGCCCTCGCTGATGTCGGTGACTTTGATGACGTCGATCAGTTTGTGCAGCTGCTTGGTGATCTGCTCGATGATATGATTCTGGCCCCTGGTGACCAGGGTCATGCAGGATACCTTGGGATCGAGGGTTTCCGCCACACAGAGGCTCTCGATGTTGAAGCCACGGCCGCTGAAGAGTCCGGTTACCCGGGAGAGCGCCCCGGGCTTGTTCTGCAGGAGAACGGAGAGTGTATGTTTCATCGCGCTGATCCTTTCTAATCTCGGTGGCACGGCTGTACTGGATACAAGCCGCGGTTTACAGAGTTTCTGGTTGAGGGGCCCGCATACAAAAGTCGGTTGTCAGGAAAAAAAGTTGCGCAAATAGCCCCACGAGCAGGTCGCAAAAGTCCTGGACACCAGGGCGTCCACACGGTGCGCCGCAGTGACGAATAATGCTGAATAATGTCACGGTTGGGGAGTTTTGGCGACGCCATTTTAGACGAGCAACATTTCCGTTGTCGCTTTCCCGGCCGGGACCATCGGGAACACGCCTTCTTCCCGTTCAATGACAAAGTCCATGATCACGAGGTTGTCCGAGGCCAAGGCTTCCTTGATCACCGGCACAACCTCGGCCTTGGTCTTGGCTCGCAGGCCAACAGCGCCGTAGGCCCTGGCCAGTTCGACAAAGTCGGGGGTAACCTCCATGGGAGTGGCCGAGTAGCGGCGGTTGTAGAACAGCTCCTGCCACTGGCGGACCATGCCCAGGTAGCCGTTGTTGAGAATGGCCACCTTCACCGGCGCACCCCACTGCTTGGCCGTGGCCAGTTCCTGGATGTTCATCTGGATGGAGCCGTCGCCGGCGATGTCGATGACCGTGGCGTCCGGAAATGCCAGCTTGGCGCCGATGGCCGCCGGCAGCCCGTAGCCCATGGTGCCGAGCCCGCCGGAGGTCAACAGGTGTCGCGGTTTATTGAATTTGTAGAATTGGGCCGCCCACATCTGGTTCTGGCCGACCTCGGTGGTGATGATTGCATCGCCGCCGGTCAGTTCGTGGAGTTGCTGGACAACGTACTGCGGTTTGATCACATCGCCTTTTTCAAGGTAGGTCAGCGGGTGTTTTTTCTGCCAGTCTGCGATTTCGGCAAGCCAGGGCTGCAGTTTCTCTGCGCTCGTCTTGGGATCGAATTCAGAGGACTTGTCGAACCAGGTGTTCATCGCCTGCAACGCAGCCCTGCAGTCCGCGACTATGGGGATATCCACCTTGACGTTCTTGCTGATGGAGGTGGGATCGATATCGATATGAATGACTTTGGCGTGCGGGGCAAAAGCGTCCAGCCGGCCAGTCACCCGGTCATCGAAACGGGCGCCGACCGCAATGAGCAGATCGCTCTTGGCTACGGACATGTTGGCCGCATAACTGCCGTGCATGCCGAGCATGCCGAGCGACTGTTTGTCGGTGCCAGGAAAGCCGCCCAGGCCCATGAGGGTCATGGTCACCGGTGCGCTAATTTTATGCGCCAGTTCGGTAAGTTCCTTGCTGGCGTTAGACAGGATGACCCCCCCGCCCACATAGACGACCGGCCGTTTCGCTGCGAGTATCCCCTTGCAGGCCTTCTCGATTTGCCCCGGATGGGGTTCGTAGTTCGGCTGGTAGGTCTGCATCTTGATTTTTTTCTTTTCCGGATAGGTGATCATCGAGGCAACCACGTCCTTGGGCAGATCAACGAGCACCGGGCCGGGCCGGCCGGTGGCGGCGAGATAAAATGCCTCACGGATGGTCTGCACCAGATCATCAGGGTTGCTGACCAGGTAGTTATGCTTGGTACACGGCCGGGTAATGCCGACGATATCCACTTCCTGAAAGGCATCGTTGCCGATGAGGGCGGTGGGAACCTGACCGGTGAGCACGACTATCGGAATGGAATCCGCATAGGCGGTAGCGATGGCGGTAACTCCGTTGGTGGCGCCTGGACCTGAAGTGAGCAGCGCAACCCCGACATCGCCGGTGGCCCTGGCGTAACCGTCTGCCGCGTGCACAGCTCCTTGCTCGTGGCGAACCAGGATGTGTTTGATATCTGTGTTGAGCAGTTCATCGTACAGGTCAATGACCGCACCACCCGGAAAGCCGAAAATGATGCGGACTCCTTCTTCTTTCAGACACTTGATAATGGCCTGTGCACCTGTCATTTTTGCCATTGAATTTTTCCTCTTCTGCTTGAATCCATAATGCCCTTGCTAATATTGAGAATACTGATCATCCGCCATGGCGGTTACAATATTTGCATGGTTTGCCCGCAACAGAATCGCTTTGTAAGCAATTTTGACAACCCAGGAAATTGCCGCCGCCGTCGACCTGACTGGATTGTAAGTAACCGTACAGGATGAATCTAAAATAATAAAATTGATATTATATCCTGTCAAGCAGGAAAGACGCATCCTGAAAATAATAATTTTTACTGAAAGGCGAAAGGTTTGTTTCTGTCCCCGTTAGGGGGAAACTGAGCGGGAGGGTCCTTTGCAATCGGAGTAATAATGGGATAAAATAATTACTTCTTTTCCTGAAATGCGGCAGACTTGTCGACCATATCCGAGACAGGGGTCCCGTCCGGTCCTCTGGCGTCGGGGTTGATCAGCAGCAACTCCTTCCATGCCTTCAACGCCTCCCCGATTTTGCCCAGATCGTAGTACATGACGATACCCTTGTTGTACAGGGCCTGCTCGAAACCGGGACTGACCACTAGGGCTTGGTTGAAGGTCTCAACTGCTTTGTCCGGCTGACCGCTGTGACGGTACATGACCCCCAGGTCTGTGAGAACGGATGGATTTCCAGGGACGATTGCCAGGGATCTGGAGTAGGCTTCAATGGCTTTTTTCTCCTGGTCGGTGTCATAATAGGCGTTGCCGAGTCGGGTCCAGGCTTCCACGCTGTTCGGATTCTCTTTCACCGCCAGTTCAAGGGAGGCTATCGCTTGCAGCAACTGTTCCTGCTTCGAGGGCTCCATGCTCTGCTGGACCGTCTGGCGAACGGTTTGGGGTGTCCGGTCACTGTAGAATATTCCCAGGAGAAAGCCTGCCAGCAGAGAGGCCGTGATGCAAATGTAGAGGGTCTGTTTCGAGACCCCGTTTCCGGATTCTGCCACTCTTGCTCTCCGTAGGTGTTGCGCTTGTCCTGGTGCGGAATCAGAGACGACTAATTTCTTGTCGGGTCAGAACGACTCAAGGATTTTCTTCACAGTTTCTCCCTCGGTCGAAGATCCGAAGTGGGCCATGATCGGCCGCATGGCCTGCATTTTGTTTTTCAACTGGGAAAAATTAATATTGGCGGCGATCCAGGCGCGAATCTCTTCCTCACTGGCCTGGCGGGGCAGGTAGGACTCGATGATTTCCAGGTAGGGTGAAGTGGCCTGGCCGGTCCGCTCCAGGGTTTCCCGCTCCGATTTGCTCAGTTTGCGGATGATTGCCACTATCTCGGCATCGTCCAGTACCTTTTTCCCTTGGCGCTGAAATTCGCCAAGCATGACCCGAAGCGCCGAGATTCTGACCTCATCTTTGCCCTTCATCGCCTTCTTCAGGTCGTCGTGGATGGAATTCTGAAGGTCCATGGCTTTCTCTCCGTGAAAGAAAAACGGGAGCAGACAAAGCCCCCGTTTGATCATCATGATGGTGGGCGATACTGGGTTTGAACCAGTGACCCCTGCCGTGTGAAGGCAGTGCTCTCCCGCTGAGCTAATCGCCCTTAACTGTTTTGAAATAATAGTTCATTCGCCGGAGCGAGTCAACGTTCCTGCAGGTTCTTATTGTAAAAAAAAGGAAGGAGGGAGCATGAAGTATAGATAACTATTTTCTAAAACTGGTGGGCGAAGCGGGATTCGAACCCGCGACCTTTGGCTTCGGAGGCCAACACTCTATCCAGCTGAGCTATCCGCCCACTCGTTGTGATTTACGTGTAAATTTGTCTAATTAGCTGTTTGTATCCGGTTCCCGCAAGTCGAGTTGACCTGCCAGGAGTATACCCTGAAAACAACATTTTGTTTCCACATAGTTTCCACCTGGGAGACCACATAATCTCCAATGGAATCCGGAAAACAGCTGTTTATTAGGAGTCTAAGACACATTACACTTCATTGCATCTCCTCCCAATCAAAAGCCGCGGGTTCAAATCCCGCCATATTTCCTCCAACCCTGGAGAAATTCCCGATGGTAATCTCTCGAAGGTGTCAGAAATGTCGGCACGATAATACGCGCAAGCACCATAAATGTCAATGTTGTTCCTTCCCGCTGTCTCAGGTGTAATTTCAGGAAAATAATTCCTTCCTTACGGTATTTCAAGTTCGCAGTATCCCGCCAGCTCGTGGAATGCTTCGCCGGGTGACAGATACACGGTGGAATTGACTTGAAAAGCATCGTGAATTCATATAGTCTGCTTATTATTTCGATTACTATGGATAGAAACGTGAAGAATCTATGAAGCCGCCACCAGACGCTATTGACCCACGCTGTCTTGATTCCATTGTATTCTCTCAAGTTCTTGACATGGTGGATATCGGACTGGTGATTCTGGATCGCGGATTGCGTGTGCGGTATTGGAACCGTTGGATGCAACAGCACAGCGGAATCGGGCCTGATCGAATTCTTGGGTCTTCTCTTTGCGATATTTTCCCTAACTTAAATCGTCCCCGCTTTTTGAGTAATTGTCAGACGGTTTTCACGTTTGGTAATTTCTGTTTCTTTTCCCAAAAGTTGCACAACTATTTGTTTCCTTTTAAGCCGATCAGTTCTTTTGATTCCGATTTTAAGCATATGCAGCAGAGCTGCACGATGGGACCGTTGCGTAATGAAAAAGGTGAAATTACCGATCTGTTCATCTCCGTGCATGATATGACCGAATCGGTCAGTTTCGAACAGAAGTTGATAGCCCTCAATATGATTGATTCGCTTACCGGTGTGCATAACCGGAGATGTTTTGAAGCGCATCTCAAGGAAGAGGTGGAGCGTCATAAACGGTATGGTCATCCCTTGAGTTTGATCATGTTTGACATCGATTACTTCAAGCAGGTCAACGACACTTATGGCCACCAATGCGGTGATTATATTTTGCGGGAGATTGCCGAATTAATCAACAATTCAATTCGCAGCGAAGACAGGCTGGCTCGATACGGCGGCGAAGAATTCTGTTGCATATTGCCGGAAACTACGTTGGAAGCCGCTGCAATTCTTGCCGAACGGTTAAGGAAAAAAATCGCCGATCATGTTTTCGAGTACGAGCAAGACCGTGTCCGACTCACCATCAGCCTGGGCGTTTCTGCTATGAATTTGAACACAACGACGGCCGATGCCCTCCTGAAAAACGCCGATGATGGCCTGTATTCGGCTAAAAACAGAGGCCGCAACCAAATTGAAGTCACGCCCTGATTGAAAGTTTATTGGAGAAGTGGATGTTGATGAAGAAGCTGAGCATTCAGGACAGGAAGGTATAGTTCCCTTTGAGGCAGATCATGATAAAAAAGATACTGATTGTTGATGATTCGCCTATTTCCATTAGAATTATCAAGTGCTGCATCCCCAAGGATCGCGACTTTGAATTTTTTGATGCCGCAGATGGCCGGATCGGCGTGGAAATGTTCAAGCAAATCAAGCCGGATCTGACCTTTATGGATTTGACCATGCCGGTGATGAACGGTTTTGAAGCCCTGCAGGAAATTATTCAATTCGATTCCCGGGCAATGGTGGTAATTGCCACCGCTGATGTTCAGAGTAAGGCCATCGAGCGTGCCCATGAGCTTGGCGCTTTTTCCGTTGTCAAAAAACCGCCGACCAGGGAAAATATCGCCGCTGCGATTTCCGGCGTTGAATCAGCGCTCGCGAAACGGAGATAAATAATGAGTTCGGCCAATCAAGAATTAATGATCACTGCGGAAGAAACCGATATTCTCCAGGAAATCATGAACATTGCCTTTGGCCGCGCGGCGTCTGATCTTGCCGAGCATATCGACATATTTGTTATTCTCAGCGTTCCGTATATCAAGCTGCTCCGTCTCTCTGACCTTCCGCCCTATATCAACTCAGAGATTAAGGAGTATAAAAAGGTAACTTTGGTTGAACAGAACTTCTGGGGAAAATTCAAAGGCAGCGCCTTTCTGGTTTTTCCGGCGGATAGCGGTAAAAACATCCTGTCCCTGCTCGACGGCTCCGATGAATACTTTGAATCTGACCGGATCAATGAGCTGGAAAAAGAGGCGGTTCGCGAAGTCGGCAACATTCTAATCGGAGCCTGCATCGGTAAGATCGCCGAACTCCTGGGGGATTTCATCACCTATTCGCCGCCCCGCGTGGCGGTGGAGAGAAGTCAGTGCGGCATTATATCTGACAGCCTTGTTGCAGATGACAACCTGGCGATTGTCTTAAGGACTGTTTTTGAATTTAATGATAAAAACATTTGTGGCTATCTTTTCATCGTCACGAGCGAAGAATCCTTTGCCTGGTTAAAAACGGCTCTGCATAATTTTCTGGATCAGTACGAGTAATCCTTTATTTCATGCGGACACAGGGAAGGCTGGAAGCTTGTTCCCGTCCATCGTATTCTTCGCCGATTCCCTTGTCCGTTTGCCCTGTTTTCGGATTGTAGCAGGCATATGCAAATTCTCTATCCCCGTTGAACGATACATTTCTGCGCAGGAAGATGGAGCATTGCGGAAGAGTATCCAGGCAGGCGCTTGTTGCGGTGACGGGCAAGAGGAATTGGAGAACTTTGCTCATATGGGACTGAAATCCTGAAGAATGACAATGACATTAAGGGAAGAAATACAGGCAATCGTCAAGGCGGTGCCGGCGGCATTGACTGAGCGCAAAGACCTGTTCAGCTTTTCATATGTTGTGGCCGAACGGAAGGCATTTCTGTGCAAGCAGAAGCTGGTCTACTCCGCGAAAATCCGTATCGATGACCTCAACAAAGAGCTTCATTTTTCCGAAATGCTCAAGGAAACGGGTTTTGGCCTGGGCGGCGGTAATGACGGCGATACTATGAGCCCCGGGCTTGGCTTCAGGAAATCCGTTTACAAGACCGGTTTGGGGCCGAGGCTGGAAACAATTGAGGAGCTTTCCTCCTTTTTCGGCAAAAAATACAGCTACACCTTTGCTTTCGCCTTGATCAGGGAACGCATCAAGGCCGCGGCAACGAATGCTCGATATCGTTTCGTTTACAAGCTCATCCAGTAGCAAAGGGATGCATACGATGACAAGGAACCTTGGCGGATCAACAGCTCTTCAGCACCTTGAATGAAAAAAACAGGAGGGGAAATTTTCTTGTACAAATTCCGCCCCCCTGTTGACTTGCGTAAATCGATCCCGGTTTCCGCCGGGAAGAGAATTACACTTCGGTAACCGTGATCGCCCCTGTCGGGCAGACCTCGACGCAGGTCTCGCAGCCCAGGCACTCATCCATGTTCACCGGCTCGGCCTTGCCGTCAACCAGTTCTAAGACCTGGGCAGGGCAGGCGTTTACACATTCAGAGTCACCGTTGCATTTATCTTTGTCCACCACTACATCAAACATGACATACCTCCCTCGTTCTGTTTTGCTTTAAAGCCTTGGTAACAAACTCCTTGTGGAGTATTTTTTAACATGGGGCGACGTTATCGCGTCTCCCCAAGATGTTCATCCCTTCTATTTGGCGCCGCTTAGCCATGCTTACGGCTATTTTCATTTTCCTGGCCCAGGTATTTTTTATTAGGGGCCGCTCCCGCAGGAATTGATCAACTGCCCTGGCATCCGATGGGTTCGCGCCGGACGATTGAGATGACGCTCACTTTCCCAACCTGTCCATTTTCCTGTTCGACCAGTGAATACAAGCAGCAGTGGCTGAAACGATCTTGTCTCTATCGCTTCAGCTTTTCTGAGTTCTCTGGTCAGGATGGAATAGTACCCAAAAAAAATATAACACCTCTTCTAACATATTGAAATTTTTTCTGCCACGTTTTGCTGATAAAGTCATCAAAGAACATATGCACAAAATAAATAACAAGGATGCCGTTGTCAGAAGGATTTTTTGACATTCCCCTTCCGTTTGTTCATGGTGGAATCTCCTGTCAGGGTGAAGAGCTCATTTTCAGACTATGTGGCTAATCTCTCTGGATAAGTGCGACACGAACAGTCAGGAATGAGATCGCCCTCCACGGCAGGTCAGCGGTAACCGTCTGGATTGTTCGACTGCCAGCGCCAGGTGTCCGTGCACATGGCGTCGAGGCCGCGTCTCGCCCGCCAGCCGAGCTCTTTTTCAGCAAGGCCGGGATCAGCGTAGCAGCAGGCGATGTCTCCCGGTCGGCGGGAGGTGATGCGGTAGGGTATTTTCTTGCCGCTGGCCCGGGCAAAAGCGGCGATCATCTCCAGCACGCTGCAACCGCGTCCGGTGCCCAGGTTGAAGGTCGCCACCCCTGGGTTTTGCGTCAGTTTTTCCAGGGCCTTGAGATGACCCAGGGCCAGGTCGACCACATGGATATAGTCGCGGACCCCGGTGCCGTCGGGCGTATCGTAATCATTGCCGAATACCGACAGGGTCTGCAGTTTGCCCACCGCCACCTGGGAGATAAAGGGCATGAGGTTATTGGGGATGCCGTTCGGGTCCTCGCCGATCTCTCCGCTTTCGTGCGCGCCCACCGGGTTGAAGTACCGAAGCAGGGCCACGTTCCAGGACGGGTCCGCTGTGTGCAGATCGCGCAGAATCTCCTCGATGAACAACTTGGTCCGGCCATAGGGATTGGTGCAGGCGAGCGGAAAATCCTCGCGGATGGGAACGCTCTTCGGATGGCCATAGACCGTGGCCGAGGAACTGAAGACCATATTTTTGACATTGCATTCCTGCATCACCTGGCAGAGGTTAAGGGTGCCGGTGATGTTGTTCCGGTAGTAGAGAAGGGGCTTGGCCACAGACTCGCCAACCGCCTTCAGCCCGGCAAAATGAATGACCGCCGTTGCATCGTCGCAGACCGCGAAGATACGCTCCAACTCATCCCGGTCCAGCAGGTCGGTCTCGAACAGGGCGATGGGTCTTCCGGTCAGCTTTTCCACCCGCTGGAGGGACTCTTCGCATGAATTGCTCAGGTTGTCGATTACTGTGACCTGGTGCCCGGCGTTGAGCAACTCCAGGCAGGTGTGGCTGCCAATATACCCGGCCCCGCCGGTGACGATGATATGCATCTGTGCTCCTGCTCCTGAGGATAATATGAATGTGATCAAGAGAAACGGATCAAAGTTCTTTTGTCAAAGCTATTTTATTGTCCGGATTCATCAGCCGGCAGTCGTTGCACCGCTCCCGCCTATTCCTATTCTCCTGCCCGTTTTCTTTTCCCCACGGAGGGAAGCCAGGTTGAACAGAATGATGGAAAGGGCGACGCAGAACATGCCGGCTACCGAGGAAAGTGTCGGCGACTCGTCGGGTAGCAGCAACCAACTCAGGGCGGCGCCGAACACAGGGATGATGAATTTCCAGATATTCACCTCCGATACCCGTGTTCCCGGGCGGCGAAGCAGGATAAACCACAAGGAAAATGCAATGGCTGAAAGGGCGGCCAGCCAAAACAGGACCGTGTAATATTCCATGGGCAGTATCCTCCGAGGCGGACCTTCCAGGGGGATGGAAAAGAGAAAGAGAAAAAGGCCGCCGAGAAATATCTGGATGGAATTGAGCATGACCGGTTCCATGCTGTTGTTATCGCGGGCCACCAGGATGTTACCGAAGGCGCTGGATACCGTAGACAGAAGCAGCAGCACGATGCCGGCAAGTTCCTTCAGCCCCGCCGGCGAACTCCAGGGCTCCCGGCTCACGCAGAGCACGATCACCCCGACTACCCCGAGTCCAAGGCTGAATATCCTGGACGGGGTCAGGGCGTCGTTGCCCATGCAGTAATGCGCAAGAATTGCTGCGACCAGCGGCGAGGCCCCGACGATGATGGCCGTAACCGCGCCGGAAACCAGGGTGATCCCGAAATAAAAGAGGGCATACAGTAAAAAGGTCTGGAAAAAACTGACCACCAGGATCAGTTTCAAGTTCTCCTGAATCATTCCGATTTGGTTCGGGTTTTTGCGCCACCAGAACGGTACCAGCATCAGGCCGGAAAGCATGAAGCGGAATCCGGCAAAGCAAAACGGGTCGGTGTAGCGCAGACCGATCTTGATGCCGGCAAAGGCGGTTGACCAGAGAAGGCAGGCCAGGATAGCCAGGAGGGCGTTGGTTGCCGGATAGGTGTCGCACCGCAATATGGACATGCTGGTAACCGTCGAAGAGGAGGAGCTTCAAAAAATTATAGTCGTTTTCTTGAGCCCTGCTGTCAAGAGGTTCCGGCGAAAGGGAGTGAATTGAAGCAGCCTCCTGCAGCTCTGTGCATCGGAGAGCTCGCGGTTACGGCCATAAATCATGATCGACATCATAACTAATTCCTGATAAAATTTATACAATATGGTAAAGAAGCTACGCTGCCGCAACAGATGACTTGAGCCGGAGGAGAGGTATGCCGTATGTAAGTATTCGGGTGGCCGGAAAGCTGACCCGCACGCAGAAGCAAAATATCGCCCGGGGCGTAACCGAGGTGATTGCCAGGGAGGCAAACAAGCCGGAGAGTTCCATCCTCATCTTTATTGACGAGGAAGAGAGGGAAAACATCGCCAGCGGCGGCAAGCTTCTGGACGAATAAGAGCTGTCCGGGAAGATGGCATGGCCTCAAGGCCGGGACTCGGCTGATTTTCGGGGAATAGGGTGAAGGACGAACAGCAGGCCAAGGCGCGGCTCAAGGAGTTGCGCAAGGAAATCGAATATCACAACCAGCGTTATTACGTGCTCGATGATCCGGTCATCGCCGATGCGGACTATGACCGGTTGTTTCGCGAATTGCTGGCCCTGGAAGAGCAGTTCCCGCAGCTGGTCACAGCGGATTCGCCGAGCCGCCGGGTGGGCGGCGCGCCGTTGGCCTCTTTCGAGGAGGTGGCGCACCCTTTTCCCATGTACAGTCTGGACAACGTCTTTGCCGAGGAGGAGCTGCTGGATTTCGACCAAAAGGTAAGGCGGTTTCTTCAGTGGACAGGGGAGATTGTCTATATCTCCGAACCCAAGCTGGACGGCCTGGCGGTGGAGCTGATTTACGAGGAGGGCGTGCTTGTCCAGGGTTCGACCAGGGGCGACGGGGAAATCGGCGAAAACATTACCCCCCAGCTGCAGACCGTGCAGTCGATTCCCCTCAGGCTTGCAGGCGCACAGGCGCCGTCCCGGCTGATTGTCCGGGGCGAGGTGTTTCTGCCCCGAAACGGGTTTGCCCGTCTGAACCGGCAGCGCCTGGAGCAGGGGGAGCCACTTTTCGCCAATCCCCGTAATGCCGCGGCGGGATCGCTGCGCCAGCTTGACCCGAAAATTACCGCCCAGCGGCCGCTGGATTTTTTTGTCTACGGCGTTGGCGACCCAGCCGCCGTGCCCTGCGCCGGTCAGGGTGAGCTGCTGGAATACCTGGCGTGTCTGGGCTTCCGGGTCAATCCTCAGCTCCGACGCTGCGATACGTTGCAGGAGGTGGTCCGCTGGTACCAGCACCTGCTTTCGGTTCGGCACTATCTGCCCTACGAAATCGACGGGATGGTAGTCAAGGTCGATGCCTTCGCCCTGCAGAACCGCCTGGGGACAACTATCAGGGCGCCGCGCTGGGCCGTGGCCTGGAAGTTCCCGGCGACCCAGGTGACTACTCGGATCAACGGGGTGGAGTTCCAGGTGGGGCGTACCGGAGCGGTGACGCCGGTGGCCGTGCTGGCGCCGGTGAATGTGGACGGGGTTATGGTCAAGCGGGCCACCCTGCACAATCAGGATGAGATTGAACGCAAGGACCTGCGCCTGGGCGACCTGGTGCTGATCCAGCGGGCCGGGGATGTGATCCCCGAGGTGATCAAGGCGGTGGCCGAAGCAAGAACCGGGAAAGAACAGCCGGTCCGGTTTCCGCAGGACTGTCCCGAGTGCGGGCATCCCCTGCACCGGCCGGAAGGAGAGGCGGTGACCCGCTGTCTGAATCCCCACTGTCCAGCCCAGCGGTTGCGGAGCCTGATTTATTTCGCCGGCAGCGACGGCTTGGACATCGAAGGGCTGGGCCGGAAAAATATGGAACAGTTGGTCCGGGTCGGCCTGGTCACTGATTTGCCGGATATTTTCCGCCTGCGGGCCGAAAATTTGGCCAGTCTGGATGGATGGGGTGAGAAATCGGCGGGCAATGCGATCCAGGCAATCAGGGCGGCGGGCCGGACCACCATGGCCCGGTTCATCCGGTCTCTCGGCATCCGCCATGTGGGCGAGGTCAATGCCGGTCTTTTGGCTCGCCATTTTGGGAGCCTTGCTCGGATCATGGCCGCGACCATCGAGGAACTGCTGCAAGTGGAGGGCATCGGCCAACAGGCAGCGGCCAGCCTGGTCGAGTATTTCAGCGATCCTCAGGTGCGGGAGATGCTTGCCCGGCTCTTCGATGCCGGTTTGGAGATAATCCCGGAGGAGACCTGCGGCCGTCACCTGGACGGCCGGGTGTTTCTTTTCACCGGCTCCCTCTCCAGCCTCTCGCGCAACGAGGCCAAGCAGAGGGTCAAGGGCATGGGCGGCCAGGTGGTGTCTGCGCTGAGCAGTCGGGTTACCGACCTGGTGGCAGGAGATAAGCCCGGCAGCAAGTTGAAGAAGGCCGAAGAGTCCGGGATCAGGATTCTGGGCGAGGAAGAATTCGTCCGGTTGCTCGGCCAAGGACAGGAGCAAAACCCATGAACCTGAGACGGGTGCATGTGATTGTGCGGGGACGGGTGCAGGGGGTCTATTTCCGGGAATACACGAGGAGGCAGGCCCAGACCCTTGGAATCAGCGGCTGGGTGCGCAACCTGCCGGACCGCAGCGTGGAGGTGGAGATCGAGGGCGATTCGGCGGGCGTGGAAGCTATGCTTGCCTGGCTGCACAGGGGTTCCCCCATGTCTGCGGTCAACGCCGTTGAGACCGTGGAAGAAGAGGTCCGTGGCGAACAGGGATTCGTCGTCCGGCATTAAACTGAGATTCCAACCAGGAACGAAACGTTGAGCATGAAAAAGGTCCAGGTACCGGCTGGCCGGCCTCTCGGCAGGATTGTCTGCCCAAACTGCGGCAATGACAGAGAGTTTGTCGAGGTGGCCCGCAATGTCGTTGTCACCACCAGGTATGTGCAGAATGATGACGGCAGCTTCACCCCGGATGAGGGCGATAGCGAGGTGCTGGGTAAGGTCGGACTCTACTGTGGCCAATGCGACGCCGATGTCAGCATCTATCACAACCATGTCATGGAGATGATTTTTTGAGCATGGCGTTCCGGATAATCGAGAGCAACGCAGACCTCAATGACCGCTTCCATGAGCTCCGGGCCGGTGATGTGGTAGTCGGCCGGTTGCGGCTGCGATCCGGGGAAGAACACCTGCTGCTTGACCTCGCAGTGCGCGGCATCAGGCTTGTGCCCTCGGCCATCTCCCAGTGGCTGAGCCGGTCCAAGGTCTTTCAGGCAAGGATGCTCGGCTCCTATATGGTTCCTGCGACCCGGCCGGTCTACGATCTGCACGACCTGATGCAGCTGGTGACCGAATACGGCCGGGATGGGGTGGGCAGGGTCGTCTGCAAGCTTGACCGGGCCAACGGCGGGATGGGCATCCTCCTGTTCGCGTCCGTTGAGGAGGCCTATACCCAGGCCGTCCTTGGGAACCTACGCTTCCCCTTTGTCCTGCAGCCGTTCGTCGATCAGGCGCGGGACATCCGGGTGGTGCTGCTCGGCGATTATCTGGAGGCGTACCAGCGGCACAATCCCCATAATTTTCGTCACAATCTCCATTGCGGGGGGGAAGGAACCCCCTGGCAACTAGACAGTGCCCAACTGGATCTTTGCCGGCAGGTCATGGTCCGGGGCGAATTCCCCTATGCCCATATTGACCTGCTGGTGACCCCGGAAGGGCAGAACTGGCTGAACGAAATCAATCTGCGGGGAGGATTGCGGGGGGCACGAATCTCGCAGGGTGACTATCTGGCGGCGGTGGAAAAAGTCCACGCCAGGCTGCTCCAGGAAGAACAGGGTTGCCGGCCTTGAAGGCCCGGATGGTTCTCTGTGCCGCTGAAGAGAATGAGCACAGGACTCTGAAAAAATGCAAAAAAAAAAGGAAGGCCGCCGAAGCAGCCTTCCTTTTGCAATTCAGGGTGTAATGAATTACACGCAGCCGGTCGGCTTGGGAAGACCAGCCATTTTGCAGGCTCCCTTGCCAGGTCCGCTCGGGAACAGCTCGTAGATCCTCTTCAGCGGGAAGCCGGTGGTCTTGGACAGAATACGGACCATCGGGGCAATGCCATTTTTCTTGTAATACTCCTGGAGAGCGTCGATAACCTTGGTGTGCTCGTCGGTCAATTCGGAGATACCTTCGACGGTCATGACATAATTAACCCAGTCCTGATCCCACTGGGCCATGCCATCGGCCAGGAAGCCGTCTTCATCCACGTTATACGATTTACCTTTGTGCTCAATAGTTGCCATGTTATCCTCCTTGCGGCAAAATATTAACGTACAAGCCTACAATTTTTCCCCTAAGAAGTTTAGTGTCATTCATTTACTATAGGCCCTTATCTTTGTCAAGCATACAACTTCTTTTTTTTTGAATGAATGACCAATCATTTTTTTGACCGTCCGGCGAATATTTTTCACTGGAAAAAAAAGGGGATAATAGGGTAATTATACTCCCTCTGAAACATTCTGCCGGAAATTGTACGTTCATTACGGATCAAGGAGTCGAGACATCATGCTGAGCATTTTGCGTAAACAGGCACAGTCCATTGTTATCCAGATAGTGGTCCTGATCATTGCCATTGTCTTTATATTCTGGGGTGTTGGCAGCAATTTGGGCAACCGCCGCAACTCGCTGGCCACAGTTAACGGCGAGGAGATTCCCTTTGACGCCTTTCAGCGAAATTACGACAACGCGGTGGACAATATGCGGGCACAGTTCGGCGGGACCATCCCCCAGGGATTCCTTGAAGGGCTCGGTCTGAACCGGCAGGTGCTGAATCAGCTGATCCAGGCGGAAATCCTTCGGCAGGGAGGTCGGGAAATGGGCCTGATGGTCAGCAAGATGGCTACTCAGGATGAAATCAAGTCCATCCCCGCCTTTCAGACCAACGGCCAGTTCGATCTGAATCGCTATAAGGAGGTCCTGGAGGAGAATAGGATGAACCCTACCTCCTTTGAGGCCAGCCTGCAGAACGATCTGCTGACCCGCCGGGTCAGCGAGTCCATCCAGGGGTTTGCCGTGGTCCCTGCCGAAAAAGTCATATCCCGCCACAACTACACCGGGGAACAGATTCGCCTTGCCTTCGCCGCAGTGAAGAGCGAGGAGTTGCAGGGCGAAGTGGAGGTGCACGACCAGGACCTGGCCGCATGGTATGAGCAGCACAAAAACGACTATCTCCCTGAGCCGAAAATTCGGCTGCAGTACCTGTTTTTTAACGCCGAAGACGACTTGGCTCAGGTCCAGGTGAGCGATGACGCCCTCAAGGCGAGGTACGAGGCTGAAAAGGATAAATATTTTACACCAGAACAGCGTCATGCCCGGCATATCCTGCTGCGCGTGAAGGAAGGAGATGATCCGTCAGTGCGAGCTGCCAAGAAAAAAACGGCTGAAGAGGTTCTGGTCCAGGCCAAGGCAGGCAATGACTTCGCTGAACTGGCCAGGCAATATTCCGAGGATTCCTCCGCCAAGAACGGCGGCGATCTTGGATTCTTCAGCAAGGGCGCCATGGTCGAGTCTTTTGACAATGCGGTTTTTCAATTGGAGCCGGGGGAGATCAGCGACGTGGTAGAGACGGTATTCGGCTATCACCTTATCAAGCTTGAGGAGGTGCGGGGGGCAACCACCCGCTCCTTTGAGCAGGTCAGAGAGGAGCTTGCCGACCAGGTCCGGCGGCAGGAAGGCAAAGGCTTGACGTTCAAGCGAGCCTCCCAGGCCTACGAGGAAATCTTTCGGGCAGGGAGCCTGGCAAAGTTCCAGGAAAACAACAAGGAGAGCGTACGGGAAACCGACTTTTTCAGCCGCAATGAGCCACCCCCGGCGCCGGTTTCCGACCCCCGTTTTCTCCAGGCGGCCTTTGCCTTGAAAAAGGGTGAACTCAGCTCAATAGTGGAGATCAGCCAGGGCTATGCCATCTTTTTTGTCAACGACATCCAGGCCCCGTCGGCACCGGAGTTGAACGAGGTGCGGGAACAGGTGGAGGTCGCATACCGCAAGGAAAAAAGTATTGACCTGGCTAGGTCCAGGGCGGAAACCCTGCTGAATGAAGCCCGGGACAAGAAAAGTTTAAGTGATGCGGCGCCCAAGGAGATCGCGGTACAACAGTCAGGGTTGATCCTGCGCTCAAATCCGGCCAGTGGCGGCGAGGTGCCAGCGCAGGTGGTTCATGAGGCCTTCTCCCTTTCCATGAAGGATGCCATGCCCGCCAAGCCGGTGACCGTAGGCGATATTTTTTATGTGTTCCAGCTGCTGGAGAGGGGCAATGAGGAAAAGCCCCTTGATGATGCGGGGAAAAAACAGCTGCACGATCAGTTGCTGACTGGCGCGCAAAATGATCTGATGAAGGGCTGGCTGAAGTGGATGCAAGGCAGAACCGACATCTGGATCAACGAGGAGCTCCTGAAGTAACGGGCCGGCAGCGAAAGCCTTTTTCGGGGAACATCTCCCTTTGCCTGGTGGTGGCTCTCGGGAACATAGGCTGAAATGTTTGAGGCTCAAGGGGAAGATAAATCCGATCATGCTGAAGGACGTATCTATTATTTGTTTCCCCGAACAAATCAATGTCCAGGATCGCTAAATGCCTCAGCTTACAGTATATAGCCTTTGGCCTTCAGTCTGAATAGCCTGAGCAGTTTACGCTTTTTGTGTTCAAGAAACTGGTTGTCCATGGTAAGTATAAAGGCTGTTGATTTTTTTTCGGGCATTTGCTTTCCAGGATTCCATGACTGACGAACACGAACGGAACATTCCTGCGGGCTATTTATCTTTTTCCCCCTTGGAGCAGGCCCTTCTCCTCCTTGTTTCGGTAATATACGAACCCGTTGCCACCCCTTTCCTTTTCTCCTGCATGGCAAAGGCCGATTTTGGGACGCTGGGGACTTTCAGGCCAACCCGGGAGGAGCTGGCTTCGGCCCTCTACCGACTGCGGGAGAAACATTTTCTGAACGAAAATAACCGCATTCCGCAGCCGTTGGTTGAGTACATCACCAGACAGGCCGTTCGCAGCGGAATATTTTGCCAGCTTTCAGCCTTGGTCGAAAAGATGGCCCCGGTTTCCTATCAGGACGGCAAATGGTCAACCCGCTGCCGGAGGGCCATGCGGCAGTTCCGTATCGGGATCTACAACGGGGATTTCGAGAAGATCGACGAGGCCAACGCCTTTCTTGATGAACACTGCCGTTCTCGTCTTGCGGGAAAGGCCCCTGCCGTGCTTGTCGCGGCCGAGTCGTTTGACCCTCAGTGGTTCGGTGCCCTGGCCGGATCCCTGCAGTTCTATCTGCTGGAGCAGGTTATTCGCTACAGCATGAACCAGTTGCAGCATTACCCCCCGGTTCTCTCCTATCTTGCGGACGAGTCTGCCCTGACCATCGGTCCTGACGAACAGGTGCCGTTCCACCGCCTTCTGGCCGGGTATTATCTGCTGGAAGGCCGTTTTACTGATCTGGAGGCTTTGCATGCGCGGCATCCGGACTCGTTCCATGCATCCGGCTTCAGCGGCACCCTTGCATTTCTGCGCGGCGACACCGAACAGGCGCATTTTCTTTTTAGAGAGGATTTGCGCCAGTTGCATGCGTATTTCGGAGACCGTCCGGCTTTTTTCTTCGGCTTGCCGGGACTGTTCTGCGTCTTCGCCTTGCTGGACAGGAACCGTATAGAGGACCGGCTTCTTATCAAACAGGATATTGCCATCGCCCTGGCCCGGTACCAGGGATGTCCTGAAGAGGTTCCCTATCTGTTCATCGACGCCTTGGTCAGCTCCCTGGACAGTTCACTGCCGGACATGAAGACGCTCTCCGAACGGCTTCAGGAGGACGAGGCGGGTCTGACAAGGCTTATTGCCGTACTCTGCCTCTGCTGGATGGGAGTCGAAATCCCCGACGAGTTCAGAAAGTCCCTGGCCTCTGTCTACGAAAGGGCTGCCGCCAATGGTTTTGCCTGGCTGGCCATGGAGGCGGCGATCCTTCTTGGCGAACTGGAATATGAAGGGCAGGGGGCAGAATATGGCCGACTGGGCGAAGAGTACCGATCCCGTCTGGGCTGCCGGTCGATTGTCAGCATAATCGCCACAGAGCGGTCCTGGAAGCATAGCCTGCAGGAGCTGATCACCCTGACCAGCGCGGTCAGGAGTCAGAAGCAGACCACCCGTTTGGTGTGGCTGGTACAGTACGCCAAGGGACGGCTCTATTTTCAGCCCAGGGAACAGAAACGTAAGGCGGACGGCACATGGAGCAAGGGGCGGTCCATGGCCCTCAGCCGGCTTATTGAGCAGCGGGATCTCGATTTCCTCACCACCCAGGACCGGCGCATCTGTGCGGCACTGCATTCTCTCGCGGAACCGCCGAGCAAGGGGAGCGGGTACGGTTTTGATCCGGAGATCGCTCTGCCGGCGCTGATCGGTCACCCCTTGGTGTTTCTGGAAAAATCACCGCAGACCCCCGTGGAGATCATTGCCGGAGAACCGGAGCTGCTGGTTGAGCAGCAGGGTGACTACCTGTTCATTCATTTCACCCAGGATATCGGGGAAGGCAAGGTGATAGTCTGGCAAGAAACCCTGACTCGGTTCAAGGTGATCCGGATCGATGATAATCATCGCCGCATTGCCGGGATAACCGGGCGCAAGGGGCTGCGGGTCCCTATCTCCGCGAGCAGCCAGGTGCTTGACGCCATCGGCAGGATCGGTTCGTTTATGACCGTCCATTCCTCGGTGGGGGTTGATATCGGCAGCCAGAGCGTTGACTCCGTGGAGGCCGATTCCACCATCCACCTGCACTTCATCCCCTACGGCAGCGGCTTCCGGCTTGAGATGTTTGTCAAGCCTTTTGTCGACGGCGGCCCTTATCTGAAACCGGGCGTTGGCGTTGCCAATCTGCTGGCCGATGTCAACGGCCGGCGCCTGCAGACCCGCCGCAACTTGAGGCTGGAAGAGGAAAAGGCGAGAGAGATAGAGGAGAGCTGCCCTATCCTGGACCTGGCTATTGACCTGGAAGAGGGGAATGTGCGGGAATGGCACCTGCTCGACCCGGAGGAGTGTCTCCAGGCGCTGCTGGAGCTGGAGGAGATTCGGGACAAGGTGGTGCTGGAGTGGCCCGAAGGCGGCAGATTGTCCGTGCGCCGTCAGGCCGGCGTCAACCAGCTGAACCTCAATATCCGCACCAGCCAGCAGGACTGGTTCGGAATCAGCGGGCGGCTTGCGATCGATCAGGATGAGGTCATCGAGCTGAAGACCCTGCTGGACAGCGTAAAGTATTCCCGCAGCCGCTTCATCCCCATCGGTGACAGCCAATTTTTGGCCCTGACCCAGGAGTTCCGCAAACGACTGGACGAGCTGGTTCTCCTTGCCGAAAGCAGAGAGGACGGAGAGGGCGACGAGGTCTTCATCCATCCCCTGGCTGCACTCGCTCTGGACGGCCTGACCCGGGAAGCGAACACCAAGGCCGATGAGGGCTGGAAGCGGCGTCTGCGCCTGGTTCAGGAATCGCAGGCCCTGGCCCCCGAGGTACCCTCCACCCTGCAGGCCGAACTGCGCGATTACCAGTACGAGGGTTTCGTCTGGATGGCGCGCTTGGCACATCTCGGCGTCGGCGCCTGCCTGGCCGACGACATGGGTCTTGGCAAGACCCTGCAGTCCCTGGCAGTGATCCTGTACCTGGCCAAGCAGGGGCCGACGCTGGTGGTCGCGCCGACCTCGGTGTGCATGAACTGGGAGCAGGAGATCATCCGTTTCGCACCTACCCTCAACATCCAACTTCTCAGCGGGACCGGAAGAAAGGACCTGGTCGCCTCACTGAACAAGTTTGATATCCTGATCACCAGCTACACCTTGCTGCAGCAGGAAATCAAGCTGCTGGAGTCGGTCGAGTGGCAGTGCATTGTCCTGGACGAGGCACAGGCCATCAAAAATGCCGGCACCAAGCGCTCCCGGGCGGCTATGCGGCTCAAAGGCAGGTTTCGCCTGCTGACCACCGGAACGCCCATCGAGAACCATCTGGGTGAGCTGTGGAACCTGTTCCGCTTTATCAACCCAGGTCTGCTCGGCTCCTTCAAGCAGTTCAACGCCCGTTTCGGCATTCCCATTGAAAAGCATCAGGACCGGGATGCTCGTCGCAAACTGAAAAAGATCATCCGCCCCTTTATGCTGCGCCGGATCAAGGCCCAGGTTCTGGACGAGCTGCCGCCCCGCACCGAGGTATCCCTGCGGGTGGAGATGAAGCCCGAGGAAATGCATTTTTACGAGGCCCTGCGCCAGCAGGCCCTGGAAAACATCGAAGGAAGCATGGAAAAAACCGGCCGCCATCTGCAGATCCTGGCGGAGATCATGAAACTGCGCCGGGCCTGCTGCCACCCCAGGCTGATCGTGCCGGACATCGACATTTCCGCGGCCAAGATGGAGGTTTTTGCCGCGCTGGTGGATGAACTGCTGGCAAGCAGGCACAAGGCCCTGGTTTTCAGCCAGTTCACCGGCCACCTTTCCTTGATCAGGAAATATCTCGACGAAAAAGGGATCGTCTATAAATACCTGGACGGCACCACGCCGACCAGGGAGCGGCAGCGCCAGGTGGAAACCTTCCAGGAAGGTGAAGGCGATCTGTTCCTGATCAGCCTGAAAGCAGGTGGGCTCGGACTCAACCTGACCGCTGCCGATTATGTCATCCACATGGACCCCTGGTGGAATCCTGCGGTCGAGGACCAGGCAGCGGACCGGGCGCACCGGATTGGCCAGAAACGGCCTGTTACGGTCTACCGGCTGGTGACTGCCAATACCATCGAAGAAAAAATAGTCAAGCTGCACCAGGAGAAACGGGATCTGGCCAATTCGCTGCTCGAGGGCACCGATGTCAGCGCTCGGATCAGTGCCGACGAGCTGCTGGAACTGATCCGGGAAAAATGATGGTGTCGCAAAAACTCCCCAACTGAGGTGTCGGAGTCTACGCTTACCTGTGCTTCTTCCTTTGTCACTGCGGCGTACAGGGTGTACGCTTCATTCCTCAGGATTTGCGCGCCTTGCATTTGACGGAATCGCAAAAAGGGCGATGCAGACGCCGGCAATCTAGGTAACTTATTGTATCCATTGTGGCGGATGCTCAATGTATTTATTCTATTACACTTTTATTTCATTGGGGTTTTTTGCATAGCCATCCCTTTTGTCTTTTAAAGAGGACATAAGAAATATGAGACACCACGGTATTAATTGAGGACGCGAGATGAACATTCGAACGCTGAGTGTGGAAACAGAGCAGGGGCGAAATTTTCTGCGGGTCCTGCGGGAAAGGTTCAGCTTCGGGGACGGCGGCTGCCGCGAGAGGGTGGCGAATATCCTCGAGGAGGTTCGTCTCCGGGGCGACGAGGCGGTGGTGGAATACACCCGGAAGTTTGATGCCCCGGCTATGACTGTCGCCGGTATGCGGGTGCTTGATGCGGAAATCGAGGCGGCGGCAAAGGGAGTGTCTACGGAGCTTTTGGCAACCCTCCGCCTGGCCGTGGAGAGGATCCGGGCCTTTCATGAACGGGAGATGGAGGACTCCTGGTTCCTGACAAGGGACGACGGCACGGTGACCGGCCGGCTGGTGCGGCCGGTGGACAGCGCCGGCCTTTATGTGCCGGGCGGGCAGAGCGGCTCCACCCCCCTAGTCTCCTCGGTTTTAATGAACGGCATCCCCGCCCTCATCGCCGGGGTCAAGAGGCGGGTGATGGTCACCCCGCCCGACGACCAGGGAGGGGTCAGCCCGGCGCTGCTGGTGGCGGCCCGCGAAGTCGGGATAGATGAGATTTATAAAATCGGTTCCGCCTGGGCCATTGCCGCCTTGGCTTACGGCACCGCGACCATCCCGGCGGTGGACGTGATCGTCGGCCCCGGCAACCAGTACGTGGCCGAGGCCAAGCGCCAGGTCATGGGTCGTGTGCGCATCGATATGATCGCCGGCCCCAGCGAAGTGCTGATCGTGGCCGACGCACAGGCCAACCCATCATTCATCGCCGCTGACCTGCTGGCCCAGGCCGAGCATGATCCTCAGGCCCTGGCCATCCTCCTCACCACCAGCGAGGAGATTGCCGCCAGGACCGAGGCGGAACTGGAGTATCAGTTACCGCAGCTGAGCCGCCAGGAGGTGGCCAGCCGGTCGCTTTCCGAGCGGGGCGCAATCCTGCTGGTCGATTCTTTGGAGCAGGCCATGGAATTGGCGAACGAGATCGCCATCGAGCATCTGGAGCTGCAGGTGCAGGACCCCTGGCAGTGGCTGCCCAGGGTGCGGCACGCCGGGGCTGTGTTCCTGGGCGGCTTTACCCCGGAGGCGGCCGGCGATTATGTGGCCGGGCCCAATCATGTCCTGCCCACCATGGGTACGGCCCGCATCGCTTCTGCCCTGGGGGTGGAGACCTTTCTCAAAAAAAGTTCCATCATCTCCTATTCGCGCCAGGCCCTGCTCAGCGATGCCGACCATATCCGCCTGCTGGCCAGACTCGAGGGGCTGACCGCCCACGAACGCTCCGTGGCGGTGCGGGTGGAACACGCGGCCAGGTCCTGACCCGTTCATGCCCGGCACCAGTGAACAGGAGGCGGAGCAACTCCTCCGCCGGGGACTGGAGCTGCTTGGCCTCCCCTTGGCGGACGGTCCGGTGGCGCAGCTGGTGCGCTACTGCCTGGAGTTGGAGAAGTGGAACCGCAAGGTCAACCTCATCGCCAAAAACACCCCGCTGCCGGAGATTATTGACAAGCATTTTCTTGATTCCCTGACCTTGGTCCCGATCCTCGACCGGCTGCTGCCCAAGGGCGGCACCTTGCTTGACGTGGGCAGCGGCGCCGGTTTTCCCGGCCTGCCGGTGAAAATTGCGCGACCCTCCTCCTGGCAAATCACCCTGCTCGAACCACGAGAGCGGCGAGTCATTTTTCTGCGGCATGTCATCAGAACCCTTGCCGTGACGCGGATTGCGGTGGAGCCTTCCCGCATCGAGGAGGGACGAGTGACAGGAGAATACCAGCTCATCACCGGCCGGGCCGTAGCGGACGTTCCCTCCTTTCTAATCATGGTCGAGATCCTCGCCACATCGAAGACCTATGTCATCTGTATGCAGGGGGAGGGGGGAAGGCAAGGGCTGGGGCAGGGTGACCGGGTCGGAGCTTTCATCTGTGTCGGGGTGGAGGAGACCAGGCTGCCGTTCAGCCGGGCGCCGCGTTTCCTCTTGCTGTTTCGCCGGGCGGATTGAGTCACTCTATATTCCTGTCCATCAAGGAGGTGGCTGACCGCCTCCTTGATCACCTTTTTTTGATCCATATTGTCCGTATGAATCCCGAATTTTCTGGTTGTTGCAGGACTTGTGCTGTTTTGAGAAAAGGTGATTTGTTACGTATAGTTCCGGGTAAAGGCGCCGGTTACCCGGTGCCCTCCCCACAGACCCGGACGTGATGATTTCCCTCACCCGGTTCCTCGAAAGACACAGGTTCTACGCCCGTGAATTACCAAACGGGTTGTTCCCCGTTTGGCGCATAACTTTGCTACCCAGTGCATTCTATGGACTTTGCGTTGACATAGTTTGTGGGCACAGAGTCCCTCCTATCTTTCCTGTCCACAGAGCGTTATGCCCGGCTTCACCTTTCCTGCAGCGGGTCCCTTGAGCCTCGGTTCCCCGCCTTCCCGGACATCTTTTCCTGTCCACCGGTACTATGATCAGCTAAGACTGCCAAAAGCCCGTCTCAGGTCCGTTCACTCTTCGCTGTCCGTACCTGATACCTTGCCTGCCCTTCTGCTTTTGTGTTCTTCTGCAAGCTCGCATGAGGGGCGGGGCGCTCTCACCTCATACGCCGGGAATGTATATACGGCATTCCTGACCGTTACCTGTGCAAGGAGACAAGTGGCTCTCCCGAGTTCCCACGCTACCCCTGTGAATACATGCCCTGGTCTCAGACCCCGGTGGTGACCGGAACACTTGCCATAGCGCATTCCGGCCTGCTGCCTTCCGGCATCGTAAAGCCGTCGGCTTTCACTCCCGGTTGCCCGGAAGCTATCATAAAGACCACGAAGAAAGATTTTTCGGAGCTCAATACAGAGCCTGCATTCTTGATCCGTCCGGCTCAGGACTCCCGTTACTGGGTTGGCCCTCGGACTTCTCTACTGACCTGTCGGCTTGACTTTGGCCAGGTGGGAGTTGAGCGGCTACGCTCGCACCCACTGGGTAACAATGCCCAGTTTCTTTCCATCAACGGAAATCCCAAGGTCGTGGGTTTCGCTCGGCGCGATACGATATACCTTCAGTCCCCTTTCCTTCCGGCAGGTTGAGATTGCCGGTTGCTATCCCCCCCCCGCGTTTGACTTCATTTTCATTCTGCCCGTATAATTAAAAAGAGTAGATATCCTGGTTGTTATTGATGCATCAAGGAGGGAGGGCAGAAATGAGGTATTTAATCCATTCTGCCGTTGTTCTCACATTTTCTTTCTCAATGTCCGTTGCCGAGGCGCAGAACAAGGTCGTAGTCATACCAATGGGCAGCAGAACGAATATTGAAATAACCAACTGGGCAGGCGATTGGTCTTCAGGCAAATCGTACCAAAAGGGGGAAACAACTCAGATTGGCGGCAGTACTTATGTGTGTACCGCAAATCATACCTCAACGATAGATAATGCTCCGCCTTATTCGGCGTTTTGGAGTTTAATCGTCCTGAAAGGCGACAAAGGGGATACCGGCGATCAGGGACCGATAGGGCCAGCAGGACCGCAGGGTATACAAGGACCACAAGGTGAACAGGGCATTCAAGGTATCCAGGGCGAGCAGGGTCCAAAAGGTGACAAGGGGGATACTGGCGAGCAGGGACCGATAGGGCTAACCGGACCGCAGGGCCCACCAGGGACAAGTTCTTGGACTGATGGTACTGGACAAGTGACGACTCCTGGCAAGGTGGGTATTGGCACTACAACCCCTGCATCCACTTTAGATATTAATGGATACATGCGCCTTGCAGTTAATTACGAGCCCCCAGCCAATTGTGACTCATCCCAGTTTGGGTCTGTTGCTCTTACATCAGTGTCTACAATTTGTGTATGCAACGGCACTAATTGGGTATCGTCCTCAAATGGAATAACAACTTGCAGTTGGATATTGGAAGTGACTTCCGCAGGCGGACAAATATGGATGGACCGCAATCTTGGCGCCTCCCGCGTCGCCACCAGTTTCTCGGATTCGGCCGCCTACGGCGACCTGTACCAGTGGGGCAGGCTGACTGACGGGCATGAGCAGCGTTCCAGCCCGACCACCACAACCCTCAGCGCCACAGATGTCCCCGGCCATGGCAGTTTTATCCTGGCAACTTCATCTCCCTACGATTGGCGGAGCCCGCAGAACAACAGCCTGTGGCAGGGCGTATCCGGCATCAACAACCCTTGTCCCGCCGGCTTCAGATTGCCGGTATACCCTGAACTTGAAACGGAACGCTCGTCCTGGTCCAGTCCGGGTTATGACGGCGCCTTTGCCTCCCCCCTGAAGCTTGTCACGGCAGGTCGCCGCTACCCCCGCGATGGCATGCTCATCAACGCAAGCAGCGACGGCTCCTACTGGAGCAGTACGGTGGATGGCGGTGGTAGCCTCAACTTGGACTTCGACAGCGGCGGTGCCAACATACACGGCTGCGTCCGTGCGGACGGCTTGAGCGTCCGTTGCCTGAAGGATTAAGCCGCTTTGTATTCATTTTGTCACTTTTGTCCCTTTCCTGCCGCGTCCCGCAGGGCGCAGCGGGCCGCCATTTTTTCTCTGTGTTTTCTTGTTCTCTTCGCCGGTGATTCCACTGGGGCTCTTATTACTCTGCACTCCCAAACGGCCGTGAGCCTTGAACTGGTCGGCTATGACGGCCTGGACGAGATTTCCCTGGCCAGAGCGAAGGTGCCGGCAGGGGGGAGTGTCACCATCGATACAGCATATAACGGGCTTGGCGTGCTGGTATTTGCAGGGGGGCAGTCATATCCCGTCATCCTGCGTGATGAATCCTTTACCCTGCACATTGAAGACGCAGCCAGGCCGCCTTCCTTTACCGGCAGCAACGCAAACGAGCATTTCTACGCCCGGATGTCCGGGAAGGAAAAGGAGGCCGGCCCGGATCCGGACGGTTTCGCCCTCCTTATGATCCAGACTAAACAGCTGCTGGATTCAAGCTCCGCCATCCGGACCATCGGGGAGCTCTCGGCCAAGAAGAAAGAGTTCCAGGCCTTTGTCCGCGATCAGTACGAACAGCTCAGGCACAGCGACATGGTCCGGCGGCTGGTAGCCCAATCCTTTATGATGCACGAGTATGTCGAGTACCACTCTGCCGGCGTTCCGGCCACGGGGATAAAGGTCAGGTATCAGGAAGCGGTGCTGCAGGGCGTGGCGAGCTGGCTGGCGGTTCTGGTCCCTCACCTCCCCAGGCATGAAATCGTGAATTACTGTCTATCCCTCTATTATGAACGGAGTATGGTGACGCTGGCCGCCCTGATCGCGGACCGGTTCCAGGACGATGCCTTCTGTCCTGGTGTGTCCAGGGAGAAATGGACCTTCCCGCCGGGTCTCTCGGTTACCGGTGCTGAAGGGTCAGACGAAATGAAGTTGGCGGCGATACCCGGCAGCAAGGTAATTGCCTTTGTTGCCGATGACTGTCCGGCGTCGATGGTGGCGACCGTCGTCCGGGCAAGGCAATCGGCCGACAGGAATAAAGGCGCTCAGGTAATAGTCGCACCCTTGCAGCAACTTTCCGGAACACATCTGCACATGAACAGCATGGTGAGCGGCGGCGGCATGCTGTTCGTCAATGATGAACAATGGCGCAGGGAAAACCTGGCAGAGAAAATCAGGCTGCCGTTGTTTGTGCCGCTTGAAGATGATCCGGCATTTCCAAATGGAACCTCAACAAAATAGTAACTGTTTTCGTGTTGAGCTGTTCTGCGGTGCGCCGGTCAAAACCGGAAAGGTGTAGTGAATGCAAGAGTCATACTGTGAAGAGTTAGCCCCTCACACAGGCCTCGAGTCATGCGTTGCAGTCCGTGAGGGCTGGGGCGAAGCGTTGGCAGAGGTACGTATGGGCCGAGTATTGAGCCGTGAAACAGTATTCCAGGGTGCCAACGTTGTCGCAGAGACGGAAGGCAATATCCTGCATACCGTTATGGCAAGGTATGCAGGAACCCTGCGCGGTCTGAGACCTCGTGCACAGACGGAAACTCCTTTCACGGGAACCGGGAGATCCCGTAACCGTCTATGGATATGGGTACCATAGAACGCATTGTGAAGTCCAAGGACGTACGGCAATGATGTACGGTTGCAGGAAGTCGGACAGCCCCATAGTTACCGGAGAAATCACCGAACAAGTCCTGTTCTATGCGGGGTACGGAGGTGACGGAGGGAAGGGGGCTGGCCAAGGGGAATCCGCTCAAGCAAAACACGCCCCGGACACAGAGCCGGACCAGTGTGCCAAGTGCGTTTGCGCGGATACGTCAATCGATCAACAAGAACAGGAAACAACAACTCACCGCCCTTTATCATCATGTGTATGCTGTTGATCACCTGCGGGCATCCTACTACGCGCTCAAGCGTAAGGCAGCTGCAGGGGTCGATGGTGTGACATGGCAGCAATACGGCGAGAACCTTGAGGAAAACCTGAAGGATCTGTCTGCACGTCTGCAGAGAGGGGCATACCGGGCAAAACCAGTTCGCAGAACGTACATACCTAAGCCTGACGGTCGGCAGCGACCGATAGGCATCACTGCACTTGAGGATAAGCTTGTCCAACGGGCAGTGGTGGAGGTGTTGAACGTTGTCTACGAGCAGGATTTCTGCAACTTCTCATATGGATTCCGGCCAGGCCGCAGCCAGCATATTGCGCTGGACGCGTTAACTGTCGGGATCATGAAGAGAAAGGTGGGTTGGGTGCTCGATGCCGATCTTCGTGCCTTCTTTGATACCCTCAGCCACGAATGGTTGATCGCATTTATCGAGCACCGTATTGCAGACCGGCGCATCATTCGGCTTATCCGGAAATGGCTGAAAGCCGGTGTGCTGGAAGAGGGGAAGAGGATACGCAAGGAAGAAGGGACAGCGCAGGGAGGCAGTATCAGTCCAGTCCTGTCCAATATCTTCCTGCACTATGTCCTCGACCTGTGGGTTCAATGGTGGAGAAGCCATCATGCCCGAGGAGATGTCATCATTGTGCGATATGCCGATGATTTTGTTCTGGGCTTTCAGTATCGGTTTGAGGCAGAGCTTTTTCTGACGGAGTTGCAGCAGCGGCTGGTTCGGTTCAGGTTAAGGCTCCACCCTGACAAGACGCGCCTGATCGAATTTGGCCGTTTTGCGGCCAGCAATCGCGAGAGGCGTGGCGATCGGAAACCCGAGACGTTCAACTTTCTTGGCTTCACCCATATCTGCGGTAAGACGAGAAACGGAATGTTTACGGTATTCCGCAAGACGATACGGAAGAAGTGGCATGCCAAGCTGAAAGAGGTCTATGTCGAACTCCGCCGGCGGATGCATGCCCCGATTCCAGAGCAGGGGGCGTATCTTAGAGCTGTAATTGGCGGGCACATCCGTTACTATGGTGTGCCGCTCAATAGTCGTGCAATTTCATCTTTTCGCCATGCTGTTCGTAGGCTTTGGCTCAAGGTATTATGCCGTCGTAGCCAGAAAACAAGGATTACTTGGGAAAGAATGGAAAAGCTGGCTGAACACTGGTTTCCACCAGCCCGCATATGTCACCCTCAGCCCCTGAACCGATTTGGCGTTATTACCTGAGGCAGGAGCCCGGTGCGGTAGTTCCGCACGCCGGGATCTGTGCGGGGGGTATTAGGCAACTGGTATTCCTACCGCGACAGATCCCTACATTGTAAAGGTATCCCAAATTGAGTGGTTTATCGAAACGAAGAGCACAGCCTATTTCTATGCTTGACGGTCTTCATTTTTTGATATAAAAAATAATAAGCGCTGATTTGAACTCAGCTTGCGGGCGCTATATAAAACCGGCTAAAGAGAGGGTTGAAAAAAAGTTTGTGCCCGCTCAAGCCAGCTAAAGAGAGGGTCAATAGAAATTTGATACCCGCTTTAGCATCCCGTTGTGCTGAGCGGGTTTTTTGTGTCCGGCAGAATCCGGGCGTCGCCGATTTAAGCAACAACTTGCAGGGGCGACTAATAAGTACTGCTAAAGCGTTGACTCACTGATCTCGCTCCAGGGTGTGTCTACGCCACTTTTTACGGAGCGAAGGAGGTGTTGCCATGTCTTCTACACCATCAGTTTTTCTGAAAATCGTCCCCAGAGTGCCGATAAAGCCCTTGGATCGGCCAGGGGCAATCCCGCCGAACGTACCTATCTCTTCACCTCTGAGTCAGTCTCGGAAGGCCACCCTGATAAGCTGGCGGACCGCATTTCCGACACCGTGCTCGACCGATTTCTTCGGAGTGATCCCTCTGCCAAGGTAGCATGCGAGACCTTTATCGCAGACAACCTGGTAGAAGTTGCCGGGGAGTTCCGCACCAGCCCTCCTGAACTTTTCATCACAATCAGCAAGGAAATCCCAGACCTCGTCCGCCAGGTCATTCGTGACACCGGCTACAACAGCACATTCTCCGGAATAGATCTAGACACCTGTGAGATAAGGCTGCAGCTCAACTGAGCCAGGCTGCTTTGGCGAGCCTTTTCAATATCTGCCCTTCAACAGTTCAGAAGTAGGAACAAGGCAACAAAAAACCCAACGGCGCTTCAAAAAAGTTGCTGGACTTGATGGAGAGGAAAGGGTTGAAAGCACTGATTAAAAACGGCGGGAGGCGAACCCGCATTCCGCTAGAAAAACAGGCCGTTCGCAGCGATCTGTGAAAAATCGGGAAAAAAGCTGGCTTTACACCCCGCCTTAACGTGTAACTGTTTTCTTGAGTCCGCCGGATGCATCATTATTTCCAATGAAGCGATAGGCGACTCTTCAAGCCCAAGTCTGATGCCGCTCCTCAATCCGCTTGCAATACTTCAGTTCACCCATGCCGGTGGCTTCATCAGCTATTCATCATTGTCTGTGGAGTCAGGCGATCCAGCGTCTCCTTATATTTCGCAGACACATGGCAAACAAGCCGACGCAGAAAGCAGCAAGGATGACAAAGTCGAGGGGAAAAGGCATTGTGTGCCCGCCGTGCACGGTACCATGAAGCACGTCCACTCCATAGGTCAGGGGAAGTGCATAGGAAAGTGGTTTCAGGAACAAGGGCAATTTCTCGATGGGAAAAAAGAGGCCGCAGAGGAAGATCATGGGGAAGCGGAAGAAATTGGAAAATGTTTGCGCCTCGAAAACCTCGCTCACCGCAACGGCGATAAACAGACCCAGAAAGGTCGAAACCACGGCGATCAAGAAAACCGTCAGGACGAAGGAACCCCACCCTATCCCGGACAGATCGACCAGAAATGCAGCCATAATGACCGGTACGAAGCCGTTGGCCACGCCGAAGAGGATGGCGCCACTGGTCTTGGCCAGCATCAGCAACTCGAACGGAATAGGCGCTAGCAACAGCCGCTCGAAAGAGCGGTTCTTTTTCTCGAAAGTTACGGTCACCGCCAGCATGGAAGTGGTGCCGAATAGGATGGAGAGCGCCACCATCCCTGGAAGCAAGGTCAGAATGCTTTCAATCCCGCTGTCGGACCTTATGAAAAACATCCCGGTCCATGCCAGCGGAAAAATGATGCCCCAGCTTACATTCGGCGGCTTCAGGTAATAGGTCCGCATGTCTTTGAGCAAAATATTCCAGAAGGCGATCCAGAGTTTCATCGGCCGCCTCCGGTTTTTTCCTTTTCCTTATGCATGTGGTTTGCCTCGATGCCGGTAATACGGACAAAGATGTCTTCAAGGGACGGCCTTATTCTCCGAGCCTCGGAGACTTCGCCACCCCGTTCTTCAATGAAGCGAACCAGCAGTCCGACGTGGACGGGCTTTTCGGCCTCCACCCGAATCAGTCCATGACCCGGGGTTGTGAACTCGAGGTCGGGGAAAGATGCTGACAAGTATTTTTGAATGTCCTGTGGCATGTTCGCACAGACGATCTGCAATATGTGTCTGGCCTGTATCGGCTGGACAAGATGCTCGACAGTATCAACCTGGACGATGTGGCCGGAGACGATGAAAGCAATGCGGTCGCAAAGCCGCTCTGCCTCCTCAATGTAATGAGTGGTCAGAAAAATGGTGGTTCCGCCCTTGTTCAGATCGGAGATGAGTTGCCGTAGATGACGGGCGCTGGCCACGTCGATGCCCGTTGTTGGTTCGTCCAGAAAAAGGATTACGGGTTTGTGGATGATGCCGGCAGCGATAGTCAGTTTGCGTTTCATGCCTTTGGAGTAGCCGCCGAACTTGCGATCCGAGGCCCCGCTTAAACCGAAAACATTCAGAAGTTCGCGAGCCCGGGCCTGTCGTTCGGCTTTTTTCATGCCATAGAGGGCCGCGCAGAAACAGAGGTTATCAAAACCGGTGAGTTCCGGATAGAGGTTGCTTTCGTCAGGAACGACACCGATAAGATGCTGAGCCGCCTTGGAATTTCCGGTGCAATCGATACCACCGATACGGATTGTTCCCGAGTCGGGATGCGCTAGGCCGGTGAGGATGTTAATGATCGTGGTTTTGCCCGCGCCGTTGGGACCAAGAAAGCCGAACAGTTCTCCCTTGGCCACGGCAAAGTCAACATCGGCCACGGCCAGCACCTTGCCGAAGTGTTTCGTCAGGCCCCGTACCTCTATGTAGCTCTTTTCGTCTATCATTTCAGCATGTTCCAACAACGAAAATACTATAACGCTGACTTATAGATTATGGGATGTCCGTGATGACAATACCCTGTCTGCAAAAAAAATGATCTTTATTAATCATCTCGCATGAAGAACAATATCCTATGTACAGCGACCTTCACCCGCTTTCCCTGAATGACGTTCCTGCCGGCCATAACAAATAACGCTCAGCCCTAACCCGTACGAACAGCAGGTAACCTGTTTCAAGGACGTTGAAGCAGGTTGCCTGGCTTGCCATTGCCAGTCTTAACCTCAACAAAATAGCAATTTTTCTCGTGAAGCTTATCTGCGAAACCTTCAGCCACCATCAATAAGCAGGTGCAACTTGTGCAACCTCATGCCATTTCCCCCTCGGTCTGGAGAAAATATACCTTTTCCTGATTACCAATGAAACTCAGCCGATTTTATGATGCGCGATGACAAGGGGGTTGTCCTCACCGGCACAGAGCAAAATCGCGGGATCAACTGGCGAAGATCAAAGCGCCTGTTGAATCGATAACAAAACTCGGAAAGATACCGATGAAAATGTCTTTTGTGCCATATGATGCAAAAAATTCCAGCAAGCTTAAACCTTGTTGAAATTGAATCTTGTTTTTCGCCATGTTGTTCTTCTTCCAGTTAAAGTTTGGAATAGTCTAACATGGCTGGGTTAGCACAGAGCGATCACCCCTAAGAAAAAATTGGCTCAGTTTTGTACGTAATCAGATTATAGTTTGCGTAATCCGGAAGTGTCGATATATATCTAAGTTGAGTGTCGACATCGGAATGAGTATTGCTCTCTTTGTGAACACCCGATCATCTCAGTGACAACAGGAGCCAGGACTCCCGTCAGCCATACACAGCAACCGGACTGCTCCATGCCCAAGAAAGCATTCTCCCTGTTCATACTCCTGACTGGTTTATTCCTCTGTTCCTGCGGAGGAGACGAGGAGATCATCAAGGTATCCCTGGAAAAACGTCAGGAAATTTCATTCAGGCCGCAACTGCCGGCGATAACCTACGCCTACCTCCCCCAGTACTCGCACACAGAGTCCTTCAAACGTCATCAACCACTGGTGGAATACCTTGCCGAGCAGACCGGCCTCCCGATACGGCAGGTATTCCCGGATACCTTTGCCCATCACGTCAGTATGTTTGGTGAAGGCAAGATCGACATCTCGTTCTCAAACCCATTCCTTTACGTCAAACTGGCGAACAGGTTCGGCGCCAGGGCCATGACCCGGATCGTCGAGGAAGACGGTCGGGCAGAGTTTCGGGGACAGATCATTGCCCGCAAGGACAACGCGGCAATCCAGTCCGTCGAGGATTGCCGTAGAAAATCGTGGGTAGCCGTTGACCCGTCCTCCGCCGGAGGATACCTTTTTCCCCTTGGGCATTTTGTCGAGCACGGGCTCAATCTTCCCGACTTCAAGGAAGTCGTTTTTTCAGGCGGAAGGCAGGAAAATGTTATTCTTGGGGTGTATGCCGGACTTCACGATTTCGGATCAATCCGGGAAGGCGCCCTGCGGGTGGTGGAAGACAAAATCGACGTCAACCAGATCAAGGTGGTGGCCAGCTCCAAATGGTATCCGGGCTGGGTCTACGCCTACAGCCCGAAAGTGCCCCAGGAGGTGGTCGATAAAATCAGAGATGCCATGCTCAAGCTTGATTATGCGCACAACCCTCAGCACCGTGAAATCCTCGATGCGGCAAAATTCATCGGCTTCGTGCCTTCCGACGACCAGGACTTTGATCCCATACGTGAATTGAGCAAACAGGTGGGCCTGGATCTTGAGTAGGTATCTCAGGCAAATACTGCACAGCCTGCGGTTCAAGACCAAGATCACCTTAGGGGTGATCCTGATGCTGGTCGTTTGCGGCCTGAGCATCGGCCTGATTCTCTCGTCCATGTCCTCAAAGGCGCTACTCGAGGAGGGGAAGGAGAGGGGGATGGCGCTGACCTCAGGCCTCTCCTTTCGCCTCACTGAACCCCTGCTGGCCATGGATTTTCTCCAGATGAAAAACCTCATCGACAATGTCCATGGTCAGTATGGCGTTGTCATCTATATTTTCCTGGTGGACGCCAGCAACAACATCCTGGCCCATACCTTTTCCGGCGGCTTTCCCATTGATCTGCTCCATGTCAACCTGGACGGCCAAAAGCCGCAGCCGCTGCTGTTGGCAACAGAACGGGGGCGCATTTATGATTTCAATGCCCGGATCGCCCTCGGGGAGAAAAACCTGGGCACCGTCCGGCTGGGGCTGTCAAGGAGCAACCTGGACGCCCAAATACACCAGCAGCAGATTATCAGCCTTATCGCCACGCTCGGAGTCGTAGGCCTGGGAGTAGTTCTTGCCCTCTGGTTTTCTCACACGGTTACCTTTCGCCTCAAGCGGCTGCGGGAATCCGCTGAGGAAATCGTGAAGGGCAATCTCAACGTTCAAGCAGGCTTTTCCCTGGAAAAAAACTGCTGGGAAATCATGGAGTGCGGGAAAGAAGAATGTCCGGCTTACGGCGACAGCCGGCGCCGTTGCTGGTATCTGCCCGGAACCCTTTGCCCCGCTTGTCGCGACAAGGAATATCCACTTAAAATCGAAAGCTGCCGGCACTGTCCTGTATTCAGGTACAATTCCGGGGATGAACTCCAGGATTTGGCCGAAGCCTTTGACGTCATGGCCGTCACGGTAAAAAATCACATCGAAGAGCTGACCGAGCGCGAGAAAACGATAGGCAAACAACAGCGTCTGCTCAAAACTATTATGGATGTGACACCGGATTTCATTACTCTGCAGGATAAGGACCTGATCTATACCTTTGCCGGCAAGGCGTTCTGTGAATATTTCAACCTCCATGAGGATGATGTCATCGGCAGGACGGATTTTGATCTATTCCCAAAACAGCAGGCCGATCTTGCTTTTCAGGAAGACAAGCGGATACTCGGCACGGGGACTCCCCTGGTCAAAGAAATCACCTTCAAACGGCCTGACGGCCAGAAATGGTTTCATGTGGTCAAGGTCCCTGTCTATGATCAGGACAACAGCATCATAGGCCTTCTATTGACTGCCAGGGACATCTCCACGCTCAAAAAATTCCAGGAACAGCTCATCCAAGCCCAGAAGATGGAAGGACTGGGACGGCTGGCCGGGGGCGTCGCCCATGAAATCAACACCCCGCTGGGGGTCATCCTCGGCTACAGCCAGCTGATGATGGATGACATCACCGACGAAGCACTCCTGGAGAACCTGAAGATCATTGAAAAGCAGACCAAAGTCTGCCGGAAGATCGTCGCCGACCTGCTTGGTTTCTCGCGACGCTCCCACTCTGTAAGGGAAGCGTTGAATGTCAATGAGTCCCTGCGGGAAGTCATCGCCCTGGTTGAGCATGTTTTCTCCCTGAACCGCATTATGATCATCCATGAACTGGAAGAAACCATTACGCTACTGACAGGCGACAAGGAACAATTGAAGCAGGTCTGGCTGAACCTACTCAACAACGCAGCCGATGCCATTGGTCAGGACGGGCTGATATTCGTTCAATCCAGGCGCAACATCCAGAGGCAGGGGATCGAGGTCAGCATCGCCGACACCGGCCAGGGAGTGGAAAAGGAGCATCTCAGCAAATTATTCGACCCGTTCTTCACAACCAAGCAGGTCGGCAAGGGAACAGGTCTTGGCCTTTCCATTTCATTCGGCATCATCAAGGATCTTGGCGGCACTATTTCCGCCCTGAGCCCGACGCCGGCGGAATATCTGCCCAGAGATTTCACGAGATCCGAGCAGTATGGACCCGGAGCCGTTTTCATCGTTGAACTGCCGACGCCCAAAGGAGAATCGACTTGAGCGGACGACCTGGAGTGAGAAGAAATCACTCAGTATTTGGAACGGCAACCGGGGGACAATAAGACTTCTATTGATCAATATTGCCAACGGAAAGGCCCAGATCAAGGGGTGACCCTGGCCTGGGCCGGTTCGCTCCGTTGCCCGCTTCTGCAGGCGGGATTGCGTTAACCGAGATTGGCTGCGGCGAAATCCCAGTTGATCAATTTTTCGAGCACGGCGCTGACATAATCAGCCCTGCGGTTCTGGTAATCAAGGTAGTAGGCGTGCTCCCACACGTCTATGGTCAGAAGGGGCTTCATGCCCATGGTCAACGGCAGGTCAGCGTTGCCGGTCTTGACTACCTTGAGCTTGTCGCCCTCCTGCACAAGCCAGGCCCAGCCGCTGCCGAACTGGCTTGTCGCAGCAGTAGCCAGCTCCTTCCTGCACGCGTCCACAGTACCGAAGGCGGCCTCGATTTTTTGCTTCAGCGAGGCGGGAGGCTCGCCCCCGCCATTTGGCTTCAGGCTGTTCCAGTAGAACGTGTGGTTCCATGTCTGGGCCGCGTTGTTGAAAATTGCGGCCTTTTCAGGCTTTCCTGCTGCTGCGATGATGATCTTCTCCAGGGACAGATCGGCAAACTCTGTCCCTGCCACCAGCTTGTTGAGGTTGTCGACATAGCCCCGGTGATGCTTGCCGTAGTGGAAGCCAAGGGTATTGGCCGATATCACGGGGGCAAGGGCATCGTCAGCGTAGGGCAGGGGCGGCAGGGCATGGACGGTGGCTGCCCGCGCGCTGAAGGGCAGGCCGTTCATGGCAAAGAGAATAGCTGCGCTAGCCGAGGCGCCTATAAAATCGCGGCGATTCAGAACCGTAAGAGTCGTAGTCGTGTTCCCGTTCATCGTAAGGCCTCCTTTGTTGTAGAAATAAGCTGGGATGTCAGGATCAGAGGATCCGACCCTGCTGTTCCTTTTTAATAAAATTTCTTATTTTTATTATATCATTTTCTGGGAAGCCATTTCAAATGGGGCAGAAAAAAAATGTCAGGTTATTCTTCAAATACGATATATCTCAAGTTCACGTCCTTTCAGGCAAGTTGAGATTGTCGGGGGCCATCCTAACCCTTATTTGACTTCTTTTTCCCTCTCCTCGTATAATTGAAAAAGCGGATAGCCAGGCTTTTTTGTCGATGCATCAAGGAGGGAGGGAAAAAATGAGGTCTTTAATTCAATTTGTCGCTGTTCTCGTATTTTCTTTTTCACTGTCTGTTTCCGAGGCGCAGAACAAGGTGGTGGTCATACCAATGGGGGGGTCCCGGACTTCAGGAGTATTGGCAAGCACCGGCCAGACCCTGTGTTATGATCCGGCCTGCACGACAGCTCCCTGCAATCCGTTTCCCTGCACGGGCACGGGGGAGGACGGTGAGTTCCAAGCCGGGGTAACGGTCTCGCCCCGCTTCATAGACAATAACGACGGCACGGTAACCGACAAGCTCACCGGCTTGGTCTGGCTCCAGGAGGGAAACTGCACCACCTTCTTTGCCGGCGATGCCACGGGACAGAATCCGCGCAACTGGCAGGCAGCTCTTGCCGCGTCCGGGCAACTGTCTACGGGATATTGCAATCTGACCGACGGTTCCGTGGCCGGCGACTGGCGTTTGCCGAACATCCGCGAACTGCACAGTCTAGTTGATTTCAGCCAGTTCGACCCCACCCTTCCTTCCGGTCACCCCTTCCTTCATACCGAGTTTTCCATTTATTGGTCGTCTACTTCCGGTTCTTTATATACGGAACAGGCGTGGCTCGTAAATTTCCACGACGGCCGCGTCACCGACGGTAACAGGGGAAATAGCTATAATGTGCGCGCTGTCCGCGGCGGACAGTAGTAGCTGCTTGGTGGGTTTGATCATTTTCCACCTCGTCGTTTTCGCAGTGGCGGGCCCAACCTCAACGGACAAGGCCGGGGAGCCGGATCGATGCCGATGGTGGTAGCTCCACCAAGGCATCACCCGGTCTTGTCCGATACTGTCCGTACTATGCTGTTCCCATAATCTCCCGTGCCCTAGCGGTGTACGGATGTCATGTCGAGGCGACGAGATGTTCTGGTTTGTTACGTATATTTACGATAAATCTTCACTTCCCAGCTTATCCTTTAGGTTGATGTTGCCCAAAAATATATTCATAGTTTTTGACTTCATTGTCCCGCATTTGGTATTATCTTAATAAAGAGGTTTATTAGCCTCCTTAGAAGGCTCGCCACCTCGGCCGAAGACGAGTCTTCATTTAACCCCTTCTGAAGCTGGAACGGAGAGACTTCTCCTCCCTCCCAAACATGCTCGAAGGGGTTTTTTTTATCAAAAGTGAAATACGATATATCTCCAGTTCCTCTCCTTTCCCGCAGGTTGAGATTGCCGGGTGACATCCCTGTTTGACTTCCTTCCCTGCCAAACCGTATAGTGGAGGCAGAGTGCAGAACATTTTTCTTTGAAGATGTATTCGTTGCGCTTTCCCTGTTTGCAGATTTTATGCGGTTTTGTCTTTTTCACCAAATACGAGGAGGGGTGGAAATGAAATTGTTCATACATTTTGCAGTTGCTCTCGCTGTTTGTTTTTCAACCGCATTGGCCTCGGCACAGACCAAGGTGGTGGTTATACCGCTGAACAGCTGTAATGATGCCAATCTTCTGCCGGATAATATTGTTTATGGAGTCACTATCTGTGGTGTTACCGGTACTCAAGTACCGGCATCCATGACAGTGGCCTCTTCCGGCCAGATATGGATGGACCGCAACGTCGGCGTCTCCCGGGTGGCCACCAGCATGACCGATGCGGAGGCGTATGGCGACCTGTACCAGTGGGGCCGGCCGGCCGACGGCCATCAGAGCCGCACCAGTCCGACCACTTCAACTCTCAGTACTAATGATGTCCCCGGGCATGGCAGTTTTATCTTGGCGCCTTCCTCTCCTTACGATTGGCGCTCGCCGCAGAACGACAGCCTCTGGCAGGGGGTTTCAGGCATCAACAACCCCTGTCCGGCCGGTTTCAGATTGCCGACATCAGCGGAATGGGAGACAGAAAGGGTTTCGTGGAGCAGCAACAACGCCGCCGGGGCTTTTGCCTCGCCGCTGAAACTTGTTCCGGCAGGCACCCGCAACAGCTTCAATGGCACGCTCGACAGCGCGGGTAGCTCCGGCGGCTACTGGAGCAGTACGGTGGATGGCAGCTACAGTCGCGTCTTGTTCTTCAGTAGCGTCAGCGCCTTCACGAGCAACCTTTACCGTGCCCTCGCTTTAAGCGTCCGTTGCCTGAAGGATTAAGCCGCTTTGCATTCATTTTGTCCCTTTTGTCTGCGGTTTGCCCTCCCTCCAGGTCAGTGAACTGGTTACCGAAGCGGAGGGTGTTTGCGACCGGGTAGTTTGTTACGTGGATTTACGATGAATATCAACTCCCCATCTCTTCCGACAGGTTGAGATTGCCGGGTTCAATCCTAAGTCATTTTGACTTATTGTTCCCCCGGATGGTATACTTAAAATATTAGAAATCAAGTTTGTGTCGGATTCTAGCCCTGAACCCGATACGTCGGGAATGCATAGGGAGCAGACATGGATGTTCGGAGTACAGTGGTGATTGGTTTTTATAACTATCACCTTCCATTATTCTCATAGGAGATCACATGTATCACTTTCATTATTACAATAAAGCCGCTGCTATCCTGATGGTTCTAATGTTTCTCTCCGGCTGCGGCACAGTTGAGCACAAGATTACTTTCGATCAACAATACTCCATGCAACCTGGTACGAAGGTCGAACTTGGCACCGTGAAGAATCAGACGGGACAGAACTTTGACATTGATGTCGAGAAAATGCTGGCAGATGCCCTAACCAATGCTCTAAAGAAGAAGAACCTCCAGTGGACTGAGGGAGCAGGCCCGAGACTGGTGCTCACTGCCGATATCGTTGAGTACGCTAAAGGAGATGCATTTAAGCGGTGGTTAATGCCCGGCTATGGATCGACCACTCTCGTCGTTAGGAGTGCGCTCAACGACTCCGACAACCGCAAGGTCGGGTCGGTGGATGCTAAGCGCACCGTAGATGCCGGTGGAGCCTATACCATCGGGGCATGGGAAACAATTTTCCAAAACGTTGCTGAAGACATAGTTGCGAATCTTGCAGAACAGGTGAAGTGATCTGTGGGCCTGTATCCTTTCCGGCAGGTTGAGGTATCCGGTTGCCATTTCAAACTGTGTTTGACTTGTCATGCCCTTGGCTCCTATAATTTCAAAAAATAGCTATTGAATATTTCTGTAAATTATGACTATGTGCGTGATGTTGCCGCTCATCCAACGTCGTGTACGACTCGCAGATTCGCCGAGCCTCAACCTTGCTTTTGGATATGAAAGGGAGGACTATAACAGCACAGTTACACACGCAGGCTATTCAGTTTTTGGTTGAACAATTATCAATAACATATTGTTAGATAGTCATAAACCATAATCAAATAGAGAGACGAAATGAGAAATCTATTATTTTTTACAGCATTGTTAGCAATTTCTTTTTTTCTGACAGGATGCGCAAGTCTAACCAATGACCCAATGACACCTGTTGCCGTCTCATTGAGCACCGGAGAAGAAGGTGATTGTACTTTTCAAAATAAACGCGGTTTATGGCAGGTACATGTTCCATGCACTGTTTCAATAAGAAGATCAGATGATGTATTGAAGTATGATTGTATAACAGAAGATGGGCGTAAGGCTGCTGGCGCGATTGAAAGTACAATTGGAGCAAAAATTGTTGCGAGTGCTATTTTTCTTGATTTTGGTATTGTCGATGCAATTACTGACAAACATCGCGAATATCCGGCAAGTTTTGTCATCCCAATAGCAAAGAGCCATTAAAGACAAATAAATCTTATGAAAGCAAAGTCAACAAGGCTTTGGGTGCAACTCTCTTTACTCTCTTGGTATTTGGCATCGGCAAAATGCCACACTAAACCAACGGCTTCAAGGAACTTCAGCGCTGTTGCGCTGCCGGCCCTTGAGTAGCAGGTACAGGTAATTAATTCATCATTTAGCTGTGCGTTTATGCCAAAAAGAGGTGCTCCAGGTTAATCGGACAGGTTAGCGGCAGGAATTATCACCCTACAGGAATAATCATTCCCGCATTGCTCCTATCTGCGACCCAGGTTATTTCCTACGTATTTGCAATATATCTAAGTTCCAGCTCTTTATGACATTTTGAGATTGCCGGTGGTTATCCACACCCGTTTGACTTCCTTTTTTTATAAAGTTATAATTTAACATATTCAAAGCCAAAGCCAAACCTGCCGCAAGACAGAGACGGAAAGCCACGGGTCTTTCGAGATAGCCGGGTTGCCTTGTTTATAAGGTAATCCGGCTTTTTGTTTAACGCATTGCCAGGAAACGAGTTGTTTCAATGCAAATACCCTCCAGCCCATACAGCTTTATTCGACATGGATTCCTCCTGCTGATTCTTCCATTTTTTCTGCCGGGTTTTCTGTCAATCACTTCCGTTCACGCCGCAGATGGCGTTTTCGGTTGGGCCAAGGCCATGGGCGGCGCTTCATCCGGAGGCGGGGAAGACATTTTTGTTGACGCCTCCGGCAACGTCTACACCACTGGTTACTTCTATGGAACAGCCGATTTCGACCCTGGTCCGGGAACGTTCTACCTGACCAGTGCGGGTAGGGATATTTTTATCCTCAAGTTGAACAGCAGCGGCAGATTTGTCTGGGCCAAGTCCATTGGCGGATGGACTAATGCTGTGGAAGGCAGAGCAGCGAGCATCGCTGTCGACAACTCCGGCAACGTTTACATCACCAGCGTTTTTGACAGCGCAGCGGACTTCGATCCAGGGCCCGGGACTTCCATCCTCACCAGTTCATCGTATAAGGATATATTTATCCTCAAGTTGAACAGCAGCGGCCACTTTGTCTGGGCCAAGTCCATTGGCGGGTGGGGAGATGTTCCAGAATATGAATCCAGAAAAGGTAGCATCTCTGTAGACACCTCCAGCAACGTTTACATCACCAGTAAGTTCGTTGGCACTGCGGACCTTGACCCCGGGGCTGGAACGTTCTACCAGACCAGTGCGGGCGGAGCGGATATTTTTATCAGCAAACTTGACAGGGTAGGCAACTTTGTCTGGGCAAAAGCCATGGGCGGGATTGAAGACGATGAGGTAAAAGACATTTTCGTTGACGCCTCCGGCAACGTCTACACCACCGGCACCTTCATGGGAACAAGTGATTTTGACCCAGGTCCGGAAATGTTCTACCTGACCAGTGTAGGAGCTGAGGATATTTTTATCAGCAAACTGGACAGGAGCGGCAACTTTGTCTGGGCTAGGCCCATAGGGCCTATAGGTGGTATTGTTGGAACTTTTGTAACTCCCCATGGCATCTCTGTAGACATCTTGGGCAACGTTTACTCCATCGGTCAGTTCGCAGAAGTATGGACATGGGCCTCTGACTCCCCGGTATGGACCAATCTCGGAGGCTATACTTCCGACATGTTCGTCAGCAAACTGGACAGCAGCGGCTCCCCTGTCTGGGTCAAGATAATAGGGGGTAGTCAGCAAAGTACAGCCGCAGCAGGCATTTCCGTCGATACCTTAGGCAACGTTTATACAGCCGGCTCTTTCGGAGGCACTATCGACGCTGACCCTGGAGACGGGACGTTCTCCCTGACCAGTGCGGGTGATTGGGATATATTCATCAGCAAACTGGACAGCAGCGGCAACTTAGTCTGGGCCAAGGCCATAGGTGGGCCTTCATCCGATTGGGCATCCGAAATCTCCATAGACGCCTCCGGCAATATGTATACCACCGGGAGTTTTGCTGGTACTGTCGACTTTGACCCAGGTCCGGGAACGTTCAACCTCACCAGTGCGGGTGTATATGGGGATATTTTTGTTCTTTGCCTGAATCAAAGGAGTACGCTTACCGTATCGTTGCCGGGAAATGGTCTTGGCAGTGTAGCAAGTTCACCAGCAGGGATCAATTGTGGTTCTGACTGCAGCGAGACCTACAATTACGGGACAACAGTCACTCTCACTCCAACGGTTGATCCTGACTCAATTTTCTCAGGCTGGTCCGGAGCGTGTTCTGGCAAGGGATCATGCACAATACAAATGGACAGAGATCAGTCTGTATCCGCATTTTTTGCCAAACTAGTCATGCCCCCTATCTATAAATTACTTTTAGATCAGGAACCCTAATGTTCTCCCGTTTGTCGGGCTTGATTTTTAGTTTATGTCAAGTCGCGGCAGGAGGGCGAACCAAAAGAGTGCAACGAATATTATCGACAAAACCAGTGAATTGATTTTACCCGGATTATCCAAATGGCGGCTTAACCATGAGGGTTATTCACCTTATTTTTGCCGACAACCTGTCCGACCAATCAGGGCCACCTCTGGAGGATCGTTGAATGAAAAACTGTCTGCACGCGAACCGTTTTTCTTATGTCCTGATGCTGGCCTGCATTCTCGCTCACATCCTGAACCAAACTGCATACGGCGGAGAGTGGACTGCCGCAGCCGATATGTCCACCGCTCGAGCCGGACATACCGCAACGCTGCTGGGTGATGGCCGTGTCCTGGTTGCAGGTGGGAGCAATGCATCTATTCCACCTTATAATGTTCCGACTCTCTCCAGCGCGGAATTCTACATACCATCAACGAATACCTGGTCCCCTGCCCCGAGCATGTCCACCCCTCGCGATAACCATAGCGCCACGCTGTTAAAAAACGGGCGCGTGCTTGTTGCAGGTGGATATCCTGACGAGAGTGGAGGAAATTGTCTCAACACCGCGGAAATCTATGATCCGCTGGCCAATTCCTGGTCCATGGCAGCAAGCATGGTTGAACCGCATTGCTTTCATACTGCCACACTCCTGCAGGACGGGCGGGTCTTGGTCGGAAATTTCATTGATATATTCTCATCAACGGAAGTTTACGATCCATCTACCAATGCTTGGGAGCAGGTATCTGATTTGGTTAGACCGCACAGTGCCACATTACTGCAGGACGGCCGCGTCTTGGCGGTAGAGGGGATTGACATGTTCAGTAGTGGTCCACTTGCGTACCTGTTCAATCCATCGACGAACACCTGGTCTGCCGCCGCCAGCATGGCATCCCCCAGATCCGGATTCAGCGCCACCTTGTTGTCAGACGGTCGCGTTCTTGTTACGGGGGGATATTTTGAAGAATATTATCCTCCAGGATTGGTGTTCCCAGCCCCGGAGATCTATGATCCGTCGACCAATACCTGGTCCATGGCAAACATTTTGAAAGTAGACCGGGTTCGTCACGGCGCAACCCTGCTGCATGACGGGTCCGTTCTTGTTTTTGGCGGGTGGAATAGTTCCGATTGGCACGCCAGCGCGGAACAGTACAATCCAACCCAGGATTTCTGGAGGGTGATGAAGAATATGATCGCGGTCCGGGCAGGCTTTACAGACACGCTGCTGCCAGACGGTCGTGTCTTGGTCACCGGGGGGTTCAATGCGAGTGAGGGATTTCTCTCCAGTGCCGAATTATACGATCCTGTTGAAACAGCAGAACCCTTTCCCTGGCTGCTCTTTCTTCCCCCTATTTTCAGCGCATCAAGACCGTAGTTGGGGTGTGACCAGCTACAAAGGAAGGGTAACAGAGGACGTCCGTAACCTTAAATGTCTCCGTTACCGACCGATTTAATGGAGCCGACCGTGATAGGAGTAATGGTGCCAGTAAAGCGTGACGACAAGTTGCGAAAAGCTGCCTTTTCACGAAAACCGGACAATAGAAATTAGGCAATGGGCGATCAGTGGGTATCACTATACTGAAATTCATTCATATCCCGATTATCCTCTCATATGCATGTCTTCATTATGGTCAAGTTCTGGCCGGTAACAATGCAGGGGCAGCTTTTTCCACTTGGCCGGACACGGGACAGACCACCTGTTATGATGATATCGGCAATGTTCTGAACCCATGTCCTGCCGAAGGTCAGCCATTTTATGGGCAAGATGCCCAGTACGCCGGCCCAACACGCTCCTATACCAAGTTGGAAATAAATGGCAATGCCCTGCCCGAATCCGCTAAGTCCTGGGCCATGGTTCGTGACAATATCACCGGCTTGATCTGGGAGGCAAAAGATGGTAGGGACGGCATTCAGGACTACACCAACCATCATGACGCGGACAACATTTATACCTGGTGCGACACCAATCCGGACACCAACGGTGGCAACCAGGGGACCTGCGGGACTAACGACACCAAGGATTTTATTGACGCCCTGAACGGTTCGTCTTTTGGCGGCCACACGGACTGGCGGCTGCCTTCCATCAAAGAATTGACCACTCTTGTTGATCGCAGCCGATATGGGCCAGCCATCGGAACAAACTATTTCCCTTTAACTGTTTGGTCCCTTTACGAAAAACCAAGTTACTGGTCATCAACCACCGACTTGTTCCGCCAAGACAAAGCATGGCGCATAAATTTCCGCAACGGCGACAGCGAAGAAACCCGCCTTAAGTTGATTAGATGTCATGTTCGTGCTGTCCGCGGCGGACAGACCCCGCCAGAGAAAAGGTTTGTGGACAATCAGGACGGCACGGTGACCGACACCGTCACCCGCCTCCAGTGGCAGCAGGCGACAGCCGATCCCTCCGGCGACGGTACCCCGGACGCCATGACCTGGGAGGACGCCTTGGCCTATGCGGAAAACCTCTCCCTGGCCGGCCATGAAGACTGGCGCCTTCCGGACTTCAACGAGTTGGCCTCCGTTGTCGACTATTCCCGGTACGATCCGGCCATCGATAACAAGGCTTTCCCACGCACGGCGCGGCCCCCGTACTGGTCTTCTACCACCTTAGAAGCATGGGGTGAGACTGCGTGGAACATGAGTTTTTGGAGTGGCGGTTACGACTCCCAATATAAGTCGTACAACTTATATATGCGGGCTGTCCGCAATCATCCTTCAATGAAGTTTTTCCTTACCCTATCAATGCTCGGGAGTGGTCTTGGCAGTGTCGCAAGTTCTCCAGCAGGGATTGATTGCGGGTCAGACTGCAGCGGGACCTTCAATTTCGGGACCACAGTCACTTTAACCGCTACGGCGAGTCCTGGCTCAATGTTCTCAGGCTGGTCCGGAGCATGTTCCGGTAGCGGATCATGCACAATACAAATGGACAGACATCAAGCATTATCGGCAATTTTTAACAAACCAATCATGCCTTCTATTTATGAATTACTCTTAGATCAGGAACCCTAATGTTCTCCCCTTCATCGGGCTTGATTTTTAGTTAGTGCCCAGTTGCGAAAACTCTCTGTTAACGTAGATCAAAATTTTTCTTGGAGGGCGCAGGCATAAGAAAATCTGATTACGTACGAAACTCAGCC
>DNUE01000080.1 GCA_003508005.1 Desulfobulbaceae bacterium
CGGGTCCTCGATGGTGATGATGTTGATGTCCGGCGAGTTGAGGATGGAAAGCGCCGAGTAGAGGGTGGTGGTCTTGCCGCTGCCCGTCGGGCCGGTAACCAGGATGATCCCGTAGGGGGCCCTGATCAGCTTGTGGAAGATGTCCAGGTCCTTCTGCGACATCCCGAGAGCGGGCAGGGACAGCAGCACGTTGGACTTGTCCAGCAGACGCATAACCACCCGCTCGCCAAAGGAGGTGGGCAGGGTGGACACCCGGATATCCACATTGCGGTCGGCTATGCGGATCTCGATCCGGCCGTCCTGAGGCAGCCTCTTTTCAGCGATATCCAGCTTGGCCATGATCTTGACCCTGGAAACCAGCTTGGACTGGACATGCTTGGGCGGCCGATACATATCGTAAAGGATTCCGTCCACCCGCTTGCGGATCTTGACCATGTCCTGGTAGGGCTCGATGTGGATATCACTTGCGTTGTCGCGGACCGCCTGGGCCAGCATCAGGTTGACCAGTTTGATCACCGGGGCGTCGCTGGTATCGTCCAGGAGGTCCGCGGTTTCCTCAATCTCGGAGATGATGGCCTCCGGATTCTCCTCGTCCATGTCATGCATGACCTGATCCGCATGATCCTTGCTGCCGAGGTCGTAGGCAATATTGATGGCCTTGAAGATCTCCTCCTGCGGGGCAAGGACGGTTTTCATCCCCTGCCAGTCCAGGATCCGCTGCAGATCGTCAAGCTGTTGGAAATAAAAGGGTTCAGCTATCGCGATAAAGGACTGACTGGGGGTCGCCATCGGGATCATTTTGAATTTTTTCAAATAATGGATCGGGACCCGTGAGGTAAAAAAAGGGTCTAAGCCGGACGGCAGTTCAAGCATCAGCTCCAGCCCGCATTGGGTGCTGCGGGCCTTCATCAGGTCCGTGGGCGACAGCTGCTTCTGCTGCACCAGGATCTCACCGAGGCGGCCGCCCTTCTCTTCCTGGACCGCAAGGGCCTGGGTGATAACCTCTGGCCGCACCCCGTATGACTCGACAAGCACCTGGCCCAGCGGTTTCATTCGGCCGGGGCCTCCTCTGTCTGATTCTGAGGAGCCGTTAAAGGCTCGGGGGGCTGGTCTCCCTGGGGCAGGTCCGCAGGCTGCTGTTGGACGCCAAGGCGCTGCAGATTTTCCCCGGCCCTCTGCTTCATTGCGCCCAACTGCTGCGCCTCGACCGTCCCCTCACCTTCCGGAGGCGGCAGAGCCATGACCCGCTGGTAGAGTTCAACGGCCTGGAGGCTGTTCCCATCCTGTTCATTGACATAACCAAGGTTCAGCAGGGCTGTGGGGTTATTCTGATCAATCTTCAGGGCCTGCTCAAAATACTGCCTGGCTCGGAGATAATCCTTTTCCTGCAGCTTGGCGAACCCGATATCCGCCAGGGCTACGGCATGGCCAGAACGGGGCTCATAGGTATACTTGAAGTCGGGGATGGCGCTGGAGCCCTTCTTCACATATTCCATCACGTCGCGCTTCTGGTAATAGAGGCCGGCCAGCTCCGCCGGGTTTTCCACGATATGCGGGGTGATGAAAATAAAAAGGTTGGTTTTTGTTTCAGAGTCCTTCTTGGTCTTGAACAGGTAGCCCAAAAGAGGAATATCGCCGAGCAGGGGCACCTTGTATTCCCCGCTGGAGGTGTCCTGCCCGATTATACCGCCGATGACTACGGTCTCTTCGTTGTGCAGGACCACCGTGGTGGTGGCGGTCCGCTTCAGGGTGGTCGGAGTTTCGGTGGCGGTCTTGAGCTTGATGACCTCCACCCCGATCTCCAGGCGGACCAGGTCGGACTGGTTGATCTGCGGCAGGATTTTCAGGGTGGTGGCAACGTCCTTGTACTCGTAATTGGTGTAATCCTGCTCCGCGGTGGTCACATTCCGGCTGGTGATATAGGGGACGTTCTCGCCGACCTTGATCTCCGCCTCCTTGTTGTCCGTGGTCAGGATCTGGGGGGTGGCGATGATATCCACGTCCGAGTCGTCCTTGTAGGCCTTGACCACCGCAGCCAGGTTCGGGAAGAACACGTTGCCGATCTTGACCCCCTGCTGCAGGACTCCGACGGTGAAGCCGGCGGGCATGACCGGCGAATCCGAGGCCAAGTTGCCTTCACCCTGAAGCTGTGCATAGGGGCCGGTCGAGGAGCCGCTGAAGCCGGTGAACAGCTTGCCGGTCTCGTCGTTAAAGGTGCCGGCGCCGCCCCACTGCACCCCGATCTCAAAGGACTTACTCACGCTGACCTCCATGATCAACGCCTCGATATAGACCATCCTTCTCGGAATATCGAGTTTCTTGATCACCTCCTCCAGGACCATGTACTCATCCCGCGATCCGGTAATGATCAAAGCGTTGGTTTCCGCATCCGCCATGATCTTCAGGTCCTTGGAGATGGGCGGGGACTTGGTCGAGGCGTCCTGGGTGGCCCCTGCCCCGCCTGACTGGGTCGACCTGTCGGACGGCAGGCTGGTGAGCACCTTGACGATCTCATCTGCCCTGGCATGCTGCAGGTAATACACCTGAATCTTGCCGGTTCCCTGGGGGGCCTCGGTATCGATCTTCGCCACCAGCTCCCTGACCTTCTGGAGGTTGGTCTTGTCCGTGATGACGATCAGCGAATTGGTCCGTTCGTAGGGGATGATCTTGATCGTATCCTGGCGCTGCCCCTGTTTGGCCGTGGTCTTCACAAACAGCTGGCCCAGGGCCTTGGCGACATTGTCGGCCGAGGCATATACCAGCGGGATAACCACCATCTCCTCGCCCACCGAAGGGACATCTATGGCCCTGATGATCTCCATCAGCCGGGTGATGTTCGACAGCACATCGGTAAGGATCAGCAGGCCGGAGCCGCTGTGGGCGATGACCACGCTGCTCTTGGACACCAGGGGGGCAATAAGTCGCTTCACTTCTTCCGGGTCGGAGTAGGCCAGGCTGATCAACTGGGTGACCACCTTGTCCTCGGGATAAATCATCTCTTCTTCCCTGAGGGTTTGGATGCTCTTGGAGCGGGCCTGGACTGACGGGATGATCTTGGTCACCGAGCCGCTCTCCACGGTGGTAAACCCGTATACCTCAAGAACCGATTGAAAGACAAAATAGGCGTCCTCGGCGCTGATGCGGGTCGGGGAGATGACCGTCACCTTGCCCTTGACCGTTCGGTCAACGATGAAGTTCTTTCCGGTCAGCTCGCTGATATACTTGATGAACAGATTGATATCGACATCGTTGAAATCAATGGTGACATAACTTTCACCCTGGCTGACTATTTCCTGGACAGCCTTTCCCTGTTCCTGGCCGGCCTGTACGGGAGTTTTTGCCAGCTGCCTTCCCTGAGGGGCGCCGGCGCCTGGAGAAGGGGCCGGAGCCGCCTGCGTCGCTGGCAGCTGCAGAAGAAGGAACAGAACGGCCAGTAAAATCAGCATTATTGTCCTGCCAATCTCCCCTGGCAGGAAGGACAATGTCTTGCTAACGACATGACTCACTACGTTCTTCATGGATCCCTTGTTGTGCTTCGGAATAAGCCTTGGCTGACACCGTTTTTCGATCATGATGGCTTTTTGCGAAACCATCAATCTTCCCCAGCCCTGCTGCTTTCTTTGTCGATATTTTTCTTCCCGCCCGCTGCAGGACCAGAACCGTCCTTGGATGCGTTCGGCATTCTGATCGCCCGGCGCTGCGGCCGAGGCTTGGTCGTCGGCTCGGTCAGCACGGGCGTCTCCGGTTCAGGTGGCGGCTCAACCATTTCAGGCTGAAGGGTCTGCTCAGGTACTTCCGGCACCACCGGCTGCTCGACCGGCTCAACCACCTCCGGCTCGGCCGGAATCTCGGCCGGAGATTCGGGAGGCGCTTCAGGCTCCTGAAAAAAATCTCCTGACGATGGCTCGTAAGCCGGTCCGCCGCCCTCCCGTTCCTTGAGAAGCAGTTCCTCGTCGACTCCGTTCACCTGCAAGACCACCCGGCCACGCTCGATGGTCTTGATCAACGCACCCTGAATGCTGTCGCCGATCTGATAGATATCCTGCTGCTTTTTCTGGTCATCGGAAATGATGGCCCGGGAATCTCGTTCCACCCCGGAAATTGTTCCCATAAGGGAGAGCTTCAGCTTGGTCGCCGCCAGTTCTTCAGGAGCAGGCTTCGTTTCTTCTTTTTCCGTCTTTGTTATAACAGCCTGAAAAATATTTCTGTCAACTATTATCGTATAATCATCGGGTTTGCGCGCAATTTCCGTCCGCTCCACCTCCGGTTCCGCGATCGTGGTTTCTATCGCCGCGACAGGTACCCGCAGCCTCTCTGCAAGACGGCCGTACCAAATTTTCACCCCGGCAAAGACCAAGGCAAAGATGAGCAGCAGTTTCACCGCGACCCGCATCACCTACCGCTCGCCTCCCTGAATAATCCCGTCAATAACCCCGGATACGCCCTGGAACTCAATGCCGGGTTCCAGGATGGTGCCGTTGAGGGAAAAGGACAGTTTATTGTCCCGCAGCTGCTTCCTGATCAGGGTTACCGTCGTCTCGTTGCGCAAACTGCTCAGCAATTCGGGACGCGGCTCAAAGGTGCCATCAATCTTCACTTCACTTAACTGCAACGGATCGGCCAAGGTCACGCTGCCGCTGTATTCACCTGCCAGCAGTCTTGAATCGACCTTGCCATGGTTCAGGGCCAGCAAACGTTCCCGCAGCTCCAGCGATCCGGTCAGCTGCCCGAACTCGAGCTGATCGAGGCCAAAAACCGGCTGCTGCAGAGTGAAACTTCCTTCGACAACCCGCAACTCTGCGGTAAAAACGCCTTGATACGGGTCGCGCCACTCTCCTTCGAACCGGTAATTACCCGACAGCTTTCCGGTGGCGTTGCGGTCGAGCCTGGCCCACAGCGTGGCCAGCCCTCCCAGCTGAATATTCTTCGCTTCGCCCTCGCAGCGAAGCTTGCTGCCGTCCTTCAACAGGGCGGCCTTTCCCTGGAGAGCGCCGTCGGCAACCTTGAGTTGATACCGAAATGGCAACTCCTTCCGGGTGGCAATCAATCCCCTGAGGTCTGGCATTATCCGCATTTCACTGACTTGCAGCAGTTCGTCCTCGGACGCGCCGGCCTCCTGCAGACGCATACCGATAACGACCAGGCCTGCGGGCAAGGCCGCATGCAGCTCCTTGATCTCCCAGCGCAGCCCGGGGCTGGCCGCGTTCAACCGGGCCTCCAGCCAGGGCCGGAGGCTGTCGGTGGGGAGCAGGACCCAGAGCAGCAGCACCAGGACCATCGCCGTATACAGGAGATAGCCGAAAGAGGCGGCCAGCCAGCGGAGCACCCTGTTCATTACGACTTTTGTCCTCCCGCAGCGCTCTGGTTCCGGTCGATGCTTACCACCTGCATGATGACGTCCAAAGTCCCTGTTTCCTTTTTGCCCTCCTGGACGGAGATACGTTTCAACGCGACGATCTTGTCCGGCGCTTCGATTAACTGGAGAAAATCCACCAGTTGCTTGAGGCTGATGTCCTGCAGTTTTATTTCAACCAATACCTCCTTGAAGGGTCCTTTGTCGTCCGCCGTTTCCGAGGGTTTCATGTAGGCGATATTTTTCTTGACCTCGCTCTGGGCAGCCATCTGCTCGAGAAAAGAAAACAGGCTGAACCCGGTCTCCCTTCCCCCAAGTTGTTCCTGCAGGGCATTGGCCTTGCCGTGCAGCTCCCGGTACCGGGTTTGCAGATCGCGCATCTCCACCAGGGCTTTCTCGCGCGCCTCCAGTCCTTTCTTCAGCCGGTCCCGGCCATCAAGCAAGGGGAGGATGCCAAACTGCAAGACCAGAAACAGGAGGACAAAAGTCCCGCCGATCGCCAGCACCAGCCGGTCCCGTTTGGAAATCTTGATCATGTCGAGCCTCCAGCCCGCAGCCGCAGTTCAAAACGAATCATGCTGCTCTCCTTGTCGGCGGCCGCGGAAATGATGGAAACATCGTCGAACAGGGGCGATTTTCGCAGATTGCCCTGGATGACGTTGACATTGTTAAAGGTATCGGTGTCCCCCTTGATCTGCACGGAATCCTGGTCAATAACAAGGCGGGTGACGTGGATGGTCAGTTCCTTGGGAATCCGGGCAGAGATGTCAGCCAGGATATTGAGGACCCTCTTGTCCCCTGAAAAAAGCGGGGTGGCGATGGACGGAGCCTGGATGTCCCGGATGTTGGCCTGCATCTGGGTCAGGGGCTCCACCACCTTGGTCGCCTCCGGAAATGTCTCCTTGTAGATTCCTACCATCTGTCCGCCCAGCTTATCATGACTCTTCTTGAGAGAATGATAATCTATCCCCAGCAGAAGCCCGCCCCCTGCCAGGAGGACGAGAGCCAGAACTGCGGCGGCGATGATCTTTGGTCTGGTGGGCAGCAGCCGTTGCGGCGCGAACTCATCCTTACGGAAATTTATGCCCTGCTTTTTTTTCAGTGCCTGCAGGGCCAGAGCCAGGGCATGGTCGAAAAGGGCCGGCTGCCATTCTTCCCGCAGTTCAGTGGCAAGGGTGACTTCGACTTCCCGCTTCAGACTGCATGGAACGACCTCCTGGTCCAGTCCCTCGCTGATCCTGATGCGCAGTTCATCTATCTGGAGCATGCTGCCGGAGATGATCACCTGCTCGGGCGAAAAATCAATACCGCTTTCCAGCCCGAAAAAGCCGATGCTGCGCCGAATATCCTCGCAGATGGCCGTAATGCAGGCTGTGGCGACAGGGACATTGATAATACTGGCCATGCCGTCGCTGAACGCCAGTGGGGCTTCGGTACCCATCCGCTCCGGATAGGGGAGGTGGCGGACAAAGACGATTCCGCCCTCATGGACAAGAACCATGTTGATGGCATGCACCCCGGCGTCGAGCAGCATGAAACTGGCGGGCATCCTCCCGCTGCGGACGAGGATTTCCGCAAGGGCCATGTTTCGCAGGGTGAACGTTTCAGGGCTGAGTCCGCCGCGTTCCAGAAAATCGAGCTGCCGGCGCAGGGTTCCCTTCTCCTGGCAGGCAACCAGGAGTACGCTTTTCTCCCCATCCGTGCCGGTCACCAGAAATTCCACCACCTGCTCGGTAACCGGGGTAAGCAGCTGATCCTCCAGTTCCATGGGCAGGATCTGCTCAATTTTCTTTCTGTCGGTAAAGGGCAGGATAAGGTTGCGGACGCTCACCCCAGTCAGAGACAGCCCGCAGGCAGCGGCGCCGCTGCTCCAGCCGACCTGGGTCAGCAGGCCGGGCAGCAGGTCGGCGATATCCTCGCCGCCGCCCCGTTCATGGAAAGCGCAGGCGGTCACCTGCCGCTCTTGTCCCTTCTGCTGGACAACGACGGCAGCGATAAAATCATCGCCTATGTCAAGGCCGAGCGCCCGCCGTTTCATTTTTTACCTGACTTCCCAATACAGAAGCTGCTGTTCACTGTTGTCATTCCTGAACACGACACCGGTTCCTGTCCGCACCACCCCGCCGTTTTCCGCGGTGGCCTGCACCTGAAAATATTGACTCTTGGTGGTCAGGAGGGCATCATTGATTTCGACATCTCCGGGAAAACCGCTGACCTGTTTATACCAACCCGGGCCTGCCAGGGCATCTTGGTTTTCTTTCTCCTGCCGGAACTCCACCAGCTTGCCGGCCGCCTCCTCGTCGATGCCCGGCGCCAAGTACTGGATAAGCTCCCGGGGCGCCGAATTCAAATTTATTTTGCCGTCGCTACCGGCCACGGTGATAAACCGTCTCAGGCCTAAGTATTTATCATTACCATAAAAAAGCTCCGGCGTCATGCCCCGAATGAGGAGCAGCTCCTCTGGATAGGACATCGGCCCGTCATGAGCGCTATAGGGTGGATTCAGGCCCTGATAGTAGCTGCTTTCCGCCCCTTTGCCCTCAAATTCCAGGTCATTATTGTCGATCCAGTCGATGATGGCGGCTAGCAGAGTCTCCGCCTTTTCGTCGTCTTCTACGGCAAACATGCCGGAGGTGAGAAAACGCAGCCACAGTTCTCGCTGACGGGCAACCTCCGCCGGCCCCTTGGCCGGATTAGTCCCTGAGTAGACCAGGGCGTTGACCTGCAGCCTCCCCGAGAGGTCGTCCACGGTGACGGTTAGCTTGCCCGTGCCCATAAGGCTCGCAATCCGATCGGGATCGATGGTATGCCAGCTGTCATGGAGACTGTCGAATTTGTTCTCCTTCTGATCAGTGTAGAGTGCGGCCCTGGCCAGATTAAGGGCGGAACGGGTCATGGCGTCCAGTCGGACGCTGTCACCCATGTTGCCGGCGGCCTGCATCTGCCAGTTGACCGTGGAAAACAGCTGCACGGTGATGGCTACCAGAAAACTAATGGCCATTAGGGCCAAGACCAGGGCCATGCCCCGCTGGTTGGCGCTTGCCGCGCTACGCTTTTTTACCATTGATCAGCCCCGCCGGCAGCAGGATTCTGGTGGTGAACTCGATACTGGACTGCGCAGCCTGGTCCACCCAGAACTCCAGGGTGCAGATTACCGATACCGGCAGTTTGCGTATTGCGGTGGGATCATCGGGATCGACCTCGCTGTCCCAGCTGTCCTGTTCATCGCCCTTATCGTCCATATAAGTGAAGCTGATTGAACGCAGGCGGTCAGAGAGCAGATATCCACCCCTGGTCTGTGTGACCTGTTTCTTTTCATCAGTTTTCGCAGTCTCGGTCAGCAGATCATCCGCCCGCAGGAGGAGGAATTCGCCCTCGTTCTCCTCATCCTCGACCACGCTGTACGCAATGACCGCCATCCCAGGATGATCATGGTCCGGATCAAAGACCACATGAGCGGTGGAAGAGAACAACAGGCTGTCTGCCTCCCGCCCCTTTTCTTCCTTGTCGGTGCCGACGAACTCCACGCTGTCGACCAGCACCGCCGAGGCCAGATCCTCGCTGATCCGAAGCATAGCCACCTGGGCCCGATGATACAGTTCACCCTGGGTTCTTGTGGCCTCCACCACGTTGATGCTGCCGGACAGGGTCAAGGAAACCATGGAGACCACCATGGCCAGGATAAACATGGCCAGGAGGACTTCCAGAAGGGTCATTCCCTGCCGGCTGCGCAAACGACATGATTTGTCCGCTGCGCACATGGTCATGTATTCTCCGGCCTGCGCATGACCAGGGACCTGACCACATAGGAACGGGTCCCTTTGTTCTGAAGAATGGTCAAGTCAATAGCCTTGAGCAGATCATCCCCCTTCTTGATCCCGGTGTCTTCCTCGCCCAGTTCGACCACCTCCGCCTGCCATCTGTAGCTCGGATACTCATCGCCGAAATCGCCTTCGCCGCCATTCAGTTCCTCGAAATCCATGGACTCCAGTTCAGTCAGCTTCTGCTGGGCCAGCAGGGCGGCCATCACCCTGAACCGCGATTCTCCGGCAACAGAGACGCTCTGCGACTGAGAGCCGATCAGGGTGACAAAGGCGATGGCGATAATCGCTACCGCGACCATCACTTCCAGAAAGGTAAAGCCATGCTGACCGTTTTTTGTCGTTGTTGTTTGCACCATCATTATCGCGGCTTCCTGGAATCGTTCTGCTGCCTCTGAAGCGTCGTGTAAGTATACCACGTGGAGGGACATTTGCGCAAACCGGTCCTGCTTCGGACCATCTGGTTCAATCACGCCTCAGGACTCTTGCCTGGTCGGGAGCAGCCGGGCGGCTCAATCCCGAACCGCAAGTAGATCTGAAGGAGATTGCTGATCATTGTCTGCAGTCCATATCGTTCGGCAAGAACTTTTCTCTGCTCAGCAACCGCATGCTCATCACGGAGCAGCCGGCTGCTCAATTGCAGCAATCCGGCCCTGGCTGATGCCACATCGTCATAATCAATGAGTTGATAGGTTTGCACGCAGGAAAGAGGTTCAAGAAGGGAGGGGGTGCGGCAGACCAGAAGCGGCAGGCCGTACAAGAGACCCTGAATAAACGACTGGGAAATGCCTTCGGTGTCCCTGGAAGAAAAAAACAAAATATCAAAGGCGGAAAAATAATCTTCCGGCCGTTCCTGATGGCCGGCAAAAATAAATCTATCCCTGAGGCGCAGCCTATCCACTTCGGCTTCAAGGAGAGGCAGATCCTGTCCCCCGCCAACCAGCATGAATTTATACTGCTCCGGCATCACCGCAGCTGTTCTGACGATGAAAATCTGACCCTTGTAAATCCGCAGATAACCGACATTCCCCACCAGGATCTCATTTTCACCTATCTGGTATCTGTCCCGGATTTCCTTTCGCTTCTCCCGGGAATAGAGGAATCGTTGCTCATCTATTCCGGTCGGCTGGACAATAATTTTCTCCGCCGAGACCCCCTGTTCGATCAAACCATCACGGATGGCCTCGCTGCAGGCAAGGATTACATGCGGGAAGGTGTTATAACTGAAAGCGGAAGAAATCGGCGAGAGGACATGACGGGTCCTGACTATAAGAGGCACCCTGCATACTCTGGCGACAGCCCCGGCCATCCAGCTGTCTTCCGAGGAATGGGTGTTGACCACCGTCGGTTGCAATTCCCGCATAGTTCTGACAAGTTTCCACCAGGAAGGGAGGTGAAACTTGGAGATAAATTCGGCCGGACAGACCATAAACCCCTCCTTCCTTCCGTACCGGGCCAGTTCGCTCTCTTCCGGCACCATCAGGCAGCAGCGGAAACCGCATTTGCGCATCTCCCTGAGTTCGGTCATGGTCCGGATTTCCTGCCCTCCCCAACTGCGTGACCAGTCGGTTTGCACGATCAAGGGAGTATCGACTGAGGTCATTGCCATCCTGTTACCCGGATCATCGAAAAGAAAACCCGCTCGCTCTTGTTGTCTGACCTGGAGAGGGAAAGAATGAGTCGCGCACGGTGGAATTTCATCGGCGACACCTCACTCTGCCGACCTGACCCGCATGCCCCTGCGAGAGGTCAGGTACTCTTCGACAATCTCAACAATGCGCCGGGCCGCCCGGCCATCGCCGTAAGGATTGACCGCCTTGCGCATGGCCTGATAATGGGCCTGGTCATCCAGCAACCGGGAAACCGCCGCCACAATCTTTTCCCTGGCGTTGCCGGCCAGGCAGGCGATCCCAGCCTCCACCGCCTCCGGCCGTTCGGTGGTGTCCCGCATCACCACCACCGGCTTGCCGAACGATGGCGCCTCCTCCTGGACCCCGCCGGAATCGGTGAGCACCAGCGTGCAGCGATCCAGCAGATAGACAAAGGCTGCATATTCCTGCGGCGCCGTGAGAAAAATATTACTCACCTTGGCGGAGCTGAGAATCGCGGTCACCGGCTTCTGCACCTGGGGATTGAGGTGCACGGGATAGACAAAGGCAACCTCCGGATAGGCACGGGCGAGATCGACCAGGGCCTGGCAGATTTCCCTGAACCCCTCCCCGAAATTCTCCCGCCGATGGCCGGTGACCAGGACCATCCGTCCGCAGGTGGCCAGCCAGGGATAACGGCCGGCGAACTCTCTTATCAGAATAGGGTCCCCGCTCAGCCGCTGCCGGATGATCATCAGGGCGTCAATGACCGTATTTCCTGTGACAAAGATGCGCTCCGCCCCTACCCCTTCCCGCAACAGGTTCTGCCTGGCCCGTTGGGTGGGGGCAAAATGGAGGTCCGCGATCACCCCGGTTACCCGGCGATTGATCTCCTCAGGAAAGGGCTGGTACTTGTCGCCGGTGCGCAGGCCGGCTTCCACGTGGCCCACCGGCACCCGGGCATAATAGGCGGCCAGGGACGCGGCCATGGTGGTGGTGGTGTCGCCATGCACCAGCACCAGGTTCGGCTGCTCCCTGGTGAGCACGGACCGCAGTTTCTGCAGCAGGCGTGCTGTCAGGTCATAGAGGTCCTGTCCCGGCTGCATGATCCGCAGGTCATAATCGGGCCGGATGGCGAACAGGTCAAGGACCTGGTCCAGCATTTCCCGGTGCTGAGCAGTGACGCAAACCTTGAGGCGGAGCCCCGGCCTTGCCCGCAATTCGTCGATAAGCGGCGCCATCTTGATGGCTTCGGGCCTGGTGCCGAAAATGCAAAGCACAAGCGGGTGTGTCATGGTGCACTGCTCCCGGTGTTTAGTCCCCGCCGACCGGAGCGGACCGCCTCGGCAATGGCAACCAACTCGCCCACGGCTCGCTCCACCGTCCAGGTAGAGGCGCTGGCCCGGGGGGCAAGCGAACTTGCCGCAAAACTGGCAACAATCCTTTCCACGCCATCGGCCACCGCTTCGATGTCATCGGCCGGAACCGGGAAGTGGCCGCCCTCTTCCAGCATCTCCCGCAGTTCCTCGTTGTGATGCACCAGGCCCAGAATCGGCCGGCCGCTGAGCATATATTCATAGACCTTGGAAGGGATGGTCTCGGTGGAAAAAAAGATGGTATTCTGAATGAGCAGCAGGCAGTCGCTCCGCTGCATGGCCCGCAGGGCTTCCTTCCTCGCCAGCACCCCGTGATTGCTGAGCAAATTCGCCAGTCCGAGATCCTCGACTGCTTTCCTGGAGCCGCCATCCAGGGAGCCGTAGATGTCGATCCTGACAATATCCGCTGGAATCCGCCCGTTGTCCAGCAGCAACCGCAGGGCCTTGAGAAAAATGACCAGGTTCCGGGTGCCGTTGAGGGTGCCTAAATGGGCAAAATGGCACTGTTCCCCCTTTTCATACAGATCTTTTTGGAACATCGCAGGGTCGGCCCCAGGATAAACCACTGTCCCCAAACAAAACATTCCGCTGCGGGCCGCCATATTGTCCCTGGCGGCCCTGGCCAGAAAGATAAACCGGTCGGCATGCAGGCAAATCCATTTTTCGAGCCATCTGTACAGGGCCAGGACCCTTCTGCCCCTTCGCCAGCCCTGATCATGAACAAGCGGGTCCTGGGTCTCAGCGAGCCACGGCAGCCCGGTCAGGCGGCAGAGCAGGCCGGCGGCCACATGGGCGGCAGCTGTGCCGCCGGTCGAATAAAGCAACTCAGGGCGGTAGCGGCGGCAGAGAAGAAAGCCCCGGATCACGGCCCCAAAAAACCAGGACCACTCGCTTTCCAAGTTGATGATCATCTTCTCCAGCAGATAGAAGGGAAAAACCGGCAGGAGCAGCAAGGTTTCCGCCAGCTTGAACTGCCAATGCTTTACCAGGCGCTTGCGGAGGGCGTGGCGCAGCTCAAACCTGATGCCCGACGGAGCGATGGACCAGCTGCGGTAGTGAGGCCAGCGCTGAAAACGCCCGCCAACAGGCCCGGTCAGCAGCACCGGGGTGATCCCTCGCGCCTCCAGATAAGGCAGCCGATCGTCTATGTGCTGGGAACAGGCAGAGCCGTCAATATTTGCCCGGTAGGACAAAATCAGCCAGGATCGCCGTGCCATGCTCATCCTTCTCCTGATTCCGGGCCCTCGCCGGTCTTAAAGAGCACTGCGCTGAAGAGCGAGAATAAAAAGGCGGTTTCAAAGACCATCAGATAGGACTCGGTGAGCATGATGGTCAGAAACAGAACCGGCAGGGCCAGACGCAGCCGCCACAGGTCATCGCCGCTGCGCAGCGCTGCCCGGACCTGCAGAAAAAAGATGGCCAGCAGTGAGGCCAGCCCCATCAGCCCGAACTGGCAGAGGACGAGAATATAGTGGTTATGGGGGTTGTCCGTGGCCACCATCCTTGGCGAATACCGAAGGTTCATCCAGGTATAGGCCCGCTGGAAGTCCCCGGTTCCCACTCCGACCAGAGGATGCAGGCGAATGATTTGCCATGAATTCTGCCAGAACAGGAGCCGCAGGCCGATGGAGGTATTGGGGTTTGTGTCAAAGACGGCGATTTCATCACGGGCCGCGTCGACCCGTTGCTGGAAGGTGGGACTGAGGGTATAACCGCCGGCAAAGAGCAACGGCACCGCAATCCCGGCAACCAGCAGGCCCTTGCGGATATTTTTTTTGAAATACTGGAATACCAGGAGAACGAACAGGGCAAAAAACGCCAACTGACCAGTCCTGCCCTCGGTGATGAACATATTGACGCTCATGGCCAGGGCCAGCACCAGCATGCCGGCGCGAAGCCGCTTACTGCCGGCTCCCCACAGGAACTCGTGCGCCGCAAGATAGCAGCCGAAGGCCAGCATGGGATTGTATACCACGTGGAAAAGCCTGCGGGTCGGATGCGCCGGGGTCACCCCCCCATAATGAAACAGATCCAGCCAGGCCAGATAGGTGGTCACCATCATCAAGGTCAGCCCGGCCAGAAAAAAATAAAAAGTCCGGCGCCGGTGCTCGAGCTGCAGCGTGGAGAGGAAAACCGGCAGCATCAGGAGTTTCCACTGCTTGGCCAGCATGTCCACTCCGTCGTCCATTTCCTTAGTCCACAACAGCCCCAGGCCGTGCAGGGCCAGATAAACCAGCACCGCCACACAGACCTCGTTGCGAAATATCTCCTTGAATTTACTTCCATACGCCCCGGACACGACCCAAAGAAGAAGGATGAGCAAGGCAAGGGCCGTGACCGCCGAGGTTGACAGGGGCAGGCTCAAAGCCAGGAGGGCAATCAGCCAGGGATTGACGCGTCCGGCCGCTACCTGCATGCGATGCATTATAGCCATGGATGGGCCACCAGTTTTCATGCTCTGGCCTCGACGTGCCAGGCCTGCCATTGTCCCTGCAGCGCGAGGCAGGCCTCCCGGGCGACCTGCTCCGGGTCGATGGCCTTGACATCCTCCTCGCTACGCAGGGCCCGGAACCGATCTGCCGGCACGTAGCGCAGATCGGCAAACTCCTGGGCGAACAGGCCTACCGAGGGGGTGCCCACGGCGCTGGCCACATGCAGCAGGCCACCATCCGCGCAGAGCAGCAGGCGGCAGCCGGCAAGCACCGCAGCGCTCTCTTTCAGGGTCAGACGATCCACACAGTTTACAATTTCCGCCAGGGGCTGTTCCGCCATAATCTTTTTCGCCAGGGCATCGGCGTTCTCCGTGCCGAGCAGGACCAACGGCAGGCCCGGATGCTCCTGCAGCAGCAAACGCACCACCAGGTCCCAGGCATGGTAAATCCGATAATCCTCGCGACCGCCAAGGGCAATCCCCACGGCCCCATCCTTGATGCCCAGCTCCTCGAACAGGCCGGGCGAAACCCGTCCGCATTCCATGACAAGCCGGGCCTGCCTCTCCAGCCTCTCCCCTTCCCTGCCCAGCAAATGCGCCATCCGGTACCAGGAAAACAGGGTCAGGTTGTAATCATCCCGGCAATAATGGAAATAATCGTTCTGGGTGACAAAGGGGGTCATGCGAAACAGGCGCTGCTTGGCCATAAGAGGTTTGGTCTGCAGGGCATCGAGGATCACCAGGTCATAGCTGTTGCCAGCCGAAGCGGCATCATCCCGGTTGAGACAGAAAATCCTCTGGAACGCCCCTCCCTCCTCAAAAAGTTCCACCGCCTTGGCCGAGGCCAGCAGGTCCACCTGCCGCCCCTGCAGGAGAATAATGGAGGAAAGCCGCATCAACGAATCGCCGATATGATCGCTCAGGTGCAGCCAAAGAATGCGGCGGGCCTCCGGTGGGATCCTCGCCCGATACCAGCGGCGCTGGCCTAGGGCATGGACCAGCAGCCAACGACGCAGGGTCTGCCAGCAGAGCTCCCGGTCCAGCAACTGCTCGTCCTTCTTTTGCAGCCAGGAGGCCGTGATGGCGTTGCGGCGGGCAAAAGGCAACCGGTTCCAGCTGCCCCGGAATGGCTGTCCATTCATCAGTCGAGATACTGCATGTTGTGCAGAAGCTCGTACTCGCCGTGCCGGGCGAGCAGTTGGTCATGGGTCCCCTCCTCCACGATCCGCCCTTCCTTCAAGACAATGATCCGGTCGGCATTCTTGATGGTGGAAAGCCGGTGGGCGATGACAATAGTGGTCCGGCGCTGCATCAGGTTCTCCAGGGCCTGTTGCACCTGTCGCTCGGACTCGGTGTCCAGCGAGGAGGTGGCCTCGTCGAGGATCAGGATCGGCGTGTCCTTGAGGATTGCCCTGGCGATGGATACCCGCTGTCTCTCTCCGCCTGACAGGCGGGCGCCGGACTCACCAATCACCGTGTCAAAGCCCATGGGCAGTTCCTGGATAAAATCCAGGGCATAGGCAGCCCTGGCCGCCTCCACTACCTCTTCCTGGGAACTTCCCTGCCGGCCGTAGGCAATGTTGTTATAGACAGTGTCGTTGAACAGGATGGTCTGCTGGGTCACGATGGCGATCTGCTGCCGCAGCGAGCGCAGGCTCACCTCCCGCACATCATGGCCGTCGATGCGCAGGGCCCCCTGCCGCACGTCATAGAAGCGGGGCAGTAGGTTGGACAGAGTGGTCTTGCCGCTGCCGCTGGGGCCGACCACCGCCAGCACCTCGCCCCGGGGCACCCGGAGGTTGATGTCGTGCAGGACCGACTGCTCGTTCTCGTAGGCGAAGCCGACATAATCAAACTCGATGGCCTCCTGGAAGGGGGGCAACTCCGGAGCGTTTTCCCGCTCCACGATGTCGGAGCGGACGTCAAGAAAGGTGAAGATCCTATTGGCCGCTGCCATGCCTGACTGGATGGTGGAATTGATCTTGCTGACCCCCTTGATCGGCTCATAGAGCATGATCAGCGCGGTGAGGAACGACATGAAGGTGCCGGGGGTGGAGGTGCCCTTCAGCACCTGGTAGCCGCCAAACCAGATGATCAGGGCCATGGCCAGGCCGCCGATCACCTCCATCAGGGGATGCGATACACTGCGGTACCGGGTATCCAGCATCAGGATGTCGAAAATCTTGTCGATTTTCCGGCCGAACCGCTGCTGCTCGTATTGCTCCATGCAAAAGGCCTTGACGATCCGGGCGCCGGAGATGGTCTCATGAAGGATGCCCGATGTCTCGCCGATGCTTTCCTGGTAGCTGGTGCTCACCTGCCTGAACTTGCGGCCAAAAAAGACTATCGGGGCGAAGGCCAGCGGCAGGAAAACGATGGAGAGGGTAGCCAGTCGCCAGTCCATGTAAAAGATCATTCCGAGCAGGCCGATGACCGACAGGGCGTCGCGCAGCACCTTGACCAAGGCACTGGAAACCGAGCCCTGCAGCAAGGCGACGTCGTTGATGATCCGGGAGGTGAGGCTGCCGGTTGAGTGCTTGTGGAAAAAATTCAGCGATAGGTTATGCAGGTGGGCATAGATCTGGTTGCGCAGGTCCCGAATCACGCACTGGCCAATCCACTCCAGGATATAAAAATAGATGTAATAAAAAATCCCCTTCACCGCGAAAAGCGCGACCAGGGCAAAGGGCAGGATATTGAGCAGGGCCTGGTTCTTGTTGACAAAGATATGGTCGATCAAGGGCTTGACCATGTAGGCCTGCAGAGCGCTGAACGCGGCCACCAGGATCATGGCGACCATGGCCACCATCATCTTGCCGCCGTAGGGCCGGATCACCGGAACCAGCCTGGAAAAGATCTCTTTGTTCGTCATAGACTGGTCGTATTCGTCGCTCCCATGGACAACGGGCGGAAGATATGTTTCCTGGCGGAAGCCGTATTCTTGAAAGGATACGGCGCAGTACCCTGCGTACAGGAGAAAATACCGTGTTAAACGTGCAGTACTAAAAGATAGACGAGATTTTGTCAAGGACGCCAGCAGGAGGGAAGGAGCAATAACCACCTCCCTCATTCAAGTTGAGCACCGTGGAAATCAGAGAAATGAATACCGTTCGCAAAAGATTGCTCGCCTTCTCCTCACAATGTCGCAATCATTTTTTTTCTGGAATAATATCAGAGCTGATGGCAGAATAAATAATGGTGAACCTCTCTGCCGCCCATTGCTGCAGGCTGTCTTTTCACTTGAAGCTTGCCTGCCGGGGAAGCGGCGGCGAATCATGACGCGGCATTGGAAAGAATCTCCCCTTTTTCTGCCCAAGGAGCATGCCATTGGACCACCTGTTTTATGAAACTGCTTTGATCCTCGCCGCCAGCGCAGCACTGGGAGGGTTGACCCTGTGGCTGCGTCAGCCTCTGATCGTGGCCTTTATTCTCGTCGGCATTCTTGTCGGCCCCTCAGGCCTGAACCTGGCAGGTGTGGACGAACGGCTGCAACTCCTGGCGGAAATCGGCATCACCGTTCTGCTTTTCGTCGTCGGCCTCAAGCTCGATCTTCACCTTATAAAGACCCTGGGTCCGGTTGCGCTGGCCACCGGACTGGGACAGGTCGCCTTCACCTCGCTCTTCGGGTTTTTCATCGGCCTGGCCCTGGGATTTTCGATTGTGGGCGCACTGTACCTCGCTGTCGCCCTGACCTTTTCCAGCACGATCATCATCGTCAAGCTGCTCTCCGACAAGCGTGAGATTGACGCCCTGCACGGACGTATTGCCGTCGGCTTTCTCATTGTCCAGGACATTGCCGTCATCCTGGCGATGATTGGCCTCAACGCGCTTGGCGCTGAGGCAGCTTCCGGGCATCCCCTTCTTGACGGCCTGCTGGTTCTGCTCAAGGGGACGGGCCTGCTGATCGCGGTCGGGCTGGCGATGCGCTTTATCCTGCCGATGCTGCTTGCCCATCTGGCCCGTTCCCAGGAATTGCTTATCCTGTTTGCCCTTGCCTGGGCGGTCCTGCTTGCTGCGGTGGGTGATTTCCTGGGTTTCAGCAAGGAGGTCGGTGCCTTTCTCGCCGGTGTCTCCCTCGCTTCGACCCCCTTTCGCGAAGCCATCGCCGGGCGCCTGGTCAGCCTTCGTGATTTCCTGCTGCTCTTCTTTTTTATCAGCCTCGGTGCCCAGCTTGATCTGGCAACAGTCGGCGCCCAGATCGTTCCGGCCTTGATCTTTTCGGTTTTTGTCCTGGTCGGCAATCCCCTGATAGTGATGGTGATCATGGGCGTTATGGGTTACCGCAAACGGACAGGATTTCTTGCCGGGCTAACTGTTGCCCAAATAAGCGAATTTTCTTTAATTCTCGGCGCGCTTGGAGTCAGCCTGGGTCACATCGACAGGGAAACTCTCGGCCTCATAACCCTGATTGGCCTGATCACCATTGGCTTGTCCACCTACCTGATCCTTTATTCCCACCAGATCTACAATCGTCTCTCACCCTGGCTGGGAGTCTTTGAACGCCGCCATCCCTACCGGGAAATAAGTGAAAAGGAAGGAAAAACGTCCGAAGCGCCGGACATCATTCTTTTCGGCCTTGGTCGCTACGGGCGCAACATTGCCAACCACCTTGTCCGCAGAGGCAAGAAGCTCCTGGCCGTCGATTTCGACCCGCAGATCGTTGCCGAAAGCGGTCATTTCCCCTTTCCGGTACTCTACGGTGATGCAGAGGACCCTGAACAACTGGAGAACCTCCCCCTCAGGCAGACGCGCTGGCTCGTCAGCACCCTCCCCGGTAAAGCGGTCAACCTGGAGATAATCAAGGCCCTGCGCACCCAAGGATACGCGGGCAGGATCGTTCTGACCGCACACAGCCCGGACGAAGCGGAAACCTTCCGTCGCGCCGGGGCGGACAAGGTTCTCTGGCCCTATGTCGATGCGGCCGAACTGGCGGTCGATTATCTTTCAGGCACCCGAGAAGAACTCGACACCCAATCTCCCTGGGAGCTTCACCTGGAAGAGGTCAAGCTTCGGCCCGACTCAGCGGCAAGCGGGAGAAAAATCGGCAAGATTGCCTTGCGAACCCGGACTGGGGCATCAATCGTGGCTGTTGCCCGGGCGGGAATCAGCTATTACGATCCGGACGCCGATTTCCGCCTTTTTCCCGGAGACCTGCTGGTCCTCCTTGGGAATGCCGAAGGGCTGGAACAGGCCTGCCGAATCCTTGAGGAACGGAAAGATACGGCGGGCGCAGACGAAAAGAGGTTCCGCATGAAGGAAGTCCTCGTCCCGGATAACTCCGCCTGGATGGGCAGAAGTCTTGCTGATCTTGATCTGCGCCGGCAGCATGGGGTTTCGGTGATCGGCATCCAGCGCGGCGCAGAGCGACTCATTTCTCCAAGACCCGATATGGTGGTTCAGCCCGGGGATGTCCTGCTTGTCATTGGATCCCCCCTGGCGATCCGCGATTTTATGGAGCACAGAGAGGATGATAACATCCTGCCCGGCAAACCCGAAGAAGAGAAGTAATGGCCATTTCCCAATGCATTCTACCGAGACAATGGATCAAGCGATGACCACACCCCAAGGCATACTGGTTGCCAGTGATCTTTCAGAACATTCCGGTCTTGCCCTGAAAAGGGCCGCCAACTTGGCGCGTGATCTCGGTTCGCGCCTTGAACTGCTGCACGTGGTCGAGGACACTGCGCCGGATTTCCTCCCCCTGCAGGAACAGCCCTCCCGATCCAGCAGCGAGCTGATCGAGCACGCCTTCAAACAGCTGCATGCCCAGGCCAGGAAAGAAATTCCCGAAGGAGTGGAGCACCTGTGCAGGGTCGAGACCGGCAAGGCTTTTCTGACCATCATCCATGCCGCCCGCCGGATGCCTGCCGGCCTCATTGTGGTTGCCGCCCACGGCAGGCATTCCCTCCGGGATCTGTTCATCGGGACGACAGCGGAAAAAGTTGTCCGGAAAGGGGGGCTGCCCGTGCTCGTGGTCAAAAATGATCCACGCGGGCCGTATAGGCGGGTGCTGGTCCCTACCGACTTTTCCGCCGCAGCCGGACGGGCCCTGTCAGAGGCCCGGAGGCTTGCCCCTGATGCGAACATCGACCTGCTGCATGTCTTTGCGCTCTGGGGCGAAGGGTACCTGACTTCTTCCGCCATCAGGGATGCCTCGCAGGATCGTTATCACCGGGAGATGAAAAGCAGGGCATCCTCCGCCATGTCGACCTGGCTGGAGGACATCGGGATCGACGATCGAGGGATCAGGCAACGCATAAGCCATGGACGGCCCGGAGCCCTGATTCCGAAGGTCGCGGCAAGACTGGCTGCCGATCTCGTGGCAATAGGAGCTACCGGTCGGTCAAGGATCGAAAGCATCCTGCTCGGGAGCGTCGCTGAACACGCATTATGGCAGGTCCCCTGCGATCTGCTGATAGTCCACCCGGCCGGGTTCCGCTTCCAGCTTCCCTGAGGTGGTCAGCCTGAAATGTCCTCATCAGCTGAACCGCCGGCAGGGAAGAAACCTGCCCACTTGAGCAGGAAACGGCATGGATAATTTCAACTGGGTACTCACCACTGCGATCTTTGTCGCGGACCTGACTATCCTTATCGGACTCTCGCTGCGGGTGATCATGCGCAAGCGAGAGGCCAGCGTCACCCTGGCCTGGCTGGCAGTCATCGTACTGCTCCCCATTGTCGGGGCGCTGATCTATCTGCTCCTTGGCGAAAACCGGCTGGGCCAGAAAAGGGCCGCTCATGCCGCCGCCAGCGTACCCATGTTCAAAAAATGGGTAGCCGGGCTCAACCAGCGCCTCCACTTTGATTGGGACCGGGACAACTTTGCGTTCCAGCCGGTGGAGGCCCAGGCCTGCAAGGTCATCGGCCTGCCGACCCTGCCCGGCAACGACCTGCAGCTCATCGATGAGCCCGAGACTTTTTTTCGCCTGCTCATCGAGGACATCGACCGGGCGCGGAAGACCTGTTTCCTTGAATTTTACATCTGGGAAAAGGGCGGCCTGGCCGACGAGGTTGCCGACGCGGTCATCCGGGCGGTGCAGCGCGGTGTCACCTGCCGGGTCCTGCTGGACTCCATCGGCAGCGATTCGTTTCTGGCCAGCAGCCGGGCCAAGGAGATGAAAAACCTGGGCATTGAAATTGTCGAGGCGCTGCCTGCCGGCATCCTTCGTGCCCTTTTTGTCCGGATCGACCTGCGCAATCACCGCAAAATAGCAATCATCGATGGCGAGGTTGCCTATACCGGCAGCCAGAACCTGGTTGATCCATTCATTTTCAAGCAGGATGAGGATGTGGGCGAATGGCTCGACACCATGGTCCGGGTCCGGGGACCGGTGGTGGAAGCGATGACCGCCACTTTTTTTTACGACTGGTTCGTGGAAAGCGAGATAAGTCAGCAGGAACTGAGCGATATCGGCGAAATCCCCGAAGCGACTGTATCCGGAAACGCCCTGGTGCAGCTGGTCCCCTCCGGCCCCGGCTTCGAGCATGGCGGCATCCACGACCTCCTGCTGACGACCATCTATACAGCCCGCCGCGAACTGGTCCTGACCTCTCCCTATTTCGTACCGGACAACTCCATTCTGGCTGCCCTGAAATCAGCGTCCCAGCGCGGGGTGGAGGTCACGGTCATTGTCCCCAGGAAGAACGATTCACGACTCGTCCAGTACGCCAGCAGGGCTCGCTACAGTGAACTGGCGAGAAGCGGCGTCCGGATCATGACCTTCGGGGAGGGGCTCCTGCACGCGAAAACCATCACCGTGGACCGGGAGTTCAGCCTGATCGGCTCCGTGAACCTTGACATGCGCAGTTTCTGGCTGAATTTCGAACTCACTCTCTTTGTCTACAACACGGATTTCACCGAAAAACTGCGCACGGTGCAGCGCCAGTATATCCAGCGCTCAGTGCTCCTTGATCCTCCCCTTTTTGCCAGGCGCTCCTTCTTTACCCGGCTCAAGGAAAACTGCGCCCTGCTGTTGGGACCGCTGCTCTAAACATCTGCCATGCCAAAACGCATCCTGCTCCTCGGCGACATCCACGCCAACTTTCCGGCCCTGGCCGCCATCGACCGGCATGCGGAAGCAGCTGGTTTTGACCTGATCCTCAACAGTGGGGATTCCACCGTCTTTGCCCCCTTTCCCAATGAAACACTGGACTGGCTCCGGGAGCACCGGGTTGTCTCCATTCTGGGCAATACCGACCGGAAGGTGCTTAAACTGCTGCGCGGAAAATCACTCGACAAACCGAAAAAGACCGAAAAACGAATCATGTATACCTGGACAGCCGAACAGCTGACGCCGGAGAACCGCCTGTACCTGGCCTCATTTACCACACGGAAACTGCTGGCTATTGAAGGCTGGCGGTTAGGCCTTTTTCACGGCAGCCCGGATGACGACGACGAATTCCTGTTCCCCGACACCCCGGAGGAAAGGTTTCGGGAACTGGTCGCGAAAAGCGGATCCGATATCGTCATAATCGGCCACTCCCACACCCCCTTTCACAAAAAAATCGGCAAGGTACACTTCATCAATCCCGGCTCCGTCGGCCGAATGTTTGACGGCAACCCTGACACCTCTTTTGCCACGCTTGAACTGTCGCCGGGCCGGGTTCGGGTGGAACTGCACCGCTGCCCCTACCCGGTCGATGAGATCGTTGCCGGACTGCGCAGCAACCGCCTGCCCGCCCTGTACGAGGAAATGTATCGGACCGGTCGCAAACTGAATTAAGCGCCCCGGCCGTTGATCGGTCATCCCCCCCAACCGGCAGACTCCATCGTCATTTCGGCAAAAAAATACATTGCAAATTGCCAACTTATTCTTTTCTGTGATAATATTAAAAAATATGCAATACGTTCAGCCGTGCGGCAGGAGCAAGAAATGACAATAAAAAATGGAAAACCGGTTAAACCGGAAAAAAAGCAGGAAAAAGTCCTCAAGCCGATTCCCCCGGCGCGGATGGCCAGCGTCATCAGGGATTCCCTGGAACGCATCGACAAGAATCTCGACAAGGTCAAGGACCCCTCCGAGCATTGGAAAAAGATCCGCAAGGTACTCAAGAAAAGCGACAAGGACAAAATCCTCGAAATCGCCTTTGAAAACTACTCCAACGCGGAAGACCTCAGGCCCTTTCAGGCCGAACTGATCAAGCTGCAGAAGCATCTGGAGCGCACCGGCAAGAAGATCATCATCCTCTTTGACGGCCGCGATGCCTCCGGCAAAGGAGGGACCATCCGCCGGGTGACCAGGTACATGAATGCTAAACACTACCGCGTCGTCGCCCTCGGCAAGCCCAGTCAACTTCAGCGCACCGAACTGCATATGAAGCGCTACATCGAGCATTTCCCCCACTCGGGGGAAATCGTCCTCTTTGACCGCTCCTGGTACAACCGGGCCCTGGTCGAACCGGTCATGGGCTTCTGCACCAAGGAGCAGTACAAGCGGTTCATGAGCAAAGTGAACACCTACGAACGCAACTTTGTCGATGACGGCAAGACCGTCCTGCTCAAGCTCTATTACTCGGTCTCCAAGGAAGAACAGGCCCGGCGGTTCGAACGGCGCAAGAACGATCCCCTGCGCCAGTGGAAACTGAGCGAGGTCGATCTCCAGGCCCAGAACCTGTGGGACAAGTTCACCGAGATGAAATACCAACTGCTGAAAAAAACCCATACCAGGGATTCCAAATGGTATATCGTCAAATCGGACGACAAGCACAAGGCACGGCTCAACACCATCAAGCTTATCCTGAACTCGGTCAAGTACAACGGCCGCAGCAGGACCCTGGATTTCACCACAGACCCCAAAATCATCATCCCCGGCGACCGGGAACTGAACATCATGAGCGAACAACGCAAAAAATTCGGTAAATTCCTTTCATAACCAGTACGTTGTATTATTCGGAGAAACTGAAATGGCCAAAATGAACAAAAAAAATAATGAACTGAAAACAGCCGCTAACTATAAACCCATGGAGGGGACCGCCTTCGATTTCCGGAACAGGGAGCAAAAGAACGGCCGCATCCCGATCTGGATCAGCAAGGAGCAGATCGAATACGAAATCGAGCTGAAAAAGCTGCAGGTCGAGCTGATGAAACTGCAGAAATACATGAAGACCAAGGGCGAACGGATCCTGGTCATCTTCGAGGGAAGGGATGCCGCCGGAAAGGGGGGGACCATCAAGCGGATCACCGAATTCCTCAATCCCAGGAACGTCAAGGTCGTGGCCCTAGCCAAACCCAGCGATATCGAAGTGACCCAGTGGTACTTTCAGCGTTATGTGCCGCACCTGCCTGCCGCCGGGGAGCTGGCGCTCTTTGACCGCTCCTGGTACAACCGGGCCATGGTGGAGCCGGTCATGGGCTTCTGCTCCGACGAGCAGCACAAGCGCTTTCTCAAGGACGTGGCCCTCTTCGAAGAACTGCTGGTCAAGGACGGCATCAGGCTTTTCAAATTCTATTTTTCCGTGTCCAAGGCGGAACAGGAACGGCGGTTCAATGCCCGCGAAAGCGATCCGCTCAAGGAGTACAAGCTTTCGCCGGTGGACAATCTGGCCCAGAAATACTGGGACCAGTACACCGTCAAAAAGTTCCAGATGCTCAACGAATCGAACCGGTCTATTGCCCCCTGGACCATCATCCGTTCCGATGACAAAAAAAAGGCCCGACTCAACTGCATCAAGCATATCCTCAAATCCGTCAGCTATCCAGGCAAGCTGGATGGCAAGGAACTGATGACCGACCCCGACATTGTCATCTCCGGCATCGACGAAATCAAGCACATGGAAACGAATCTGTTTGATCCTAAGAGCCTGCGGGGGTAATCTGCGGAGCCGGTCCGCCACAGCCCGGTGCTACTGTACCCTCGGATAATCGGGACGTCCTTCCATCGTGCCGAGCATCGGCGGCAGGGGGTACTTTTCCGCCTCGTCCGCTTCTGTTTCGGGAGCGGACTGGGCGCCGCGGCTGATGTCCGGAAGCACCTCGGTGTCAACGCAGAGCCATACGTCTTCTTCCCAGGACATCTCATCGCTCAGGCGACCGAAGCATCTTGCCACCTCGGCCAGGAAGCAGACCATTTCATCGGAGAGACTGGCGATGGGGGCGGAACCGTTGACGAACCGCTTGAGCATCCCGGAATCCTCGTCATAAAGCAACCGGGTAGAGCCGTTGACCTCGCCTTTCAGGTCGCGGTTCAGGAAGCGCACCTCCTTGATCCGCAGGTCATGGCGCCCTTGATGGAAAAACGAAAACAGGGTCTGGCCGAAAATCATCTTGCAGTGCATAACCAACCTCCTCATAAGTGAGTATTCTTTTTCTTGACTCTACCAGAGGGGGGTTGTCATATAGTGAGTACCCTATGCAATTTTTTGAAAAATAATTGCAGGCTAAAGCTTTTTGGCTGAAGGCTGTTAGGGAATGATTTGCTCTCCCTGAGTCTTCAACCTTCAGCCTTCAGTCTAACAGCCTAACAGAATGAGTCTGCTGGAGCGCATCTATTACCTTCACGCCCGGATTCAGGATGGCCGCTATCCCAACAGCGGCGACCTGATCGGCGAGTTCGAGGTTTCCGCGGCCACCGCCCATCGGGACATCGCCTACCTGCGCGATAGACTGCTCGCGCCCCTGGCCTTTGACCAGAAAAAAAACGGCTACTATTATACTGACAGCGGCTTCCGCCTCCCCTTCGCGGACACGCCGCGCCTGGTCACCCTCCTTGGGGTGCTGCAAAAAATGGGCGAGGAAACCGGGCTCACCAACCTGCCTGAACTGCGGCAGCTGCAAAAAAAGATCGCCGCGCTGGTCTCGCCTAAACAGCAGGGTCTTGCCGAGCTGATCCACTGCGAATGGATCGAGACCGAAGAGGTCGCCCCGTCTGTGTTTTCCGAGGTGCTGAACGGACTGCTTAACAGGACCCGCCTGCGGATCACCTACCGCAGCCCAGGAGAAAGGGAGTATGTGCGGGAGATTGATCCCCTGCGGCTGGTCAATTATCAGGGACGTTGGTACATCCTGTCCTGGTGCCTGCTGCGCGACAGCCGCCGGCTGTTTCACCTGGCCCGGATCATTAGAGCGGAAAGGACCGAGAAAAGGACTGAACATGTTCTTGCCCCGGATGACGACTGCCTGGCCGGCTCGTTCGGCATCTTCAAGGGGGAGACGGCCGGCCGCTACTGGGCGGAGGTCCTGCTCACCGGCACCGCCGCGAAGATCGTCCGCCGCCAGCGCTGGCACCCGCTGCAGCGGCTGGAGGTAACTGAAGAAGGCCTGCATCTCCACCTGCCGCTGACCGATGACCGTGAACTGCTGATGAAGGTCCTTCAATTCGGCAGCCAGGCCCGGGTTCTGGCCCCGGAATCGCTGCGGCTGAAGGCCCGGACCGAAATTGAAAATATGTCGAAAAATTACAATTACTCAGAAAAATAGTATACAACTGACGCATGAACACGATCACCGCCATCATCCTTGCCGCTGGCAAGGGCACCCGAATGAAATCCTCCCAGGCCAAGGTTCTGCACGAGGTCTTTTTCAAACCTATGCTCCACCATGTCCTGGACACGGTGAAGGCGGCGGGGATCGAAAAAACGGCCGTGGTGATCGGTCATCAGCATGAGCGCGTCAGCCAGAGCCTGAGCGGATACACCTTCACCCCGGTCAGGCAGGCGGAACAGCTCGGCACCGGCCATGCCGTGCTCTGCGCGGAGGAGGCCTGCGCGAACAGCGAGACCATCATCATTCTCTGCGGGGATACGCCGCTGATCCGCCCGGCCACCTTGCAGGCCATGATCAGCCACCACCGTGACATGAACTCGACCTTGACCTTGATGACCACCCTGCTTGCCGACCCTTTTGGCTATGGTCGGATTATTATCAATGCCAATGAACAGGTCACCGGGATTGTTGAAGAAAAGGACGCAACACCCGACCAGCGGAAAATCAGGGAGATCAATGCCGGCATTTACCTGGTGGACAGACAGTTCCTGTTCACGGCCCTCCGACAAATAGGCCCCGACAACAGCCAGGGAGAGGTGTACCTTACCGATATCGCGGCCATTGCCAACCGCCAAGGTCATACGGTGAACAGGTTTATCCACCCCGATCCCGTGGACGTCCTGGGGGTCAACTCCCGGGTGGAACTCGCCCAAGCGCATACTGAACTGCAGCGACGGCGCAACACGGAGCTGATGCTCTCCGGGGTCACCATGTACGGTCCGGAGACCATCTATATCGCCCAGGGCATTCCGGTCGGCCCGGACACGATCATCAACCCTGGCGTCCAGATTACCGGCAGCTCCAGCGTGGGCATCGGCTGCCTCATCGAGACCGGGGTTGCCCTCCACAACTGTACGATCGCCAACAACGCTATCATCGGTGCCTGGTCTTACCTGATTAACTGGCCGGTGCAGCCCTCCGAATATATTGCCCCGCGAACTTTCAGGCCTGAGGATCACCCTCAAGACGCCCCGTGACCGATGCATCACCCCTTCCCAAAAAACAGTATTGGCAAGCGGGGCGGATCAGAGTACATTTTCTATCTCTAGTACCGGCAGACATTGTTTATTTTTCCGGCCTTGTCCTCCTGAATCTATTCTCAATACAGGGAAGTTTTCGCTATCATGGACATTATCTGTAACGGCGAGCAGAAAAACATTTCGCCCCTGACCACCCTGCAGGACCTGGCGCTGACCCTGGGCCTGAACCCGCGGGGCATCGTCGCCGAATTGAACGGCAAAATCGTCGAGCACGGCTCATTCGCCGAGCACACGCTTCGAGAAGGTGACCGGGTGGAACTGATCCGTTTTGTCGGAGGAGGCTGAAATGCTCACTATTGCCGGAACGCAGTTTTCTTCCCGCCTCTTTGTCGGTACCGGCAAATTCGCCTCGAGCCAGGTCATGTGCCAAGCCATCGAGGCCTCCGGCGCGCAGATGGTGACCGTCGCCCTGCGCAGGGTGGATCTGCACAACCCCCAGGACGACATCATGGGGGCGCTTGACCTGGATAAAATCCGCTTTCTCCCCAACACCTCGGGCGCGCGCAATGCCGAGGAGGCGGTCCGACTCGCCCGCCTTGCCAGGGCGGCCAGCGGCACCAACTGGCTCAAACTGGAAGTCACCCCGGACCCGCGCACCCTCCTGCCCGATCCGATCGACACCCTCAAGGCCGCGGAGCTATTGGTCAGAGAAGGGTTTATCGTCCTGCCCTACATGAACGCCGACCCGATCCTCGCCCTGCGCCTGCAGGACGCAGGCGTATCGGCAGTCATGCCGCTTGGCTCTCCCATCGGCACCAACCAGGGCATCAAAACAGCCATGCAGGTGGAAATAATCATCGCGCAGGCGCGGGTGCCGGTGGTGGTTGACGCCGGGATCGGCGCTCCCTCCCACGCGGCCCAGGCCATGGAAATGGGCGCGGACGCAGTTCTGGTCAACACCGCCATCGCCGTGGCCGGCGATCCGGTCCGGATGGCTCGGGCCTTCAAGGCCGCGGTGGAAGCGGGCCGCGAGGCATTCGCGGCTGGCCTCGGCAGCGCCAGCGGGACCGCCAGCGCCTCCTCGCCGACCACCGGCATGCTGACGGCCGACCTTGGCTTTATCGAGGACCGATGAACCCCTTTCCAGATTTCGCCAGGCTCCGGCAGTGGATTCTCAGGGCTTCAGAAGTTGACGTCCGCGCCGCCCTGCAGAAGGAGCAGGCCGACCTCAATGACCTGGCAGCCCTTCTCTCCCCGGCGGCGGAGCCCTTCCTCCCGTTGATGGCGGCAAAGTCGTCGCGGGTCACCCTGCAGCGATTCGGCCGGACCACCCAGATCTACGCCCCGCTCTATCTCTCCAACCTCTGCACCAACCGCTGCGCCTACTGCGGCTTTTCGGCGGACAACAAGATTTCCCGCCGCAAGCTGACCCTGGACGAGGCCGAGGCCGAGGCCGCGATTCTCCATGAACGGGGCTTTCAGCATATCCTGCTGGTCAGCGGGGAAGCCAGGAATGTGCTTGGCGTGGAGTACCTGGAGCAGATTGCCCTGCGCCTGCGCGACCGGTTCGCGGCCCTGTCCATCGAGGTCCAGCCGCTGAGCCGGGAGGAATACGCCCGCCTGTTCCGGGCCGGGATCACAGCCGTAGCCGTTTACCAGGAGACCTATGACCGAGAGATGTACAAAAAGGTCCACCTGTTCGGGCAGAAATGCGACTACGGCTACCGGCTGGACACCCCGTCGCGGGCAGCTGCAGCCGGCATGCGCGAGGTAGGCATCGGCGCTCTTTTGGGGCTCGCAGACTGGCGGGCCGAGGGCCTGGCCATGGGCCTGCACCTGCAATCGCTGCGCAAGCAATTCTGGCAAACCTCGTTTACCATAAGCTTTCCCCGGCTGCGGCCCGCTGCCGGGGCTTTCCAGCCTTTGGTCCCGGTCAGCGAAAAAAACTTGAGCCAGCTCCTCTTCAGCCTGCGGCTCTTTGATCATGACGTGGGCCTTATCCTCTCCACCCGAGAGATGGCCCGCTATCGGGACGGGATGATCGGCCTCGGCCCCACCAGGTATTCGGCCGGCTCCTGTACCGCGCCCGGCGGCTACGCCCATCCGGAATGGGAGGGGGAGCAGTTCAGCGTAGGTGATCACCGGAATATCGGCGAGGTCAGCAACGCCCTCATTGCCAAAGGCTTCGATCCGGTCTATAAAGACTGGGACAGGGAATTTCAGATAAGTTTATCAAGTTGACAACCTTTCAACTTCAACAGAGGAGTGAATGATGGGTGATATAAAAAAAATGTATTCCACCATCCTGGGCGACAGTTTTCCCCTGAGCATGACCATCTCCTTTGGCGGCCAGGAAATGGTCTACCGCAAAAAGACCTGGAAGATCCGCATGGAGGACGGCACCTTCGAGGAGCGAGGGGTCCGTTACGGTGAGAATCCAGACCAGGAGGCCGCCCTCTATGAGCTGATCAGCGGCAACCTGACCCTGGGCGAGTGCAAGTTCATCGACCCCAAGAAGGGCCTGGTCAGCGCCATCAAGGTGGAAGACATGCTCCAGGTCGGCAAGCACCCCGGCAAGATCAACCTGACCGACGTGGACAACGGCCTGAACATCCTCCAGTACCTTTCGGCCAAGCCCGCGGCCGTGATCCTCAAGCACAACAACCCCTGCGGCGCGGCCTGGACCGACGAGGGCCCGGCAGCGGCCCTGGAGCGGGCCTTTGTCTCGGACCGCATCGCGGCCTTCGGCGGGACCATCGCGCTCAACCGCAGCCTGGACAAGGCCACGGCCGAGCTCATCGACTCGGCCTACTTCGAGGTGGTGGCGGCCCCGGACTACGAGGACGGCGCCGTGGACATCCTCAAGCGCCGCAAGAACCTGCGCATCCTGCGCATCCCGGGCATCGCGGAACTCTCGAAGCTCTCCCGCGAACCCTTCCTGGACGTGAAATCGCTCATGGACGGCGGGGTCGTGCTCCAGTTCTCGTTCCGCAACCGCATCCTCTCGGCCGCGGACTTCCTTCCGGCCATAACCGAAAAGGACGGCAACACCTTCGCCGCGCGCAAGCCGGGCAAGCAGGAGGCCGAGGACCTGCTCTTCGCCTGGGCCGTGGAGGCCGGGGTGACCTCCAACTCCATCCTCCTGGTCAGGGACGGCGTGACCACGGCCATCGGCACCGGCGAACAGGACCGCGTGGGCTGCGTGGACCTGACCATCGCCAAGGCCCGCACCAAGTACGCGGACCTGCTCTCCTTCCGCGAGCTGAACCTGTCCATCTACGAACTCGAACTCAAGGCCCGCGAGGACAAGGCGCTCTTCGCCAAGCTCGAGGACATCCGGGGCCGGGCCCTGGAGGCCCGCGGCGGCCTGCCCGGCTCGGTGGCCGTGTCCGACGGCTTCTTCCCGTTCCGCGACGGCGTGGACCTGCTCATCGCCCAGGGCGTCACGGCCATCGCCCAGCCCGGAGGCTCCATCCGCGACTTCGAGGTGATCCAGGCCGTGAACCAGGCCAGCCCCCAGGTGGCCATGGTCTTCACCGGACAGCGCTCGTTCCGGCACTAGGCCCGGCGAACAGATGACCAAAGTGAGCGGCTTTCTCCGGCCCGGCTGCGTGGTGGAATACATGCAGGGCAACGCCGTGCAGCTGGCCTGGGTCCTGGAGGAATCCTCCGGACGCCTGCGCCTGCTCACGGCCACCAAGCGCGAGGCCGCCCTGGCCGCCTCCCGCGTCCTGCCCTGGTCCGGTCCGGAACACCCGGCCCAGGCCAGCCGCCAGGAGATTCTCGAACATCTGGCCGCGCACCATCGGCGCCGCGAGGAGCTGGAGGCCCAGGTCCAGGCCCTGGATATCTGGGACATGGCCCAGGGCGAGGTGGACCGCGCCCCGGCCCAGTGGTTCGCCGGGCTGGTCTGGGAAAAGCCCGGGCCCGACGAGATCGCGGCCATGGGCCGGGCGCTCTTGACGGCCAAGACCCATTTCAAGTTCCAGCCCCCGGACTTCGAGGTCTATCCCGCGGACAAGGTCGAGGCCCGGCTCCACCAGCAGGCCGAGACGCGCGAGCGCGAACTCCTGCTGGGCGGCGGCCAGGCCTTGTTCAAGGCCCTCTGGGAGCGCCAGAAGTCCGCGCGCCGGGCCGCCCTGCCCGAGCTGGACCAGGACACGGCGCTCAGGCTCAAGGCCCTGCTGTTCGCGGCCCTGGCCAAGAATCTCAACGAGGCCGAGACCAAGCTCTGGGACTCCCTGCGCAAGGGCCTGCCCGACCACCCGCATCTGGCCCTGCTCCTGGCCGAGGCCTGGGAAGCGGTGGAACCGCACCACAACCAGCTTCTGGACGAGGCCGGGTACGCCTGGGGCGATGCCTGGAGCTCCGGCTTCGCCGGGGAGATAGAAAGCCAAATCCAGGCGTTCGAGGCGGCGCGCCAGGAGCCCGAGCCCCTGCCCCTGGTGAGCATCGACGCGCCCACCACCCGGGACATCGACGACGCCTTCCACATCGCGGCCGAACCGGACGGCGGCTTCAGGCTCTGGATCGCCCTGGCCCGGCCCAAC
>DNUE01000077.1 GCA_003508005.1 Desulfobulbaceae bacterium
TCAGTGTCCCGCATCAGGTCGGTACGCCCTGCATGCAGCAGAAATGCCCGCAATGCGGAGCCGCCATGACCAGAGAATGACCAAACCAGAAAAGGAGAAACGATCATGCCAAGAGGAGACGGAACAGGACCAAGGGGAATGGGAGCCATGACCGGCCGTGGGATGGGTTTCTGCACAGGTTACGGCATGCCGGGACGCCCCTTCGGGGTCGGATTCGGCAGAGGTCGCGGGGGCGTCGGTCCCGGTTTTGGCGGCGGGGGCCGGGGCTGGCGCAACATGTTTTACGCCACCGGGTTGCCGGGCTGGATGCGCGGCGGCCGCGGCGTACCCTACGGAGGGATGGCGGCCTACCCACAACCCGATCCGGAACTGGAAAAACAGTTCCTGAGAAACCAGGCCGAGGCCCTGCAGGGGGAACTCGAGCTGATTAAAAGACGCCTCGCCGAAGCGGAAGGTGAGAGCGGCAACGACTGACCGATGGTATCCGGGGGCGGGTTCGGTAGCACCGCCCCCATCCGACCCTTTCCAAAAGCGCACCCTGAAAAGGAGTAAAATACCGTGAAAATAGCTTTTTCCACCCCTGGGAGCAAGCTCGATGCCCCCCTGGATACCCGCTTCGGGCGAGCGGCCAAATTTATCATCTACGACCTGGACAGCGAAACCTTCGAAGTCATGGACAATCGACAAAACCTCAATGCGGCCCAGGGAGCCGGCATCCAGTCGGCGGAAACCGTCGCCCGCTCCGGCGCCAAGGCTTTGGTCTCCGGCCATTGCGGACCGAAGGCTTTCCGCGTGTTGCAGGCCGCCGGCATCCAAATTTTCTATTCGGAAGGGCCGACCGTAGCGGCTGCTCTCGAGGCTTACCGGCAAGGGAGCCTGACCGAGGCTGCGGGGGCCGATGTGGAAGGGCATTGGGCATGACCACCTATGGACATGGGGGCAAACCGGGAGGGCGGCTATGATTGTCGCGGTGGCATCGGGCAAGGGCGGTACCGGCAAGACCACGGTGTCCGTCAATATGGCGCGGTCGCTGGGCAGCAAGGTGCGACTGCTGGACTGTGATGTCGAGGAACCCAATGCGCATCTGTTTCTTCGCACGGACCAGCATGAACAGCAGGAGGTCCCGATTCGGGTGCCGCAGGTGGACGAATCCCGGTGTGATGGTTGCGGCGAATGCGGTCGCTTCTGCGCCTATCATGCCATCGTCTCCTTCGGCACCAAGCCCCTGGTTTTTGCCGAGATGTGCCACGGCTGCGGCGGCTGCGCCAAGGTTTGTCCGAAAGGTGCCATCGGCGAGACGGATCGCCGCATCGGGGTGATTGAAACCTCTCGCTCGGAAAACATCACCCTGATTCAGGGCCGGCTGGATGTCGGCGTGGCCATGGCCCCGCCGTTGATCCGTGCGGTCAAGGCCCGCCTGCCTGGAGCGGGGCACGCCATTCTCGATGCACCGCCCGGCACCTCGTGCCCGGTGATCGCCACCTTGCGGGATGCGGATTACGTGGTCCTGGTCACGGAGCCGACCCCCTTCGGCCTGCATGACCTTAAGCTGGCCGTCGACATGGTACGGGAACTGGACCTGCCTTTTGGAGTGGTGGTTAATCGTTATGGCGTCGGCGATGACCGGGTGCATGTATTCTGTCGCGAGCAGAACATCCCGCTACTCCTGGAAATTCCCGATGACCGGCGCATCGCCGAGGCCTATTCACGGGGTGAACTGATGGTTGAGGCCTTGCCGGAGTACCGCAGTCTTTTTCAGTCCCTGATTGCCAAAACCATGCTCTTGGAGACCGAGGTGCAAGAAAGTCACAACCAAGCCGGATAAGGACAACCGGCCCCGAAGGAGTCCGATAGCAAGGGTTGCCATGAACGGGATACTCAAAACAACCAAATTCATGACCCGTAGAGAGTACGGCTACTCCTTTGGCCCGGTACCTTCAAGGAGGCTGGGGAAAAGTCTCGGCATCAACAATATACCTGCCAAGGCATGCAACTATTCCTGCGTTTACTGTCAATTGGGTCGCACTGCACAAATCCATGGGGAACGCTGTGTTTTCTATGATCCGGATGATATTTTTCAAGATGTACAATGCCGCGTAAAGCAAACGCGTGAGTCATGCGAACCCATTGATTTTCTGTCTTTTGTTCCGGACGGAGAACCGACACTTGACCAGAATCTCGGCAATGAAATAGTGCGGTTGCGCACGCTGGGAATCCCCATCGGGGTCATCACGAACAGTACCCTGCTCTGGCGTGAAGACGTGCGGGAAGACCTTGCCAGGGCAGACTGGGTCTCGATGAAGATGGATGCCGTGGATGAGACTCTTTGGCGCAAAATCAATCGTCCACAAAAAGGCCTTAAACTATCCAGGCACTTGGAAGGACTAAGGGCTTTTGCAAGCAGCTTTCGGGGCAAACTGGTCACAGAAACCATGCTGGTCGGCGGAATCAATGACAACCGTGAAGCACTGCAGAATATCGGTGATTTCCTTCAGTCTTTGCAGCCATACCGGGCTTATCTGGCGGTCCCCACCCGCCCCCCGGCGGAAACCTGGGTTCAATGCCCGAATGAAGAGGTCCTGACCAGGGCCTATGAAATTTTTGCGGAAAGAATCAGGAGAGTGGAATATCTCATCGGCTATGAGGGCGATGATTTTGGTGCCGCGGGCGACGTTGCCAAGGAACTTCTGAGGATAACCTCGGTCCACCCCATGCGGAAAACAGCCGTACAGCGTTTTCTGGACAGCCAGGGATCGGCATGGGCCGTTGTCGAAAAACTCCTGGAGCAGGGCGATCTCATCCACACACGCTTCAACGGCCACAATTTTTATCTGCGAAAATTTTCCCAGCAAAACGAGAAACCTCATGGACAATCTTGAAAGCAGAGGCCGGAACTATCTGGAACGCTGCAAACAGGCATTCTGGCAAAATGTTTTTCAGTTGGAGATAGAATACCTGGTTGAACACCTCAAAGGCTGCCGCGACATCCTGAGCGTCGGCTGCGGACCGGCCATCATTGAAGGCGAATTGGCCAAACACGGCTTTCGTGTTACCGGGCTGGACATCTCGCGCGAAGCCCTGAGCTGTGCGCCGGACCGCATCCGCACGGTGGTGGGCCGGGCGGAGGATATGGCGTTCCCGCACCATTCCTTTGATGCCGTGATTTATGTGGCCTCCCTGCAGTTTGTGGATGACTACCGAACGGCCCTGGATAAGTCCGCCGGCGTCCTGCGCCCCAGCGGCCGCCTGATAATCCTGCTGCTCAACCCGTCCTCGGCCTTTTTCCGGAAAAAAAAGGCGGACCCCGCTTCGTATATAGCGAGCATCAAACATCCGGACTTGGCGGCCATATAGTCCAAGGCCTCTGAACTTTTTCTGGTACACGGAGAATATTATCTGCGCATCGATGGCGACCGGGTAGAGGCCGGCGGAAAAGAACCGGATTCAGCATTATTCATCCTTTCAGGCACCAAGCGAGCCGAGCTATAGGGAGTAAATACCATGCAGGAGTTGGTCATCATCAGCGGCAAGGGCGGCACGGGCAAGACCAGCGTCACGGCCTCCTTCGCCGTCCTGGCTGAGCGACCGGTCATCGCCGACTGTGACGTCGACGCGGCCGATCTTCACCTCATTCTGGCCCCCGGGGTCAGGGAGCGGCACGAATTCCGCGCCGGCCATGAGGCCGTCATCCGTCCGGAACAATGTATCGCCTGCGGGGCCTGTTCGCGGCTGTGCCGTTTCGACGCGGTGCGAACCGACACCGGGCGCGACGGGGATTGTAGCTTTGCCATCGATCCCGTTGCCTGCGAGGGGTGCGGCGTTTGCGTGCGTTTCTGTCCTGAGCATGCCATCGATTTTCCTGAAAGGGTTTGCGGCGAATGGATGATTTCCGACACCCGATGCGGTCCCATGGTGCATGCCCGTCTGGGTGTGGCGGCGGAAAACTCCGGCAAGCTGGTTTCCACCGTGCGCCAGGAAGCGCGCCGCCTCGCCGAACAGAATGGTCACCCGCTGATTCTCGTTGACGGCCCGCCGGGCATCGGTTGTCCGGTGATCGCTTCGGTAACCGGCGCCAGTCTGGTGCTGGCCGTTACGGAACCGACGGTGTCCGGCGAGCATGACCTGGAGCGGGTCTTGTCCCTTACCCGGCATTTTCGCATCCCCACAGCCGTCTGCGTCAACAAGTGGGACCTTAATCCGCGGATGACGGAACACATCGAAGCCAAAGCCCGTCAGGCGGGAGCCCGCATCGCCGGGCGCATCCGCTATGACCGTGCCGTCACCCTGGCGCAGATGCAGGAAAAAGCAGTGGTGGAAACGGACGCTCCCTGCGTCGAAGATATTTGCGCCATCTGGAACCGGCTTGAATTGTAAAACAGCACCTGTCCCGGCCTGTTTCGGCTGCCGACAGGGAAAGGGATCTGCCCGACAGGCCGGGCCCTGACTCCAACCACCTTCACAGCACAAGGAGAACCACTCATGAAAATTGCAATCCCTCTGGCGGACGGCAAACTTTCCCTGCATTTCGGGCACTGCGAATGCTTCGCTCTGGTCGATGTGGATCCGGCCGCTAAAAAAATCGTGCAGCGACAGGACATCGACGCCCCGCCCCATCAGCCCGGCCTGCTGCCGCCCTGGCTGGCCAAACAGGGCGCCACCATGATCATTGCCGGCG
>DNUE01000021.1 GCA_003508005.1 Desulfobulbaceae bacterium
TGAGTTTCGTACGTAATCAGATATTTTTTTGAAACTATGGGAGCCCGGATTACGCGCGCGCTTCATCCGGGCTCCCCAACTATTGATCCCGATGCCGATAGCGACCCCGACCCCGATTGGTTCAAGCCGGTACCGGCGCTGACCCGCAACTTGCCGAACTATTTTTTCTCGCACTCTTCCTGATAAGGATTAATGGTCAGGACCGGGCAGCAGGCATTCTTGACCACCTTGTCGGCAATGCTGCCGAAGATGATTCGCTCTAAACCCTTGTAGCCGTGGGTGCCCATGATAAGCAGGTCGCAGGCGTTGTTCTTGGCATAGCCCATGATCTCCTCGGCAATATCACCGGTGAGCACCTTGCTCTGCACCTCGGGAATGCCTGCGGCCTTGCATTTTTCGCTGCGTTCGTCCACAAAGGAGTGCATCTGCACCTCGGCCGATTCGAAGACCTCCTGTTTCAGGTTCATCATGTTGGCCGGCAGGTCCACGAAACCGGTGTAATCCTCGAAGTCCTGGACGACAAAAACAAAGTGGAGCGCAGCCTTGAATTTTCCCGCGACATAGATGGCGGACTCGGCAACCTTGGGGGCGTTCTCAGAAAAGTCGATGGGGGTCACAATGATCTTGATCTCTTTCATGCAGGCTCCTCCTTTTTTTCCAGACAGGCTTGCGGCGGGTTTCACTTCAGGCGTATTCTATGAATATTTTCGCACAGAGCGCAACGCATTACAAGCCAATTTATATGGCATAAACAGGTTGACCGCCGACGGCAAGGTGAATAATATACAAAATTACCTTGCATTATGACTTTTTCTGGAAATTTCCATGAAATTTGAACCGAAGTGGATAGCCTGGGAGATCACCCGGCGCTGCAACCTGAGGTGCGTTCATTGCCGCTCCTCCTCGGAACTGGAAATCACCGGCCATCCCGACTTTTCCCTGGACGAGGCCAAACGGGTCCTGGATGATATCCATGGCTATGCCGATCCGGTCATGGTCCTGTCCGGCGGTGAGCCCCTCCTGCGTGGCGATGTGTTCGATATCGCCGCCTATGGCACCGGCCTTGGCATGCGGATGTGCATGGCCACCAACGGCACCCTGGTCACCGAAGAGATCTGCCGGAAGGTCAAGGAGGCGGGAATCAAGATGGTCTCCCTCAGCCTCGACGGCTCTACCGCTGAGGTGCACGACGATTTCCGCAACCAGCCCGGGGCCTTTGCCGGGACCATGAACGCCATCCGGCTGTTCAATGAACACGGGATCCAGTTTCTGATCAATTCCTCCTTCACCAGGCGGAACAAGAAGGAAGCGCCGAAGATTTATCAACTGGTCAAGGGGCTGAAGGCCACGGCCTGGTACCTGTTCATGATCGTCCCCACCGGCCGTGGCGAGGAGATCATGGAGGAACTGATCCCGGAGAGCGAATACGAGGACATCCTCAATTGGCATTATGACATGGAAAAGGAGGAGCACGACCTGCTGGTCCGTCCCACCTGCGCTCCGCAGTACTATCGGATCGTCCTGCAGCGGTCCAAGGAGGAAGGTGAGCGGTTCGAGCGGCGGTCGCTGAAGTTCTCCACCGGCGGCGCCAAGGGCTGCCTGGCCGGCCAGTTGATCTGCCTTATCGACGTGGACGGCAACGTGCTGCCCTGCAGCTATTTTCCCAAGGCGGCCGGCAATATCCGCGAGCGCTCCTTCAAGGATATATGGGAAAACTCGCAGCTTTTTCTGGAACTCCGCGATTTCAAAAGGTATAAAGATAACTGCGGCCGGTGTGAGTATGTCAACGTCTGCGGCGGTTGCCGGGCCAGGGCCTATGCCATGACCGGCGATTATCTGGCGCAGGAGCCGTTCTGCAGTTACCGGCCCGGCACCTGATCTGACGAAAACCTAGATTATGTAGGACTTCGAATGAACGATACCTTTCTGCGGGCCTGCCGCGGCGAAAAAACCGAATACACTCCGGTCTGGTTCATGCGCCAGGCGGGCCGATATCTCCCCGAATATCAGCGGGTCCGGGCCAAGTTTACCTTCCTGGAACTGTGCAAGAGCCCGGAGCTGTGCACCGAGGTTACCCTGCAGCCCATCGATATCCTCGGCTTTGACGCGGCCATCCTCTTCTCCGATATCCTCATTCCCATGGAGGCCATGAACCTGAGCCTGGAGTTCCATGAGGGGAAGGGACCGATCTTCCCCCATCCGGTCAGGGACCAGAAGGCAGTAGACGCCCTGGTGATCCCGGACCCGGAAGAGCGCACGCCCTTTGTCCTGGAGACCATCCGCCTGCTCCGGAAGGAGCTCAAGGTGCCGCTGATCGGCTTTGCCGGCGCGCCTTTCACCCTGGCCACCTACCTGGTGGAAGGAGGCTCGTCCAGGGTCTTCCTGGAAACCAAGAAGATGATGTTCCAGGCCCCTGAACTCTACGATGCGCTCCTGCAGAAGATCACCCGCTGCACCAGCCTGTATCTGCAGGCCCAGGCCCGGGCGGGCGCCCAGGCCTTGCAGATATTCGACTCCTGGGCGGGGGTCCTGGCTCCCTGTGATTTCGCGCGTTTCGCCCTGCCCTATGTGCAGACGATTATCAGCGATCTTCGCCGTGCAACCGACGTGCCGATCATCTATTTTGCCAACAACGGCGCTTCGCTGCTCGAACTCAGCAAGACCGCCGGTGCCGATGTCCTGGGCCTTGACTGGCGGATCAACATCAGGGATGCCATTGCCAGGGCCGGAAACCACGCGGTCCAGGGCAACCTTGACCCCATTGCCCTGTTTCTGCCCAAGGCGCAGCTCGAAGAACGGATCAAAAGGCTTCTGGAGGATGCCAGAGGCGCACGGGGCCATATCTTCAACCTGGGGCACGGCATCGTGCCGCAGACCCCGCCGCTGCAGGCCAGGATCGCCGTTGAGGCCGTGCACCGCTTCAGCGGGAAATAAGAGGGAGGCGCCATGGTTCCGGATATCGCCGAATGTTTCCGGCTCATGGAGGAATACGGGATGCTGCCGAATATCCGGCGGCATTCCCTTGTTGTTGCGCGGGTTGCCTGGCTCCTGGTGGAGGGGTTCAGGGAAAACGGGGGTCCGCCCCTTGTCCTCGATCAGGAGCTGGTGGTCCCGGGCGCCCTCCTCCACGACATTGCCAAAACCCCCTGTCTGCATTCCGGTTGCGATCATGCGCGGGAAGGTGGCGAGATCTGCAGGAGCCTGGGCTATCCCGCGATCGCCGGAATTGTCGAGGAACATGTCCTGCTGAAGGACCATGACGACGAGCGGCGTCAGCAAGGAGTATTCATGGCCCGCGAGATCATTTACTACGCCGACAAGCGTGTCAGGCACGAGGAAATTGTCAGCCTGGCCGACCGTCTGGTCTACATTCTCGAGCGATACGGGGTCGGAAACCCGGAAATGGAACGGCGGATCAGGGAAAACTTTGCCAGATGCGTGCAGCTGGAGTATGCTTTATTTCGTTTTCTTCCGTTCACGCCAGAGCAACTGTCTTCGCTGGCAGTGAGGCACGTGGCGGGGTATCCTGCCGGGCTTCTTCCCGCAGAGGAAGCAGGTGCATTTGTCGGGGGGACAAAGGAAGACGCCGAAGCAGCAAACAGGGAATACGGACTTTGACTGAGGTGACCACAGGATGAAGTTATCTTTCTTGGGTGTTGGAGAGGCCTGCGATCCTGAGCATGGCAACACTTCCTTTCAAGTTGTTACGGCCAACAACGTCCATCTTCTCTGCGACTGCGGGTTTACCATCCCCCATGCCTATTTTGCCGGCTGTCAGGATGCGGAACAGCTCGACCTGGTCTGGATTTCCCATTTTCATGGGGACCATTTTTTCGGCATGCCCCTCCTGCTGCTCAGGCTTTGGGAAATGGGCCGGTGCCGGCCGTTGACGGTCTGCGGCCAGCGCGGCGTGGGCGAGCATGTGATGGGGGCCATGGACCTTGCCTTTTCTGGGTTTGCCGCCAAGCTGTCCTTTGCGGTGCGCTTCGTCGAAGTCGAGCCGGGCAAGACCCATCAAGTTGCCGGCCTGTCCCTGCGGACCGTGGAAACCGCGCACGGCCAGCGCAACCTTGGGCTGCTGCTGGACGATGGGGAGAGAAAACTCTATTACAGCGGGGACGGCCGTCCCACGGCAGAGGTTGTGGATTTGGTCCGGCAGAGTGATCTGGCGGTGCACGAGGCTTTCAAACTGCAGGACGAGTTTCCCTACCATGGTTCCATTACCGGCTGCCTGCAGCTGGCGGACAAGAGCGGACCCTGCAACTTCGCCCTGGTCCACCTGGAAAGAAGATTCAGGCATGAGCAGGCCATGGTCATCAATTCCCTCCTGCAGGCCCATCCCCATCTCATCCTGCCGACCCGCGGCACCCAGCTCGATATCTGATCCATCTTCGGCAGTTCCTGTCGCCATTGCCGCCAATCGCCTCCTTTTATGCTCTCGTCAGGACCGGCTTTCGGCAGGAGAATCCTCTTTCGGCTCGATGCAGGGTTCGCCGTCGCAGGTGTTGATTTCGATGGTAATGTGCACGAGTTCGCGGCAATCGCGGAGCAGGTTCTTGTAATAGTCCACGCCCTGCGGAAAATGGGTGACGATGGAGATGATTGCCGCGTAGTGAACCGGCCCAACCCGCCAGACGTGCAGATCGATAATCCGGTTGTCAATCTTTTGTTCGATCCTCTGCCTGATCTCGGCCAGCACCTGTTCTTCGATGCTGCCGTCCAGGAGAATCGGCCCTGTTTCCCGGAGCAGGGTCCAGGACCAGCGGGAGATTACCAGCGCACCGATGATCCCCATGGCCGGATCCATCCATGACCAGCCCGCATATTTGCCGGTCACCAGGGCGGTGATCGCCAGCAGCGAGGTGAAGGCATCGGCCAGGACGTGCAGGTAGGCCGCCTTGAGGTTGTGGTCATGGGGGCGAAGGCGTTCATCCTCGTGGTCATGGCCCTGCTCGTGCCGCCCCTGCAGGACAAAGGCGCTGGCGATGTTGACGGCCAGGCCAAGAACGGCGACGCCGATGGCTTCGTTGAAATGGATTTGCTGGGGAGCGATGATCCGCTGCAGCGATTCCACGGCCATTATCAGGGCAACCACCGCCAGGGCGACGGCACTGGCGAATCCACCCAGCACGCTGACCTTGCCTGTACCGAAGGCAAAGGAGGGGTCGCTGGCGTGGCGGCGGGCAAAGCGGTAGGCAAAGATGGTAATCAGGAAGGCGGCGACATGGGTTCCCATGTGCCACCCGTCCGCCAGCAGGGCCATGGATCCGTAGGCAAGGCCGGCGACTATTTCCACGACCATGGTGACCGCGGTCAGAACTAGCACCTTCAGGGTCCGCTGCTCACCGTGTTCATGGATGACCGCGAAATCGTGGTTGTGCCGCCAGTTACTCAGATGATGGCTGTGCATGCCGACCCCTGACAGTCAAAACAGAGCCCCCGGCCACGTGGAGTGCCGACAGACCGGGAGAGATGGGCACAAGGTTTCGGTTGCAGGGAAACATTTCACGCCCGGTCCAGCTGAGCAAAAAATATCGAAATATCATTGGCATGAATATTGTCTTGCACCCGCATGGGGACCTCGGATGGTTAAGGGAACGGACCGGGGAGTCTCTCCCCCCATAGTAGTGAAGGAGGGGATAAATGGCAATTGTGAAAAGAGGGAAAGGACGACCGGATCCCGAGGGGGCAGGATATTTTTGCTGGTCATCGGGCTTGATTTCTGGTCAAATGGACAGGGTCGAGTCCTTCGGCGGATGACAAAAGATTCCATCTGAACAAGCGAGGCGATATGCAGATCGAATTTCATGGGGCGAACAAGAATGTCACGGGTTCCTGCCATCTGGTGCGCTGCAACGGGACCCAGCTTCTCGTTGATTGCGGCATGCATCAGGGCGGGGCTGATTTCGAGGAGGAAAACCGGGATGACTTCGGCTTTGATCCGGCCGCTATCGATTATCTCCTGCTCACCCACGCCCACCTCGATCATTGCGGCCGGATTCCTTTGTTGGTCAAGCGGGGCTTCAAGGGGAAGATCGTTTCTACCCCCGCCACCCGGGAGCTTGCCCGGCTGGTGATGCTCGACTCGGCGAAGCTGCAGGAGGATGATGCCGAGTACAGGATGAAAAAGGCCGGCCGCCGGGGCAACAGGGTTGAGGTGCCCGAACCTCTGTATAATATCCTGGACGCGCTCAACAGCATGGATTATTTCACCGATAACACCGGGTACGGCAAGCGCCTTCCCCTTGCCGACGGGATCAGCGTGACTTTATACGATGCCGGGCATATTCTCGGCTCGGCCGCCATTGCCTTGGACTTGCAGGAAAACGGGCGAGGCCGGCGGCTGCTGTTTTCCGGTGATATAGGCTACAGCGGCCGGGCGATTGTCCGGGATCCGGCGCCGCCTCCGGAGGCAGATATCGTGATCATGGAAACCACCTACGGCGACCGGCTGCACAAGGAGCTTAAGCCGTCTGTCGAGGAACTGTACGAGGCGATCAACTCCACCTTGAAGAGGGGCGGGAATGTACTTATTCCGAGTTTTGCCCTGGAGCGGGCCCAGGAGATCCTCTACCACCTGCGCGAGGGGATAGAGCAGGGTGCACTGCCCCAATCCATGCAGGTCTTTCTCGATTCACCCATGGCTATTTCCGCCACCCAGATCTTCCGCCGGCACCCGGAATGCTTTGATGAGGAGGCCTTCGAGATATTCAGGTCCGGCCAGGACCCCTTTGCCCTGCCGGGCCTGCGTTTTACCAGGGAAACCGCCGAGTCCATAGCCATCAACAATTTCCGGGGCGGCGCGGTGATCATCGCCGGCTCCGGCATGTGCACCGGCGGGAGGATCAGGCACCATCTCAAGCAAAATCTCTGGCGTAAGGAGGCCAGCGTTGTTTTTGTCGGCTTCGCGGCCCAGGGAACACCCGCCCGACGGATCATCGACGGCGAGAAAAGCATAAAAATATTCGGCGAGGAAATTTCGGTGCGCGCCCGGATCCATACCATCGGCGGTTTCTCGGCCCATGCCGATCAAAAGGAACTGCTGGCCTGGCATCGGCAGACCGGCAGACCGGCTACCACTTTCCTGGTGCACGGCGAAGAGAAGATTATAGCAAAATTTGCCGGGCTGCTGTCCGGCACCCGGGTGGAGATGCCTGACCTGCACCAGGTTTATGATATCTGAGAGAAGTTGAGCATTCAGCTGTTTTCTTTGCCGCAGCCCTGGTTGTGGGCAAGGCGGAGCAGTACCTGTTCAAAATGCAGCCCGTAGATGGCCAGTTCCACAGCCATGGGCATGGCCTTGCGTTTCAGCAGCAGGGTCTTTGCGAGCAGCTTCCAGTAGCGAAACCGTACCCTGGATTTTATCCCGAGCTGCCAGATGCTCCGGCACAGCGCGAGGAGATCCTCCCTGCTGACCCTCGCCTTGACCGTGGGCCGGTAGTGCTTGAGAAAGGTGTTGATCCGCTGGTAGTAATTTTTCTGGGAATACAGATTGTCTACCAGCCGGCGGTAGCCCTCGAGAAGTCGCTGCCTGTCCATCACCGGGCGAAAGTTGAGGAATCCGTCCGTGTTTTCGCCGGTCGCATCATTAAGCAGCCGCCCTTCCGCCTGCAGGCGATGCCAGAGGCGGGTCTGCGGCAGGGCGGTCAGCAGGCCGACCATGGCGGTAACAATGCCTACCTGCTGAATAAATTTTCTCTGCATGTCAAAAATATTTTCCGGGTCATGGTCAAAACCGACGATGAAGCCGCCCATGACCTGCATGCCGTAGCGGTGGATGGTGTTGACCGCCTCCGCCAGGTTGCTGGCGGTATTCTGCTGCTTGTCGCATTCCCGCAGGCTTTCCTGGTTAGGCGATTCTATGCCGATAAAGACCTTGAAGAAATTGGCCTTGCTCATCAGGGTCATCAGCTCCTCGTCCTCCGCCAGATTGATGCTGGCCTCGGTCAGCAGGGTGAAGGGATAGCGGTGTTCCTTCTGCCAGCTGGCCAGGATCGGCAGGATCTGCTTCACCGTCCGGGTATTGCCGATGAAGTTGTCGTCAACGATAAATACGGATTTCCGCCAGCCTGTGTCATAGAGCGCCTGGAACTCCCGCACCATCTGCGCCGCTGACTTGGCCCGCGGCCTCCTGCCGTTCATGATGACGATGTCGCAGAATTCACAGTTGAACGGACAGCCTCGTGAATACTGCACCGGCATCGTGGCGTACTGTTTCATGTTGATCAGGGACCAGAGGGGAACAGGGGTCCTGGCCAGGTCCGGTCTGTCGGCCGAGGTGTACAGCGGCCTGGCCTGGCCCATGGCCAGATCATCGAGAAACCGGGGCAGGGTACTTTCCGCCTCGTTCAGGACAAAATGATCAATTTCCGGATAGTTCTGATGCTGGGTGGTGAAGAGCGGGCCGCCGGCGACGATTTTTTTGCGGTGCTGCCGGCAACGGGCTATAACCTCCCGCGCGCTATCGGACTGGACCAGCATGGCCCCCAGAAAGACATAATCAGCCCAGGCAAGATGGTCGTCCGTCAACCCTTCCACATTCATGTCGACGAGTTTTTTCTGCCATTGCACGGGGAGGAGCGCCGCAACAGTGAGCAGGCCGAGCGGGGGAAAGGCGGCCTTCTTGGCGACAAAGCGGAGCGCATGCTTGAAACTCCAGAAGGTGTCCGGGTATTCTGGGTAGACAAGGAGGATGTTCATTGTTGTTCTCCTGGCGGTTTGGAAAAATTGTTGGCAGGCAAGGTGTGGCGCATGGTCAAAAAAAACCGGGGAGCCTTTGTTCAAGGCAACCCGGCTGTCTGGGAAAGACCCGTGGTTTTCCGTCCCTGTCTTGCGGCAGGTTTGGCTTTTTCTGGAAACAAAGAGAGTTGTTATTTTTTTCAGTGTACCCCTTCCGCAAAAAAAATAAAAGGGGCCTTTTCCGGCGGGTGCAGCAGGCGGAATTCAGCCATGCCCTGTTTGCAGCCCTGCCCGCAGTCCAATGCCGAGAACGATGATGGCGGCCATCTGCAGCAGATGGAATAGGCCGTTGTGGTCAAGGGGGACCAGGATCGTGGCGGTCAGGTCGCTGGCCTGGACGGCCGCCGCCAGCATTGACAGCAGGATGGCTACGGCGATCAGGCCGCTGCCGGGACGCTGGCCGCGCCAGAAAATCGTCAGGTAGATGAGCAGGGCGCCGCTCATGGCGATTGCCTCGTAGCCGATGAACAGGAGAAAGGAGCCGCCCAGAAGCGGGGTGACCAGAGAAAAGGCCAGGGCGCAGAGCAGCGCCCAGGGGAGCGCCAGGCGAGCCAGGCCGTGCCCCCGCCAGTCAAGGATTGCGCCGACCACAAACAGGGCAACAGTCAGCCCCAGGCAGAGATAGAGGGGATGCCACAGCACAGCGCGAGCGCCATCCGACAGGTCCACGCCGTGGGCCACTGCGCCCAGTGCGGAGGCAAGGGCCAGCAGGGAAAGGAGCCACAGCCACAGGCCGGTTTTCCATGGGTCATGACGGCGGCAGCGCCAGATGCTTGCGGCAACGCCAAGGCAGAGGAGGGCGAGGGCAGCGTCGGTGGCTGCGGTTGTCAACTCAGTGGGAAGGGGATTCAGGCGCATGCGGCCGGTTTATCAAAGCAAGCCGCTTTCGGCAATGCCGTCGAAGATAAACTGGACCGCAAGGGCGGCCAGCAGCACCCCGAAAACCCGTTTGATCACATGGGCGCCGGTCCTGCCCAGGAGCTTGTGCAGCTGACCGGCGGCCAGCAGGCAGACAAAAGTGAACAGCAGGACGGCCAGCAGGGAGAGGCACACGATCAGCTGCCGGCTGGTGTCGCCCTCGGCATGGACCATGAGAAGGATGGAGGCGCTGATGGCCCCGGGTCCGGCAATCAGCGGGGTGGCCAGCGGGAAGACCGAAATGTCGCGCCGGGTTTCCGCTTCCCTGGCTTCCTCCTCGGTGGTGGAGGTGGCGCCCGAGGTACGGGCAAAGACCATTTCGATGCCGATGAGCAGGAGGAGGATGCCGCCCGCCGTACGCAGCGCCGCCAGGGAAATCCCCAGGGCGTCGAGCAGGACCTTGCCGAAGAGGGCAAAGCTGAGCAGGATTATGGTGGCGATCAGGGTGCCGCGGGCGGCCATGACCAGCCTGGCTCGGGGGCTCAGGCCGACGGTCAGGGCGGCGAAAAACGCGGAGATATCCAACGGGCCGATGGTCGCGAAAAAGGTGGCCAGGGCAACGCCCGCTGTCTCAAACATGGGTATTTCCCTTATTCATTGGCTGCGCCTGTAACCTCGTAACGACTTCCATTTATGACTGCAGACATGGATGCGACATTGATCTCTTTCTTCCTCAGCCCTGTTCCTTTTCCGCCTTCGGCTTGGCAATGGGATCCTTTGCCGGTTTTGGTTTCCTGGGGATCTTGTGCCAGATCACCGGCCGGGTGAAATTGCGCCAGCCCAGCTTGAGGAAGTTGAGCAGGCTGAAGGAGATCCACAGCGCCCAGGCCAGCATGGCCAGCCGGTAGAACAGCATGGGGATGGACAGAACCCAGGGAATCGGCAGCACCCTGGCGCTGTGGTCCTGGTACCACTTGAGCACCTCGCTGTTCGATCCGTTGCCGGCAATGTTCATGTCCGGATGGCCGAGCAGGCCCATGCCGATGGCGGCAACCAGTGAGCCCACGGCGAGGAGAGTGAGGAGACAGAGGCCGGCCTGCATCAGATTGAAGGTGGTCCGGTCCAGGTCCGGCCTGACCCTGCCGCGCTGGTCGATAGCGACCAGCCAGCCAGCCACCAGCAGGCCGGCAGCGATGTTGCTCTGGCTCATGCCGATGGCGAGCAGGAACCACTGGTGAAATTTCAGGGGGGTGCGCCCGGATTTCGCCAGGGCGATGCTGAGCAGCAGGAGGATGATGACCGTTGACCAGAAAAGTACCGCCGGTCCCATGAGCGGGCCGCCGACGAACAGGGGCCAGCGGTTGCGGGGCAGACGCAGCTCGATATGGCTGTTGACGCTGCCCATGCCGAGGTCCACCGCCGGCGTCCGCTGCCAGGCGGCAATCCCAGCGGGCTCTCGCCACTGCAGCCGGATTTCCTGCAGGCCGGGCCTGAGAGGCAGCGGGACCTGGCGTCCTTCCTGGCGGATGGGCTGGACCTGGCCGTCAATAGCCACTTCCTGCAGTTGGGCCGAGAGCGGGAGGGTGATGGTATGCTGTGCGCCCTGGCTGCTCCTGATCGACAAAAGCAGGGTGGTGTCGGTGGCCCGTTGGCCGGGCCGGGTCTCCAGGTGGCTCTTGTCGATGGTGACGGTCTTGCCCTCCACGCCTGCCGGCCGGCTGACGAGCAGGCGCACATCTTCGCCGGGCCACGGGTGCCAGGTAGGATACCAGCGGCTGTCCTGCTGGTGGAGGATGACCGGAATACCCTCGGCCTCCACATGGAAGATCGGGCTGACATCCGCCCGCCACAGCTCCGTCCACAGCGTGGTTTCCGGATGCCTGAGGGTGATTGCGTCGCTACGGGGCAAAACCGAATCCCACTGAAGGGAGGTCTGCCGGGCGTCCATATTGAGCTGGGCCTGGTTATCCTCCACCTTGATTCCCTCGGTGACGATCGATTCCCCCGCCAGGAGAGGGTAGCTGAACACCACCGCGGCGCCTGCCGGGCTGAGCCGCGTAACCGTTGTTGCGATCTCCCAGTTCAGGCCAAGGCGCAGGGTGCGTTCGATGCGCAGAAACGGCGGCAGTATCCCGGTTTCCAGAATCTGGTTTGCAATTTCCTCCTCAGCAACGAGGCGCTTGAGCTGCAGCTGGCTGTCCGGCACCCCGTTTTCCCGGATTCCTTCCACACTCCAGCCCTCCATGGTGGTGGTGACCCGGTGCGGCCTGAGCGGCAGGGGCAACTGCAGGCTGTTCTGCCTGGGCACCCTGCCGCTCAGGGCCACCTGATGCTCTCCGGCCGGCAGCAGAAGCCACAGTTCGTCACCGGTCCTGAAAAGACCTTCGGCCGGTTGGTCGTCAATGCGCACATCGCCGGGGAGCCAATGGAGGGCATTGGCCGGCAGGGGGAGGGAAACCGCGGTCTGGGCCATCACGCGCAGGGTGATCCGCAGCTGTTCCGGCGTGATATTGAGATCCATGCTCGCGATATCGGCGCATTGCGGAAAGCAGTCATTTGGTGCGAGAAGCCGCTCCCGCAGTTCCGCCAGCATCTCCGCCGAGGGGATTTCTCCGGCCTGGGCAGGGAGCGGGACCGCCAGAAGGGTAAGAAGCAGGGGGGCGATGACAAGGGGCCGCCATTTGGGAAGGACCAGGCCTCCGCCCTTGCGGAAACGGATGTCAAGCAGGCCGAGGACGAGAAGGACCATGAGCAGCACCCGGAGTATCGCAAGGGTCAGATTGGCCTTGGGGCCGGCGAACAGAAACTGGACTGTCTGGTTGCTCTGCACCGGGCCGCTCCAGGTCAGGGAGAAGGAATTCCATTGCCAGCTGGGCAGCCCAGGTCCGGTCTGGTTGACCATGCTCGGGTCATACTGGGCAACTTTGGGGCGGACGGAGTCGCTTTTGAAGATTTTCGCCCTGCCTTCATCGGACTCCGCCAGAATATTCCCCTCCATCTCCTGCGCCATCCTGCCGGAGTCGCCTGCCCGGTCCAGCATGGCCTCTTCCGGCGGAGCTGCCTGCGGAACCGCGGCCGGAACAGGCATCGATTTTTGCGAGGCGGGCAGCGACAGCATGGACTGCCATGATTTTTCGAGCTGGGGATAGATTCCTTGACGCAGCTGCTGGATGGCGAAGGGGATGGCAATCCCGATCAGCACCAGTACATTGACCAGTTGCAGGAATTTGATGACGGTTCTGAATTTGCCCTGGGGCATGAGCCGGAGCAGGGCCGCCCCCAGAATGATGGCCAGCCAGATCCAGCGGGGGGCGCCCGGTTCATGGTACATGAGAACCAGGGAGACAAAGGCCAGGAGCGCTAGTGCTTTGCCGTAGAGCCGACCGACGGCCAAGGTGAAAATGAGGACGATGAAGAAGTCGAGCAGGGTCCAGAGTTGGACCCAGGTGCCGCTGACGGCGTCGGCGCCGGTCGCATTGAGCAGGCGCCAGCCTGGGGGAAGGAACAGCCGGGCACTGACCTGCTGAAAATCATGGTTCCAGCCGGTGGCCGGCAGCCTTGCCCTGCCTGCCTCAAAGAGGCTGTCCGCGGACAGGCTGAGCAGGCCCTTGCGCAGCTCCACCCCTGTTCTGTCGCTGCCGTCAAGCCTGGTGATGAACTGCTCCGTGCCGTCCACCGCCACCCGGCCGAGCCCGGTGGGCGGATTCATCTCCAGCCGCCAATCGGTGTTTTTCGTGCCGGTGATCAAATCCTGGATAGTATAGCCGGACCCGTCGAAGCGCAGCCAGATATTGCGCTGCAGGTTCAGCTGGTCCGGGGCGGGCATGGGGTCGCCGCGCTTGATTTCCTTGAAGCGCATAATCTCCCCGTCCCTGAGACGGTAGGTGGGAAATCCCCGCCACTTGTCCGGCAGGGAGGTCTGCAGGGGGTCAATGGCCGGGACCCCTTCGATTTCAACGACCCGCAGGTCGGGCTGGGAGCCAAAGGACCAGATTTCCTCCTCAGGCCAGAAACCGTCCTGGGGCCGGGTGAACAGGAGAGAGGCGACCGTGCCGAGATGGCGGGTGGTGAGAGTGAGGTTCCATTGCCCCGGCCGGACCTGGACCCGCAGGCGGCCGTCCGGCTCCAGGCGGGCGGGAAGCGGGCTGCTCAGGGAGACCGGCACCACGGCGTCCGTTTGCAGAACCGGTCCGAGAATGAGCTCCCGGTTGCTGCCCGAGACGTCAAGGAGCAGATAGAGGGTTTCTTCGAGGGGGATCTGGTCCCTGATAAAGCGGAAACTCTGCAGGGCCAGCCGGTTTTCAATCTTCTCTTCCTCCTTGGCGACGGCCTGGAGCCACAGGCGCCCCTCTCTGTCCAGGTTGGGAAATTCAAGGGGTCTGGAGTTCACTTTGGCCCGGATAATCCCGGTATGCGCCGGAACGGTAAGGAATTCAGGGATACGGGTCCAGGTGAAACTGCCGGTAACGGTATGCAACCCTCTGTCGACCTTGATCTGAGGTACGCCGTTTCTGCTGATGACCAGGGCAGGGCGGGTGTCAATTTTTACTTCCTGCGGCCAGTGCTCAATGCCGCCGGGCAGCTGCAGCCAGCGTTCATGCTGCACGAGCCACTGCTGGGAAAAATTTCCCTGCTGCTCGGTAACCGTCAAGGTCAGTTCGGATGGCCAGTCGCACTGCAGGGAGGTGGCATCGGCAAAGGAGGGGGTGCACAACTGTTGTTCTTCAAAGCCGTAGAGTACCCACTCGGCCCATGGTCGAAGCTGTTCCGGGATAACCGGGGTGACTCCGGCCGGGCAGGGGCCAGGCGTGAGTGCCAGAAGCAGCATGATCATCAACAGACCGCGGGCAAGCATTCTCAGGCTCCTTGCGCAGATTTTGAAAACGGGTGTCAATACTGTTTGACATTCTATCATAGGTCAGGGCAAAGTCCAATCTGATGTACAGAAAATCGGGTATCCCCCTATGAGGCGCACCCGCTCAAATTTATTTTGGCAGCGCAGTCTGCCGGCGCCCTCTCAGAATACAGCAGGGAAAGTGGCGGACCATCCCGGGCAAGGCGGAAAATGATCTCTATCCTGTTCATTGTGCTGTTCGTGCTTTTCGGGGTTGGAGCGTACCAGGCCCGGAAAAAGTTGCCGCCGGGCTTGTCCTGGGAAGGGGAGCAGTATCCCGCCTGTCACTGCGAATTCCTCCGTGATCTGACCTGGGTCGATGCGCACGGGAAGAGCCATTCGGACCAGCAGATCATGGATGCGGTGTTCGGGATGATCCGGGGGGCGAGGAAACTGATCCTCATGGATATGTTCCTGATCAATGATTTCGCCGGAGCGGTAACGGACGGAATGCGTCCCCTGGCCCTGGAGGTGACGACCGCGCTGCTTGCCCGGAAAGATGAGCTGCCCGGGCTGCGGATAGTTTTGATCACCGACCCGGTCAATACCGTCTACGGCGGACTTGCCAACCCCTACCTTGAACGGCTGCGCAGCGCCGGGGTCACGGTGGTCTGCACCGACCTCGACCGTCTGCGCGACAGCAACCTCCTCTATTCTCCGTTCTGGCGTGTTTTGCTAAGGCCGTTTGGCTGCGGTCAGGGAATCCTGCTGCCCAACCCCTTCGGAGCGGGCCGGGTTTCGCTGCGCAGCTATCTGCGGCTGCTCAACTTCAAGGCGAATCACCGCAAGTTGATTGTCACGGATCACGGCGAGAGGTATTCGGCCTTGGTGACCTCGGCCAATCCGCATGATGCGAGCAGCGCCCACGGCAACGTGGCGCTCAGGTTTTCCGGCCCGGCTGTGCGTGAGCTTGTGGCATGCGAGGAGAGCGTTCCGGGAGTGGCGCAGGATCTCCTGGCTGCCTGGCGAAACAATGAATCCGGGCGCTGCCCTGAATCGACGGTGACGATCCAGGTGCTGACCGAAAGCAGGGTCAAGGAAGCAGTATTGAGGGAATTGCGCAACGCCGGAGAAGGGGACCGGGTGGACCTGGTCATGTTCTACCTTTCTGACCGGCGGATAATCAGGGCGCTGATCCAGGCAAGACAGCGTGGGGCAGGGATGCGAATCCTGCTTGATCCGAACAAGGACTCCTTTGGCCGGGTCAGGAACGGCATCCCCAACCGGCAGACCGCTGCAGCCTTAGTGATGGCAGGTGTGGAGGTCCGCTGGGGCAACACCCAGGGCGAGCAGCTCCACTCCAAGCTGCTGCTGCTTGAACGGGCCGACGGAACAGGGTTTCTGCTGCTGGGCTCGGCCAATTTCACCCGTCGCAACCTGGATGATTACAACCTGGAACTTGATGCGGCGGCCCGAGGGCCAAGCCAGGACAAGTTGTTTGTCGAGGCCGGCCGCTATGTTGATCAGTTGTGGAGCAATCATGGGCAGAAAATATGCAGCCTTGAGTACAGTCGCTATGCCGACCACTCCCTGCCGCGCAGAATCCTCAGCCGCTGGCAGGAGGTATCCGGCATGTCCACTTTCTGATGAGAAGATCCTTTTTGTAGCAAAAAAAACAGTAAGATAGTTATCTGTCTATCTCGTCGGAAGAGAAGTGCCGGGCACCATGCGCAATGCAAGCCTGTCATGTATCCTGGTCATCGGGATTCTGACAAAGCCAGGGAGCATGTGTTCTCAGAAATTGATCAGCTCCACATCAAAGACCAGCCAGGCATTGGGTTCGATGACCCTGGGCACTCCGCGGGCGCCGTAGGCCAGTTCCGGCGGGATAATGAGCACTCTTTTCTCCCCCTTTTTCATGGTGAGCAGTGCCTCATCCCAGCCGGGGATTACCTGGCCGACACCTACCTTGAAGCTGATTGGCTCTCCACGGTCATAGGAGCTGTCGAACTTTCTGCCGCTATCCAGCAGGCGGCCGGTGTAGTGGGCGGAGATGGTGGCCCCTTTTTTCGGCGTTTCGCCGGCACCCTCCTCCTTGACCAGGTAGCGCAGGCCGGTGGGCGTGGCGACAGCTCCCGGCCATTTTTCCTTGATCATGCTGTCGATCAGTTTCCGTTGTTTTGCCTTGGCATCTTCCTGCTTGTCGGATATCGCGGCCCTCGCCTGGTCAAAGGCGTCCTGGTCGGCCTTGAACTGCTGGGCCTCCTTGCCTACCCTGAGGATTTCAACACTTTTGATCGTATCGTTCTGGACAATGGCATTGACCACGTCCTGGCCCTTGACCACCTTGCCGAAGACGGTGTGCCTGCCGTCGAGATGGGGGGTGGCCAGGTGGGTGATGAAAAACTGGCTGCCGTTCGTGTTGGGGCCGGCATTGGCCATGGACAGCACGCCGGGGCCGTCGTGCTTGAGAGCCGGCACGATTTCATCGGGAAAATTGTAGCCGGGGCCGCCGGTGCCGTTGCCCAGCGGGTCCCCTCCCTGGATCATGAATTCCTTGATTACCCGGTGAAATTTCAGGCCGTCATAGAATCGGGCGCCGGTGGGCTTTGCCGCGCCACCAAGGTTCAAGGTGCCTTCGGCGAGACCGACAAAGTTGATGACCGTCAGCGGCGTTTTCTGATAATGAAGATTGAGGAGGACTTCTCCCTTATCCGTGGTCATCTTGGCATAGAGGCCGTCCGGCAATTGCTTTTCTTTTTCCTGGGCCATAAGTTTTTCTCCGTAAGGCAAGCACCATGTGAGTAGGGTCAGGACGAAAATGAGAGCATTTTTTCGCATGGAATCTCGAGACGCTGAATTTCGCTGGTTTCGGCTGAAATGAAAACTGATGCCGCTCAGCTGTACCATTTCGAGCCGTCGTAAAGTATTCTCCTTTGAATGACCGCAAGGACCGCAAGGTCGCTGGCAGGTCATTCAGGGAAAAACGGTAGCGAAGCATACAAATATCGACGACCTTGTCAAGAAAAACTCGTTTGCGCAGTTCTCAGCGTACGGCACGCCTTCCCTGTTGACTCATTCTGCTATTCCGGTTTAAATAAAAAATTTGTGTGCAAGAAATTGATGGCTCGCGAAGCGCCGTCAAAGGGGGTGGCTCGGCAAAGAGCACCAAATGCAATGCGCGCAAGCTTGAGGAATGAGGCGCACTCACGGTATGTCTCAAGAGAAAAGAATGCAGCGCAAAACAGCTGGGGATCTTTTGCAAAGCCATCAATATTTCCAGGCGAGGCAAACAGGGGTCTTCGTTGCTCTACTGGCTGTATCAAGCTGTCGGATCCGCTGTATTATTTTTGTCTTATCCCTTGATCCTTCTTCTTGTCAGGCTTAGGCCGGGAGACGGCCTCGGATTGGGCCAGCGGCTGGCCAGGACCCTTCCGGCCTGCCGAAAAAAAAATGATGGGACGCCGAGGGTTTGGATTCATGCCGCGTCGGTCGGTGAGGTTGCCGCCGCGGGGGTCCTGATCAGGGAGCTGACGGCCGGCGGCAGGCAGTTGGACCTTGTCCTGACCACGATGACTGCCCAGGGGCTGACCGTGGCCCGGCAACAGCTGCCCCGTGCTATATGCAGTTTCCTGGCACCTCTTGACCTTGCCTGGATCGTGCGCCGGGTTCTTGCCCACGTGCGGCCTGATATCTATATCTGCCTGGAAACGGAATTGTGGCCGGCAATGCTGCGGGAACTGCGAAAAGCAGGCACGTGCATGGTCCTGCTCAATGGTCGGATGACCGCCAAGTCGTTTCGGCGCTACCGACTGGCGCGGGGGCTTATGGGCCCGCTTCTTCAGGGGTTTGCCGGTGTCGCGGTCATCCGGGAGGAAGACGGAACGCGTATTGCGGGGCTTGGCGTCGCTCCCAAGCGTATCCAGGTGACCGGAAATATCAAATTTGATTTTCCTCCGGAAGATATCCCGGCGACCAGCTTGCACTACCGAAAACGGCTTGATGTTGATCGTGAGGCCGTTTTTCTTTGCGGCTCCACCAGGGATGGTGAGGAACTGCTCCTGACCGAAGCATACAAAACGCTTGCTGCCCAAGCCGGCGGAGAACTGGTCTGGGTGATTGCACCGCGACATCTGCGCAGGCTGGACGAGGTTCATGGAATCTTGACAGGGCTTGGCCTGGGATTCGACCTCTACTCTGAATTGGCGCACAGGCGACGGCGCCAGAAAATTGTTCTGGTGGACTGTCTTGGCGAACTGGCCCGTCTTTACAGCGCCGGCGATTACAATTTCGTCGGCGGCAGCCTGGTGGCCCGGGGCGGACATAATATCATGGAGGCGGCCCGCTGGGGCCGCCCGGTTTATTATGGACCGCATATTGACGATTTCAGGGATGCTGCACATATTCTTGAGGAAGCGGGCGGCGGTTTCCGGGTGGCTGATGCCGGGCAACTGGCCAAACAGATTATTCAACATATGACGGATACGGCCGCCTACCGGCAGGCCTGCGCCGGCGCGGCAGCTGCGATTGCAAGCCAGAAGGGAGCGGCCGGCCTGCAGGCAACAATGATAATACGGCAGCTGACAGGCAGCCGGGGACAAGCACAGGACATATACTAATTTTATGAAAGCAGTAATCGGGCTTGAAGACGGGACCGTTCTCGGAGGACAATCGTTCACCGGGCCGGGGGAAGCCGTGGGTGAGATTGTTTTCAACACCAGCATGAGCGGCTACCAGGAGGTGCTTACCGATCCTTCCTATGCAGGACAGCTGGTGACCATGACCTATCCCCTGATCGGCAATTACGGCGTCAATGAGGAGGACATGGAGTCGGTTACGGTGTACCCCAGGGCCTTCCTTATGCGCGAATACCAGGATATGCCCAGCAACTATCGCGCTACGGGCACCCTGGCCGAGTTGCTGAAAAAATACGCCATCCTCGGCATCAGCGGGATAGATACTCGGCGGCTGACCCGGGTTATCCGCACCGGCGGCGCGATGAAGGCGGTTATTTCCACGGAGGATTTGGACGGCGATTCTCTGGTGAGGCGGGCTCGGGAGTGGCCGGGTCTGGGCGGCCGCGACATGGTGCAGGAGGTGACAGCGGCGCAGCCCTACCGCTGGACCGAGCAGGGACCGGTTCCGGGTTGCGGCTGGAACGCGGCAGATGGCGGCCGCCTGAAGGTGGTGGCCTATGATTTCGGCATCAAGTACAACCAGTTGAGGTGCATGTACCGCCGGGGCTGCTCGCTTCAGGTTGTTCCGGCCACCACCTCGGCGGCGGAGGTCCTGGCCATGGGGCCGGACGGCGTCTTCCTTTCCAACGGGCCGGGCGATCCGGCCGGGGTGGCCGGGGTGGTCGAGAACGTCCGGGCCCTGCTCGGCAAGAAGCCGATATTCGGCATCTGCCTGGGCCACCAGATGCTCGGCCTGGCCTACGGCGGAACCACCTACAAGCTCAAATTCGGCCACCGCGGAGGCAACCAGCCGGTCAAGGACCTGACCACCGGCAAGGTGGAGATCACTTCCCAGAATCACGGCTACTGTGTCGATCCCGCCACCCTGCCCGAGGAGGTGGAGGTGACCCATATCAACCTCAATGACGGCAGTCTGGAAGGAATGCGGCACCGGAGCTATCCAGCGTTTTCCGTGCAGTATCACCCGGAGCACGCTCCAGGCCCGCATGACGCCGAGTATCTGTTCGACCGCTTCGTCGACCTGATGCGCCAAGACAACAAAACGAGTTAATATTTTCACTTCTTTCTGCCCAGGTTTTTTTCTATGCCCAAGCGAACAGATATCCGGAAGATCCTCATCATCGGTTCCGGCCCGATCATCATCAGCCAGGC
>DNUE01000056.1 GCA_003508005.1 Desulfobulbaceae bacterium
TGGCCTGTGGGTGTCAAAGTTGGGCTCCCCCGTGTTCCTCCTCCGTCAGTGGGTGGCTATTCACCTTACTCTCCTGTCCGAATTCTGGGGACCACTTCTCAAGGAGGAGTAAGGATCTTTATGGCTGTTCTAAAAGTTGTTGACAATAAGGGCAACCAGGCAGAAGGAATTCCAGGGACAGCATGCTTTATTCCCGGCGCCGACGGGGGACGCCCCCGCCAGCATTATCTCGTAAAAGTTGAGAGATGAGGACATGTTATAGAATTAGTCCTTGCTGAGGATCGCCGTCTTGCTCAACAGTAGCTTTGGCCCGGGACCTTGCATGAAACCGGCGGCCTCGGCCGTATTAAACGTCGCAGCAAAAGCCTTTTCGAGACATGCAGCGGCGGCTCGGTCACGAGAACCTGCCCGCCGGGCTTGAGGATCGAGCCGATCTCGTGGAAGAACGCTGCCTGATCCCGGACTTCGCGGACCATGTAGAAGGCAAGGACAAAATCAATATTTCCCAATCGAAATAACTGGGCCTTTGTCCCTATCCCCATATCGGCCGGGCGACTTCCCGCAGGATGAAAGATGCCGCCTCATCCTGGCCATTGCCAATGCCCCCTCCCTAGTACCAGCGAGCCCGGGATAAAAGAGGACATAGAATGTTTTGGCCTGAACATCTATGTCCTCTTGCAAACTGGGCCTTTTACTTTTCTGAACCTTTTTCTGCCGCGATCAATATTGCGGTCATCAGGGTAATATTCATACCTGAATTTAAATTGAAAGCGGCTTTCATTATCTCGTTTCCAGTGATTGTATCAGTAAACATATTGCCGTTGAACTGAGCGTTCCCGATGAATCCGTCAAATCGTGATCCTGCCCGCGGAACGGCCCTATAGCTGATTGCCGAACCTATCGAGTTGGGCAGGGAACATGATTGGACCCCTACAGATATTTTGTCACACAGAATGGTTCCTGTTGCAGTATCTTCAATATATCCTTTTCCATCTCCCGTCAGTTGCAGGGTATAGTAGGCTACCCCCGGAGTGGTTAAATTGAATATTGCTTCAATTGTTTCATTCCCATTGATTGTATCAGTAAGAACATCGCCGTTGATCTGGGCGTCGCCGCTGAATCCGCCGAATGTTGAACCTGCATGCGGAACCGCCCGGTAATTGATTGTCGAACCTATCGCGTAGAGCAGGTCGCATGTTTTAGCCCCCGCGGATGTTTTGTCACACAGAATTTCTCCTGAGGTAATATCCTGAATATACCCTGTTCCTTCCTCTTTCAGGTGAATGGTGTAAAAGGCAAGCCCTCCCTGTGCGGGGACAGAGGCCGAAGCCATGGCAAAGGGGACAATCCCTTCGACGGATGCCGTCGAACCGTCCAGGCCATGATTGTGGGCCCACAGTTCCCAGATCGTGCCGCCCCATGCCTTCAGCGCGGTGAAAAAGGGATCTGTTTGGGCCAGATAGGCATTATCGGTGTCAGGATTTAAGCCATTGGCAGTGGCATAGGTTTGGTTCTGGGCCGCAATAATGTTATCCGGGCCAAACAGGGCGCGGTTACTGCCTGTTGCATTGATCTCGTCGCGGAGGAATTCGATATATTCCCGGGAGGTGCCCTGATAGTACAGGGTTACCGTGACATGGGTAATATTTTTGGCAGCAGCATCGGGGATCGTCAAGGAGACATCATCATAGCCGCCGGTGTACTCTGCCGCACTGTACAGGTTTGTTGCCGCGGTTGCAGGGGTGTCCTTGATGCTTCCGCTGGCCACCGGTTCGGAAAGCCGGCTTTGTGCTTCCGCAAGGTCGAAGCCCTTGGGCGGAATGCGGTTATCCTTGTAGCGATCAGTCGCCAGGGCAAAATGGAAGGTATGGTCTTCCCCGGTCAAAGCGCTCCGGGTGACAGCCTCGTAGACCAGGTCGTCATTGAATTCTTCGTTGGCGCCCAGGGCCGCGGGAGGGGGTACGACGGTCCCTCCCAGGTTGCCGTTGTAGTCCCAGAAATCTAACCCGCCCTTGAAGGTGCCGGCCGCGGGATCGTAGGGGTTTACCTCGTACACAAGGTTGGCATTTGAGTACGCCTGGACATTGGCGAACATCCGACGGCCCTCGGGATAGCCGCTCAGCAGTTTGTGTCCGGTATTGTTTTGCACCCTGAAAGAGAGGGCGCCGGTAAGGGGATTATAGGTCAGGTTCTTGATGGTAGCCGCCCGCAGAAGCTGGTGCTCCGCACGTTTCGAGGATGCCAGCAAAGCCTTGCCGAAGTTGTCGGCCTTGACGTCGTGGCCCTGAGTCAGGTCAAGGGTCAGAACACCTGCCCCCTGATTCAACAGGCCGTAGTTGATTGCGTCGTACTCGTCCCGGCTCGAATCGAGGCTGGCGAGAATGCGGGTCATCCACATGTTGCCGCCCTGGAGGTCGTGCGCCGGCACCCCGGAGTTGGGATGTTCGGTGGATCCGCCGGGACGGAGTACGCCCTCGCCGGAGCCATCCGCATACACGTTGCCGGGAACAACAGGCATATGGCAGTCCTGGCACTTGGTGGCCGTGGCGGGGCCGCCCAGGTTCTGGAATTCCTGGTTGGTCGGCGTGCCGATGCCCCGGCCGTATTCGGATGACATGAACTCGGAGAAGGTGCGCTCCACGTGCGCATAGGTGTGTGCCGACTGCTGTTCGCTCAACAGGCCGTCGGCCGGGTCGTCTCCGAGATTCGCCAAGACCGGGTTGGAGACGTCATGGCAGGTCGAGCAGAAGAATTTCGATTTGTGGTAGCGGCTGTAGAGGATGGGGTTAGAACCATGATTCATCGCCGGATCCGCGAAAGGACCGCGCATATTCGCCCAGGGAGGGGAAACCAGGTCAATGAATATCTGGCCGCCGCCGTTTTCGGTATATCCCGCCTCCTTCGGTTCATTGTTGGCGTACAGCAGTTGGCCGTTCATGTAGGTCAGGCTGCCTGCCCAAAAAGCATCCCACGTGGCGGTTTCATTGGCCTCGATCTGCGAGAGACCGGTGGCCTCGTCCCAATACGCCGCCAGGTTGGAGCCCCCTTCGCGGGTACCGGCATTGGTTGCCTTGAAGAAGGGATTGTACATCCGGTGGCAGGCCCCGCAATGGACGCCATCAAAATCGCTGCCGGTCATGGCCGAGCCATTTAACGCATTTGACGCACCTGCCGTATCAGACCCTACAGAAGAGCGTTCCCCCATCCAGCCTTCCGGGAAATGACAGCGCAGACAGATGTCAGTGGCATTGGGCCGTCCCACCGCCCAGATCGAATCCTGGCCTGCGACCGTCATCGTTGCCCAGAAAATCGGATCTCTGGCGGCCTGGGCCATCATCGAACCCTGCCACTGGAAAAAGGGCGCACCCTGGCCAGACGGGGCCGTGGGATCACCCTTGTGACAGTTTATACAATTGCTTGACATTCCTTCGTCGTTCTCTTTCGAGGGACTGGGAATGTTCTGCTGGGTTGGATCGGGCTGGGGCTGGTTGCCCGGCATCCTGACAAGAGGATCATCATCAACGAGCAACGGCACCCAGGCGCTTGCCGAACCCCATGACAAGATGACCGCAAGACACACGATGAGTAACAGATAGTGTTTCATTGGCCCCTCCATGCAAAACAGTGTCAAGATAACGCTTCCAGGGAGGTTATATGCAATAAAAAGGCCATCAGGCTTTGTTCCTGCATTACCCGCCTGTTGCCTGAGCAACCCGCGGATTTTTTTACTCTCCGCTCTTGCTGAGCTGATACTATTGTCCGGCGAAATCGGATTGATATATTAATTTCGATCTCCATCGTTTCGCAGCAAGATCATCTGTTATCATGGAGAGTTCTCCCTAACGACTGATCGGACTTGCACCTGACGATACACCCTCTTCGCCCTGCCTGGCCGTTATTTCAACCTGGGGCGGAATATCTTCCGCCTTTCTGCATTCTCCTCGCAAAATCCTCTGACGGGGCACATCAAACATCGGCGCTGTTTGCGTTCAATGAAGCGCATGATGCTCCCCGCCCAACCGGGTCAAATCGACGCAAGTGATATTGCGCAACAGATGCAACCCTCCCATCGCCGGTATGGATTCTCCTTGATTCACCCCCTCACAATTAACCGATTCCGAACGTTAACGTAAACTTACGGTAAAATAACTCCTTCATAGTAGGCACAGAGACACATCGGCTTTCCGTCGCCTCCCATTGGATCGATCCAGAAAGGCGGCGACCAGGAGGGCCGCTCCATCCACCCCTTTATGAAGGAGGAAATCCATGGTACAATGCACGAGACGGGAAGCACTCTTTGCCCTCGGCTCTCTGGCTTTTCTTGGGCCCTTGGCCATGCAGTCGAGTAGCCGTGACGAGGCTTTTCCGCAAGCACAACAGGACCCGGCAGAACCCTTCACACTTGTCGCCCTTCCGGACACCCAGTTTTACAGCAGGGACTTTCCTGACCTGTTCATGAGCCAGACCCGATGGATCGTCGAGAACCGGGCACGGCTCAACATCCTCTTTGTCAGCCATCTTGGCGACATCACCGATTCCGGGTACGACGACCGCCAGTGGGAAAATGCCCTGGCGGCGCTCAATCTCCTTGACGGCCAGGTGCCCTTCGGAGTGACCCCGGGAAATCATGATCTTTATCTGAACGAAAAGGAAGAGGCCCCCAACAGCTCTTTTGTCAGGCACCTTGGCCCTCGGTCCCGTTTCTTTCACAATAAGCCCTGGTACGGCGGCGCCTCTCCCAGCGGTTTCAGTTCGTGGCAAAAGATCAAAGCCGGTGGCCGGGACATCATCTTCCTCAACCTGGATGACAACGCCATGGGCGAGGAGGCCGTATGGGCCCAGCGGGTCCTGGACGCCCACCCCGCCACCCCTGCAATCCTGGTCACCCACGACTACCTCCTGCCAGAGGGAAGGAGGCGCCACCCCTACTTTCCCGATCCCCGCCGCAACGCAGGGGAATGGCTGTGGCAATCGATCGTCCGCTCCAATCCGCAGATTTTTATGGTTTTATGCGGCCATATTCATGGCCAGGGCAGTCAGATCTCTCACAACGATGCAGGGCTGGAAGTCTTTGAACTGCTTGCCGACTACCAGATGCTCGACAATGGCGGCAACGGCTTCCTCCGGGTCCTGAGCTTCGATCCGACAGCCGGGGTAATCAAGGTGCGTACCTGGTCCCCCAGCCTGGGCCGTAACCTCAGCGATGCGGACACGCCCGGGGACGGGGCATTCACCCTCCATCTCGATTTCACCCGACGCTTTGCCCCCCTGGAACGGCTGAGACTGACATCCCGCCTTCAAAGCCCAGGTGCAGAGAACGTGAACCGGGACCGAACCAGCCGAATCGTTCGGGATCAAGTGGCCCTGGGCGATGCTCCCGCGCTCGTCAATCCGAACCGCTTCCTGGGCTAAACCGTGTCGCCTTATTCCCCCACAATTCGTTCGAGTATTTGGTGGGATCGTTATTGACGATGCACGGCAAAAACAAATTATCGAGCTGTCAGATCACGAAGCACAAGCTGGAGAAATACAGTGAGTTGAAGGCGGTTTTGACAAATATGGTGGGAGAGGAAACGACCTTCACGATCAAGCTGCCCCACGAATAGCATGGAGTCGGGATCCCTCTTTCATGGCAACGAAGGCCCTACCTCAGCCGGTAACCGATACCCCGGATGGATTCTATTTTTTCTCCCGCCTTGCCCAACTTGCTGCGCAGGGAGAAGATGTGGACGTCAACTGCTCTCGGCGTTACCGAAAATTCATACCCCTTGACAGCGTCAATAATTTGTTGCCGGGTAAACACCCAGCCTTCCCTCTTCGCCAGCAGTTTCAGGATATTGAACTCAGTCACCGTCAGTCTGACCTTGATCCCCTCCACTTTAACCTCGTACTTGGCGGGATCGATCGCCAAACTCCCCTGGACGATCAGCGAACTCTCTTCCTTGGCCTCGCTGGCCGATTTTTCTGTTTTTTTCCGCAGAACAGCTTTTATCCTGGCGACAAGGACCTTCGGGCTGAAAGGCTTGCTCACGTAATCATCGGCTCCGAGATCAAGCCCGGTGATAACGTCGATCTCCTCGCCCTTGGCGGTAAGCATAATGATCGGAATCTCTTTGAGAGAATCGATCCGCTTCATTGTCTTACAGACTTCGAGCCCATTCATGCCGGGCAGCATGAGATCAAGGATAACCAGGTCAGGAGCGGTGCCTCCCAATTTTTCAATGGCCTCCTCGCCAGATTCGGCAAGAAGAACAGCAAAACCGGCCTTCACCAAATTATACCTGAGCAGTTCCTGAATATCTTCGTCGTCCTCGACACTGAGTAGTACAGGTTTTTTCATCAATTGACCTTTGCCCATATTTCTTGTGTTACTCGTACCCATTTCACGCACACTTACCGATAGATCAAGAGTCGTTTCTCAACAAAAACCACACCCGGTACTAAATCTATCCTGATTGTATTTGTAATTGGTTAAGGCAGTGTACGAAGTTCATAAGCGTTTCCTGCAGAATTGAAACAGTGTCATAACCTCCGGCTAACAATCGAACGGTATGAATATTGGATGAAAGACAAGGAATTTGTTGCGGTCCGGCTCGGAGGCTTGCCAGCAAAAACGGCTTGCCGTCCCCGGCTCCTGAACGAAAAAAAGATCAAACCCCGAGGTGTTGCATGCGTTTTATAATCGATTTGACCAGCCAGCTCGCCTTGGCCCTGACCCTGTTTTTCATTTTAACCTACACTTTTTCTTTTCCCGCCCAAGGAAATCATACCAGTTCGCAAATAACGGGCAGCCGGAACGATGCCTTTATTTCGAAGATGTATCAGTTGGTCAACGGTGTTGAACCCGGTGCCTCGGGATGGAAGACTGCACAGATCAATATCTGTGACCGCAGCGGAAATACCGGAGAATGGATGCTCATCGCGCCGGAACAAAACCTCAGGGTGAAACGGCAAAACAACACCCTGGTTTTTTCCGGCTATCAGCGGGGAGTGATGATCATCAAATCCGTCCAGATCGACAGCACGCCCTGGTTCCAACCCTTGTCCGACGCTCTCGGGCAATTCATCGATTCGCCACAAAAGAGAACATTTTTTTGGCATATCCGAGCCGACAACCTCGCACCGGTTAAACTTGCGGCAGTCAAGATCGGCCTGCGTTTCGGGAATGTCTGGATTGGGCAAATGGGGTACCTCACTGAAATACTCCCCTCGGGAAGAGTCGGTCAGCTCTGGCAGGCTTCGTTCTGGTTCCGAAGCGGCGATACAATTTTTTGCCGATATGGAAGCAGCCACAACGACGGGCAATCACCGCAAACTGTCCTCTCCATGGACGCCGGTCAGGAGGGATAGCCCTTTTCTCTGCCTAGGCAAGGACGGACTACGCGTCATCACCGGGCGCAAAGCCTTGCACGTACGAGCCTGGCCTGCCGCCTCCTCTGCTTTCGGATGAAATTGAAATTCTCCTTTTCATTTGAGAAAAGTCTTGTCCATTTTCCTCTTCTCTGCATAGATAGGCTGTGTATCGCAATTCATTTCTTTCATGAGGGGATTTGCAGCATGATTAAGCACATAGGTGTCCTGACGGCGGGCGGCGACAGTCCCGGCCTGAATGCAGCCATTCGCGGTATTGGCAAGGGGGCGGCTCTCGCCGGAAATATCCAGGTAATCGGTTTCCGCGACGGTTTCCGCGGTTTTATGGAAAACAGGTTCATCCGCCTGCAGGGCGATACCCTTGTGAATATTCTGACCCTGGGCGGCACTATACTTGGGACCAACCGCGACAAGCCGCACAAAATGCCGGTCGGCGGCAAGGTGATGGACATGACGGATGTCCTGCTGGATAATTATCGCCGGCACCATCTTGATGCCCTGATCTGCATCGGCGGTGGCGGGACGCACAAAAACGCCCTGCGCTTGTCGCAGAAAGGGATGAATATCATCACCCTGCCGAAGACTATCGACAATGACGTGGCCATGACCGATGTGACTCTTGGCTTTGACACGGCCATGGAGATCGCCACTAGCGCCATCGACCGATTGCACTCCACCGCCCACAGCCACCACCGGATCATCGTTGTCGAAGTCATGGGTCATAACGCCGGCTGGCTGGCCCTGGGCGCGGGTATAGCCAGCGGTGCGGATGTCATCCTCATTCCCGAGATTCCCTTTTCCGTTGCCAAGGTCGCGCAGGCCATCCAGCAACGTATGCACCGGGGCAAAAATTTCAGCATCGTGGTCGTTGCCGAGGGGGCCCTCTCCGATACAGCTTCGGCGGAAAAAGAGGAGCATGAGGCAAAGCCCGGCAAGGAAACAAGAAAGGAAGAAAAGCTGAAAAAGATATGCAACTCCCTGGCGCAGTATTCAGTCCACGGCAATATCAATACGCTCCGCCTGTCAAGCCAGCTTGAGGAGTTGACCGGGCTTGAATCGCGGATCACCATTCTCGGCCATCTGCAACGGGGCGGCACGCCATCGGCGGCAGACAGGGTGCTGGCCACCCGGCTTGGCACCGCCTGTATCCGGGCAATAGAACAGAAACAGTTTGGGGTCATGGTGGCGGCACGCGGGGAGAGCACGGAACTGTTTCCTCTTGCTGAAGTTGTCGGACTTCGAAAAACCGTCCCGCCGGACCACCCCTGGGTCACCAGTGCCCGGATGATCGGGACATGCCTGGGTGATTGAACTGACCAAACTGGCCGCCAAGGGTGCTCGCGCAGGCATTGCCAGCGGCAGGGGTTCCACCCCTTACCTGGCAAGAAGATTCAGTTTCTCTCTGGTATGCGACAGCAATTGGCTCACGTCTTCGGCAATATCTTCCGAATGATTGCGGACCTGAGTCGACAGGTCCAGGGTCTGCGTGGCCGCCTGGGTTACTTCGGTTATGCTCCCCGAAACATCCATGATATGTTCCGAGGTGAATTTGGCTCGTTGCGAGATTTTTGCCGCCGCATTCTCCTGTTGCGCAACGGCTTCAAGGATATGCGAGCCCGCATCGTTCATCCTGGCCACATTGTGCTCAATCTGCTGCATACTGGAGATCATGGACTTACCGGCTTCGCCGATCGCCTTGATCTTGACCATGATATCCCCGGTGGCCCTGGCTGTTTGCTGGGAAAGCATTTTCACCTCGGCGGCGACCACGCCGAACCCCTTCCCCTGTTCCCCGGCCCTGGCGGCCTCTATGGTTGCGTTGAGGGCGAGCAGCTTGGTTTGGTCGGCGATGGTACGGACAATTTCAACTATGGTGTTGATGTCGTTGGTCGCCTGGCTCAACCGCTGGATACTGTTCCGGGAATCATGGGTATTCCTGATGATGTGCTGAACAATCTCGTTCTGGTCGTTGACCTTCCGTTGAATATCAGCCACCAGCGTCTTCTGTTCCCTGGTCGAGTCCAGCACCGTGGTGGTGTTTTCCGCAGTCGTATTGATTGAGGCGACAACCCGCAACGACTGCTCCTTGGTCAACGTTGCGAGGTCCTCCTGGGAATCGGCGAGCGTCACCAACGCCCTGGCCTTGCTTTCGAGCTTGTGGATAACGAGGGTGCTGTTTGTCAGCAACCCGTCGATAATTTTTTCCTCCCCGGCCCTTCTCTGCTCTTCAGCTTCCTTTTCCTTCATTTTCCGATCTTCTTCTGCCCGCAGATCAAGAAGCGCCTTTTTGAAGGTATTTAACGCCCCGGAAAGGACGCCGATTTGATCCCGTCGTTCGGCAAAGGGAACTTCCGGGAATCTGCCGGCCCGGATCTCGTTGATAATCGAGGTGAGCTTGAGGAGCGGTTTTTCCACAATGGTGCGGGTCATGAAAAATAAGACCAGCAGATTGAGGGTCAGCGTCAGCAGGCTTATCAAAACGGTCGCGCGCTCCCTCTGAGCTCTGGCTGCATCGAGCGCCCCTTTTTCCGCCGAGATCCGTTCCACCTGATAGAGAATTGCATTCCGGGTTTCCTCTGCCTGCAGCGCCTCATCAGCAAGCAGTCCGGAGAGCTCGTTGAGCTTGTCGCGAAAGGCGTCCTGTGAATTATTTCGCCGCTGGATTTGGGTAATAGCAGCCAGAATGAGCGGAAGGTCCTGATCAGAGGCATCACTGCGCAGGGTTATCCGTTGTATCGTGCCGCTGAAATTGTTCTTGCCATCCAGGTACCCGAGTGAAACGACAAGGGCGTCCGAGCGTTTTTGCATGACGAATGCCCCTTGGGCCAGTTCCCTTCGTTCAGCCCGGGAATAATAATGAACATACTTATCCCTTTCCTCGAAAAGAGTATTGTCGGTTACCTGGAACGTATTTTCAAGGTAAGCGGCAATCTCCTCATTGGAGTGAACTGTAAAAAAGTCGGGCAGGGAAAGGTACTTTTTCTGAAGCGTGAATACTGTTTCCCTGAGGTTTCTGCCCAGGAGTTCATGGATGGCAAGCAGTTCCTCAACTTTATGCTCCACGGACCTGTTCGATCTGTGGTTGGCATAGAACAGCATTCCCATGCAGACCGTTGAAATGACTGTCACCGCAGCGATAAGCTTTACGCCGACGGTCATCCAGGAATGATCAATACCTGGAACAGTGGACCTTTCCCGGAAATTTCTGGAGTATGCCAGATCAAAGCAACATAATTTTCTGATAAGTGTCGTCATCGTCCCTCCGCAGAAAGGTATTCCTGCATCCTCCTGATTGGTTTAAATGGGTGTGCCGCTCGGCGGCCTGTCCACTCTCTTTGTTCAGCCCGAATCATTCCTTAAACCAGACCTGAAAAATCGAACCTCCATGCGGCCGGTCGGCAACCGCAATATCTCCTCCCATCAAGCGAGCCAGCTTCTTTGCGGCAAAAAGCCCTATGCCGGTGCCTTGGCTTGACTCCCTTGTCAACCTGCCCCGGTAGTGGCACTGAAAGACCTTGTCCTTTTCATCGTCAGGGACCCCTGGCCCGCGATCGCACACCTCGAAATAGACCTGTCCTCCTGCTGCATGACTGATGATTGAGATGCTTGCACCTGAGGGGCTGTACTTGATGGCGTTTTCGAGAAGACTTGAGAGGATGATCTTCAGTCCGCTCCGGTTCAGCATGACCTTGGCGGACAGGCTGCCGAGGCGTTCGATTCCGATGCCTTTGGCGGCTGCAGCCGGCTGATAGAGGTCAAACACCTCAGCAATTTCGGAATCGGCTCCATGCTCCCCGCCAGGCAGCGAAAAATTGTCCGCTTCTATTCGCCGGTAAAGGAGTATCTCCTCGGCAAGGCTGCTCAGAGACAGAGAGCTCCGCCAGATTGCCTCCGCGGTACCCTGTTCCTTCATTCCCTCCAGTTTCCGGGCGAGAAGGCTGCTCAGGCCGGTGATGACGGTAAGCTGGTTACGAAGTTCGTGGCAGAATATGCTCTGCAGGTCGTTGCTGTGCTGCTGCCGGGTTCGCAGCCTGCTTATCTCTCCATGGAGGGCGAAGCTGCTCCTGTGGTTGACCACTAGCCTCCGGCAGTTGACAAGCACCTCACGGAACGGCGCGCTCTTCGAAAGAAAGACATCGGCTCCCGTTTCAAGTCCCTCAACCCGCGTTTCCTGGTCACCCAGGGCCGTGAGCATGACAATCGGCGTGGCGGCGAGTTGGACGTCTTCATGGCTGCGGATCGTACGGCACACCGACCAGCCGTCCAGGACCGGCAGCAGGAGATCGAGCAGAATGCAGTCAGGCCGGACTTCCTCGATCATTCGGCGGCCTTCGCCACCGTCAAGAGCGACATGGGCCTGAAAGCCCTCGCGCTTGAGGCGGTAGGCAAGGAGATTGGCGATGTCCTCCTCGTCCTCGATAATAATGATCGTCGGGAGGTCTGCAGCATCGGTGGCCTGGAGAATTGTTTGGCTTTCCATGTATTCCTCTTTCGGGAGGGGGTTGTCGGAATCGGAGTGTTTTACGGGAGAGAACGGTTCTGCTGGGCAGTCCCAGCCGCCTTGTTGGCCAGGTTCTGAAAATACTTGATCCAGCAGTGCCAGGCGAGGGTGTCAAGGCTGCATTTGGCTGGGCAGCAGAACTTCACGACCATCATGGGACAGAGGCCAAAGTGGTGGTTGCAGATGTATTTTGCCGCCATTTCTATAACCGCGGCTTGTCGGGTAACGTTGGGCATTGCTGTTCCTCCGTAAGGTTTCAGGACGTCGACTCCGAGTCAGTTGTGTTCATTCATTTGGCAGGAGAATAGGGCCTGGTTGTTTATTTCCAGTTAGGATTGTGTTGCAGGATGATAAAGAGGTGGGGATGCCTTCCAGGATCACCGGTGTGATTCCGGGACGAACGCACTGATCTCGGCTGGCTGATTCCGGCAGAATTACGAGCAGGAACAGAGAATATCCGTCAGGAATACCCTGTTTGAACAATAAACCGGAGGGAACCATGCGTCCCCTCCGGTTTCAGAAAGAGATGTTACTTCATTGAGAGGGGGGTAAGATTTTTCACCGCCTGGGCAACGCCTTTCCTCTCCGCCTCAGGCATGGGGATCAGGCCCTTGTCGGACAGATAGCCTTCCTCGCCCCAGGTCTTTTCGCTGGTGTACTCGGCCAGAAACTCCTGAATGCCGGGAATGGCCCCGACGTGCGCCTTCTTTACATAGAAAAAGAGGGGGCGGGACACCGGATATTCACCCGCGGCAATGGCCTCAAAGGTCGGGGCCTTGCCTTCCACCATCGCCCCCTGCACCTTGTCGCTGTTCTGATCCAGGAAGCTGAAGCCAAATATGCCGAATGCCGCTTTATTGACCTCAAGCTTCTGGACGATGAGGTTGTCGTTCTCCCCTGCCTCGACATAGGCTCCGTCCTCGCGGACCGTAAAGCAGATCCCCTTGAAGGCCTTCTCGTCCTTCTTCTTCAGATCCTTGATCCAGGGAAATCCCTCGCAGCCCGGTTCCATGACCAGCTCGACAAAGGCATCCCGGGTTCCTGAGGTGGGCGGCGGCCCCAGCACCTCGATTTTCTGTGCAGGCAGCTCGGGATTGACCTCCTTCCAGGTCTTGTAGGGGTTGGCCATGGTCTTGCCTTCGTTCTTCGGATCCGGCACATCCTTGGCCAAGGCCAGGTAGATGTCCTTGCGGCTGACGCTCATCCGCTCGGCATTTTTAGCATTGGCAAGGACGATCCCGTCATAGCCGATCTTGACCTCGACGATCTCGTTCACCCCGTTCTTGACGCAATTCTCATACTCCGTCTTTTTCATCGCCCGGGATGCATTGACGATATCGGGGGTATCCGGACCGACTCCCGCGCAGAACAGTTTTATGCCGCCCCCGGTTCCCGTGGATTCGATCTTCGGCGTGCTGAATTTGGTGGTTTTCCCGAACTGTTCGGCGACGGTCGTTGAAAACGGATAGACCGTCGACGAGCCAACAATGGAGATGTAGTCGCGGGCGGCCAGGGCATCAACGGCCGCGGCCCCGGAGACCAGGGTCAGGAGACAGGCGCAAGCAATGTGTTTGTTCATGAAAATTTTCCTCCAATAGAAGTTAATAGAAGTTGTGAGCACGAATCTGTATGGGAGAACGTTATCCGCCTAATTTTAGCGTTGGGTTATCTCTCTGTTATATTTTCGTTAAATCGCCAATCACTTGGTGCCCGAAGCCTCCGTCAGCCGCTCTGGCCAGCGAAGGCAATTCCCGAAGGCCGTGAACAGGCATCCGCCAGCAATTGACTTCGTCAGGGGAATCATCGCTTCCAGACTGTTCTCTTGCCCGAAAATATGCTACGCTGAAACTATGATGAATAAAGGCCTGCGCACCATGCCGGTTCTGGCCGTGCTGTCCCTTTTTCTGCTCTTCGCTGCGCCGGGCCAGGCCGCGGAAAAGCCCTCTTCCAGCACAACCAGCCGGCTCCTGTTCAACGGCGAACTTATCGCCACCGAGATATCCAAGGTCACCGGCTGCGCGATCTCGCCGATCCTCGGCATCTCGGTGCTGGGTGCCTATACCTATTATACCACCCCGGCCTCGGAGCGGGGCCGCCTCCCATGGCACGCTGCCCCGCAATTCTGGGTCCCGCTGCTGGTAATTCTCCTCGGGATCATCCTCAAGGATTCAGCGAAGGTCGCCCTGCCCAAGATCATCATGACGCCCCTGGATGCGGCGGAAACCCTGCTGGAAAAAAATACCTCCGCGGTCCTGGCCCTCATCGTGCTGCTCACCTCGATCACCGGCAAGGGCCTTGACCAACTGCGCCTGACCGCTTCCTCGTTCACCCCCTCAATTCCCGCCTCTGCCCATGCCGCCGCGGAAACGGCGCAGCAGGCAGGTCCAAACCTGGCCGGGGTGCTGGAGCTGGGCGCGCTGATCCTAATCCTCACCGTGATGTATGCCGTGGTCTGGATCGTCAGCCAGTCCTTCAACATCCTTATTTTTCTCTGCCCTTTCTCCTCCCTCGATCTGCTCCTCACCCTGGGGAAGAACTCCGTGCTCGCCCTCCTCCTCGGCGCCTTTCTCCTTCATCCCTTTGCCGGGCTCCTGGTGGCGCTGGCGATCGTCCTGGTCTCGTTTTTCTTTTTTGCCTGGTCCTTCCGCTTCATGCTGTTCGGGACTCTGATCGCCCTCGACCTGCTGCGCGGCCCCGCCCGGACCCTTCCTGCCGACGCCCGGGAAGTGAGGGCGTTTTCCTGCCGGTACCTGAAGGAGGTGCCGGCCATGAGCTACGGCCTGCTGCGGCGCCAGGGCGAAACCCTGGTTTTCACCTACCGGCCATGGCTCATCCTGCGGCCGCATACGGTCAGCCTGCCGGAGGGATGCGCCGCATACAGCCTCAGCCGGTCCACCCTTTCCGCGCTTCTCGTCAGGGGGCAGAAAACCGGCGGAGGCCATACCGCCGTCTGCCGGCTCAGGCCCTGCTACAACTCCTACGAGCAGGGGATCGCCGAGATGCTCGGCCTGAAGGGCGTGCGCGATGCCCGGCAGGACAAACCGGCACAGAAGGAAGCGAGCTGGCTGCGGGAACAAATTGCCGGATAGGAGAGAACGTTAAAACACCAGCGAGAGTGCCTGACCAGCATGCCCACCCTTCCACCCGAAGCGAAACCCGACTGCAGGGCCGACCCGGAGCGGCTGCGGGAATGGGTTGCCTACCTTGCCGGCACCATCGGCTGCCGGCCGGCAACCCGGCCGGATCTGCTCCAGGCAGTAGCCGATCGCCTTGCCTCAGCTTTTCAGGAGTTGGGCTTCGCGGTGACCAGACAGCCGGTCCCCTGGCGCACGACCTCCCATGCCAACATCATCGCCGCGCCCGGCGAGAGCCAGCTCGCCGATCCGAGCTGCCCCCTGCTCATCGTAGGGGCGCATTACGACACAGTCTCCCGCTCGCCAGGCGCTGACGACAACGGCAGCGGGGTTGCCGGTCTGATGGAGATGGCCCGGCTCCTGGCCGGAGAGCCTCCGCCCGGACTGCGGTTGGTGGCCTTCTGCCCGGAAGAGCCCCCGGCCTACCGCACCAGCAACATGGGCAGCTACCACTACGCGCACAGCCTGAAAAAGGCGAAATCCCCTGTCCTTGGCATGATCTGCCTGGAGATGATCGGCTTCTTCAGCGATGCGCCCGGAAGCCAGTCCTACCCCCTCCCCTTCATGAACATCCTCTATCCTGACCGCGGCGACTTCATCGCCATGGTGGGCAACCTCCGCTCGGCCCCGTGGACGAGGAAGGTCAGAAACGCCTTTGCCGCCGCAACCGACCTTCCGGTGGAGACCCTGAATGGACCGGCCCTGATCGTCGGCATCGACTTTTCCGACCACTGGTCCTTCAACAAATTCGGCTATCCCGCTGTCATGGTGACGGACACGGCTTTTTACCGCAACCCCCAATACCACAAACCCAGCGATACTCCGGATACGCTGGATTACGAGAGGGCGGCCAAGGTGGTGACCGGCCTTGCCGCGGCGGTCAGAAAGGTTGCCGCGCCATAGGAGCGCAGGCGGGGGAGAGAGGCCGCGCGCTTGCTGCGAAAACCCTGCGCATCATGCCGCATCGATTTTTCCATTCCGCTTGTAGCGGACCAGAAAATACCCGATCGTCAGGGCGAGGATAACGACGCCTATGCCGAGCAAGGTTGTGCTCGATTCATCATTCACGTCAAGAATGATGACCTTGCGGGCAATGGCGATGATGGCAACGGAAATAACGATTTCGGCGTGATTCACCTCTTCCGTCAGGTACGTCTTCATGATGGTTTCCAGGAGTTCCACCCCTATGATGACCAGCATGAAAAGGCCGAAGATTTCGAGCAGTTCATCGATCTCCAACAGAAAATACGGGGGCGAGACAACATCTTTACAAATGATCCAGGCCAGTTCGATTGTTGCAAGCAACAGGACAAAGGCCATCATCACCGTGAGGGATGAGATTACCACCTGCTTGAACTTCTTCAGATAGTTAAACATAAGATCTCCTTATCCTGTTTCATCCACCCATTCCGGACGATCTTTTTCTGAGAAATTTGTCAATTTCAACCACCACGATCACCGAAGACGCAACTATCAGGATCTGCAGCCATTCGCCGGCTGAAATGGGCTCGGTCCTGAAAATCCACTGGAGGACAGGCGCGTAAATCACCGCCAGCTGGGCAAAAAAGGCCGCTATCAGGCTGAAAAAGAGGAACGGATTGCTCAAAAACGGCAGCCTGAATACCGACTCTGTTTCCGAGCGGCTGTTCCATGCCTGGAAGAATTGAAAAAAGACCATGGTGGTGACAGCCACGGTGCGGGCCTTTTCCAGGGAACCCCCTGAATTGAGGGCGCTGGTGAAGGTATAGACCACGCCCGCCGCGATCAGGATACCGACGAGCAGGGTCCGCTCCACGAGGAGCCTGGACATTATCCCCTCCTGCGGATCCCTGGGGGGCCTGTTCAGGATTCCCTTTTCCCCGGGCTCAAAGGCAAGGGCAACGTCCTGGAGGCCGTTGGTCACAAGGTTGATCCAGAGCAGCTGGGCGGGAACATAGGGAATAGGCAGGCCCATGACCACCGTGCCGAATATGGACAGGATTGCCGCGACCCCGGTGGGGATGAGGAAGAAGGTCACTTTGCGGATATTGGCGAAGACGATCCGTCCCTCTTTCACCGCATTGAAAATGCTGGCGAAATTATCATCGGTGAGGACCATATCGGATGCCTCCCTTGCCACATCCGTTCCCGTCCTGCCCATGGCTATGCCGATATGGGCCGCCTTAAGGGCCGGTGCATCATTCACCCCGTCTCCCGTCACCGCAACAATATGCCCCAATTTTTTCAGCTGTTCGGTGATCCGCAGTTTATGCTGGGGCGAAACCCGGGCAAAGACATTGACCGTTTTCGCCTGCTCGTAGAGCCTCTCATCGGCCATTTCCTCCAGATCCCTGCCGGTGAGAACCTTCGCACCTTTTCCGGCGATGCCCAGCTTGCCGGCAATTGTCCCGGCGGTGACCGCATGGTCGCCGGTGATCATGACTACCCGGATGCCTGCCCTCTGGCACCCCGCGATAGCCTCCGTCACTTCGGGCCGCGGCGGGTCAATCATTCCCTGCAGCCCGGCGAAGATCAGGCCGGACTCGATGTCCTGATGCGTCAACTCTTCCATGTCTTCAGGGGCCTCCCGGTAGGCGAAGGCCAGCACCCTGAGCCCCTCCTGCGCGAACGCGGAGGCGGTATGCATAATCTTTTGTGCGGCCGCTTCTCTGCCCTGCCTGCCCTCCACGCACATTTCAACGACCTTCTCCGGGGCGCCCTTGACCAGGATCAGTCTTTTGCCCCCGTCGGCGTTGAGCGTTGCCATATATCCCCTTTCCGACTCAAAGGGGATGATCGCGACCTGACGAAATTTCGCCGTCTCTTCCGCAACCACAAGGCCGGCCTTCATCGCCGACACGATGAGCGCCCCTTCCGTGGGGTCGCCATCGACTTTGTACTGGCCGTCCTCTTCATAGATTTCCGACTCGTTGCACAGCAGTCCGATCCGGAGCAACTGTGCAAGGGCTGCGAATTCTTTCGCGTCGATGCCCCTCCCTTCATGAAGAAATTCACCATTCGGATCATAGCCGCTTCCGGTGATTTCATAAACATGGGCGCCGTCGTACGCGAGGTTGACGGTCATCTCGTTTTTGGTGAGGGTCCCGGTTTTGTCGGAACCGATAACCGTCGTGCTGCCAAGGGTCTCCACCGCGGGGAGTTTCCGCACAATGGCGTTCCGGCGCGCCATCCTCGCCACCCCGACCGCCATGGCGATGGTGACCACGATGGGGAGCCCTTCGGGAATGGTGGCCACGGCCGCCGCAACGACTACCAGGAACATATTCTTGGCGCTTTCGCCCAGGAGCAGTCCGACGACGAACAACAGGGCCGACACCCCGAGAACAAACAAGCCAATGGCCTTTGCAAAGCCATGAATCTTTTCCAGCAAAGGTGCCTTGACAATGCCTAAGTCCCTGACCTCCTGGGCTATCCCGCCCAGAACCGTCTTTGGCCCGGTTGCGGCAACAACACCCCTGGCCCTGCCGTTGACCACCACGGTCCCCATGAACGCCATGTTCCTCTGGTCGCCCGGGGTGAGGTTATCCTCCCGGATAGGCGCGGTAATTTTTTCAGCGGCGATAGATTCGCCGGTCAGCATGGCCTCATCGACCCGCAACTCGATGGTATGGAGCAGGCGAAGATCAGCCGGGACCTTGGCACCGGAGGCGAGCAGCACCATATCGCCGGGAACCAGTTCTTCGCTGTTGACCTCCCTTTCCCTCCCGTCCCTGATCACCCGGGCCTTCGGCACAACCATTTTCTTGAGGGAGCGGACGCTCTCTTCGGCCTTGTATTCCTGGATGAAACCGATGACCGCGTTGAGGAGGACCACAGCAAAAATTACACCCGAGTCCACAAATTCCCTGAGCAGGAATGTTACAAAGCCGGCAACCAGCAGGATATAAATAAGGGGGCTGGTAAATTGATGGAGCAGAATCTTCAGCATGCTGATCTTTTCTGCTTCAGCCAGAATATTCGGACCGTACTGGACAAGACGATCCTGGATCTTTGCATCCGGCAACCCTTTCTCCGACGTGTCGAGTCGCTGCAGCACTTCTTCGCTGTCAAGTTGATACCAGTTCACGCATCACCTCTGTTGTTGGGGCTGCTCACAATATCGGGCATAATCCCGAACCCTTTGCGCCCGCATCATTGCCAGCCGGGAGCAGGCACTTCATCGTCCCGCACGGATAATGCTGCATTTTTTCCAGAGTTCGCCCGGCATAATTTCTGCCTGCCAATTGCTTGACCGGAAGACTTTTTTTTAAAGCTATCACGCGGCCGGATCGCTGGTCAAAATGAAAATGAATTGCACAGCGATATATTGTATCATAATTTTCGTGGTGGACACATAATCCATATCCCCTCAGGATAATCAGCTGGTTAAGACGTAGGCAGGGCCCTTCGGCCATTTTTTCCAATGGGTTTTTGATGCTTGCCAGAACACTGCGCGTCATTAAATATTTCCAGCTCCGCTTTATCCGCCTAAAAGGGGATCCCCTGAGCCTGGCAAAAGGGATCGCCATAGGGGTGTTTGTCGGGCAGACGCCGACCATTCCCTTCCAGACGGTAATCACCTTGCTGCTGGCCCTGCTCTTTCGCGCGACAAAAATTCCGGCCCTGCTTGCCAGCATGCTCACCACCCCCTTCACCTACTTTGCGTCGTGGAAAATAGGGAGTTGGCTGACACCCTGGGATCTTTCCTGGGAACGGATTGCCGCGGCGAGGGCCATCGTCCGCTCGGAGGCCGGCCTGGCCGAGATACTTGCCGAGTTCGGCAAGCTGGGGCAGGAAACGATTATCGCCATGCTGCTGGGAGGATTCGTTTGGGCGGCCCCCTTTGCGATGATCAGCTTCATCGCGTCCTATTATTTTTTTTTGGCGGTTCAGAACAAACGCCTTGCCAAACGTACACGCTCCCCAGAATAATCGGCGGCGATGTTCCCTGCCGTCCCTGCTCAGGGACAAGGCCGCCGCGCTCATTTTTTTGTACATTTCCGGGTAAATCATGTCATAATAGAACAACTCCATCTCCACCACAGCGGCCAGGACAGCGAACATGAGCAAAGCACATGACAGCCACCGCAGCGCCTTAAATGCGCTCCTCAATCCCCGGAATACCGAGGAGATGAAGGACAGCATCCTCTATCACCTCCTCAGTGTCCAGGGACGCGATCCGGAGAGAGCCGGGCTTGGAGATATGTTCAAGGCCCTGGCTATGACCATGCGCGACTCTCTGGTCGAAAAATGGATCAAGACCCAGCGGGAGTATTACGCCGCCAGGAAAAAGCGGGTCTACTACCTGTCCATGGAATTTCTCATCGGCCGCTCGCTGGCCAACAGCATGCTCAGCCTCAACTGCTGGGACACGGTGGAAAAGGCCTTGAAGGAGCTGGGCTACGAAGTGGACGAAATCCTGGAGAAGGAGGAGGACGCTGCCCTGGGCAACGGCGGCCTGGGAAGGCTGGCCGCCTGCTTCATGGACTCCATCGCCACCATGAAGATCCCGGCCTACGGCTACGGCATCAACTACGAATACGGCCTGTTCTTTCAGAAAATCATCAACGGCTACCAGGTGGAAAGCCCGGACAACTGGCTGCGCTTCGGCAACGCCTGGGAATTTGAGCGGCCCATGCCCCTCTACCCGGTCAATTTCTACGGAAGGGTCACCACCAGGCTCGACGAACTGGGCCATCTCCGCTCGGAGTGGGTTGACACCGAGGTGGTCATGGCCACAGCCGCCGACGTTCTGGTCCCGGGCTACCACAACAACAACGTGGTCAATATACGGCTGTGGAAGGCCAAGGCCTCCCGCGAGCTGGACCTCTCCTATTTCGACCAGGGTGACTACGTCGGGGCAGTGCACAACAAGGTGTATTCGGAGACCATCTCCAAGGTCCTCTACCCGCAGGACAAGGTCCACGCCGGCCAGGAACTGCGCCTCAAGCAGCAGTACTTCTTCGTGGCAGCCACCTTCCAGGACATCTTCCGGCGCTACACCATGCACAACGACGATTTCAAAGAGTTCAGCAGCCAGGTGGCCATCCAGCTGAACGACACCCATCCGGCCATCGCCATCCCGGAGCTGATGCGTCTGCTCCTGGATGAACGCGGCCTTGGCTGGGAAGAAGCATGGAACATCTGCGTGAAGACCTTTGCCTACACCAACCACACCCTGATGCCCGAGGCCCTGGAAACCTGGAGTGTCGATTTGCTGGGCCGGGTCCTGCCGCGCCACCTGCAGATCATCTTTGAAATCAACCAGCGCTTCCTCGACGAGGTCCGGGCCAGGTACCCCAGGGACGAGCACAAGGTCAGGGTCATGTCCCTCATCGACGAGGGCCCGCCGAAACGGGTGCGAATGGCCAACCTTGCCATTGTCGGCAGCCACTCGGTAAACGGGGTTGCGGCCCTGCACTCTTCGCTCCTGCGCAACCGGATTTTCAGGGATTTCCACGAGATGTTCCCCGACCGGATCAACAACAAGACCAACGGCATCACCCCCCGGCGCTGGCTCCTCCTGTGCAACCCATCGCTGAGCCAAGTGATCACAAAGCGGATCGGGCCGCAGTGGATCACGGATCTCGACCGGCTGCAGGGACTGCGGCCCCTGGCCGGCGATCCTGGCCTGCAGGAGGAGTTCCGGGCCGCAAAAAAGGCCAACAAGCTGCGCTTGGCCGAACTGATCAAGACCCTGGTAGACGTGACGGTGGACCCGGAGTCGCTCTTTGATGTGCAGGTGAAGCGCATCCACGAATACAAGCGGCAGCTGCTGAATGTCCTGCATGTCATCGACCTGTACCACCGCATCGTCTCCGATCCCGGGTCGGAGATCCTGCCGAGGACGGTCATCTTCGCTGGCAAGGCGGCGCC
>DNUE01000089.1 GCA_003508005.1 Desulfobulbaceae bacterium
GTGGTCTGCGCCCCGGAATTTGAGGAAGGGACCCTGGAGATCCTCGCCCGGCGCAAAAACCTGCGAATCATCCGCATGGAAGGGATCCACCGCTTGGCCGAGTATGAAAAATACCGTTATGTCGATTTCAAGAGCCTCATCGACNNAACTCCATCCGCTCGGCGGCCGACCTCAAGCCCGCGATCACCACCTATAAGGGCAAGGAATACAGGTGCGAACGCGAACCGGACCAGCGGGAGATCGACGACATGCTCTTCGGCTGGGCCGTCGAGCACGGGGTCACCTCCAACTCGGTCATTTACGTCAAGGACGGCTGCACGGTGGGAATCGGCACTGGCGAGCAGGACAGGGTCGGCGTCGCCGAGATTGCGGTGCACAAGGCCTACATCAAATATGCAGACATCGTCTGTTTCGATGCCCACGGCATTCCCTATGCGGACCTGGTGCTGCAAATCAGGCAAAAGAAACGGGACAAGGCCGACAAAGAGGCTATCGACGCAAAAACAAGGAAGGACAAGGCCGGCCTGCCCGGGTCGATCATGATCTCCGATGCCTTCTTCCCCTTCAGGGACGGGGCCGATGTGGGCATCCGCCAGGGCGTCACGGCCATCCTCCAGGCAGGGGGCTCGACCCGCGATTTCGAGACCATCGAGGCCTGCAATGAAGCCAAGCCCAAGGTGGCCATGAAATACACCGGCCAGCGCTCATTCAAGCACTGATGGTTCCTGAACATCCTTCCCGCATTGCTGCCTTGTTGCGCCGGAAAACGCCGTGACTTCAACATCGGGGCAGGCGAGCGTTTTTCAGGGACAGGAGCGTGACGGCAACTCCTCCCGAGGCTTTTTGCAATCCGTCTCACTGGATGCCCCCTGTTCGGGACTGGATCAAGGAGGATTTCATCGCCTTGCCTTCCCTGCCCCAGGAATTGAGAACCTGGCTCGAATGAAAAAACGCTTTGATCCAAGACCACGTATCGTTCGTAAAGACCTCAAGACAACGAAGATCACCGACCAGCCGCCCATTGCAGCAAGGCCGGCGTACCACATGAATTATCCAAGTCAGGCCTCTCCCTTTATGCAGGCTCCATGATAACTGTGTGATTATGACCCGCTGGCATCACACCTTGAATTAGGGCGATGAAGCGCGATCCTCACGGAGGGAAAATGTCCCCTGAACATTTATTCGACGTGGTGTTTGAAGGTCGGCCACTCTCGGGCATTCCATTGGAAGAGGCTATCAAAGCCTTGGCTGTCCTGTCACGAAAATCGACAAACGAGATTGCCGCCCTTTTCAATGACCGCCTCTAGTTCCAAAGGAATATTGAACCCATGATCGATAGATACCGAAAGCAATGGGAAGCTCTCGGGACAGACGACCCTTACTGGGCTGTTCTTACTGACCCTGGAAAAAAAAATGGCAGATGGGTCAAGGAAGAATTCTTCCAGACGGGGAAAAATGAAATAGATGGTCTTTTGAAAAAAACTTCCCGGCTTGGCATTCAACTCAGATTCGATCTTGCTCTGGATTATGGGTGTGGTGTCGGCCGGTTAAGCAGAGCACTTTCAACAGCATTTCTGCGCGTCGTGGGTGTTGATATTTCAGAAGCAATGCTAGCAGAGGCACGGGCTGCAACTGCCGGATACGACAACATACAATTCTTGAGAACAAACGGTCAAAACCTAGAATGTATTGCCGACGAAACCGTCGATTTCATTTATAGCAATATTGTCCTTCAGCATTCTCCAAGAAAAAATCAACGTTTATTGATAAAGGAATTTTGTCGGGTTTTACGTCCCAGAGGATCACTTGTTTTTCAGACACCTTCAGAATTAAATATTTTGACTGTCAAAGGTATTCTTCATCTTCTTTTAGGTAATCGAATTTTAAACATTGCAAGAAGAATAAAATACGGGAAAACTTGCATAATGGAGATTCATACCATAAAAAAGGATGAAGTATTTAAGATTCTCAGCGAAGAAGGAGTTGCGCTTGTTGAAGCGGAAAGATACGATTCTGCCGGCACCGCTTTTATTAGCTACAGGTATTTTTGCGTAAAAAGCTGACTTCATATCACCATCTCATGAAAATTGACAGCCTTGATCATTTGGTGCTGACCGTCAAAGACCTCGACGTCACCGCGACTTTTTATGCAAGGGTACTGGGTATGGAAACCATTACTTTTGGTGATGGACGAAAGGCCCTGTCTTTTGGCGCGCAGAAGATCAATCTTCATCAGTCTGGAAAGGAGTTCGAACCAAAAGCTCAACATCCCACACCCGGCTCGGCTGACCTGTGCCTTCTTACATCGGTTCCGTTGCCTGAAGTGGTGCGTCATCTTGCCGTATGCCAGGTGGCAATACTTGAAGGACCTGTCCGACGAACCGGGGCCACCGGACCGCTTCTATCAGTGTATATCCGGGACCCGGACATGAACCTGATCGAGGTGTCAAATCGTGCGCAGGCATGATATGGCCGCCGAGCCGAACAGGCTTGCAGCATGCATGGGCAGAACTTGCCAACAAGCACATGGCTGAACTATGGGACGCTCATTGATCCTGGCTGGATGCATCCTGATCGTCGTCGGCGCGATTCTGCACTTTGCCCCCTGGCTTCTCAACTGGTTCGGCAAGCTGCCGGGCGATATCCGGATCGAGTCCGGGCGCAGCAAAATCTTTATTCCAGTCACCTCTATGGTGGTGGTGAGCATTATCCTGACCCTGCTGATCAATGTATTCAGACGATAAGGTGGGGCATCACTGTTTGGGCAGGCCTAGACTCGACAAAAAGTTGTGTTGTGCGGAATGATGGAAAGGGCGTTCTGTATATTATGAGTTCAGGCACCCAGCCTGCGATTTCAGCCGACATTCTCCGCAGGCGACTGATTCGCTCAAGGGAGTGTCTATACGTAGGGTCAACCCTATTACCTTAATTGCAAGCAGCGGGCTTTGCGGGGAAATTAAATTTCATTCAGGTGCGATATGGGCTCACTTCAGCTAAAACTGCATGAAAATAAAAACAAGATCAAAAGAGAGAAATTCCTCGCGGCGGTGGACCCTGAATTCTCAGCTTTTCTTTCAAATGCCGAGTTCAGCAGCGATCCCTCTTGCATCAGGTTCGCCGCTTTTCCCTCCTGGGACAAGGTGGCCAATGCGCAAACAACAACACGGGGAAAAGTGAACGACTGGAAAAACTTTTCTTTCAAGACATGGCAGGAATTAGTGTCAGTGCTGGCGCGTTTCAGGAAAATCAAAAATTATATCGGCTGGTTCTTCATCGACATCGAGGGGCCCTATTATCAAATGAGCGTCAATGCATTTCTTGCAAACATCAAGAGCATCTCTCACTACGCCACTGCCCATGAACACTTCGATTTGGGCTGGGTCGGCTCTGTTGATGACGTCGGTATTATTATCAAATTCAACCATATATCAACAGTTTCAAATAAATTTGAAGTAAGCATCTGGGGAATATGAGATACTATCAAAATATACACAAGTGAATCACCTTCGGAAAGGCCTGATGGTTTCGCCTGAGTTCAATGCAGATTCCTCAACAAGCCTGGGGTGCATCTTAGCGTCCATAGCTCACAATTGGGAAAAACACGAAGGTGTATTTGGCGGATTCGGCAAGCCATACCAGCCACAACTGCCCACCTGGTTGCAGGCCGGGAGAGATTGCTCCTGACCTGGGTTAGCTGGCTGATTTCCGATGCCGCAGCCATTCTATGACTGCGGGCATGCAGGAAAGGATGATGATGGCCAGGATGACCAGGGAAAAGTGGCGCTTGACCAGTGGCAGGTTGCCGAAGAAATAGCCCCCACCGACCATGGAGAAGACCCAGAGAAAGGCCCCGGACACATTGAACAGCGCAAAACGCCGGTACTCCATGTCACCGATCCCGGCGACAAAGGGGGCAAAGGTGCGGATGATGGGCATGAACCTCGCGATGATGATCGTCTTGCCCCCGTGCTTCTCATAAAACCGATGGGTCCGCTCCAAATGCTCGCGGCGGACCAGCCGGCCTCCCCAGAAATCAAGAATCCTTGCCCCGACCACCTGGCCGAAATAAAAATTCACCGAGTCGCCGATCACCGCTGCAGCAACCAGTAAACCTATAACCCAGCCCACTTCAAGGGAACCCGCCGCGGCAAAGGCCCCGGCGGCAAAGAGCAGGGAGTCCCCGGGCAGAAAAGGGGTGACCACCAGCCCGGTCTCGCAGAACACGATGAGAAAGAGGATCAGGTACACCCAGCCCCCTGCGTTGGCGATGAGCACATCCAGGTGGGCATCGATGTGCAGGATGATATCAACAAATTGTTGGATAAGGTCCATTACCCTCCTGATCTGTTCAAAGTAACGAGAACGAGAAAAAGATCGCTACAGGCAAAAGCGTCGGGAGAAAGGATGCGTGGACGCGCTGACCCGCGAGAAGAACCTTTTACCATTACCGGGGGGTTTCCGCAAAGAAAACGGCATCCGGTGACGACTGCTCCCTCTTTCTTTGTTCGCCATTTTTCCGCAATACCGACGGCAGAGACGGAATCTTCCATTCCAACCGGAAAATTACACCCCCGCCTGCCAGAGCGGCCTTTTGCCGCCGATCCGGGACAGCCCCAATGCCCCCAATAGGGGCTTGCCCTGGGGGCTACGAACATATTTGCAACGTTTCCCCGGAGAAAAAGAATTTTCCTTCTGTATTTTTTCTTCAGGAACAGTATATGCTCAATTAACTGACTTGCTTAACTCATTCACCCGAGAAAAAGGAGGTGCGCATGGACGGGTCTATTCTGACCGGGCTGATTCTGCTGGGGATAATCATATTGCTCATTGCCGTGGTCGTGGTCATTTACAACAGGCTGGTGGCGCTACGCAACAGGTTCAAGAACGCCTTTGCCCAGATCGATGTCCAGCTGAAGCGCCGCTATGACCTCATTCCGAATTTGGTGAAGGTGGCCAGGGAGTACATCAAACACGAGCGGGAAACCCTGGAGGCGGTGATCGCGGCGCGCAACCAGGCGGTAGGCGCGGTCAAGCAGGCCGCGGCTGATCCGGGCAACGGCGCGGCCATGAGCGGCCTGGTTGCCGCTGAAGGCGTTCTGGCCGGTACCCTGGGCCGTCTGTTTGCCCTGGTGGAATCCTACCCGGATCTCAAGGCCAACCAGAACATGATGCAGCTCAGCGAGGAAATGAGCTCCACGGAAAACCGCATCGCCTTTGCCCGACAGGCTTTCAACGATGCGGTGATGACCTACAACACCGCCCGCGAGGTCTTTCCCGCGGTGCTTTTCGCCGGCTTGTTCGGGTTTCAGACCGCCGAACTCCTTGAGATGGAAAACGAGCAGCAGCGGCAGCCCCCTGAGGTAGCCTTTTGAAGGTCGGTGACCCGGCATGCGTGATTTCTTCGAACATCAGCAGGTAGCCCGGAGAAACTCCATCCTGCTGGGCCTCTATTTCCTGGCGGCTGTGGCGCTGGTGGTGTCCCTCGTGTCGGTGACCATCTATGTCATGTTTTCCTTCGAGCCGACACGTATCTATGATTCGGCCACGCCATTCAACCTTAACGGTTCGACCTGGAATTACAGCGCCATCGGCAAAATCGCCGGGGTCATCCTGTTCCTGATTTGTTGCGGCACTCTGTATAAATACATCCGCCTGCGCTCAGGCGGCGGCGGTATGATCGCCGAGATGCTCGGCGGCCGCGTCATCTACCCCGACACCGACGATTTTCACGAACGCCGCCTGCTGAACATTATCGAAGAGATGGCCATCGCCTCGGGGGTGACTGTGCCTTCCGTGTACCTTCTGGCCGAGGAGAGGGGCATCAACGCATTTGCCGCCGGCTTTTCCCAGGAAGACGCAGTTTTGGGGGTGACCTGGGGCGCACTGCACTACCTCAACCGGGAGGAGTTGCAGGGGGTCATCGCCCATGAATTCAGCCATATCCTGTCCGGGGACATGCTCATCAATATCCGGCTCCAGGGCCTCCTCCACGGAATTCTCGTGCTTGGACTGCTGGGGCAGACCATCCTGCGCGGGGCGGCTCACTCCAGCAGCAGATCGCGCGGCGGCGCCGGTGCCGCGGGGATAGGCATCGGCCTCGTCCTGTTTATCCTGGGATATGCCGGGGTCCTGGCAGGCCGCCTCCTCAAGAGCGCAATCGCCCGGCAGCGGGAATTTCTCGCCGACGCCTCGGCGGTCCAGTTTACCAGAAATCCCCTGGGCCTTGCCGGGGCTCTGAAGAAAATAGGCGGCCTGGACAACGGGTCGAGGATGAGAAGCCCGCACGCCGCGGATATCAGCCACATGTATTTCGGCAACGGCATGGCGGAAAGCTGGTTCAGCGCCTTCAGCACCCACCCGCCGCTGCAGGAGAGGATCAAGCGCCTTGATCCCGTGTTCCAGGGCAGCTTTCCGGAACGCATCGAACCGGTGGCGATTGACCGGGAAGAAGCCCTCGCCTATGTGTCTGCTGCCGGCGGGCTGCCCCGGGAACATGCCGCGCCGGATTCTCTGGTTTCCGGAGAAGACCTGCGCAAAGCGGTGGGCACGCCAAACCCCGCGCAATTGGATCTGGGCCCGGAGCTGATCGAAAGCGTCCCCGGGGCACTGCTCAGCGCGGCCCGCAATGGTTTCGGCGCCAGAGCGGTGATCTACGGGCTCCTGCTGGACAGGGTTAAGGAGGTGCGGCAGCGGCAGCTTGCCGCGCTGAAAAGGGACGCGGACCCGCAGGTCTGGCAGGAATTCTGCCGGCTGCTTCCGGATATCGACGAACTGCAGCCGGAACTGCGGCTACCGCTGGTGGACCTGACCATACCGGCCCTGAAGACCCTGTCCCTCCCGCAGTACCGGATATTCCGCAATAACATCAGAGAACTGATGGAAAGCGACGGCAGGATCGACCTCTTCGAGTATGCATTGCACTACGTTCTCTTGAAACACCTGCGGGCCCGTTTTATCCAGGCAGGCAAGAAGCTCGTCCCGGTCAATTCCATGGCCGCCGCCCAAGACGAAATATCCTGCGTTCTTTCGCTTCTGGCCAGGTACGGCCATGATGATGATGAAGCAGCCCGGAAGGCCATGATGCGGGCTTTGCGGCAATTCGACGAACGTCAGCGGAAGTATTTCAACTATCAGCCCGCGCCACTCTGCACCCTCAAGGAATTTGACCAGGCACTGCAGCGGCTCAACGCCGCCAGCATTGATATCAAGCAGAAAGTGCTGGCAGCCGCTCTTGAGTGCATAATCTGGGACAGCAGAATAACCGTCCGCGAGGCCGAGCTGTTCAGGATCGTGACCGAGGCGCTGGAGTGCCCGGTTCCGCCCTGGCTGACCCTGACGGAAACGAAGCCGCAACGCCCCAACGCTCCGGAGGGTATGCGGCCATAATCCCTCAAAAACCTTACCTGCGCGTTTCGTCGAGTTCCGGCAGAGCCCTGATCACCTGCTTGGCTTCTCCGCCGGCGGTGAAAAAACCCCAGAAGGCTTCCTCAGCATGGTCGCCCGGAAACGCGTTTCTGGTGGCCGCCGATTTCCAGGGAGCGTCAAATGCTTCGAAGCAGGCCACTCCCACCTCGGCTGAAACCGGGAAACGCGAGAAAAGCTCTGACCAGAACAGTCCTTGGCCCTCAGGAGTGAAGCCGGATCCGGCCGCCGGGCCCGAGGGCATCCCGGTTTCTTTGATCAGAAGCGGCAGCCGATAAGCCGCCCTGAAGAGCCCAACCACGTTCAGGACCATGTTGACCCCTATTATGGGCTCAGCGGGGCTGAACCACGGCTCGAAAATCGGGTGGACATTGGGCATCAGCAGGTCGTGCACCTTGAAAAAATCTGCATAGTCCGCCTGGAAGTACAGAAAAAAAGGCTCCGAAGTGGCGGCCGCCAGCCGGGGACATTCTTTTTTCAACCGCTGCATGGTTTTCAGGACATCCGCAGGCTGATAGCGTTTGGTGTACAGTCCCTCGTTGCCGACGATGACAGCGGAAACCAGGGAGGGATAGCGCCGGGCAGCCCGGATAACGTTTTGGATCTCCGTTTCAGAAGCTGGGTCCCATATACCCATGACCACCGAACGGTAGTTCATTTCGTGGGCGATGGCCGGGACGTCCTCCACCCCGTTGGTGGCGGCGTAGGTGATCAGGCCGTCGAAAAATTGCCGCAGCAGTTTAAGGTCCGCACGGATGCCGCTTTCTGAGGCTGCGACTGCCCTGCCGCCGACAACTGAAAAACCGCGGGGCGTATAGGAAATAAACCGGGTGTGCTGCATCGTGCCCGGCAACGAATCTCCATCGGCCATCGCAAGTCCTGCAGAGCCAAACCCGGCAATCAGGATCAGCAAAAACGGCAGGATCAGGATAATCTGATTGGATACCGTTCTCGCAGACCCACCCGATGAGATGAGAGGCGTGAGACGAGCTGAAAGGCTGAATTTCAATGCCTGGCGTTTTCTTCCCATTCCCCGGTCGGGCTCCCGATCATCACCCTGCATGTTTGCCAAGAGCATTTTCAAGGGCCTCCCGGGTATTTCCATTGAAACATACCAGCAGAACCTTTTCCAGCAGCGGATAGAGCGCAAGCCCTTGGCGAATTTCACGGACAGCGATCCCGGCGGCTTGGTCTATGGGAAACCCGTAGGCACCGGTACTGATCGCCGGAAAGGCGATGGTGCGCACCCCGTGCTCTGCGGCAACTGCCAGGCACCGCCGGTAGCAGCGGGCCAGCACCTCCGCCTCGTTGTGTCCGCCTCCCCTCCATACCGGACCTACGGTATGGATGACAAAGCTGGCGGGCAGGTTATACCCGCCAGTAATCTTTGCGTCACCAGAATCGCAGCCGTTCAGTGACCGGCATTCCTTAAGCAGCTCCGGCCCGGCGGCACGGTGGATGGCTCCGTCAACCCCGCCGCCGCCCAACAGGAAATTGTTGGCGGCATTCACAATGGCATCAACTCGGCAGGTGATGATATCGGTGACGATCACTTGAATTTTGGCCTTTCCCATCACGATTCTCCTTAACACACAGAGCCAGAGTACTCAATCTGGATACGCCGGCACTTGAACTGCTCAACCGGCGGTGCTCCTGGAAACTACCACGCTGAGGGGATAAATTATTTCTTTTCTATCAATCACCGCAGAGCATTGAATCCTGTCGGCACGTAAAACTTTCATATTAATTAACATCAATGATTGGAATAAAACATGAAAAATGTAAGTTTTGCTTGAATCAAACAAAAAAAGTTGATAAGAATAATTAGTGTTTTTGACAAAAGGAATTTTGTCATTATTTTAAAATTAAACAAAACAACATTGTAAAGAGAATCATGAAACAGCCCAAAAAAACGAAAAAAGAAACCCTGGGGATGACATCTTTTTCAGCGCTCCAGCGAAGCTCCAGCATCGTTTCCAGCGAGGTGCACAAAGTGCTTGGCTCGCAAAATCTGACGGTGAGTCAATTCGGTGTGCTGGAAGCTCTGTATGTATTTGGCCCGATGTACCAGCGCGATCTTGCCGAACATATCCTGAAAACCACGGGCAACATCACGACGGTCATCGATAATCTGGAAAAGCACGAACTGGTCCAGCGGGTGCGGGAAGTGAAAGACCGCCGCTACTTCCAGGTGGTTCTCACTCCTGAAGGCGAAAAACTGATCCGCAAGATATTTCCCTCGCACGTCAAACGCGTGCAGCAGGTCATGGACCACCTGACTCCGGAAGAACAGGAGACACTCAGGCTCCTGTGTCTGAAACTCGAGCAAGCTATCGAAGAGAAATAAGCAGCTCATCAGTTCAAGGCAGGGTGTCGTCACAATGAGCCGGAAAAGGCATGCTGTAACTAGACTGCCGAATCTTCTGTGACCGCCCTGCCCTTTCTCTCCATCCCGGCATTCCCTTCAAGTTCACTCCATCATTTACGCTGAAGGCGGCGTCAATGCCGTCATCACTCTTAAAAAGCAAAGCCTAAAGAAATAGAATGATCGGCGTCGAACTCCGCTGCCGGTCAGAGGCGACGAAGGCATGCAGCAGGAGGTCAAAGCATTGCACGGCGCTCTTGTCCGCAATGATTTAGGGATGATTTCAATGCGATGTGCTGCACAAGCATGCTGACATGCAGTGGCAACGGAATGAAGGGAAAGGTCGTTTCCAAGAAATTGCTCCCCTCGGCCTTGCAACCTATCAGACAGGACTTACTATGATAGTAATACTCATTCCCACGAAAACGGCCCGATGGTACGGGGAAAATACCGTTGCCGAGTTCGCCACCACCTATTCCGGTGAGGCTGGAAGGGTTGCGCCCGGATGCGGCATGGGTCAAAAATAACTGCTCCCGTCCCAGCAATGCGTGCACAGGCGTTCTTTTGGCAGGCCGATGGCGGCCACCAGGTCTTCCAGGCACTGGTACCTGAGCGAGGTCAGGTGCAGCTGGCTGCGGATTCCATCGACCATGGCCAGGTTCTTGGCCGAACCGGCCTGCGCGTAAAGATGCAAATCCTTGTCTTCGACACCTTCGAGCGCCTGAATGATTTTACGTCCCGCCAGATCCAATGTCGACCTCGAGGTGGAAAAGTTGAGAAAATCGCAGGGGTAAATCAGGGTTGGACAGGCAATGCGCATGTGGACCTCGCAGGCGCTGCAATCAAAAAGAATCTGCACATTTTCCTTGAGCTGGGTGCCGCGCACGATCGAGTCGTCGCAGAGCATCAGCCTCTGCCCTGCGATCAGGCGGCGTACCGGAATAAGCTTCATTTTCGCCACCAGATCGCGCATAGCCTGATTCTGGGGCATGAAACTACGCGGCCAGGTCGGCGTGTACTTGACGAATGGCCGGCTGTACGGAAGTTTCCTTTCATTGGCATAACCGAGGGCATGCCCGATGCCAGAATCCGGAATGCCGGCGACAAGGTCCACCTGGACATCGTCATGGCGGGCCAGGGCAGCCCCGCAGTTATAGCGAACGTACTCCACGTTGACGCCCTCGAACTCCGAGGCCGGATAACCGTAATATACCCATAGGAAGGAACAGACCTGCATGCGGCTTCCCGGTGGGAGTCGCTGCTCCCATCCGTCAGCGGTCAAAAAAAGTACCTCGCCGGGTCCAGGAAAATATGCAGTCTCAAATCCCAGATTGGGGAAAGCGCACGTTTCGGAACTGACCGCCGTGGCCCCCTCCCGGCGCCCCACCACCAGGGGGGTCCGTCCCAACCGATCGCGGGCCGCATAGATTCCCTTCTCCGTGAGCAGGAGCAGTGAACATGAGCCCAGGATGGTATCCTGGGCATAACGGATGCCGTCCTCGTAACTGTCTTCCTGGCAAATCAGCATGGCCACCACTTCGGTGGGACTGGTGATGCCATCCGTGGTGCCAGAAAAATAGCTCTTCCTGGCAAAGGCTTTCCCGACCAGGTCGTCCATATTGTTGATCCGGCCTACGGTGACGATGCCGAATGTGCCCAGGTGCGAATCGATGATCAACGGCTGCGGGTCGGTGTCGCTGATCACGCCAACGCCCTGCCGGCCGTGAAACCGGACCAGCTCCGACTCGAATTTGGTACGGAAGTAACTGTTTTCGATATTGTGAATGGCGCGATGAAACCCGAGATCGTTGCGCACGGCCATCCCTCCGCGCTTGGTTCCAAGATGGGAGTGATAATCGGTGCCGTAAAAAAGATCGGTCACACAATCCGCTTGCGAGACAATTCCGAAAAGGCCGCCCATTATGACCTCTACTGTTCCTTAGTTCATCCCGTTTATTCGGCGATACATCCGTCGGCGATCTCCCGCCTGATTGACGAAACCGACGACCGTTCTATCAATCCATGAGACACTGGCAACTCAACGTAATTCCCCATGATAACTCTGCAGGGAGCGCACCTTGGCCTCTCCCTCGCGGATCGCTGCAATGCCTTTGGCTGCGGCAATGGCCGCCGCCGTGGTGGTGATATAGGTGATCTTGTACTTGATGGCCGCCTTGCGGATGTTCAGGCTGTCCGCCGACCCTTTTTTGCCGCTGGGGGTATTGACCAGCAGGTGAATCTGGCCGCTTTTGATGGCGTCCAACAGGTTGGGTCTGCTGGAACCCAGTTTGGACACTGCCTGGGTTTCGATTCCTCTTTCCTTCAGGAACTGATGGGTGCCATCAGTGGCCATGATCGTGAACCCCAACTCGCGGAAGCGGCGAACCGGTTCCAGGGCCGCCGGCTTGTCCCGGTCGGCGATGGTGAACAGCACGGTGCCTTCAAGAGGCAAAACGGCCTGCGCGGCTTCCTGCGCCTTGAAGAAGGCGCGGCCGAAGGAGCGCGCCATGCCCAACACCTCGCCGGTGGAACGCATTTCCGGACCCAGCACAGGGTCCACCTCGGGAAACATATTGAAGGGGAACACGGCCTCTTTCACGCCGAAATAGGGAATCCTGATTTCGCGCAGGTTCAGGTCGGCCAGGGTTTTTCCGAGGATGATCTGGGTTGCGATGCGCGCCATGGAAAGGCCGCACACCTTGGAGACGATGGGCACGGTGCGCGAGGCCCGTGGGTTGGCCTCCAGCACGTACACCGTGTCGTGCTGGATCGCGTACTGGATGTTCATCAATCCGACCACCTTCAGTTCGATGGCGATGCGACGCGTATATTCCCGGATCGTGTCGATATGCTTGGGAGGGATGCTGATCGGAGGAATGACGCAGGCCGAATCGCCGGAGTGGATGCCCGCAAGCTCAATATGCTCCATCACCGCCGGCACGAAGGCGTTCACGCCGTCGGCGATCGCATCGGCCTCGGTCTCGATGGCATTGTCCAGGAATTTGTCGATCAGCACCGGCCGCTCGGGCGTAACCTCCTCGACGGCCACCGTGAGATAACGCTTGAGCATCTGGTCGTCATGGACGATTTCCATGCCGCGCCCGCCGAGCACATACGACGGACGCACCATGAGCGGGTAACCGATTTCCTCGGCGATCTTCAGGGCCTCCTCAACACTGGCGGCCATGCCGGATGCCGGCTGCGGGATGCCCAGCCGGCGCATGATCCGGCAAAAGCGGTCGCGGTCCTCGGCCAGGTCGATGGTCTCCGGCGAGGTTCCCAGGATAGGTACGCCGGCTTCGGCCAGTTCACGGGCGAGGTTCAGGGGGGTCTGGCCGCCGAACTGGACGATGACCCCCTCCGGCTTTTCCTTGCGGTAGATGCTGAGCACGTCCTCCACGGTCAGCGGCTCGAAGTAGAGCTTATCCGAGGTGTCGTAGTCAGTTGAAACCGTTTCGGGATTGCAGTTGACCATGATCGACTCAAGCCCGGCCTCGCGGATGGCCATCGCCGCGTGCACGCAGCAGTAGTCGNNTGCCCTGGCCGATGCGGTTCGGCCCCCCGCCCAGCACCATGATTTTCCGGTTATCGCTCACCGGCACCTGATCCGGCCCGTTGTAGGTTGAATAGTAGTAGGCCGCGTTGTCCACGCCGCTGACCGGCACCGGCTGCCAGCCTTCCACAACGCCCATGGCCTCACGCTGTTCGCGGATGGCGCGTTCAGCCACTCCCAGCAGCCTGGCCAGGTACAGATCGGCAAAACCGTCCTGCTTGGCCCTGCGGAGCAGATCGTCCGGGAGGGTCCCGCCCTTGCAGCGCAGGATCTCCTCTTCCAGGAGCACCAGCTCCCTCATTTGCTCGATGAACCAGGGCTTGATGTGGGTCAAGGCGTGCAACTGCTCAATGGTCGCGCCTTTGCGCAAGGCCTCGTACATCAGAAACTGCCGCTCGCTGGTGGCAAAGACCAGCCGCTGCATGATCGTTTCCAGCGGCAGTCTGTTGAAATCCCTGGCGAAACCAAGCCCGTAGCGATTGATCTCCAGGCTGCGGA
>DNUE01000045.1:0-6949 GCA_003508005.1 Desulfobulbaceae bacterium
TCTTCAAACCTTTCCAATTTAAAACGGTGGTAAAATCAACACGTGCTGTCATCTTACCCCTTTTAAGATAAAATTTCAGCCTGCAGTCAAAGATCCGTAAAAATCGCCGGACGGCCCACGCCGCCAATCCGGCGCAATTCCACTGACGAGGGCGAGGGATCTTGGCAATGCCCGGTGCTGACCCGCACATATCAGGCAGGCTGCTGGCCGTCGGCGATATCCATGGCCAAGCGGAATTGCTGGCAAAGCTGCTCAAGCAGGTCGACCTCCAACCCGCGGATGTGGCGGTCTTCCTCGGCGACTACATCGACCGCGGACCCGATTCGCCCGGCGTCATCGACCAACTGCTCGAGCTGCAGGACCGGTTCCCGCAAACCGTCTTTCTCCAAGGCAACCATGAAGCCATGTTGCTGGACTACCTGGCCGGCCGCGAAACCCTGCTCTATCTGCTCAACGGCGGCGCCACCACCCTGGCCGGATACCACCGGGACAACCGGATCCACATCCCGCCACGCCATCTCGAATTTTTTCACAGCCTGCGTCTGTGGTACGAAACCGACGGCTTCATCTTTGTCCATGCCGGCCTCCGCCCCGGTTTGTCCCCGGAACAACAGAATCATCAAGATCTGCTTTGGATTCGAGAAGATTTTCTGGAATCGGATTTCGATTGGGGCAAAACCGTGGTATTCGGTCACACTCCCTTGAAATCCCCCGCCTTTTCCGAGCATCGCATCGGCCTGGATACCGGCGCCGGACATGGCCGCGCCCTGACCTGCTGCGAGGTGCGGAACCGCAGGTGCTGGAGCGTAAATGGCTGAGGTGCAACCCCTGCAATTAATGGTAGATTTAGTACGGATTTTCACGACATAATGAGGTGCGAAATTCCACATCCGAACATACGGTTAATGCTTCATGTGACATGACGGGGGCCCATGGTCAAGGGTTACAGAAAAGATATTTTCAAGGTTTACGCCGTTATCGCCCTGAGTTGTGTTCTGCTGGCGCTATGCTTTTATCTCTTCGGTTTCCGCCCCCTGGTCGACCGACTGCACCAGGCCCACGGCCAGGAAATCCGGTTCTACCTGAACAGCGGTCACCAGCTCCTCCACGAAGTCCTGCAAAACCACCGCGACATCGCCCGCCAGATGGCCAGCCGCACCATCATTCGCAAAGAACAGATTCGTTATCTGCGGGGCGAGATCGATGGGGCGGCGTTGGCGGCCTTCAGCCGGGACAAGCTCGCCGATGGCCTGACTGCTCACCCGGAAATCGCCGGCATCACCCGCTTCGATCCCCAGGGCCGGCGCCTCTATTCGGCCGGAATTGCGCTGCCCGTGGCATTGGACCATGCCTTCGACCACATCCCCCAAACCGTCCAGATCGCAGGCCCCGCCACCATCGAAGGAATATCGTACCTGCTCTATGCATCCCCCATCGTCGACCAACAGTTCGGATTGGCGGGCTACGATATCCTGATGTTCAGCGATGAACGCATTCAGGGCATCGTCTCCGCTGCCGCCAAATCCTCCAGCCATCTGGCCATCACCCGGGGCCGGGATATTCTCTATTGGCCCGCCGACTGCCCCGACGCGGAAGCCAGGACAACTCTGCAAGCCTTTTTGCAGAATGGCACAGTCCATAAATTCTATCAATTGCCCCGCCTGCCGCTGGCCGACAGCGACTTGAAGGTTTTCGCCGTCGTTGACACGCGGCTGTTCTTCGCCGATCTCCATCGGCAAAAGCTGAACTTGATGGCCGCCATCATCACCGCCACCCTGCTCATCGTCGTCGCCACGGTGCTGGCCATGGGTCCCCTGATTCGGCGACTCCTGACCCACCAGAGCCTGCTGGAACGTGCTCGCCTGGATGGCCTGACCGGCCTTTACAACCAGACCTGGCTGGCCTCCATCATGGAAAATGAATTGGAACGGGCGCACCGCTATCAGCGCTCCCTGTCCCTCGTCATGTTCGATGTCGACCGGTTCAAGGAAATCAACGATACCTGGGGACACCTCGCGGGCGACCAGGTCCTGCAACGCCTGGCCGGGCTCGCCGGCGGCATGATACGTGCCGTGGATTTTGCCGCCCGCTACGGCGGCGACGAATTCATATTGGTTTTGCCCGAAACGGGCATCCAGGGCGCCAATGCTCTCGCCGAGCGGTTGCGGCGGGCCGCCATGGAAGAGAGCTTTTCAGCTCGGGAACAGGCTTTTCAGGTCACCATCAGCGTCGGCGTACTGGAATATGTATCCTGTGATCGTGTACCGAACTGGAAAAAACTCTTGGAGCAGGTGGATCAAGCGCTTTATGCCAGCAAAGCCGGTGGCCGCAACCGGGTCACGGCCACCGCCTTTGCCTGCTGGTAAAATTCGGAGTTGCCATTGTCTTCAGGTACCCTGGCCCTGTTCGCGTTCCTCCCCATCGCCCTGGTGCTGGTGCTCATGGTCGGGATGCGCTGGCCGGCCACCCGGGCCATGCCCCTGGCCTGGGCCCTGTGCGCGCTGCTTGGCGCCTTTATCTGGAAAATGCCGCCGGCCTTCATCGCCGCCGCCACCCTGGCCGGATTCGGCAGCGCCGTCAACGTGCTGATCATCGTTTTCGGTGCCATCCTGATCCTCTACACCCTGCAGGCCGGCGGGGCCATGGAAACCATCAGTGCGGGCTTCCTCCATATCTCCCGGGATCGACGGGTGCAGACCATCATCATCGCCTTCATGTTCGGCGCGTTCCTTGAAGGCGCCGCCGGTTTCGGCACCCCGGCGGCCATTGCCGCCCCCCTGCTGCTCGGCCTCGGCTTCCCGGCCCTCGCCGCCGTCTGCGTCTGCCTGATCTTCAATTCGGTGCCGGTCACTTTCGGCGCCGTCGGCACACCCATGTGGTTCGGCCTCAAAAACCTGCAACCGCCGGTGCAGCAAAGCCTGGCCGCCCCGGCAGGACCCATGGGTTTTTCCAGTTTCGACGGGTTTCTCCGACATGTCGGCCAATGGGCGGCCATCATCCACAGCCTGGTCGCCTTCGGTCTGCTGCTGTTCGTGGTCTGCTTTTTGACCCGTTTCTTTGGCCGCAACCGTTCCTGGCGGGAAGGTCTCGGGGCCTGGCGCTTCGCCCTGTTCGCCGCCATCGCCTACACCCTGCCCTATCTCCTGACCGCCTTTCTGTTCGGCGTGGAATTTCCGTCCCTGCTGGGGGGCCTGGTCGGCCTGGCCCTGGTCATCGCCGCCGCCAAACGCGGCCTCTTTTTGCCCGCGTCGACCTGGGATTTTCCACCGCGTTCCACCTGGGGCGAGGACTGGATGGGTCTCATCGAGACCGGCAGTGCCGAGCAAAAGCCCTGCATGACTCAGTTTTTTGCCTGGCTGCCCTATATCCTCATCGCCGGCATCCTGGTGCTGACGCGCATCGATGCACTGCCCTTCAAAGCCCGCCTCAACGCCTGGAGTTTGGAGTTCCCGCGCATCCTGGGTTTCGAGACCGTCAGCTTCAGCATGAAACCCCTCTATCTGCCGGGCATCCTGCCCTTTCTGCTGGTGGCCCTGATCACCATCTTCCTGCATCGCATACCGCGTGGCAAGGTCGCCAAAGCCTGGGCCGAAAGCTTCCGACGCCTGAAGAATCCCACCATCGCCATGCTGTTCGCCGTAGCCCTGGTGGAAATCATGAAGCAGTCCGGTTACAACGACCAGGGCTACAGCGCCATGCCCCTGGCCATGGCCGAATTCATGGCGGATCTCGCCGGCCGCAGCTGGCCTTTGTTCGCCGCCTATGTCGGCGCCCTCGGCTCCTTCATCGCCGGCAGTTGCACCGTCTCCAACCTCATGTTCGCCGAGTTTCAATACGGACTGGCGGAGGGCATCGGCGCCAGCCGGGAAATCATCCTGGCCCTGCAGGCCGTGGGCGGTGCCATGGGCAACATGAGTTGCGTGCATAACGTGGTGGCGGCCTCGGCCACCGTCGGCCTGGTCGGCATGGAAGGCCTCATCATCCGCCGCACCCTGGTACCTTTGCTGCTGTACGGCCTGGCGGCGGGCCTTATGGGCCTGCTGCTGAGTTATGTTTTATTCCCGGCCACATTCTGACTCCAAAAGAGACCCCCATGACCGACCTGCAGACCTCGTCTTTGCCGCCTCTGCCCCACGATTTCATGCCGGAAGCCGAGCCCCATCGTCCATCGGAACGGATCGCCCAATTCCGAAGCAATGCTGAAGCGGTGCAGGCCGTAGTTCGAGAGACAGCCGACGCACAGGCCATCTGCGACCATGTGGTCGCCCTCACCCTGGCCCAGGCGGGCAGGACCATCGCCGTGGTCGGCTTCAATGGGGAACTGGTCGCCCTCCTCAAAGCCACGGCCGCGCCCCACGGTATCACCATTTTGGAAGGGCCGCTGCGGGACGATCCGATGGGCATCCACACCGCCCTCACCCCTGCCCAATGGGGGATCGCCGCCACCGGCACCCTGGTGCTGCAGTCCCGCAGCGAGGATCTGCGCATCGCCACCATGCTCTGTGAGAGCCATGTCTGCGTGCTCGATGCCACCACCATCCGGGCCGAACTTGAGGATCTGGTGGAGGTTCTGGATGCTACTCTGAAGGAAGACGCAGCCTATCTGGCCTGCATCACCGGTCCCAGCCGCACCGCGGATATCGAACGCGTGCTCAGCATCGGTGTCCATGGCCCGCAACACCTGCACATCCTGATTACCGCGGGGGCAGAATGATTCACACCCCCCGGACCCTCAAGGCTTATCGGAAACAGATCCGAAAAACCCTCGAACAGCAGTTCCTGCGCAAGACTCTGGACAATTTCGCCGTCGCCTACCGCGAATCCCGGGTCAAGGCCTTTGCCGACCTGGACCTGGAAGACCTGCGGGATGGCATCGCCCGGGCGCGAGACCATGCCCTGGAGCGCCTGCCAGAACTGTTCGAGGCGTTCAAAGCCCAGGCCGAGGCAGCCGGCGTTCGGGTCCACCTGGCCGGCACTGCCGCGGAGGCGAATGTCATCATCGCCGCCATCGCCGCCGAAAACGGGGTGCGGCGCATCGTCAAATCCAAATCCATGACCGCCGAGGAGATCTTCCTCAACGACCACCTGCAGCAGGCCGGCTACGAAGTCACGGAAACCGATCTCGGCGAATGGATCATCCAACTCCGCCAGGAAGGGCCGTCGCACATGGTCATGCCGGCCATCCACCTGTCCCGTTACCAGGTGGGCGAGTTGTTCAGCGAGGTCGCCGGCAGCAACCAGGATCCGGAGGACATCGACCGCTTGGTGAAGGTCGCCCGGCACGCGCTGCGACCACGCTTCATAGCCGCCGACATGGGGATTTCCGGCGGCAATTTCGCCATTGCCGATTCCGGCGCCATCGGCCTGGTCACCAACGAAGGCAATGCCCGCCTGGTCACCACCCTGCCACGAGTGCATGTGGCCCTGGTTGGACTCGAGAAGCTGATTCCGGACCTCAAGACCGCCCTGACCATACTCAAGGCCCTGCCGCGCAACGCCACGGGCCAGGCCCTGACCTCCTACGTAACCTGGATCAAGGGCCGCACCCCCTGCACCACGGGCCCGGACGGAACAAAGGTGCAGCATGTGGTCTTCCTCGACAACGGCCGCCTGGAGCGGGCCCGGCATCCGGTCTTCGGCCAGGCCCTGCGCTGCATCCGTTGCGGCGCCTGCGCCAATGTCTGTCCCGTGTATCGCCTGCTGGGCGGCCACGGCTTCGGCCATGTCTACATCGGCGCCATCGGCCTGATCCTCACCTGGTTCTATCATGGCCGGGACAACGCCCGGGCCATCGCCAAAAACTGCCTGAACTGCCAGAGCTGCAAATCCGTCTGCCCGGCCCGCATCGATCTGCCCTGGCTTATCAAGCAGGTCGGCCGGCAAGTGATGGACGCCGACGGCCGACGGCCCCTGCGCAACCGGATGCTGGCCAAGGTAATGAGGAACCGTAAGTGGTTCCACGGCCTATTGAAGGCTGCGGCGGTGACTCAGAAACCCCTGGCGGATGGGCCCCGGCTGCGCCACCTGCCCTTCCTCCTCGGCAGAGCCCACGACTTCCGCACCCTTCCGACCTTGGCAGCCAAATCCTTCCGGGAACAATGGCCAACATTCCGGCCGCAGGTGGACGACCCGAAACTGCGCGTCGCCCTGTTCATCGGCTGCGCCCAGGATTTCATCTATCCCGAACAGGCCAAAGCCGCTGTCAGCCTGCTGGCCCGATACGGGGTAGCGGTGGATTTTCCCCACGAGCAGACCTGCTGCGGCCTGCCGTTGACGATGATGGCGGAAAACGAGACCGCCCGGGAAGTGGCGCAGCAGAACCTGGCGGCCCTGGACCCGGATCCTTATGACTACCTCCTGACCCTCTGTGCCTCCTGCGGGTCCCATATCCGGGAGAACTATCCGAAACTGCTCCAGGAGCACAATACGGTACCCGTGAACGTGCGGCAGTTGGCCGCGAAAATCATCGATTTTTCATCCTTCATGGTGAAGGTATTGCAGGTCCAGCCCGGGGACTTCCAGGGTGAGGGCCAATCGGTCGCATACCACGCTCCCTGCCATCTTTGCCGGGGCCTTGAGGTCACGACGGAACCCCGCACCCTGCTGCAGATCGCCGACACCGATTACCTTCCGGCGGCCGACGAGGAGGTCTGCTGCGGCTTTTCCGGTTCCTATTCCGTCGATTTTCCGGAAATGTCGGCTCTGCTGCTGGAGCGCAAGCTGGAAAATTTGACCGCCACGGGCGCCGACCTGTTCGTTACGGACTGTCCCGGGTGCATTATGCAATTGCGCGGCGGGTTGGAGCGCAAGGGGGCGACTCAACGGGTGATGCATATGGCGGAGTGGTTGTGGGAGAGCAGGAAGAAGGATTGGATATGATGGCCTCAAAGGTCTTCCTTTGCCTGAATTTCCATCAAACAGAAAATCAAGTTCGCCGGTCCCGGCCGGC
>DNUE01000045.1:6961-9525 GCA_003508005.1 Desulfobulbaceae bacterium
GACCGGCTAACGCCCTATGGCATGCACGGGGAAACGGTATGATTTCGGACCGTTAGCGCATTGAACAGGGAGCGCGTCTGCGAGGATCGTTCTTGCCGACGGTGGCGGTGCGCCGGCGGCACTGCCCCCCCGTTGCCAACACCGGCGCTGCTGGGGGGAGGGAAATCTAGAACCCGGAAGCAGGCCAGGGCCTGCGGTAGGGAAAATTTCGTTTTCACCGCCAGCGTTTCCAACGAAGCACCGCCGGAACAATTCTGCCCATCTGAACGTGTTCAACTGGGGCCGTTGCCTCTCGGTGGATCGAAGACGCTGCCAGGTAAGTTGTGGACCTGGCGATAAAACCCGCCGCCCCTCGCGAATGCCATGCCCTCCGCAGGAGAAAAGCCCTTTTTGCTTTTTATGGCCGCTTGGATAAAAAGTAAGACGTCCGGCAGGACGCGACCCGCCGGTTCTGCCCATCTCAAACGCGCGGCGGATGAAGAACGACGGGGAGGTATTTCCGGTACAGCAAAAAATCGCCATCGGTGGTCAAAATAGGCAGTTTGCGGCGCTCAGCGGCGGCGCAGATCAAAAAATCCGTATTCGACCCCTGAACCCCATGGCCTCGGCAGACATTAAAAAATTCGGCGGCCAATTCGAAATCCGCAGAAACCAATTCCAGATCGGGAAACGCCCGAAAACGACTCCGCAGCGTCTTGAACTGCGTCGGGGAACGCACACCGGAGAGCAGTTCCTGGCGGACCGGACCCATCATCTGAACCCGGAATTCCGTGATCAGATCACGCAACTCCATGACGTACGGACTCTCCATGGGCGAATTGCGGCGCAGTGCCAAGGACCATACACAGGTATCTACCAGAACCTTCATGATCGCTTCCGCTGTTCCTTGTAGTCATAGTCCGGGACGAAATCGACCTTGTGGAACAGATCCAGAATCTGCGCCTGTTTGTGCCGCTGGATATACTCCTCCAGCGCTTCCGTTACCACCGCCTTTTTGGTTTTATGTTTCCCCAGACGGCGGGCCTCTTCAATCAACTTGTCGTCAATCGCCAGATTGGTCGCCATGCGGCCTCCTTTCACACAGAAATCTACACCTTGAAATGTGTAGAGTCAAGTTGGCAGTGGATAAGGGGACATTCTATTTCTGCGGTCCTTATGTATCACATCAAGGTAGCAAGCCCCTTACGGTCCAGAAGGTTAAGCAGTTTCAGCGATGAACCGCTAGGGTGTTTTTCATCAATCTCCCACTCCTGTACGGTAGAGAGACTGGTATTGAGAATTGAAGCCAGCACCGCCTGGCTGATCCGGTACCGTTCCCGCAGTGAACGTATCTCATCCGCGGAATAGGGTGGAATCGGTTTCAGGCAGAGTCCATCATAGCGCCGCAATGCTCGTTTATCGATGAAGCCCAGGTCATGCAGATCCAGGGCGGTCTCAGATCGCTCTTGCCGGCGGTGGCAATGCGCCGGTGGCACTGCCTGACTGTTGCCAACACCGGCGCTGCCGGGTGGAGGGAAATCTAGAACTCCGAAGCACCCCTTCCCGCTTCAGGTTTTCTTGCGAATTAAACTTGCTGGACAATTAAACAACGTCCTCGCGAAGTCTCCTAATTTCGCGAAGTCTCCTGGGTTGGGAAAGTGTGAAAATATAAATGTCCCGCCAAATCTGGGCAAAATGCCGTTGCCAAATGATCGGATCTCAGATAGCATACACGTATAGCAAAGGAGACAACCATGCTCGCACTACGTTTACCTGAAGATATCGAACGGCGTCTGGAAGCCCTGGCGAAACGTTCAGGCCGTTCAAAATCGTTTTATGCCCGCGAAGCCATTCTCGAACACTTGGACAACCTGGAGGCGGCTTACCTCTCCGATGAGATATTGAAACGCGTCGAATCGGGTCAGGAAAAGACGTATACCCTTGACGATCTGGAGAAAGAACTTGGCTTGGCGGATTGAGATCACCCATACCGCCAAAAAGCAGTTAGCCAAGCTTGATCATCAGGTTCAAACAGAAATCGTGCGCTACCTGCGGGAGAGGATCAGCACCGACGATGATCCTCGTCGATATGGCGCACCGTTGAGGAAAGACCTGACAGGTCGCTGGAAGTATCGCGTTGGCGCCTATCGGCTGATCTGCGAGATTCAAGACGAAAAGATACTCGTTCTGGTCCTGATGATAGGTCACCGAAGCAAAGTTTACGATAAAGCATGATGATGCCCCGGCCTCCGCTACCCAAGCGGCACTGCCTGGCTGTTGCAAACACCGGCGCTGCTGGGTGGACGGAAGGCCTGTTACCGCAGGCTAGGGCCTGCTTTAGAGAAAATTTCGTCACCAGCTCCGGCGCTGCCAACGAAGCGCCACCGGATCAATCCGGCCCATCTGAACTTGTTCAGCTGGGGCCGTTGCCTCTCGGTGGATCGAAGACGCCATCCGGTCAGTTGCTGGGCCGGCGAAAAAAGCCGCCGTCCCTCGCGAATGCCATGCTCTCCGCAGGAGAAAGGCCTTTTGGGGGCACTTTTTGTGGCCGCTTGGACAAAAAGTGCGGCGTCAGCGGGACGCGA
>DNUE01000010.1:0-7910 GCA_003508005.1 Desulfobulbaceae bacterium
GGTTATCAGTAAAATTATCGAGTAAGCTTCGCGCAGCTGGGACGAGATCATGAGAGATATAATTACGCTTGCCTGCAAAGACTGTAAGCAGAGAAACTATACCACGACGAAGAACAAAAGGACCATTCCTCACAAGCTTGAGATGAAGAAGTTCTGTCCTTTCTGCAAGACGCACACCTTGCACAAGGAAACCAAGTAGTCGTGCAGGTGATATTCTGGGCATCTGGCCTGGAGAGTGGTAAATATTCATCAACTGCGCAGGCCAGTAGCTCTAATGGTAGAGCATCGGACTCCAAATCCGAGGGCTGGGGGTTCGAATCCCTCCTGGCCTGCCATAGGACTTCCGCTCCCAGTGAACAGATTCGCTCGCAAATGAGTGCAGGATAGAATGGCAAGCAAGAAAAAGACACCGATCGGTAAGGGGCTCCCGGAAAAGACCGAAGGGGACACCCAGGAGAAGATTTCCTTTTCTCCTGCCCGGATCAAAGAGTTTTTCCGCGAGGTGCAGGTCGAATTCAACAAGGTTGTCTGGCCTGACAGAAAGGTGACCACCGGGTTGACCGGCTTCGTCATTGTCCTGGTGATCGTTATTTCAATTTACCTCGGATCCGTGGATCTGCTCCTGGGCAAGATCGTGACCATGGTTTTGCGGTAACAGCCATTCGGAAAGGCGGCAACATGGCCAAACAGTGGTACATTGTCCATACCCACACCGGCTTCGAAGACAAGGTCAAGGAAGCCCTTCAGGAGCGGATCCGTTCCGCCGGGCAGCAGGATCTGTTCGGCGACATCCTGGTCCCCACGGAGCAGGTTGTGGAAATGGTCAAGGGCAGCAGGAAGACCTCGTCGCGGAAGTTCTTCCCGGGCTATATCCTGATCAATATGGAACTCAATGACAGCACCTGGCATACGGTGCATGACACTCCGAGGATAACCGGTTTTGTCGGCGACAACCTGAATCCGCAACCGCTTCCTGAAAAGGATGCGATGAAGATCATTGGTCGAATCGAGGAGGGGGCTACAACCCCCAAGCCCAAGGTGGTCTTTGAATCGGGCGACCTGGTTCGCGTTATTGAAGGCCCGTTCGCCAATTTCCAGGGAGTGATTGACGAGGTGTATCCTGACAAGGGAAGAGTCAAGGTAATGGTTTCGATCTTCGGCAGGTCTACGCCAGTTGAGCTCGAATATATTCAGGTTAGCAAAGGATGATGGTTTTGTAAAAAGGCATCAAGAGAGATGGCGCAACGAAAAGCCCCAAATGCAAGTGCGCATCCGCAAAGTTAGTCAGGGACAGAAATCAATTCTCTCCTTGAGACGAAAGGATGCGGCGCAGCAGGAGTGGATTTTTTTTGCGACGCCGGCAAAATTTAACACCAGTCCCCGAGCTTGAGGGTGTGAACAATGGCAAAAAAAATACAGACTTATATCAAACTGCAGATCCCGGCAGGCAAAGCGAATCCTTCGCCGCCAGTTGGTCCCGCATTGGGCCAGCACGGGGTCAATATCATGGATTTCTGCAAGTCCTTTAACGCGCAGACCCAGTCGCTGGGGGACACGATTGTCCCGGTGGTGATCACGGTCTACTCCGATCGTTCCTACAGCTTCATCACCAAGACCCCGCCAGCCTCGATTCTTCTCCTGAAGGCGGCTGGCCTGGCCAAGGGATCCAGCAATCCCAAGAAAGATCGCGTGGCCGAACTCTCCCGTGCCAAGATCCGGGAGATCGCCGAGATCAAGATGCCGGACCTCAATGCCTACAATGTGGAGCAGGCAATACGCATCGTCGAGGGAACTGCACGCAGCTGCGGCATTACCGTTGTCGATTAGCCCGCGGGCCTCGTGCCTGCGGGTACAAAATTCATTTGGACCCGTATGCGGTTACCCGCCGAAACGGGGAGAATAACAGAGGGTGAAGATCATGCCGAAAAGAGGGAAGAAGTACAGAAGCGTTGTTGAAGGCCTCGACCTGAACAAGATGTACGAACTGGGCGAGGGCGTTGACATCGTTCTCAAGTCCAAGTTCAGCAAATTTGATGAATCCGTAGACATTGCCGTCAAGCTCGGCGTCGATCCTCGGCATGCCGACCAGATGGTCCGCTCCAGCGTGCTTTTGCCGCATGGCACCGGCAAGCAGGTGCGCGTCCTGGTCTTTGCCAAGGGTGAAAAGGAGGCCGAGGCCAGGCAGGCTGGCGCCGATTACGCGGGTTCCGACGAGATTATTGAAAAGATCAAGGGCGGTTGGTTTGATTTTGACAAGACCGTTGCCACGCCGGACATGATGGGCGAGGTCGGCAAGATCGGCCGGGTGCTGGGTCCGCGCAACCTGATGCCCAATGCCAAGCTCGGCACGGTGACCTTTGATGTCGGCCGCGTCGTGCAGGAGATCAAAAAAGGCAAGGTCGATTTCCGGGTGGACAAGGCAGGCATTGTCCATGCTGTTGTCGGCAAGGTTTCCTTCAGCCCGGAAATGCTCATCGACAACATCTCCGCCTTCATCGACAAGATTTATCAGCTCAAACCTCCCACGAGCAAGGGAATATACATGCGGGGCATCTCCATCTCCAGCACCATGGGGCCTGGCGTCAAGATTGACCCTCTGCGTGTACGTTCCCTGATCACCCAGGCGTAACGGGTCAGCTCGCGGGGATAACATAGAGTAGTAAGAAACAGCTTTAATTATTAATCAGGGAAGGTCAGAGACAGCAGGGACCTGGGGTTTAATTACCGTCACGCGGCTTGCGCCCGGACGGTATCCTGCCGAGACCGCATGCCGATAGGGCCAGTTTACGCACTCTGTCGGATTACGTCTTCTTTGGATCTGTCTGCTTGTTATGATTGTCCCGTTTCCCTCATCGCATAAAAAGGAGGTGTAGCTTTTGAATCGAGATGAAAAATCCTCAAAAGTCAGTGAACTGAACGAGACATTCAGCAAGGCAAAGTTTTCGGTTGTCGCTGATTACCGTGGCCTGAAAGTTACCGACCTGGAGAAGCTGCGCCGGGAACTGCGGAAGAACAATGCCCAGTTCCAGGTCGCCAAGAACACGCTGCTCCGGCTGGCTGTCAAGGGTACCGAGCATGAAGGGCTCAGCGAGCACTTCACCGGGACCACCGCAGTAGCGGTTAGCTTCGCCGACCCGGTTGCATCCGCCAAGACCCTGGCGGCTTTTGCCAAGGAGTTTGAGGCCCTGCGCATCCGCTCGGCCGCTCTGGACGGTAAGGTCCTGAGCGGTGATGATGTGGTGGCGTTGTCCAAACTGCCGGGCAAGCAGGAACTGCGGGCGATACTGCTGGGCACCCTGGCGGCTGTCCCCACAGGCCTGGTGCGGGTTCTGAACGGTTTGCCGAGCAAGCTCGTCTATGTCCTGCAGGCCATCAAGGAGCAGAAAGAAAATTAAATAATCCACGCAAGAATCTACAGCGTATATTCAGGAGGAATGACCATGGCTGTGACCAAAGAAGATGTGATAGAGTTTATTTCCAACATGTCCGTCCTTGAGCTCGCCGGGCTGATCAAGGAATTCGAGGAAAAATTCGGCGTATCCGCCGCCGCTCCGGTGGCGGTCGCGGCAGCAGCCTCCCCCTCCGAGGGCGGTGCAGCCGCTGCCGAGGAGAAGACTGAGTTCACCGTAGTCCTGGCTTCTGCCGGCGACAAGAAGATCAACGTGATCAAGGAAGTCCGGGCGATCACCGCCCTCGGCCTCAAGGAGGCCAAGGACCTCGTCGAAGGCGCGCCGCAGACCATCAAGGAAAGCGTGACCAAGGACGAAGCCAATGATATCAAGGCAAAGATCGAGGCTGCCGGCGGTACCGTTGAGATCAAGTAGTGCATTTTCTTTTCCTGCCTGTTTAAGCCAAGAGAACGGGCAGAGTTGCTGAGAGAATGTGGTAACGCTACGGGGGGTATTCCCTCGTAGCGTTCCTGCATTTCAGGGCATACCAGTTTTTCGGGACAGTGTCGCTCGTATTATTTATCTGATTTTACAATCTTTTTAAGACCATCTCTGTGCCTGCACTTTGTTGACCGATTCGAGGGAGATTATGAACAGAGTACGAAAAAATTTTGCCAAAACTGCCCAGACCATTGAGCCGCCGCATCTCATTGCCATGCAGAGATTCTCTTATGAGCGTTTCCTGCAGCGCGATGTTGAACCGGATGCTCGTGAAGACTTTGGGCTTCAGGCCATTTTCAAGAATATTTTTCCGATAACTGATTTCAACGGTCTCTGTTCCCTGGAGTTTGTCCGGTATACCTTCGGTGACCCCAAGTACACCGTGGAGGAATGCATTGAGCGGGGCATGACCTATGAGGTCCCGGTCAAGATCACGGTTCGCCTCATCACCTTTGATGTGGATGAGGCAACCGGCGTACAGTCTGTCCGTGACATCAAGGAGCAGGACGTGTTTCTGGGTTCGCTGCCCCTGATGACCAAGGACGGTGTCTTTGTTGTCAATGGCACCGAGCGGGTGGTGGTCAATCAGCTGCAGCGTTCACCAGGCCTGTTTTACACCCATGACGACGGCAAATCCCATGCCAGCGGCAAGCGCCTGTACTCTGCCCGGATCATTCCGGTACGCGGCTCCTGGCTTGATTTCGAGTTTGATATCAAAAATATCCTCTATGTCCGTATCGACCGTCGGCGCAAGCTGCCGGTCACCGTGCTGCTCAAGGCGCTGGGCTACAACGCCGAGGAACTGCTGCGGATCTTCTACAAGGTCGACGATGTCCTGATCAAGAAAGGGGTCTATTCCCTGGCCTTCAAGGAGGAAACATTCGTCGGCCAGCGCCTTGCCGCGGACCTGGTTGATCCGAAAAACGGCGAAGTGATCGGCAAGAAGGGCCGGAAGATTACCAAGGCCCTGGTAAGCCGCATCGAAAAGGCCGGGATCAAATCCATGGAGATCACTGCGGAAGAGGTCCTGGGTCGCTACCTGGTCTGCGACCTGGTGGACCCGAAAAGCGGCGAGGTGCTCGGCCGGTGCAATGAAGAGGTCACCGAGAGCATGCTCAAGGCCATCGAGGAGGCCAAAATCAAGTCCTTTGAAGTGCTGTTCATCGACGGCGTCACGGTCACGGATTCCTTCCGCAAGACTTTGGCCATGGATAAGGTTGCCAACAGGGATGAAGCGCTGGTGGAGATTTACCGCCGGTTGCGGCCAAGCAGTCCGCCCACTGCCGAAATAGCGGATTCCTTTTTTCAGAACCTGTTTTTCAATCCATCGACCTATGATCTCTCGGAGGTCGGCCGCTACAAGATCAACACCAAGCTCAATATCGACACCCCCATCGAGACCAGGACGCTGACCAATGAGGACATCGTCAAGAGCGTCCGCCATCTGGTGCGGATCAAGGATGAGCTGAAGGAGGGCGACGACATTGATCATCTTGGCAACCGCCGGGTCCGTACGGTGGGCGAGCTGGTGGAGAATCAGTACCGCATGGGTCTGGTCCGCATGGAGCGGGCCATCAAGGAACGGATGACCCTGCAGGAGGTGGAGACCCTGATGCCCCATGACCTGGTCAACCCGAAACCGGTCACCTCGGCGATCAAGGAGTTCTTTGGCACCAGCCAGCTGTCCCAGTTCATGGACCAGACCAATCCGCTCTCCGAAGTCACGCACAAGCGGCGGCTTTCCGCCCTTGGACCGGGAGGTCTGTCCCGGGAACGCGCCGGCTTTGAGGTGCGCGACGTCCACCCGACCCACTACGGGCGCATCTGCCCGGTCGAGACCCCGGAAGGCCCTAACATCGGCCTGATCGTCTCCCTGGCCACCTACGCCCGGGTGAATCCCTACGGCTTTATCGAAACACCGTACCGGGTTGTCAGCAACCGGAAGGTGACCAAGGATATTGAATATCTGAGCGCGTTGCAGGAGCAGGATCAGGTCATTGCCCCGGCGAAGGTGGAGTTGAACAAAAACAAGATCGTCGAAGACAGCTTGATCGTGCGGCACAACGACGAGGTGACCATTGTTTCCGCCGACCAGGTGACCCGGATGGACGTGGCGCCGAATCAGCTGGTTTCCGTGGCCGCCTCGCTGATCCCCTTCCTCGAAAACGACGACGCCAACCGCGCGCTGATGGGCTCCAATATGCAGCGCCAGGCCGTGCCTCTGCTCAAGCCGGCGGCGCCGCTGATCGGCACCGGGGTCGAGAAATACGTGGCCCGGGACTCGGGGGCTTGCCTTCTGGCATGCGACGAAGGAGTGGTGACCGAGGCCGATGCCAACCGGATCGTCGTCCGCTACGACCAGCCCGGCACCGATGGTTTTGCCACCGGAGTCGGGGTCTACCGGCTGTCCAAATACAAAAAATCCAACCAGAACACCTGCTTCAATCAGAAGCCCCTGGTCAAGCCCGGCGAGAGGGTGAGCAAGGGGTCGGTCATGGCCGATGGGCCTTCCACCGAGATGGGGGAACTGGCCCTGGGCAAGAACGTGACCGTGGCCTTCATGCCTTGGCGCGGCTACAATTTCGAGGATTCTATCCTTATCAATGAGCGGCTGCTCAAGGAGGATACCTTTACCTCGGTGCATATCGAGATCTTCGAGACCATGGCCCGCGACACCAAGCTCGGCAAGGAGGAAATCACCCGGGACATTCCCAACGTCGGTGACGAGGCGCTGCGCAACCTTGACGTCTCCGGGATCGTCCGTATCGGAGCGGAGGTCAAGGCCGGCGATATGCTGGTGGGCAAGGTCACCCCCAAAGGCGAGACCATGCTCTCCCCTGAGGAAAAATTGCTGCGGGCCATCTTCGGCGAAAAGGCCGGGGATGTCAAGGACTCCTCCCTGCGGGTCCCGCCGGGCATCGAGGGTGTGGTCATCGATGCCAAGGTCTTTTCCCGCAAGGGCGTCGACAAGGACGAGCGTACCCTGATGATCGAGGAGATGGAGATCGAGCGGCTCAACCGCGACATGAACGACGAGCTGAGCAGTCTCAAGAAAGGGGTGCGGGCCTCTTTGTGCAACATTATGGTCGGCAGGACCGCCAAGAGCGATGTCAAGGACCGCAAGGGCAAGGTAATCCACAAGCTGGGCAAGAAGCTGACGGACAAAGTGCTGGAGCAGGTAGAGTTCAGCAGGCTTCGCAGCCTGGATTTTTCCGACAAAAAGGGTTTCGAGGAACAGATCGAGAACCTGTTTGCCAGCTTCAACCACCAGGCCCAGGTCGTGCGCAGCCGGTACGAAGGCATTGTCGAACGAATGGAAAAGGGCGACGACCTGCCGCCCGGCGTGGTGAAGATGGTCAAGATCTATGTGGCCACCAAGCGCAAGCTGGCGGTAGGCGACAAGATGGCCGGCCGTCACGGCAACAAGGGCGTTGTCTCCCGCTTGCTGCCGGAAGAGGACATGCCGTTTTTTGCCGACGGCACCACTGTGGACCTGGTGCTGAACCCGCTCGGCGTGCCGTCGCGGATGAACGTGGGCCAGGTTCTGGAGTGTCACCTGGGAATCGCCGCGCGCAGGCTGGGCGAGCAGGTTCAGCGCCTGGCCGAACAGAACGAGATCAAGGAGGTCAGGAAGCGGCTGCAGGCGATCTACAGCAAGGAGGAATACGGCCGTCTGACCGAGGGGCTGAGCGATGAGGAACTGCTGGACTTGACCAGGAAATACGGCCAGGGCATCCACATGGCGACGCCGGTGTTCGACGGGGCCTCCGAGGCGGAAATTCGGGCCTGCCTGGTGGACTCCGGCCTGGATGAGGTGGGGCAGACCACCCTTTATGACGGCTTGACCGGCGAGCCCTTTGACAACCAGGTGACCGTCGGAGCCATGTACATGCTGAAGCTCCATCATCTGGTGGACAACAAGATCCATGCCCGCTCAACCGGGCCCTACTCCCTGGTCACCCAGCAGCCTCTGGGCGGCAAGGCCCAGTTCGGCGGCCAGCGCCTGGGTGAAATGGAGGT
>DNUE01000010.1:7939-8284 GCA_003508005.1 Desulfobulbaceae bacterium
AGATCGTCAAGGGCAACAATTTCCTGGAAACCGGCCTGCCGGAATCGTTCCACGTCCTGGTCAAGGAGCTCAAGGGGCTCTGCCTGGATGTGGAACTTTTTGAATAGCGGAAAGCTTGAGGCCTGAAATCGGACTCCGGGCCGGACGCGCTGTCGCAAGCAGCTTCTGCCCCGGGGTTTCAAATCGCAGTGATATGATGAGCAAAAGGTGATTTCGTGGAAGAACTGTTCAGTTTCTTTGCAAAACCGAAAGGACCGGTCAATTTCAACAAGGTTAAGATTTCGCTGGCCTCGCCGCAGAAGATCAGGGAATGGTCGCATGGCGAGGTGAAGAAGCCGGAGACCA
>DNUE01000090.1:0-127 GCA_003508005.1 Desulfobulbaceae bacterium
TGGATCTCTCCGCCACCACCGGCGTCGGCTTTGATGACTGGATTGAATATCTGCAAACATTGCGACCGAAAAGCCAACCTGCCGGTTAACCTTGTTTGAAAATAACTATTCAGCATAGTTCAGCTAT
>DNUE01000090.1:199-7342 GCA_003508005.1 Desulfobulbaceae bacterium
TCAAGAGGGGGCTTTATCGTCCCAAACTGAATAGTTCCGTTTGAAAGATGACATCACATGGCGGCCAATCTTCGCAACAGCCCCATTGTTGACGGCAGGGCAATGCCTGTCGCGTTATCAGGCTGGAACCGGAGCTGAAAGGCCCTCAGGATATCCTTTGTCGTGACGCACACGACATTGCTGACGCCAACTGGCGGGTTTGCTGAGTCGAAAACGTAGACATAGGCTCCATCCCTGGTGCCATAGGCATGTTCCTTCGGGTAGCCGCAGGCCTCAAGGAAGGACTGGATCTGTGGCTGGGCGGCAACGACCTCGCTCTGAGCGCCACTGGGCCAGAGGCCGATTCCAGCCTCGGCCAGCTCTTTCCAGGGAAACTTCACTCCAGGGTCGTCCTTGCGTTTTGGAGCGATATCGGAATGGCCAACGACATTGCGGTGGGAGATACCCGGATTCCGGGCAATGATTACTGTGCAGAGGTCGATCAGCGCCTCGATTTGCGCCGTCGGGTAGTCCCTGGTGTTACCGTCGAGATTGACGATCTCGATTCCGATGGATCTCCCATTGACGCCGGTTTTACCGCGCCACATCGACAACCCGGCGTGCCAGCCGACCTCGCAGTCTTCAAGAATCTGATAGACGGTTCCGTCCTCGGCAAGCACGTAGTGTGAACTCACCTCCCCGTATCGAAGGACTCGCAGGGACGCCTCCAGATCCAGGGCGGTGAAGTGCAGCACCAGGGTATCGACCTTTTCCGTTCGTGGCCGGAAGCTGGCGGATTGAATCCGCGCGTTCTGAATCGTCACCATGCTCTCTCAAAAAGCTGAATGATTTCGGCAGCAAACAGGATGCGAGACAGCAGGCGCTTACCCCTGGTGCTGGCGAATTGCGGCCAGCATTTCCCGCCCCCCGTTATCAAGGATAGAGTGGCCCAGTTGTTCGCCCAAGCGTTCCGCCTCCCGGCGGGGGGCCTGTCCGGATTTGCGGAGAATGGTGGTTCCATCCAGACTGGCAAGCCCCACGGTCAGGGTCAGCATTTCGTTCTCCAGTACCGCCAACCCAAAGGCGGGAATCGAACAGCCCCCTTCCAGGGTGCGCAGATAGGCCCGTTCGGCCAGAAGACAGGACTCGCTGTCGGCGTTATTAAGACAGTTGCGGATCATGCCCTTCTTGTCCGCCGCCAGCCCGTCAAAGGACTCAATGGCGATACAGCCCTGACCAACCGGCGGCACAAACTCGTCTTCGGGGAAGACCTTGACGATCATCTCCTCATATCCCATGCGCTTGACCCCGGCATAAGCAAGCATCAGGGCGTCACAGACACCGTCACCCAGCTTCTTGATCCTGGTCTGCAAATTCCCGCGCATCTCCACGGTCTGCACATGGGGATAATAGTGTTTGAGCAGGGCGATCCGCCGTACCGACGAGGTGCCGACGCGAATCTTTCGACCGGGATCATCCAGGTTCAGACCTTTATCCAAGGCAAGCAGGACATCGTTGACCTTTTCCCGCTCGGTGAAGGCGATCAGGCCAAAACCCGGCGGCAGGATGGACTGCATATCCTTGGCGCTGTGCACGGCAATATCGGTGACGCCGCTGCGCAACTGGTCCTCCAGCTCTTCGGTGAACACCCCCTTACTGCCGATCTTGGCGATGGACACGTCAAGGATCTTATCGCCCTTGGTCTCCATGGAGCTGATAACCGTTTCCATTCCCTGCCCGTTTAACATACGGGCAACGGTCTCGGTCTGCCACATGGCCAGTTTGCTCTTCCGTGATCCTATCTGTATGGTCGTCATGATTTTTTCCTGCTGAATTTTAAATTGGTCTCATTGTTCCATGCTGCCGGACGCCACACCGTGAAACAGCGGTAAAGATTACTGTTTCACGGATGCGGCATAAGAGGCCGTTATAAAAAGAGCAGGAAAAGCTCTGCTCTTTACGTTATGGCCCTTTGTAGGATCGCCGGCAGATGTGATTTGCCGGACGCCACACCGTGAAACAGCGGTAAAGATTACTGTTTCACGGATGCGGCATAAGAGGCCGTAAATAAAAAGAGCAGGAAAAGCTCTGCTCTTTTTATAACGGCCTCTAATATTGCCATGCCCTCAGGAAAGCTGTATCATACCGTCCATGCGCTTCCTCCTCTACAACATACGCTACGCCACCGGTCAGGGTGTGCGTTACCATCTGCCGCTGCCATTTTCCGGATTTTTCCGACATACGGCCAACACCCTGGGCCGGATCGTCGAATTCATCGAATCGGTCCAGCCGGACATCATTGCCTTGATCGAGGTGGACGCCGGCTCCTATCGTTCCGACCGGTGTTGCCAGGCCGATATCATTGCCAGGAAACTTCATCAATTCCACGTCGTTGAGACAAAATACGGCAACGACTCCCTGGCCAGACGGGTGCCGGTTCTCAACAAACAGTCCAACGCCCTGCTCACCAGGGAAAAAATTACCGCCCACCAGTTTCATTACTTCAACGAGGGATTCAAGCGTCTGGTTATCGAGGTGGAACTTGCCGATATTGTCGTCTTTATAGTCCACCTTTCGCTGAAGTACCGCCATCGGCAGCAACAGCTTGAACATCTGCACCGTTTAGTGAAAACCAGCCTCAAGCCCATGATTGTGGCCGGAGATTTCAACACCTTCGGCGGCGGCAGGGAGCTGGAACTGTTCAAGGCGGCAACCGGCCTGGAAGACGCGAATCCCCTGCGCTTCCCCTCTCACCCCAGTCATGCCCCCCATCGGCAGCTCGACTTTATCCTGCACAGTCCGGAACTTGAGGCCGTTGATTTCCGTATTCCTGATATCCGGCTCTCAGACCATGCCCCGCTGATCTGTGATTTTATCTTGAAAGGAAAAGATTAAAGACAGGCTGACAGGTTTGTCAAAACCCTGGCATCAGTCCCCGGCATACTCATTGATAAACCGGAGATACTCATCGCCCCCCTTGGTTCGCCGCTGGATGGCGCGATGAATGGAGGCCATCACCCGCACCAGATCTTCCTTGGGGATATCCGACAAATCCTCCTCAATCACCTCGCTGAGAAGTGTATAGCCCTTTTCCTGGGCGGGATCACCAAACTCCAGGGTGTCGTCCTTGAAGTGATAGTGATCAAAAAATAATTCCAGAATCCGGGCGGCGTCCTTATCCATAAAGATCTCCTCCGGATCGGAGAAACCCAGACGGCACAAGGTGGATTCTACAGTGCTGGCGATAAACTCCAGCTCCGGCGACCGGGAGAGGGTCTGTATTTCATAATGGGGAACGTTGCGATAGTTTCTGACAGGCTTGCTGGTGTGATCACCGGGGGTGCACTTGGCCATGATTTTATCTACTGAAAAAGAAATTGATGATTAAAAATATTCTTCTCGTAATCCCTGACGCCTCGTCATCAGGTTGCTGCTTCTCAACTGTGAGAATCTCGCATAAAGTCAAAAAAAGCTGTCATTTCGCGCGACAGCGAGAAATCTTTCTTCTTAACTACAGGGTACTATTAAGATTTCTCCCGATGGTCGAAATGACAATAGGGCAAGCTGGACTTTTTGCGAGAATATCAACTGTATATCATCGTATTCAACTGTTGTGGTGTTATATTTATCCTTCTCTGAATATTTTTTCAACTAATAAGCGGGCCGGCAAAACCATCCCTTGCGTATCGCCGCCCCCGGTTCGTCAGGATTTTCAACACCCGTCCTCGGCGGATTTACGCAGATAATAATTATAATCCCCCTCATAGGTATGCATGGCGCCGTGATCAATGGCAAAAACCCGATTCACCAGTTGGCGCAGAAAATGCCGGTCGTGACTAACCAAAATGACCGTGCCGGTGAATTTTTGCAAGGCCTCCAGCAGAACCTCAATGGACTGGATATCCAGATGGTTGGTCGGCTCATCGAGAATCAGGAAATTCAAGGGCTGGGCCAGAAGGGTGGCCAGCACCACCCGGCTTTTTTCCCCGCCCGACAGGTTGGCGATCCGTTTATCCACATCGTCCCCCTGAAAAAGAAAGGCGGCGCAGAGATTGCGGATCACCCCGATATTGCCGGTGGGAATCACCGCCTGTACCGTCTCAAAGACCGTGGCCTCCGGATTGAGCAGCTCCATGGAATGCTGGCTGAAATAGCCGGGCACGACACCCGCGCCGATCCGCACCGTGCCGCTTGATGGTTCCACCTGACCGGCCAGCACCTTGAGGAAGGTGGATTTTCCGGCCCCGTTCACCCCGACCACGGCAATCTTTTCCTGACGGCGGATCACCCCGCTCACCCCGCCAAAGACGGACTTTTCCCGGCCGTCGGTCGCTCCTGTACCGTCCTGCGCCACCCAGGACTTGGCCAAGGAGTCCATCCACACCACGTCGTCGCCGCTGCGCGGAGGCTCGGCGAACTCAAAACGGACGACCTTCTGCTCCGGAGGCAGTTGAATGCGCTCGATCTTCTCCAGCTTCTTGATGCGCGACTGCACCTGGGCCGCGTGCGAGACCCGGGCCGCGAAACGGGCGATAAAATCCTCCTCCTTGGCCAGCATCTCCTGCTGGCGGCGATAACTGGCGACCAGTTGCTCCCGCCTGATTTCGCGCTCGCGCAGATAAAAGTCATAGTTGCCGCTGTAGGTGGTGACCGTCTGCCCCGCCACCTCAATGATCCGGCTGACGATGCGGTTCATGAAGTCGCGGTCATGGCAGGTCATGAGCAGCGCCCCCTTGAATTCGGTGGCCAGCCACTCCTCCAGCCAGATGATCGATTCCACATCCAGATGGTTGGTGGGCTCGTCCAGCAGGAGCACGTCCGGGTTGATGGTCAGGATCTTCGCCAGCCCGATGCGCATCTTCCAGCCGCCGCTGAAGGACTCCACCGGCCGCTGCCAGCCGTCAGGGCCGATGCCAAGCCCGGTGAGCACCGCCTGGGCCCGGGCCTCCAGGTCATATCCGCCCCGGTGCTCAAACTCTTCCACCGCGTTGCCATACCTCTCCAGCAGGGCGGCCATGGCCTCATCATCCATGGGCTGGGCCATGGCCGCCTCCATGGCCCGCATCTGTTCGCCAAGGGCGGTGACTTCAGCCGCCGCCGCCATCACCTCGGCCAGCACCGGACGGCCGGCCATCTCCCCCACGTCCTGGGAAAAATAGCCGATCACCGTTTTTTTGGCGCAGGAGATCTCGCCCTTGTCCGGTTGCTCCTCTTTGACAATCAACCGGAAGATTGTTGATTTCCCAGCGCCATTGGGACCAACCAGCCCATTACGGCTGCCCGGCAGGATCTGCATGCTGGCATCCTGAAACAGGAGCTGGGAGCCATGCTGCTTGGTGATATTGGTCAGATGAATCATATGGAAAATTATCTCTTCTTTCGGGAGGAGGACGCCCCTCTTGGCCTGCCACTGGAGCGGGAAGCGCCGGCCCGATTATGGCCTGAGATCATTCCTGATTCATCCCTGAATCCCCCGGCACTGGGCCGTCCCTGACCCGGGGGCGGAGGTGTCAGCAGGGATTCATCGGGCTGAACGCAGCGCAGCGGCTCGCCGAGATAGGCCTCAATATCGGGCAGGACAAAGGCGTCTTCCTCACAGGCGAAACTAATCGAAATCCCGGCCACTCCCGCCCTGCCGGTCCTGCCGATGCGGTGCACATAGTCCTCGGCCTCGTAGGGCAGGGTATAATTGATGACATGGCTGATGCCGGCGATATGGATGCCGCGTCCGGCCACATCGGTGGCGATCATCACCTTGACCTTCCCCTCACGGAAGGCCTCCAAACGCGCTGTCCTCTTCTCCTGCGGAACATCGCCGGTGAGCAGGGTGCAGTCAACGCCATTACGCTCCAGCCGTTCACTCAAGCGCCTGGCCTCATTCTTCATATTGGTGAAGACGATAATCCGCTCATGCTCCTTGCTGGTGATCAGATTATAGAGCACCGTGTATTTCTCGGCCGTGGTGGTCAGATAGACAATCTGCTGAACGGTATCGACGGCCACCTGTTCCGGCTCCGACTCGATGGTCACCGGGTCCTTGCACCATTGCGCCGATAACTGCTTGACCTCCGGGGTAAAGGTGGCGGAAAAGAGCATGGTCTGCCGCTGTTCTTTATCGGGAAGCTTGTAAATGATCTTGCGCACATCGGGGATAAAGCCCATATCCAGCATCCGGTCGGCCTCATCAATGACCATGATCCCTGCCCGGTGCAGATTGATGACCTGCTTACTCACATAATCAAGGAGCCGGCCGGGCGTGGCCACCACCACATCCACCGGTTTTTCGCTGAGATTTTTGCGCTGTTTCTGGTAATCGGTGCCGCCATAGGCCGAAACGATGTGCAGGGGCGTATGTTTGGCCAGGGCCCGGGCATCCTTGGCAATCTGAATCACCAGCTCCCGGGTCGGGGCGATAATCAGGGCCCGCGGGGTGCCAGCGCCCCTTTCCTCATTCAGTTCTTTTAAAAGTTGGGTAAAAATAGCGATCAGAAAGACCGCGCTTTTTCCGGTGCCAGTGGCGGCACGGCCAATCAGATCACGGCCTTGCAGGGCCTCGGGCAAAGCCTGGGCCTGAATCGGGGTGCAATACTGAAACTTTTGATCGGCAATGGCATGCATCAGCGGCAGTGGCAAGTCCAAGTCATGGAACCTGGTCTTGCCGGCCTCCGGCTCCACCGCGAACTGCGCCAAATCCCACTCCGGTAGCCGCTGCTCGCGTTTGGGCCGGGGACGGCGCGGCTTGGAGACAGCAGCTCCAGCCGACGACTCTTCCTGTTGCCCAACCGTCGCCACCTGTTCCGGCACCAATTCCCGGTCATCAACAGGTATTGCCCCGGTGGGAGACGGATTCTCATGTTCAGTGTGTTCGTGCTTGCCGGATCTGGCCATATTTCGAATTTTGTTTCCCGCCTTTTTGAGAAAATCCTTAATCATGCAATGCCTTATGGTGAGGTTAAATGTGGAAATTGGTTGCCGTGCGGCGACGAGGCTGTACAACCCCGATGACCCAGAAGTGTAACAAAGGGGAAAAATCATACCATTATGCAGAGATAAGCTCCAGACTATTAGCGCCTTACAGCTCAATTTCTTGTTCTTTTTACAATAAATTCAGATTTCCTGATCCGGTCGCACTTAGCGTTGGCACTATTTATGGTGTCAGACCAG
>DNUE01000002.1 GCA_003508005.1 Desulfobulbaceae bacterium
GATCGAACCCTCGAACGTATAGCAGGTTGTTGAAAAACTCTTTGCCCAAGTCCTTGATTTTACTGGCCACAAGAAAAGCCCGCCATTTTTCCTGGCCGGCGTTGCTTGTTTGAGTGAATCGTTGAGTCGAATGTTGGGAGTATCCACTATCCCTTATTTTCAGTGGGAACAAACCTCCAATTTGACACGCTCGGCTTTGCTGCAGGCTTTTAGTAATCGCGCGAAATTTTTGAGCGTCGGGTTGCCCGATGGCCCCAGCATTCTGCGAATGCTCTTTTCGTTGAGCCCCAGCTCTTTGGCAATTTCCGGCAAAAGTTCGGTCGCATTCAGATAATCTCGCAAAAGCGCCTTGCCCGTTTCCACATCATCGTCGAGAAAGGCATTGGTCGCTTCTACTATTAACTCCGCGCGAAATTCAGGATCCCGTTGCACGCGAGCCATGACGGTATCTTTGAAATTTCGGGTAAGTGGCATTACTGTTCCCCTTTCTTCCTTTTCTTGTAGTCTGCCCAGCGTTCTTTGGCGGCCATGATATCCTGGGATTGCTTCTTTTTGGTGCCACCTCCGACCAGAATAACCAGCGTCTGCCCATCGTAACCAAAGTAAATGCGATACCCCGGTCCCCAGTCGATTTTATACTCCTGAACCCCGTCTCCAAGGCTCTTCACGTTGGCTGTATTGCCATGGCGCAGCCTTACCAAAGCGGTAGTAACCTTGGCCGCAGCTTGCGCGTTGAGGCGATCGAACCAAGCCCCAAAGGGGCTTTTTCCCTCTTCTGTCAGATATTCCAAAACAAGCATAGCCTGGCCTCCAACTTAGAAAAACAGTAACATAAAAGTTACCATATTTCAAAACAATCTCACCACAGCTTCATATAGACACCAAAGTCTTCACTCCCGTTTCTTTTCCGGTCCACTGAACCGAATTCTCAAGGGCTGACCACCATCTCCCTAAAGGAGTTTGATGATTTTATTGGTAAGACCCGGCGGGAAGCCAGAGAGGTGGTCCCCGATTTTCGGGCAGTGTGTTAAGGTGGGTAACCGCACACGGACGAAGGAGGAACACCCGTGAGCAATAACCGACGCAGACGTTTTTCAGCCGAGTTCAAAGCCAAGGTTGCCTTGGAGGCTATCCGCGGCGACCAGAGCATCAGCGAACTGGCCAGTTGTTACGAACTGCACCCCAACATGATCACCAACTGGAAACGGCAGGTCATCGATAACATGGCAGCAGGCTTTTCCGGAGCCGGCGAGCGCAAAGGCAAGGCAGAAGAGGACCAGATCAAGGACCTGCATGCCAAAATCGAACAACTGACCGTTGAGCGCGATTTTTTGGCCAAAGCCTTCGAGCGTTGTCGCTGAGTCCCGCCCGAAGGAAACAACTGGTTGAGCCAGACCATGGCCAACTCAGCATCGCCCGGCAGTGCCAGCTACTGTCCATCCAGCGGTCGGCGTATTACTACCAGCCTTTCGGCGAGAGTTCACAGAACCTGGAACTGATGCGCCTGATCCACGAGCAATACCTCGAAACGCCCTGGTACGGTGCCCGGCAGATGACGCGGCACCTGCGCCCGGAAGGACATACTGTCAACCGCAAGCGGATCGGCCGTTTGATGCAGTCAATGGGGCTGTCGGCCATTTACCAGAAGCCGAACACCTCGAAACCGCATCCGCAGCACAAGATCTATCCCTATCTGCTGCGCGATTTGAGAATTGCTCGGCCCAACCAGGTCTGGTGCGCCGATATCAGCTATATTCCGGTGCGGCGCGATTTTCTCTATCTGGTGGCGATCATGGACTGGACCAGCCGCAAGGTTTTGTCCTTGCGGTTGTCCAACACCATGGATGCCGACTTCTGCGTGGCGGCTCTTGAAAAGACGCTGCACCGATACGGCACACCCGAGATCTTCAACACCGATCAGGGCAGCCAGTTCACCAGCGATGCCTTCACCACAGCGCTCAAAGATGCAGGGATTCGCATCTCCATGGACGGCAAAGGGCGCTGGATGGACAATGTCATGATCGAACGGCTCTGGCGCTCCCTGAAGTACGAGTGCATTTACCTGCACGCTTTCGAGACCGGCAGCGAGGTCCGGCAAGGTCTCAAGCGCTGGATAGGTTTTTATAACACCAAGCGGCCTCATTCCAGTCTGGACGACAAAACACCGGATGAGGCATATTGGCAAAAACCCCGGCCTGGCTACGCCGGGATGGCACTCTCTCTGGCGGCATAACCATGAAGGCGATCCACCTTAACTTCGCCGCCAACCTGTCCTAGGGATGGGGGCCACCTCTGACCAAGTGGTCATGATCACCAACGAAATGCACGCCCGGGAATTCATGTCCCGGGTGGTGCGAGGCAAGGAAGCCCTGACCCTCTATTCATAACCCGCGATGTTTCCTGTGTCACAGGCCAACGACCTGCAGAAAGGAGTTCGAAATGTCCAAGCAGGATACCTGTTGTTCGATCGCTCCCTATTTTAAGGTGCCGGCGGAAAATCTGGTCCGATTCAAAGACCTCTGCGCCAGATTCGTCGAAATGACGGCGCAGGAAGCCAAATGCCTCTACTACGGCTTCTCCTTCGACGGTGGCCAAGTACATTGCCGGGAAGGCTACGCGGATGCGGACGGCCTGCTCGCCCATCTGGACAACGTCGGCGCCCTGCTGCAGGAAGCCCTGCAACTGGCCGAAATCACCCGCCTGGAAATTCATGGCCCGGCCAACGAACTGGACAAACTGCGTGTCCCCCTGGCGGAGTTGAATCCGCAATTCTTTACCATTGAATGCGGCTTCCGAAAATAAACGACGGCCGCGAACCCGCGCCGCAGCCTGTAATCGGCACCCAACCTCGGCGATCCATTTACGGCGGCGTTGCTTCACCCCAGCCTTTGTTTGGTGGATAGATCCGGAAAAGTTGGTAAGTGACCTTGGATCTGATGGAGGCGATCATGGGTCGACCTAGATCGGTTTTCGGGATTGCTGTATTGGCGGTCATCCTTATCGCGGTCGGGCTGGTGATATTCAAGGGAAAGCCCTATCGTGACAAAAGCCATGAAGACGAAAATGCGGCGCAAGGTCGCTGGTCGGCAGCTTCCGACACGCCAAACCATGGGGCGGCAGGGGCTCTGACGCCGCCGCAAGGCTTCCGCCGAATGCGGCATGGGGCCGGCAGCGGTGAAGTGTGGGTATGGGATCAGGGCGGGGGTGATTCTTCCCGGCGCGCTCTGCTTGAAACCGTCAACCGCCTGAGTGGTGTTTTTCAGGAACGGCCGGTTTTGCATGCCATCATCGGCGACGCCGGGGACCGGGAGACCCGGGCCCTGTTCAGCGCCCGTCATGACGGCAGGGAAGTGCGGGGGCTGTTGGTTGCGGCCGGTAAGGAGCGCGGTTTCGTTTCGGTTTGCCTGTTCGATACTCCGGCGGATCTGCCGGCCTCCTTCCAACCCATGGTGCAGGCCGCAGCCGGACAGTTGCCTGCCATGACCATGCCGGAACCGCCACGGTCCCGGCCGATTGCCTGGCAGCGGGTCGCCCTGCCCGATGGCAGCGGCAGTATGCTGCTGCCATCGGATTGGAGCATCGTCGGGGCCAGCAAGGGTATGGTGGACGCCGTCGGGCCCGATGGCAGCATGGTGAGTCTGGGTATTCATGGTCCGGTATTGACACCGGAAATGGGCCAGGTCTACAGCCAGATGCCGGGTGCCACCGTACGTATGCCGGTTGCGCCTTACACCGATCCGGTCACCGCACTGCAAAACCTTTTTCCGCAATTCGGCTACCAGGCGCCGCAACGGATCCTGCGCTTGATCGAGAGCGCCCCCACCCCCTGGCCCCACGGCGGGCAGGCGGCCTTTATCCATTTTGACTGGCAACAGGGGCAGGGCAGTCAGGCCCGGAACCATACCAGCCTGGCCCTGTTTGGCGTCATGCCGGGCTATGGTCAATGGACGTTTTACCTATCCATCGTCTCGGCGCCGAGCCAGTTGTTCTCTCAGAATCTGCCCATGCTGATGGAAATTTGGAAAAGCCGACCACGTTCACCAGGAACGTATGAACAAAGCGGCGGCCGATATGCGGGAGATCGGCAACATCATGCAGCAGACCCATGCCCAGCGGCAGCAATCCCAGGATCGGATGGCAGCCAATTGGACCGAGGTATTTCGTGATCAGACCTTCCTCGGTGATACGCAGTTGGGAGAACGCTACAGCGTGCCCTTGACCCAGGTCAATGACTGGACTCGCGAACTCAACCGGGCGGCGGGGTATGAGCGGTTTCGCCATATCCCGCTACGTGATATGCAATAGCCCGGCGCATAGTATGCGCATTCTAGCCGCCTCGGTGGCGCCGACTTTTAAGACATGAAAAAAGGGCCTATTTCATCCGTCAGGTGAAGTGGCCCTTTTTTCGCATTGAAGGGAATATGGGAAAAGATAAAATNNGCTACGTGATATGCAATAGCCCGGCCTGTGAAGAATGACCCCTTCATGATTGCCGGCATATGCGCGCCCAAACTGGAGGCACTAAACGCCATGCCTGATATGCCCGGCGCGGACTGGGTTTGCGGCAGGCGGCACGGCGGCCCGCCGCTAGCCAACCTGGTAACGTTCAGGAGGTTACCCGCCATTTATGGCCTGTTCCAAGCACACAGGGCGAAAACCGGTTGCCGTCTTGGTCACTGGAGGTCAAAGGGAGACAGGGCCTGGCATTAGCGTCTAGCAGGCGACGGTAGATGTGCTCCAATTGAA
>DNUE01000043.1 GCA_003508005.1 Desulfobulbaceae bacterium
CTTTTTCCGCCAGCACCCGCAGCAGGCGCGGTTGAAGGCTGGCCGGCATGTCGCCGATTTCGTCCAGAAAAAGGGTGCCGCCGTCGGCCTGCAGCAGCTTGCCGCGCATGCCTTTGCTGCGCGCGCCGGTAAAGGCGCCGTCCGTATATCCGAACAACTCGCTTTCGATGAGGGATTCGGGAATGGCGGCGCAGTTGACGGCGACAAAGGGCTTGCCGGCGCGGCGGCTGGCGTTGTGGATGGCACGGGCAAAAACCTCCTTGCCGGTCCCGGTTTCCCCGAACAGCATGATGGAGATGTTTTTGTCCAGCACCCGTTTCATGCGCTCCACGCTGGTTTTCAGGGTTGTATCGGCTCCGGCCAGATAGTCCAGAGTGAGGCTGCCGTCGCGGGGTACCGAAGAAGGCCGGCGCGTAGAATTGATTCTTCCTGCCTGCGCCGGCGGCAGGTACAGGGCCTGCGGCGCGCGCAGGCTGGCGTAGAAACCCTCGCCGCGATGGGTTCTGAGGGGGAAGACCAGGCCCGCCGAACTCTGAACCCGCTCGAAGTCCATGTCGAACAATTCCCCGATGTCCCGACCGATGATCCTGCCGTCGGCCAAAGCCGCGAGTGCCTCCAGGGTCTTGCGGGTACCGGCCAGCACCCGCCCCTCACCATCCAGGGCGAGGAGAAAGTCGTTGCGCACCTCGGCCAGCTCGCGGCAGCGATTCAGTTTAAGAATGTAGTGTTCGGGGAAATGGCTGCAAAAGTAAGCCGTCTCGATCATGTGCGCGGTCTGGATGACCAGTTGCAGGGTCAGGTGCTGACTGTCCTTGGACTCGGGGGAACGCAGGGCGGAGACGTCCAGAACGGCCAGCAATTGCCCTGAAGGATCGAAGATGGGCGCGGAGCTGCAGGTCAGTTCGGCATTCAGAGCGCGAAAATGTTCACCGTGGTGAATGGTCAGGGGTCGCTGTTCGATGAGGCCCGTACCGACGGAGCAGGTGCCTTCGTGACATTCGGTCCACACCGCTCCCAGATACAGACCCGCCTGCTTCCATTCCTTTTTAAAGCGATCTTCACCCCGCCAGTCCACGGTAATGCCCTGCGCGTCGCACAGCAGGGTGGAATAGCCCAAGTCGCAGACATGCCGATGCAGATTGTCGATGCCGGCCCGGGCAATGGACAGGAACTCCTCGATGGGTTGGCTGTATTCCCGCAGTTCCCGGGCGGTCAGAATCCGCACCTGGTTGGGGCGGGAGGGATCGATGCCGTGTTGCTGAAGACTGCGCTGCCAGGACTTTAAAACATCGGTTGTTACCGGTAGATTTTCCGATTCGGAAGGTTTTTCCACAAGGGAGATAATCTTTTCACAGTGCCGGCTGTGTTTGAAGTATCTCATGCACAATTCCTGTCGAAGTTTGAAACCATAATCCTCACCCGCAATCAGCGGTGGCGGCATATATTTCAATCGAAGAAAAATCCAATTCAAATTGCAGTACTTGGATCCTTGGTCGACTCCAAGGACGCTCAAAAACACCACGCCGAGTAACATAGCATAGATCTCTGGTTTTTGTCTCCTGTTCAGGCGCGACATCTGTCTCACCACGAAACACACGCCTCATATCGGGGCAGGTGCCCATCGTCATGTATACCTCAAACACCAGACCGTAAACGATATCCGTTTTTTCGGATTTTTCCTAACTGCAGATAAAACAACAGTTTAAAAATGTAGATGGCGAAAATTTGGTGAAACGGAAGATTTGGTACATCCATTGCGAAATAGGCCAGGCAGCGAAGCCGTTTTACAAGCATGGTTCAACTCAGGCGCATTCAGGATGTACGGCGGTGGTGAGGGTCTAACCGGTTGACCAGAGATTTTTCACCCACTTGGGTGGTTTTCACGAAAGGAGGTTTTGGGGGAGGGAATTGACGGCGTGGGGGGTTGAGAGTTCTGAGAAATGGAAAGAATGTACTGGATTGGCATGTGTTTGCTTATTCGTGCGGGGTTGAAGCCTGGCGGTTGGGAGATTTGGTACCCAATCACTCCTGTAAATGTCTAGCAAAAGGAAGCTTTACATGGAACCTTATAGCTTGAACACTCTGTTAATGGTTTTTGGTGGCGGTATCATCGGTGTAGCTCTGGGTGGGCTGTGGGCGGTAATCATTTGTGCCCTGATCGGTTTGCTGGGCATCGCCATCATCATGGCCGGAGGTACCGAATTCGTTCTGATGCAGGTCGCCTTTGGTCCCATCTTTGGTCCTCATGTCGGCGGATTCGGCGCCGGTCTGGCCGCCGCCGCTTACGCTGTGGCGCGTAAAAATCATCCTTCCGGGGCCGCCAAGGATATCCTGACCCCATTGCTGCATACCTCTTGGGATGTCATGGTGTTCGGCGGCCTGTTCTCTGTCGCCAGCCACCTGCTGCTGCAAGTGGTTGCAGCGACCCCGATTCTCAACCAGACAGATGGCATCGCCTTCGTGCTGATTACCATGTGCCTGCTGGTTCGGTTGGTTTGGCTCAAGGAGATGCCTTGGGGCAACGCCGCGTCCATTAAAGAGCATGGCCTGATGAACACAAAAGGATATTCCATCTCCTGGGCCGGTTGGCAGTCTCCCTGGGGGCTTAATATCCCCATGAATTTTGGCGCGGCGATTTTTTCCGCCTCCATCGCCTATGGCCTGAAGACACAGCTTGACCCGATGGCGGCTGCGGGGCAGATTTCCGGCACCGCCGCCTTCGTGGCGCCCCTGCTCATTGGATGGTGTCTGGCCATCTTCATTCTTACGGCGTTGCAACTCGGTACCGGCAAGCTGCAGCAGGTTCCCATTGTCCATTGCCCGTCCATTATCGGTGCCTGGGTCTTTCTTTACACCGGATCGATTCTGGCCGCCGGTATTGCCGGGATTATCGCCGGGATTATTCAGGAATATTCGGCTCGGGTATTTTACAACCATGGCAGCAGCCACATCGATCCGCCGGCCATATCCATCGGAATTTGCACCTTTTTGGTCAACATCATCATGAAGCCCGAGTTTTTCAATATGGCTGCCCTGTTCCAGTA
>DNUE01000037.1:0-19882 GCA_003508005.1 Desulfobulbaceae bacterium
TCGACGATGATCTTGCGCCCGGTCACCCCGCAGTCGCCAACCGGACCGCCAATGACGAACCGGCCGGTGGGATTGATGAAATATTTTGTTTTGGCATCCAACATCTCCGCGGGCAGGATGGGCTTGATAATTTCCTCCATCACCGCTTCCTTCAGATCCTCGTAACTGACATCAGGGCTGTGCTGGGTGGAAAGCACCACCGCCTCGATACGCTTCGGCTTCTTGTCCAGATACTCGATGGTGACCTGGCTCTTGGCATCGGGCCGCAGCCAGGGCAGCAGGCCGGCCTTGCGCACCTCGGCCTGCCGCTTCATCAGCCGGTGGGCATAGGTGATAGGCATGGGCATGAGCACCCTGGTTTCGGTGCAGGCATAGCCGAACATCAACCCCTGGTCCCCGGCGCCCTGGTCCAGATCAAGCCCCTTGCCCTCGTCCACGCCCTGGGCGATATCCGGGGACTGCTTGTCAATGGAGGTGAGCACGGCGCAGGACTGCCAGTCAAAGCCCATGTCCGAGGAATTGTAGCCGATCTCCCGGATGGTCTGCCGGACAATATTCGGCATGTCAACCCAGGCAGAGGTGGTGATCTCGCCGGCGATAATGGCCATGCCGGTGGTGACCAGGCTCTCGCAGGCCACGCGAGCCTTCTTGTCCTGGGTCAGGATGGCATCGAGCACCGCGTCGGAAATCTGGTCGGCCACCTTGTCCGGATGGCCTTCGGAAACGGATTCTGAGGTAAAAAGATGGGTTGCCATGTTTTTCTCCTGTTAATAAAAATTCAGTGCGTAGAATGTGTTGTGCGCAACCGGTCGGCCCGGCCGCTGCCCTGCCAGTTGCCGGCGCGGACCTGCCGGACGAACTCCAGGGCGATCTCCCACTTGTTCAGCGGGCTGATAAAATACAGCCCGTCCACAACCGGGGCAATCGTCTCCACCAGTTGCCGGGTATAGTCCAGGGCCGCTTTCCGCTGGTCTGAAACCTGCTCGAAGGCGGCCAGCTGCCGGCGCAGTTCCAGGGGTACGGTAATGCCGGGCACCTCGTTATGCAGAAACTCGGCGTTGCGCGCCGAAATGACCGGAAAGATACCCGGAAAAATCAGAATGTCAATATGCCGGGTCTTCGCCATCATCTCCTCCACGGCCTCCCGGGTGAACAGGGGCTGGGTCATGGCAAAGCGGGCGCCCAGTTCGGCCTTTTTTTCCAGGCGCTGGATCTGCAGCCCCGGGCTCTCAGCCCGGAAACTGAAGGCGGCGCCCACGGAAAAATTGGTCCGCTGCTTGATGGAGCGGCCGGCAAGGTTCAGGCCGTTGTTCAGATTGCGCAGCATCCGCAACAGCCCATAGGAGCGCAGGTCAAACACCCCGCTCACCCCCGGCTGATCAGTGGCGCTGGCTGAATCGCCGCTGACCGCAAGCACGGCCTCGATCCCCAGCAGGTGCGCCTCCATCATCCTGGACTGCAAGCCGAGCGCATTCAGGTCCCGGCCAGTCTGATGGATAATCGTCTGGATACCGGCCTGCCTCCGCATCAGGGTGGCCACCCCCAGGTTGCCGGTACGCAGGATGGCCAGGGGATTTTCGCCCAGGGAAATGGCGTCCGCACCGGCCCGGGCCAGTTCGCCTGCACCGGCGAGAACAGGTTCCACGTCCAGGTGGGTGGGTGGATCGAGTTCCACGATGATTGGCAGCCGTCCTGGCTGAAGGCTGGAGAGAAACCCGCCAGGCCGGTCCTCCACCTCCTTTCTGGGCACACTTTCCTGAGGTTCAGCCTGGCTCTCGCCCCTGATCCGCACCGGCCGAATCTTGAGCCGAGAGCGGAACTCCTGGATATGGGCCGGATTGGTGCCGCAGCAGCCACCGATCAGGTGCACCCCATACTTGATCATCTCCCCTGCCCTGGCGGCCATATAGGCTGGCTGGGCCGGATAGATCATGCGGTCGCCGTCCATCTCCGGCATGCCTGCATTGGGAAAGGCCGAGAGCAGGATGCCCTCCCGGGCCAGCGGCATCATCAGCGCCACCGCGGTCACCATCGCATCTATGCCCCGGCCGCAGTTGGTGCCCACCACGTCGGCCCCGGCCTCGGCCATGGCTCTGCCGCAACTGAAGGCATCCTTGCCCCGGACCGTCGTCCCCCGGGCCGGAAAGACCATCTGCGCTACCAGGGGCATGGTCGGCGCCACCACCCGGGCAGCCTGGATGGCAAGCAGGATCTCCTGGAGGCTGGTGAAGGTCTCGACGATCAGCAGATCGACCCCGCCCTCGACCAGGCCGGCCGTCTGCTCCTGAAAGGCCTGGCTGATATCTTCTGCTGAGAACTCTTCCTCGTCCAGGGGAAAATTGATCCCGGAAGGGCCGAGGGACCCGGCCACATAGACCTGGTGGCCTGCGGCCTTGACCGCGATGGCTGCGCCGGCACGATTGATCTCCCGCACCTGCTCCTCGGCCCCCACCTCGCGGAGCTTGAACAGATTGGCGCCGAAGGTGTTGGTTTCGATGAGCTGGCTGCCGGCCCGGATATACTCCTCATGGACGCTGAAAACCAGTTCAGCGGACTGCAGGTTCAGCAGATCGAGGTTGCGGCCCCGCTCAACCCCCTTTTCATAGAGGAAGGAACCGAGAGCCCCGTCGGCCAGGACCACATGTTCGCGCAGGTATTCCAAGAAGGGCGGCTTCATTGCAGCCAGCCCTTATCGGCAGGCCGGACCTGCGCCGGTCGGGGCGCCGACGGCCTAAACTTGATCAAGAGCGACAAATTACAGCCAGACCCGTAAAAAGTGTACCAACTTGTCATCCGCCGCTTTGATTTCAACATATACCATTGCTTTCCGGCGTCGGAATCGCCCCTTTGCGATTCTGCGAATTACTCCGACAGGGAAATATCAACCGACGGCCGCATGGTGGCCACCGTCGCCAGCACTTCATGAATCATATGACTCTTAAAGGCGTCGATCAGTTTTCTGTCAGCCGCTTTTCCTCCGTCAAAATCGACCAGGGCCTGCTGCATGATGTTGTAGTCGAAGCGCGGCGCCCACTTGCGGGACCCGAGGCGGGCGGTGGTGGAGCAGTTGTCCACCATGAAGGCCACCCCCTTGAAGTGCATGTAGGGATTCAGGGAATCCACCGCCTCGATCACCGACTCGTTGCACACCTCGCTCAGACAGTGCCCCTTCTCGATGAGCAGGTCGATCTGGGCCATCATCACCGCGCAGTAGAGCCCGGCAGTGACCGGATTGACCTTGGGCGCACCACTGCGGGAGGCCCGCACCTTGGCGCCCACCTGCCACATCCGGGTGCCGTCGATCTTACCCATGCGGTAGCGCTCGAACCGCTTTCCGGCCATGACCACGCTGCTGATCTCGTTGCCGCTGGAAACCTCGTCGTAAATCTCCATCAGGATCTCGAAGGCCGGATGATAGGCGGCGGAATATATCCGCTCGAAGGTCGCCTTGCCCTCGGTTTCCAGGTTGTTGTACACGGCGAGGATGCCGTGATGGGAAATGGTTTTGCTGAGCGGCCCGGTGATGTTCTCCACCGTGGCGCTAAAGGCCTCGGTCTCGGCCATGCCCTTTTCTATGACGAAATTGCGATAGAGGGCCTCGGCCAACCCGTGCACAGCGCCCAGCAGGATGCCGCGTTCGCCGAAGATGTCGCTGCGGAACTCATAGCCCAGGGTGGTCTTGAACACATAGGGTGCACCGACGGCCACCGCCCAGCCCAGGGCCTGGTCAGTGGCCCGGCCGTCTACGTCCTGCTCCACGGCGAAGCTGCAGTTGATGCCGGCCCCGTTGACCTCCTTGCCTTGAACGTAGAGCCGGCGCACCGAAGGCCCCATGCCCTTGGGGCAGACACCGATGACATTGATGCCCGCCGGAAACTGCTCGCCCACGCTCTCCAGGTGGCCGAGAAGAAAACCGTGGGACAGCCCCAGGGTCGCTCCCTTCTTCAGCGAGGCGAACACCTGCTTATAGTTCTCGACCTGAGCCGCGTCGGAGATCAGGAGGAGAACCAAGTCGGACTCGGCAATGACCGTGTACATCTCGCCCAGGGTATTGTTCTCCTCGGTGAACCCGGACTGCCGTGCCGCCAGCATGGAGGATCTGCCGGCGCGCAGCCCGACCTTGACCCGGATATCGGTGCCGGCCAGCGAATCGCGCAGGTTCTGGGCCTGGGCCGGCCCCTGGGAGCCCCAACCGATGACCCCGATCTGGCGTATCCCGTCAAAAGCCCTGGGAAGGAGGGCAAACTTGTCCCGGCCGCCGCGGACGATGGTTTCCCGGGTCTGGCCCAGCTGAATGGTTTCCGTTGCAAATACATTGGATGTAAACAGGGTGTCCATCAGAGTCCTCCACTATTGATCAATAAACGCTATCTGAGATGGATTAGCAGAAAAATGTAAACTAATATAAATACTCAACCATCGGGACAAATTCAATAGAAATAGCAAAAAAGCCTATAGAGCCTTCGCTGAGTTAAGAATTTCTCTACCACAAGGAAATACCAACACCTCTCCAGCTTTTTCACCTCGCTGGGAAGCAGTAAAAAAATATTCCATGATGATTTTTACCACAAAATGGTTATTTAATTTAAACTGTAAACTGCCTTTCTCAACCCGTACAGAGAGAAATGCCCATCAGAATAGTCAAAACAGTGTCTGTTGTCGCCTGGTTGGTCCTGCTCGGGATTCTGGTCACCCGCGACCTGCTGGTCCCGGAGATCGACAGCCGTGAGGTGGCCCTGCTGCAGAAGTCCAGGGAGGAGCGCTTTTACGGTGTCTGGTTCAACCAGCAGCGGATCGGCTATGTGGCGGAGGTCCTGCGGCCGGAAGGGGAGGATCTGATCCTGGAGCAGGAGGCGCACCTCCGGCTGAACGTCATGGAAACCATCCAGCCCATTGACATGCAGATCAGGGCAAGAATTACCGAAAACCTTCTGCTGCGGGACTTCACCTTCCGCTTTTCCTCCCCTTTCTCCACCATGCAGGCCGAGGGCGAGGTGGAAGGCAGCAGCGTCTCCTTCCGGCTGGACACCGGGCAAGCGAAGATCACCGATACCATCACCCTGCCCGAACCTCCGCTGCTGGCTGTCAACGACCGTGGCTACCTCCTGGCCAGGCTGACCAAACCAGGACAAAAAATCAAGGTTCCCTCCTTTGACCCGGTTTCCCTCTCCGGCCGCGAATCGCTGATCACCTACCATGGTCGGGATAAAATTCTTGTCCAGAGAAGGCTCAAGGTCCTGCACCATTTCACTGAGGCGGTTGGAGGGATGCGGACCAGCTTCTGGCTGGACGACAGAGGCCGGGTGGTCAAGGAAGAATCGCCGGCTGGTTTTCAATTCGTGGCCGAACCGGAGTTCAGGGCCAAGGATATCGTCAGTTCCGGCAACGATCTGCTGAGCGCGGTGGCGGTTCCGCTCCGGGGCCCCCTGCCCGCCTCTGACGCAACGGCCGCCACCTATCGCCTCTCCCTGCCTGTGGACCTGGACCTTGGCCTGCAGGGCGGCCGCCAGACCCTGCAAGGCGACCTGCTCACCGTCACCCTGGACTCCATGCCGGACCACACCCTTGGACCGCCCGCCAGGGAGTGCGACCAGCGCGAATTTCTTGCCCCCAGCCGCTATATCCAATCGGATCACGCGGAGATCGTCACCCAGGCCCAAAGCATTGTGGGCGCGGAAACCGATCCGGCTGTCCAGGTCCGGCTCCTCGCCGGCTGGGTCTATCAGAACCTGGAAAAACGACCGGTCATCGGCCTGCCTGACGCCCTGACCACCCTGAAGAGCAAAATGGGCGACTGCAACGAGCACGTGTCGCTCTTCGCCGCCCTGGCCCGGAGCATCGGCATCCCGACCGCCGTTGCCACCGGCGTGACCCGCCTGGGTGATGCCATGTATTACCATGCCTGGAACGAAGTGTGCCTGAACGGCCAGTGGTACAGTTTGGACACCACCACCGACCAGTTGCCCGCCGACCTCTTTCATATCCGCTTCGGCCGTGGCGACCTGGACCAGCAGCTCAAGATCGGGGGGCTGCTGGGCAAACTGCAGATAGAAATTGTTCCCCATTCAATCTCGGGGTCAGAATTGCATTCTGTCCCCCACAATTAGAACAGGATGGAGATGCTGAAAATCGAAAATTTGAGCAAGCGCTTCGGTCACCACCTGGCCGTGGACAATATCTCGCTGACCGTGCAGCAGGGCGAGATCTACGGATTTCTCGGGCCGAACGGCGCCGGCAAGACCACCACGATCAAGATGATCGCCGGCCTGCTGCAGCCTGACCAGGGCGCAATCTTCATCAATGGCGCCAGCCTGGCGGAGCAACCGCTCCTGTGCAAGCAGCAGACCGGCTATGTCCCGGACCGGCCCTGGCTCTATGAAAAACTGACCGGCATGGAGTTTTTGCAGTTCATCGCCAGCCTGTACGGCGTGGCCCAGGAACGGTTCAGGACAGCGGTCACCCATTACCTGACGCTCTTCGACCTGCTGGACTGGCAGGACCATCTGATCGAAAGCTACTCCCACGGCATGCGCCAGAAGCTGATCATGGCCTCCGTCCTCATGCAGGACCAGCCGCTCCTGGTCATCGACGAACCCATGGTCGGCCTGGACCCTAAATCCGCCCGGCTGGTCAAGGAGATCTTCAAGCAGAAGGCGCGGGCCGGCACCACCATCTTTCTCTCCACCCATTCCCTGGAAATCGCAGAGGAACTGTGCCACCGGATCGGCATCATCATCGAGGGGCGGCTGCGGATCTCCGGCAGCATGGAAACGCTGCGGGCCGAGGCCGGCCGGCACGATTCCGGCCTGGAGGACATCTTTCTGGAATTGACCGGCGCCTGGGAGCTGAAGGAGGTCATCGCCGCCCTCAAGGCGAACCCGGCAAAGCCGTCAGAGAAGCAGCCATGACCCCCCTGTTCCAGCCCTTTCTCTGCGGCCTGCGCAACCGTTTTTTCCCCGGGGGCAGGATCTCCTCCCGGACCTTGCTCATCCTCGCCTTCGGCGCCCTGCTCTTCGCTGCCCTCTACCTGGTGAGCCTCAAGACCATTTTTTATTTTCACAGCCAGAATGAGCTGGGGGTGATCCTCAGCCTGAAGATCTTCGAGATGGCCTGGATGATTGTCTTCACCATGCTGATCTTCTCCAGCATGGTCTCCGGGGTGTCCGCTGTCTTTCTCTCCCATGACAACGAAATCATCTTCGCCTCGCCGGCCTCCCTCTCCGAGCTCTACCTGATGCGCTACCTGACCACCACCTTCTACACCTCTTGGATGATGGTCATCTTCTCCCTGCCGGTTTTCGGGGCCTACGGGAAAATTTTCGAGGCCGGGCCGATCTACCTGCTGATCCTGCTGCCGGCGGTGATCGCCATCGCCGCCATCGCCTCCGGCGTTGGGCTTGCGGTCACCATCATCCTGGTCCGGCTCTTTCCGGCCAGAAGGACCAAGGATATCGTCGTCTACCTGTCCCTGCTCTTCGGCATCCTGCTCTATTTCGTCATCCGCCTGCTGCGGCCCGAAGAGCTGGCCGACCCCGAACGCTTTCCCGATTTTATCGAATATCTCTCCCGGATGTCCACCCCGGCCACTCCGCTCCTGCCGCCCAGCTGGGCGGCGGATCTGCTCACCGGCTTTCTGCAGGATCACAGCTTTGACTGGCTGCTGGCCGCTCTCCTGCTCCTCACCCCGATGGTCGTCTATTTTGCCGGGGAATGGGCGATGTCCAGGATGTTCTTCTCAGGGTTTTCCAAGGCCCAGGAATCGTTCGGCGGTTCCCGCCGCTTCCAGCCACGATCCTACCGGCCGAGCCCCATGCTCTGGTTCTTCCGCAAAGAGCTGAAGATGTTCATCCGGGACTCCTCCCAGTGGTCGCAGCTCTTCCTGATCGGCGCGCTGGTGGTCGTCTATCTCTACAATTTCAAGGTCCTGCCGCTGGAACGTTCCCCCATCCCCGCGGATGCCGTGGCCAACATCATCGCCTATGCCAACATCGGCCTGACCGGCTTTATCGTCGCCTCGCTGTGCGCACGTTTCGTCTATCCGGCCATCGGCGCGGAAGGCAGTGCCTTCGGCCTGATCCTCACCGCCCCGCTCTCGCTCCGACGCTATATGCTCTATAAATACCTCTTTTACCTCATCCCTTTCACCGTCCTGGCCGCGACCCTTCTTGCGGCCAGCAACCACCTTCTCCGGATCACCGGCCCCATGTGGTGGATATCCCTTGTCACCGGGCTGATCATCACCTGGACGGTGCTGGCCATGGCCTTGGGCTTCGGCTCCATGTACGCAAACTTCAAGGCGGAAAACCAGGCGGCGGTCCTGGGGGGATTCGGGGCAATCCTCTTTCTCTTTACCGCCATCTCCTTCGAGCTTCTGACCATCCTGGCCGCCGGCATCCCGGCCTACAGGCTGGTGCGCAGCTGGCGGTGGGGACTGCATTTTTCCAACCCGATCATGGTGCAGACGGTGGGCACGCTCCTGCTCATTGTTTTGGCAGGCGGATTGATTTCATTGATCAGCCTGCGCAAGGGGGTTGAAAAAATGGCGGACAACTTCCACTGAAAACTATTTGATTCCCAGCGATCAGCGAGACTGTAATGAAGCTGTTTTCGGAAGGACAACTATCGATACCGATACCGACCCCGACCCCGAGAAAATTGCCCTCCAATAACTGGGAGGATGAGCGCGGCAAATCTCAGTATCCATGCTGGAAATGATACATTGGCACGGACACTACTCGGGGTCGGGGTCGGTATCGGCGTCGAAGAAATTAACAAAAAATACGTGGCAATCAGAAAAAATGGGAAATGCCTTGAAATGACAACACTGCGAAGAGGTTTCTACCTGCTGCTCGGCTTTACCTTTCCGTTCTTCTGGGCGTTCCACGCCACTGGCTTCATGGCGGTCCTCTACCGGCCGCTCCAGCACCTTTTCGCCACTGCCGGCACCGGCTGGCCTTCCCTGGTCACGGCCTCAATGCTTTACTGCGGCGCGGCAGGCCTGTTCGAACTGCTTTTCCGGGTGCGGGGCGATATCACCCCTGAATGGCATACCCACCGTCCACAACCACAGTCTGACCATGGATCATGGTTGCCAGATCGCTGCAAAGAAAAAGGGCCAGGTCAGCCACATCATCCGGAGTCGTCAGGCGGCCCAGAGGAGTCCGGGCCAGCGAAAGATTGATGATCTCGTCGCGGTTGGGAAACTTTTTCAGGGCATCGGTGTCCACCACCCCGGCGCTAATGGTGTTGACATTGATGCCTTTGGGTCCGAGTTCCACCGCCAGGTGCCTGATCAGCGATTCCAGGGCAGCCTTGGAGGCACCGACCACGGTATAGTTGGGCACTGCCCGGACAGCCCCCAGACTGGAGACAGCAAGAATACGGCCGCCAGGCCGCATCATCGGCACGGCATACTGGGCAAGGCTGAGCAGGGCCCTGGCATTGATGTCCATGGCCCAGTTCCAGTGGCGAATGGTCAGTTCCATGGCCGGCTTCAAAACCCCGGAGGCGGCGTTACTGACCAGGACATCCAGATGATCGTGACGCATCCTGATCTCGTCAAACATCCGGATCACGTCCTCTTCCTGGGCTACGTTGGCCTTGACCGCCAGGCAACGGACCCCCTTCTTTTCGATGGCGGCAACCGTCTCCTCGGCATCGCCCCGGTGCCGCACATAATTGACCACCACATCGGCCCCGTATTCTGCCAGCCGCAACGCAATAGCCCGGCCGATCCCTCTGGATCCCCCGGTAATCAGGGCAACTTTGCCATCAAGCTTAAACATCTTGTCTCTCCGCCCAACAAGGTTTCCGGCTTTAATCAAATTTTGCGCTGAATGTAATCCGTTGAAGGTTGAATTGCAACAGGCAAGCGTCAGGAGAAGGCTCCCAGGCGGATCAGGAGCCGCCGCACACTGTTCTTGCCAAAACGCAGAGGATTGAAGCGGACCGGCATGAGCTCTGGGGGGGCGATAAAACCCTCCGCCCGCAGATCTGCCGGAGCCAGAAGAGGAAAATGCAGCTGGCCGGATTCGGAGCCGGTCAGACCGGCCCGTCGACAGGCTTGCAGCAGCGGGCAAGCCTCAGGATCCACGCCGATCGCCTCAAGCAGAGCGCGATCCGTGGCCACCGGATTCGTTGAACAGGCAGAGAGCCGCAATGGAAAAGGTACTCCACCGGTAGGGCCCGTCCGGTGCATGGCCGTGATGCCGTCCACCAGGGTGATCCCGCCAGGCAGGACGGTCAGCAGTTCGGCAAGGTGGTCGGCAAACCGCCCCTGTTTTCCGCCATGGACCATGTGCCACAAGGGCTTTCGCATTCCGCCAACGCAACCGAAATAATTTTTTACCGCCATGCTGACCCGCATCTGGGCATGGGCCTTCACCCGGGGCAGGTTAACCAGCAGATCGCAGTCCAGGGCCTCGATTGCCATGCCGACCCTGAGGCCGGAAGGCAGGATGACCGGCCGGGTCCTGCCGAAATCAACGATCCTGACCCCTTTCCCGCGCAGGGCGGCTGCGACGCCAAGGCTTTCGAGCACCGCCTCGGCTGTTCCGAAGGCCGGCGAGTCTCCCACCGTCACCCGGCTCCCCTGGTCAAGAAACCACTGGGCCGCAGCCAGGATAAACCGCCCCTCCGTGCACGCCAGCAGACCCCGCCGTGCGGTAATCAAATTCGGTTTCAGCAGGACCTGCGTACCGCGCAGGCTCAGAGAGGTGGCGCATGCAGCCCACAGCCGGTCAAAGGCCTGGAGCAGCCTCTGTTCATGGTAGTCCGCGCACCGCGTCAGGGCTACGGCAGTCGAACTGAATTCCATGGGAATGCGCCAAAAAAAACCGGCTCAATCCCAGAGGGACGAGCCGGAAAAAAAGGAGAGAAGAGATGAAGTACTGACATACTTGCAAGCAGCATGCCAAAATTACCTAATGACCGCAGGAAGAAACAATTAATATGATTCCAGTTAGTTGCCTGGTCGCTCGCGCTTGCCATCCCGGGCTGAGCCTGCCGCGCGGTTTAACTTTTTTAACCCCCGGATGACCAAGGGCTGTCCTTCAGCAGAAGATATACACTCAACTACAGTCTGTTAGGCAGCAGGAGGCAACCTCTCAGGAATTGTACCTGGGTACAAAAATATATATCATTTCAACGGGCCCAGTTCAGCAGGCCGCCTGCCGCCAAAATCTCGCGGTGTCTGGGAGACAGATCGATCGTTGCGGTCAACGGAGCGCCGTTGACCTCCACAGTAATGGCGGTCCCTCCCGCCAACAAGGCTGCCCGGATGCCCGGGATCACCACTTCCGCACCCTGCTCCACCCGGTCATAATCATCGGGATCGGCAAAGGTGAGGGGAACGATGCCGAAGTTGATCAGGTTGGCCTTGTGGATGCGGGCGAAGCTCTTGACCAGCTTTACCTGCACCCCCAGATAGCGCGGGGCAAGGGCAGCATGCTCACGACTGGAACCCTGGCCGTAGTTCTCGCCGCCGACAATGAGCCCGAAGACACCCTCCTGAGCTGCCTCCTTCATCTCCAGGGGAAAATTCTGGTTGATCTGATGGAAGACGTATTCGCTGATCGCCGGGATATTGGAGCGCAAGGGCAGGATCTTGGCCCCGGCCGGCATGATATGGTCGGTGGTAATATTGTCCGCCACCTTGAGCATGACCCGGCCCCGCCAAGTTTCGGGCATGGGCTCGAAGGTGGGGAACGGTGCGATATTCGGACCGCGGACGATTTCAACCCTGGCGGCCTCGGTCTCGGCCCGGGGCTTTTCAATCCGTCCGTCGCCGGGCAGCAGCCTGTCGGGCAGAGACACCGCCGGATAGTCCCCCAGATCGCGGGGATCGGTGATTACCCCCTTGATGGCGCTGGCTACAGCCACTTCCGGACTGCACAGGTAGACATAGTCGCCGACGGTGCCGCTGCGCCCGGGAAAATTGCGCGGAAAGGTCCGCAGCGAGATACCGCCGGTGGGCGGTGCCTGGCCCATGCCGATGCAGCCCAGGCAGCCGGACTGATGCACCCGGGCGCCAGCGTGGATCAGGGTCAGGAGATCGCCCTGGGCGGTTATGTTTTCCAGGACCTGGCGGCTACCGGGGTTGATCTCGAAGCTCACCTCCCTGCTGACCTCATGGCTGGTCAGGGTCCGCGCGACTACCGTCAGGTCGCGGATGGAGGAGTTGGTGCAGGAGCCCACCAAAACCTGAACCACCGGCCGGCCCGCCACCTCCCGCACCGGGACCACGTTGTCCGGCGAGGAGGGGCAGGCAATCAGCGGCTCCAAGGTTGAGAGATCAAGCTCCATAACCTGACTGTACTCGGCATCAGGGTCGGCCGTCAGTTCCCGCCAATGCTCTTCTCGGCCCTGACTGGCCAGGAACCACCGGGTCTGCATGTCCGAAGGAAAAACCGAGGTGGTGGCGCCCAGTTCCGCTCCGAAGTTGGTGATGGTGGCCCGGTCGGTCACCGAAAGTTCAGTCACCCCCGGCCCGAAATACTCCATGATATACCCGACGCCGCCCTTTACCGAGAGCCGGCGCAGGACCTCGAGGAGGACGTCCCGGGCCGAAACCCAGGGCTGGAGTTTGCCGGTGAGGCGGATGCCAAAGATCTTCGGCATGACCAGGTAGAAGGGCTTGCCGGCCATGGCCATGGCCACGTCAAGGCCGCCGGCGCCGATGGCCAGCATGCCAAGGCCGCCGCCGGTGGGGGTGTGGCTGTCGGAGCCGAGCAGGGTCTTGCCGGGGACTCCGAAGCGTTCCAGGTGCACCTGGTGCGATATGCCGTTGCCCGGTGGCGAGAAATAAAGGCCGAACTTCCGGGCCACGGACTGGAGAAAACGATGGTCATCGGCGTTCTTGAAGTCCGACTGCACCAGATTATGGTCAACGTAGCAGACCGAGAGTTCGGTCCTGACCCTGGGGATACCGATGGCCTCGAACTCGAGATAGGCCATGGTGCCCGTGGCGTCCTGGGTCAGGGTCTGGTCGATGCGCAGGGCGATTTCCTCTCCCTGCCGCAACTCTCCGGCCACCAGGTGGTCTGCTAAAATCTTTTCGGTGACTGTCCGGCCCATCTTCACTCTCCTTAGCTGCAGGTAGTTGCCGATTGGCAGCAGGTTGTCCCGCTTCTGAACCAGCACATAAGTTAGGTTGCCTCGAGAACTCGTGGTCTCGGTTGCTGTTCTGGCGTTTGCCTCTGGTGCGCGGCACTCCCCTCCTTGCCCTCGATCTCCGGCCGAACTTCGGGCGGGACCGGCACTTCGGGGGCGATACCCTTCATGAGCCTGCTGCGATATCGCTAACATTCTTCAGCCCGATAGCGGATAAGCGCGAAAAGGCGAAGTGGCTCCAGACCTACAATAAACAGGGCTTTGCTGTCAAGAAAAAGGAAATATGCAGCCAGAGAGAAGCCTGATAACTTCGCCTACTGCCTGACACTGACCAGCCGCCGCTACGATTGCAAGATGCTCCGGAGCTTGCCGGCGTCGAAATCACCATTTTTGCGATTCCGGCCATCCTTTTCTTTTCCTGAAAAATGATTAAGGTTCAACAAATTCCGCTCTTTGTCGGCGAATCATCTCTGACAAGCCGCAAAAAGCGGCGTCCGCAGCCTTGGGTCACGGCCGCCCAGGTACTGCTTCCTTTGATCCAATCAGCAGCCAAGGAATAAACCATGACCCCTCGTTTCGCAAGACTCCTGTGCGCATTGTCCTTTTCCATCCTGCTCGTTGGTACCGGGTCCGGCGCACCGCAAGCCACAGCGTCAGTCAGTCCTCCAGCACTTCCGGAAAATGCGATCAGCATCTCCTTCGATCTTGCCCGCCGCACCCTGAACGGTACCTGCCGGATCAGTCTGCCGCCCCGTACTCCGCTGAAAATTGCCGGCGCAGCCCTGGTAATCTCCAGCGCCGTTGCGGAACGTACCGGCCAGGCACCGAAGGAGCTTCGGCCGTCCGCAGGCAATGAGATTGTGCTGGCTGCTGCAGAGGCCGCCCAGGTAGTGCATATTTCCTGGTCCCTAACCGTGCCGGAAAACGGGATGGATGACAATCTCATTGAAATCGATGGCATCACCCTGGCCGGCAACTGGCACCCGCTGCCGGACATCGACATGGTTTATCGTCTGGCGGCCCAGCTGCCCGAATCCTTCACGGCCACCAGCGAGGCGGAAACCATGATGCAGGGTCCGGACGGAAAAGGGCGAAACCTCTTTTCCTCGGCCTTTCCCCATCCTGTACGCTCCATTCACTTTGTCGCCGGCCCCTACTCGGTCAAACAGCGAACCCTGGCCAGCGGCGTCCTCCTCTCGACCTTCTTTTTTCAGGAGGACAGCGGCCTGGCCGATGAATATCTGGACCAAGCTGCAGGATATTTGAAGCGGTACGAGGAACTGATCGGCCCCTACCCTTACACGCGCTACAGCATCGTCGAAAACCGGCTGCCTACAGGCTACGGTTTGCCCACCTTCACCCTGCTCGGCCAAGCGGTGGCGAGGCTGCCTTTTATCAAGGACACCTCACTGGGCCATGAAATCCTGCATTCCTGGTTCGGCAACAGCGTGCAGGTGCATGATTCCGGCGGCAACTGGTGCGAAGGGCTGACCACCTATCTTGCTGATCACCTCTATGCCGAGGAGCGCCGAGAGGGAGGCCAGTACCGCAAGGAGCAGCTGCAGCGTTATGCATCCTATGTGCCCGCAGACAACCTGCTCACCCTTGCGGCCTTTACCGGTGCCAGCGACAGGCAGCCCATGGCCCGTCTTGTCCGCGCGGTCGGATACGACAAGGGCTCCATGTTCTTCCACATGCTGCGCCGCCGCCTGGGCGACGACTTGTTTTTTCAGGGCCTCCGGGGGTTTTATGAAAGCATGCGCTTCCGGAAGGCAGGCTGGGGAGAGATAGAGGAAAGCTTCACCGCCGTTGCCGGCGAGGAGCTGCGCCCCTTTTTCGACCAGTGGCTCACCAGGGAGGATATCATCCAATTCAACATCGCCCAGGTGGATGTCAGCCAGGAAGAAGGCCGCTCCGTCGTCACCTTTACGCTGGACCAGAAGAGCGCCGAACCCTACGACTTCGACCTGCCCGTCCTGGTCTCGACCCGGACCGGGGACTCCCGGCAAACGGTCAGAATCAGCGAACGGAGCAAGGAGGTGCAAATTGTTGTTGACGACCTGCCAGCGGCCATGATCCTGGATCCGGACTATGACCTGATGCGCGACCTGAGCCCGGAGGAGGAGGCTCCTACATGGTCGCGATTCATGGGCGCGGCGAGCAGAACCGTGGTCCTGCCGATGGCGGACAGGGCCGCAACCTACGCGCCCCTGCTCGCCATGCTGGAAGAAATGGGCTGCAAAACTGTTGCCCAGGACGAATTGGCAAGCAAGGCCATGGAGAAAGGCAGCTTTCTTTTTCTTGGCCCTTCGCCGCAGAGCCTTGGCCTCCTTGCCGACCCGGGGCACGCGCCCGCCGGCTTCACCCTCGATGTCCGCAATAATCCGCTGGCGCCGGGCCAGGTGATGGCGCTGATCACCTCTTCCGCACCCGAGGAGTCCGCCGCGGTCGTTCGGAAGCTCAGCCATTACGGCAAATACAGCTTTCTCTTCTTTGCCAATGGCCAGATGCAGGAGAAACGGGTTGCCCCCACCGCACAAGGGTTGCACCAGGAGCTGTTTCAAGGGCCGGAGGGGATTCGGGTCGCGGACATCCGTTCGTTCGGGGAAATCATCGGCGAACTCCGCCGGAACCGGGTAGTCTATGTCGGCGAAGCGCATACCGACATGGGCATGCATATCCTGCAACTGCAGATCCTCCAGGCCCTGTTCCGGGATAATCCCGACCTGGCCATCGGCATGGAGATGTTTCCCCGCTCCGCCCAGGAGGTACTGGACGCCTACACCAGCGGCGCCATTGCCACCGAGTACGAATTCCTGAAAAAATCCGGATACTTCAAGGTATGGGGCTATGATTACCGACTCTACCGGGAGATCATCGGTTATGCGAAACGCCACGCCATCCCGCTGGTCGGCCTCAATATTGACAAGGCCGCGGTTGACCAGGTCTTCAAGGAAGGCAGCCTGGACGGGCTGGATGAGCGGCTGCGGGAACAGGTTCCGGCCGAGCGCAACCTGGACCTGCCCGGCTACCGCGAACGTCTTGCCCTGGCCTTTGCCAGCCATGACGGCCAGGAATTCAGCGAGGAAAAAATGGCCGGCTTTATCCAGGCCCAATCACTCTGGGACGAGGCCATGGCCGAACAAATCGTCCGCTACCTGAGCGATCATCCTGGCCGGCGGATGCTGGTCATCGCCGGCATCGGCCATGTGGACAGGGACTCCGGCATCCCGCCAAGGGTGGCCCGCCGGCTCAGTGTCCCGCAGAGCATAGTTTCAAGCGTCGGCTACGGCAACGCCGGCCAGAAAACCGGCTATCGCGTGGACTACCTGCTCTATACCAAGGATATTGAGCTTACGCCAGCGCCCAAGGTCGGGGTGGTTCTCGAGGTTGAGGACGGTGAAAAAGATCCGGAGCAGGGCCTGGTGCGGGTCCTTAAGATCAGCCCCCATGGCAAGGCAGGTCAGGCCGGCCTGAAAGAAAAGGATATCATCCTGGCCGTCGATCGAATGGCGGTGCATGACATCGATGACATCAGGATCGCCCTGCTCGACAAGCATCCCGGGGACATGGCTACCCTCAAGGTGCTGCGGGAGGACGATCCGCTGCCGGACAAGGAACTTGAACTGGCGGTGGAGTTGACCGCCCCGGCACCAATGGAAGGCATGGGCGGCATGCCGCCCATGCATCCAAAATGATTACGGAGCAGATGCCCCCTGCCTTGCAGCGCCGTCGCGCACCGGCCAGACATGAAAATTCCCGGCCCGCTTGACGCCGACGCCGAGCGCGCCCTTGTTGAGATACAGGGCCCAGGCCCAGGCCGGCTCAAAAAAGCTCGTGGTCGATGACCAGTAGACCTCGCGAAGAGCAAAAAAAGGGTGATTTCCAGGCAGGGCCGGCGAGTGCGCGGAGCAGTCCAGCAGGGATTCAAGCTCGTTGACATTGGGCAGCCGCCAAATCCGCGCGTTTCCAGGCAGTTCCGCGTTCAACGCCAAGACCAGCCTGAGCGCCTCGATCCAGTTCACCTCCGCTCTGGTCAGAGAGGCCATGCGCAGCCACTCCAGCCCGGTCAGCCGATCGAGCACCGTATCGGCGGCAGGGATAAATCTCTCCGTCGGCCACGACCGTCCTGAAAAACCAGCTCCGTCCTGTAGCGAATCAGGCTCCGACAGCTTGTGCCCTGCCTGATCGTAACAGACCCGCTGCCCTGTTTCGGCCAGGACAATACTCTTGCCACGGACCGGCCAAAACAGGCAATCCTGATCCTTGCGGCCATAGAACATCCGGGCTCCGTCCATGTGCACATACCAGGCATAGGCGGGGTTGATCGCCGCCGTAGTGGAGGTCCAGTACCAGCCAAGGAACACGCCGGAAAAAGGGTGCTGCTCCGGCAGGGCCGGCCTTCTGGCCTGGTAGGAGATCAGGCTGCGCAGCTCCCGCCTGTTCGGCAGCCGCCAATCGGAATACCCGTGCTCCTCCCTGGCGTTCATGGTGCGGACAAAATCCAGGGCCTCGCCCCAGGTCAGGGGGAACTCGGCGGGATTGGCATGCGCGGTCCAGGTTAGGCCGGTGAGCAGATCAGCCACTGTCTGCCCGGTTCGCCGGAAGCGGGGGACCGGCCAGGCCAGGCCGCTGCGGAAAAAACCGTCCTGACCGCTGTCCCGACAGGGAATGGCGTGGCCGGACTCATCGTAACAGCCTGTCTGCCCGGTTTGGACGAGGTTCTGTCCGGGACCAGCCAATTTTTCAGACGTGGAGATCACGCACTGCTCAGGCTGCGTGCCAGGCGGATCGCCTGCTTCGACAGCTCGACGTCATGGACCCTGACCAGATCCGCCCCGGACAGGGCGCAATGCAAGGTGAGCATTGCGCTGGCGCAGTCGCGCCGGTCAACGTCGAGCTCCAGAATCCTGCCGATAAAGGCCTTGCGTGAATGGCCGATAAGCACAGGGCAGCCCAAGACCTTGAAGGCAGGGATGTTGCGCAGGATCGTCAGGTTATGTTCCACCGTCTTGCCAAAACCGATGCCCGGATCAATAATGAGCCGCTGACGGTCCACCCCGTTGTCTTCAAGCCACCAAAGCCGTTCCCGAAAAAAATCCAAAATCTCGACAACCACGTCGTCGTAATGGGGATCGATCTGCATGGTGCCCGGCGTCCCCTGCATGTGCATGATGATCACCGGCCCCTGGTAGCCGCGGACTACATCAAGCATGGCCGGGTCATGACGCAGGGCGCTGATATCGTTCACCAGATCAGCGCCGGCGGCCAGGGCCTCCTTGGCCACCGTCGCCTTGGTGGTGTCGATAGATACCGGCAGGTCGGACATCCGCCGGATCAGCCGGATCACAGGCAGCACCCGGTCCAACTCCTCCTCGGTTGAAACCGGCTCGGCAAAAGGCCTGGTGGATTCGCCGCCCACGTCGAAGATATCCACCCCGGCCGCGATCATCCGCTCGATCTGCAGGCGGACATCCTCCGGCTCCGCCAAGCGGCCGCCGTCGGAAAATGAGTCGGGGGTGATATTCAGGATTCCCATTATCCTGGTCTGCTTTCCCGGTGTGATCATCCGCTCTTCCCTCCAGCAATGATTACCCTGCAAAAAATTAAAACCACGACCATCCGCAACAATTGATTTACTCTGTTACAAAGCTTGCCGGCATCGGAATCCCGCTCTGTGCGATTCCGACAAAAAAAGGGCACAGAGTCCGCCTCTGTGCCCTTATTTATTCCACCGCGATCTGTGCCCGGCCCTTATTGCTGCTGGCCGGCCTCCCCGGGAGTTGCCGGTGCAGTCGCCGCGGCAATTCCCTGCGCCTGCCGGTGCTCGTCGATGATCCGGTCGATATCCTCGAGCATGATCGTCTCTTTTTCCAGCAGCTGAGCGGCAATAGCTTTCAGAATGTGCAGATTTTCACCCAGCAGCGTGATCACCTTGTCGCGAGCGTCCAGAACGATCCATTTGACCGCCTCGTCGATCTTCCTGGCCGTATCCTCGCTGTAATCGCGGTGCTGGGCAATCTCCCTGCCGAGAAAGATCTGCTCCTCCTTCTTGCCGTAGGTAAGGGGGCCAAGCTCGTCGCTCATCCCCCACTCGCAGACCATCTTCCGGGCCAGTTCCGTTGCCCGTTCCAGGTCGTTGCCGGCACCGGTGGTGATCTGGTTAAATACCAGCTGTTCCGCCACCCGGCCGCCGAAGAGAATGCAGATGCGCTTTTCCAGGAAATCCTTGGAATGGGTGTATTTTTCATCCACCGGCAGCTGCATGGTGAGGCCCAGGGCCCGGCCGCGGGGGATAATCGTCACCTTGTGGATCGGATCAGTGTCCGGCAGCAGCCGCGCCACCAGGGCATGGCCTGCTTCGTGATAGGCGGTGACCTCCTTTTCCTTGTCGCTGATGATCATGGACTTGCGCTCGGCGCCCATCATGATCTTGTCCTTGGCCATCTCCAGCCGCTGGGTGGAAACCACCTCCTCCCCGGCCCGGGCGGCCATCAGGGCGGCCTCGTTGATCAGGTTTTCCAGGTCGGCCCCGGAAAAACCGGGAGTGCCCCGGGCAATGACCGCCAGGTTCACATCCGGGGCCAGCTTGGTCTTGTGGCCGTAGATCTCCAGGATCTTCTCCCTTCCTTTGATATCCGGCACCGGCACCACCACCTGCCGGTCGAAACGGCCGGGCCTGAGCAGGGCGGGGTCTAGGACGTCGGGCCGGTTGGTGGCGGCGATGATGATTACACCCTCGTTGGCTTCGAAGCCGTCCATCTCCACCAGC